>CAZVZJ010000005.1:0-88615 GCA_964631055.1 uncultured Marinicella sp.
TTATAGTATTTAATAAAAAGACTAATAACTCAATAAGCTATTGATTTAAAAAGTAATTTTTATTAATATACTGTTAGTTTTCCTGTGGATAAGCTGTTAATAAAAAAGGGTGTTTTTTTAATCAACAACTTATCCACAACATGTTAACAATCATTCAGTTAACTTATTCACAATCTTTTGTCGGTCTTCATCTAAATCACTGTTTTCAGACAAAAGATCTGTTACTTTACGGTATGCGTGTAACACTGTGGTGTGATCACGACCGCCAAAAAGCTCACCAATTTCTGGGTAACTTTTGTTGGTCAAATCCTTCGCTAAAAACATGGCCAGCTGCCGAGGACGAACAATTGAACGTTTACGACTTTTACCCAATAATTCAGATAATTTTACATTGTAATATTGTGCGGTGGTTTTTTGGATATTTTCTACCGAAACAATTTGATTATTTACTTTAAATAATTCTTTGAGCGTTTGTTTGGTGTATTCTAGATCAATTGCTTTTCCAGTAAAAAAAGCATTGGCTTTTAAAGTACTTAACGCCCCTTCCAGCTCTCTGATGTTAGAGTTTAATTGTTTGGCAATATAAAAAGCAACCTCATCGGGAACGGTAAAACCAAACTGTAACGCTTTTTCTTTTAATATGGCGACCCGAGTTTCATAATCAGGAGGGTCAATCGGTACCACTATACCCCAACCCAATCGTGATTTAAGGCGAGACTCTAACCCGGTTACTTCTTTGGGGTAGCGATCGCAAGTAATGATCACTCTTTTTTGTCCTTCAAGTAAATAATTAAAGGTATGAAAAAACTCTTCTTGGGTTCTTTCTTTTCGGGCAAAAAATTGTATATCATCAATCAATAAAGTGGTCACAGAACGATACTTTTGTTTAAAGGACTCCATTGATTTTTGTTGGATTGCTTTAACCATTTCATTAACATAAACTTCAGAGTGTAAGTAACACACCACTTCATCAGGATTGTTTTTTAATATTTCATTGCCAATGGCATGCATTAAATGGGTTTTCCCTAAACCTGTACTGCCATACAACAGCAAAGGATTGTATTCAGGGTTTGAAGTTTGAGCAGTTTGAAGGGCTGCCGCCAAAGCTATGGTGTTTGATCGTCCTTCTATGAAATTATCGAATACAAAACGAGTATCGAGATTAGAAGGTATATTTGCCTTTGGCTGGTCAGTCTCATGGTCTGTGATTGATTCACGTTGCGTTTTTTGCAGTGAAAGCTGTGCAGAAAAAGAGGCGCCAAAAACTTCTTTTATGGCGGCTTGAATAGAAGTTAAATAATTACCTTTTACTTTGTCTAGCACAACATCATTAGCAGCCAGTAAAGTTATTTGTTGTTGATTGATAGAAACTTCAAGCGGTCTAACCCATAACAAAATATCGCTTTTAGGTATTTCAGCTTCTAGTCTTTTAAGACAATGTTCCCACATAAATCATTTAAAAAAGGTATGAGCCTTGGATAACAAGCCTCAGTGAATTAAAAGCGCTCAAGTATAACAAGAAAATAACACAAAGCCTATAAAGAAAGACAGTTAAACCCAAGATGTGATACTTAAATATATAGTAAAATAGCTTGTAATACTTCATTAATTTTGAAAAGCAAATACAAGAAAAATAGAACAACTTATAAAGTGCTTGAAAAAACCATAAAAAAACAGTATGATGCACCACCTTTTTACAGGTGGGCATGAAGCGCACCAAAGGCTTGCAAAGTAACAGGTAAACAAACAGGTAATAATCATGAAAAGAACATTCCAACCCAGTAATTTAAAAAGAGCCAGAACTCACGGCTTCAGAGCACGCATGAAAACAGCTGGCGGTCGTGCTGTTATTAATGCACGTCGAGCCAAAGGCAGAAAAAGACTGGCTGCTTAATTCTAAATTAATATTTAGATCATTCTAATAAGGTGTGCCTTGGAAAAACTCCCAAAAGGCAAAAGATTACTAACCCGACTCGATTACAGTCGGGTTTTTAGTGGGTCAAAAAGAATTCAAAATAAAGCATTTACCTTGCTGATCCATCACAAAAATGATGCCAGTTGTTGTAAGCTTGGTTTGGTAATATCAAAAAAGGTTCATAAAACAGCGGTGCAAAGGAATCGAATTAAACGATTAATCAGGGAAACATTTCGTACTCAGAAGCAATTGAAACTTGCAGATTATGTGGTTTTGGCTAAACCAGGTTCGGCCGCCTATAGCAATGCTCAGCTACTGACAATGATCCAAGATTTGTGGTCAAAAACAGAGAAAAATAAATGAACAACACCAAGAACTTATACTTAATTACGTTGATGTTTTTAGGTTTTATCCTGTACACCCAGTGGCAGAAAGATTACGCGCCTACCCCAGTTGTAAAAGCAGGTGAAGACGTGGTTGAAAGCAACCAGATAAATGGCGTGATTGAAGATGACATTCAGGCGCCTGTTGCTGCAATCAACGATGACATTCCGCAACCTTTAAATAACAACAGTACCGATTTACCTGTGGTAACAGACAGCAATGTTACAACACAGATAATCTCTACTGTTGAAACACCGTTATTAAAACTGGAGTTTTCGGCCAAAGGAGCTGCGTTGGTTTTTGCTGAGTTGAAAGCTTATCCGGTGAAAAAGAAAAGTGCTGAGCGCGTGGTATTGATGGATTACCGTGATAATAAATTCAAGATAGACGCTGGCTTGGTGACTGAAAATATAAAATTTACACACAATGATGTTTATCAATCCAGAACACCATCAGTCATGACTGTAAATGAAGTTACAGATGTGGTGTTTACCCACCAAAAACCACAAGGTCTTTTGGTGAAGACCTATACCATAGATCCCAATAGCTATGCCATAAAAGTCACACAAACCCTAACAAACCAAACCAACCAAAACTGGAACACATCAGAATACCAACAGTTGATGCGTAACAACCCATGGTTAGGTAATGACCCAAGTTTCACAGATGCTGGGCGTTATTCATTCAAAGGGGTTGGTTATTTCGATGCAGAAAATGGTTATGAAACCAGAGACTTTGATGATTTACAGGATGAAAATACTAATGTGAAACTGGGGCCCGAAAGCTGGGTTGCGATGGTACAGCATTACTTTTTTGCAGGAGTTATACCCACCACAGAACAATCTCAAGTAGTGGCAAAATACCGAGCGAATTCTACTCACCCTTATTTAGCGCAAATATTAACCAACAATAAAATGGTTTCGGCAGGCAGTACCGTTGCATTTGACTCAACCTGGTATGTAGGACCCAAACTACAAAAAGAACTTCCGGCTATAGCCAGAGGTTTGGATTTAACCGTAGATTATGGTTTCTTCACCGCCATTTCAAAACCTTTATTTTGGGTGCTGGAAAAAATACACAGTTTTGTTGGCAACTGGGGTTGGTCGATTGTGTTATTGACCGTCTTAATCAAACTGTTGTTTTTTAAATTATCTGAAGCACAATACAAATCTATGGCACGTATGCGCAAATTACAGCCCAGAATTGCGGTTTTAAAAGAGCGTTACAAAGATGATAAACCTAAATTCAATCAGGAAATGATGGGTTTGTATCAAAAAGAAAAAGTGAACCCCTTAGGCGGTTGTTTGCCAATTTTAATTCAGATACCGGTATTCATCGCTTTATATTGGGTGTTGCTAGAATCTGTAGAACTAAGACAAGCACCTTTCATGCTGTGGATACAAGACTTGTCTTCACCAGACCCCTACTTCATTTTACCAGCGATCAATGCTGCAGCGATGATCATGACCCAAAGACTGTCTCCAACCCCAGGTATGGATCCGATGCAGGCTAAAATCATGAAATTTATGCCGATTGCATTTTCGGTGATGTTTGCCTTTTTCCAGTCTGGTTTGGTTCTCTATTGGGCTGTCAACTCAGTGTTGTCATTGGCTCAACAATGGGTCATCACCAAGCGCATTGATGCCCAAGACGATAAATCTTAAGACCAAGAAACATGACAGTACATACTGACACCATTGCTGCCATAGCCACTCCGGCTGGCAGTGGTGGGGTTGGCATCATAAGGATCTCTGGCCCCAAAGCCAAAAGCGTGGCACAAAAAATCTGTAACCAAGAGTTATCAACACCTCGAAAGGCTGTGCTAGCAGAATTTAAAAATCAAGAGCAACAAACCATAGATTCAGGTTTGGTGTTGTATTTTCAAGCACCGGCTTCATTTACGGGTGAAGATGTGATTGAGTTACAGGGGCATGGCGGCCAGGTGTTGATGAACATGCTACTCAAAGCGGTGATTGCTCATGGAGCCAGAATGGCGAGGCCCGGTGAGTTTTCGATGCGCGCTTTCTTGAATGAGAAAATTGATTTGGTCCAAGCAGAAGCGATAGCTGATGTGATTACCAGTGGTTCAGAACAAGCAGTTTTGGCTTCACAACGATCATTACAAGGTGCGTTTTCAGCTCACATCAACGACATATTAAGGTTACTCATTGAAACCCGGGTTTGGGTTGAGTCAGCGATAGATTTTCCAGAAGAAGAAATCGACTTCTTATCTGATAGCGGTTTACAACGACAGTTGGCCGACTTGAACCAAACCTTGAAAAAAACACTGGAAAAAACCGAAACAGGTGTGGTGCTTAATCGAGGTATCAGTATTGCCATCATTGGCAAGCCTAATGCCGGCAAATCATCTCTTTTGAACTGTTTAACAGAAGAAGAAACCGCCATCATTTCTGCGGTGGCTGGCACCACTCGAGATGTGATCAAAGAAGATGTGGTCATTGCTGGCATACCTGTGCGATTAATAGATACAGCGGGCATCCACGAAACTGACAATCCAATTGAAAAACAAGGAATTGAGCGCGCCCTAAAAATGAAACAACAAGCTGATGTGGTTTTACATGTGATAGATGGCAGTGACGAAAGAGCGAAAATAGAAGAAAGTAAAAATAATCACCTCACAGTTGTCAATAAATCAGATTTGATCACAACAGATCATGACTTTGCTGAAAATGTTTTGCTTGTATCAGCTAAACACAAACAAGGTATTGACTCATTAAGAGCAGCCATAGTAAACCAAGTGACCTCTGGTGGTCTCAATGAAAACAGCTTCACAGCACGAGTAAGGCACATTGAACAACTCAAACTCACCCAATCACATATTGATGCTGCCGAAGCTCAATTGTCAAACAATCAAGGTGAGCTGTCTGCTGAAGAACTGCGCCTGGCACAAAGTGCACTGAATGAAATAACCGGTGACTTCAGTTCCGATGATCTTTTGGGTGAAATCTTTTCCAGCTTTTGTATTGGTAAATAAGCGCGTAAACCGAATAAACACCTCCATAATTCTTTCATATTTTTGTGTATGATATCCACATGCCAATCAAATCCATAAAAAGTAAAATATTGCTGATTTTGTTAAGCCTATCAGCTTTGGTGGTTGTTTCTTCGGCTTTGTTGATGAAGTATGGAGTTAACCAAGGCTTTTCAAAATATAAAAAGGGTTTGGAAAAAGAGCTTAATGACAAGGTTGAGGCTTCTTTGGAGGCATACTATGAATCTGAAAACTCATGGCAGGCGCTTGTCATAGAGCCTAGAAATTGGCACGAGCTTATTTTTAATAGTGCGACAGAAACTATACCAGACCTCGATCGACACAGGAAACCTTCAAAACAGCCGCACAAAGATCAGAAAACAAAAGGTCATTCAAAAAAAAAGCACAGTGAAAAGCCAGGACTTTCGGGTAAATCAACAAACAAAAAAAATCGAGAAAAGCTCAACGTTATTCCAGAGTATTCATTGTTTAATGCTCAACAAGAAAGCTTGATAGGTCAGGTTGATTGGAATAACCAAAGGGCGAAAAGAAGACCATTGGAACATGCTGGAAAAATAGTCGGTTATTTAGTTTATCTTAAAGACCACACATCAGGAAGTCGCCAAGACAAGCTGTTTAATCAAAGCATTGTTAAACTGTTGTGGGTAATTGCTGGGATAATGAGCTTGGTAACACTATTAGCAACCCTACCACTGGCAAAATATTTTACCCGCCCTATTCAAGATTTAAATCAAGCCACTCAAAAAGCGGCTGCTGGAGATTACAGCATACGAACAGCCATAAACCGGAAAGATGAGCTGGGGCAGCTAGGAAAGAATTTTAACTTATTGGCACAAACATTAGAGTCAAACTCAGCAGTACAAAAAAAGATGATGGCGGATATCTCCCATGAACTACGTACGCCAGTAGCTGTGTTGTTGGCACAGATAGAGGCCATTCAAGACGGCCTTCATAAAGCGGATGAAGCAACTTTGGGTTTACTGTATGAACAAACCAACACATTGCGACACTTGATCAATGACTTACATCAATTGAGTGTCACAGACTTAGGTAGCATGCAGTATGAAATGCACCCAGTAGAAATTAATAAGATCCTATCTACCGTTATAGAGGGCCAGCAGTTATTGGCAGAAAAAAAACAGCTCAAAATAGAACTGAACCTATCAGCAAAGGCACCCGTTGTTTTAGGTGATGATAATAGGTTAACCCAATTATTTACCAATTTAATCAGCAACTCTATTCACTATACTGATGAGACGGGTCAAATATTAATCCATAGTCGAGTCTCTAATGAATCAGACCAGGTTGTGATAGAGATTAATGACAGTGAGCCAGGTTTAATGCCAGAAGAGATAGATCAAATGTTTGATCGCTTGTATCGCAAAGAAAAATCCAGAAGTAAAAAATTGGGTGGTTCAGGGCTTGGGCTAACGATTGCTAAGAACATTACTCAAGCACATAATGGAAAAATTATGGCAAAAACATCAGATTTAGGTGGTGTTTGTATGATTGTGAGGTTACCAAAGCATGCCTGAAGTGCACATCTTAATAGTTGAAGACGAAGAAAATTTGGCTGCGCTGATGAGAGACTATTTAGAAAAAGAGTCTTTCCAAGTCACTATTTTGTATAGCGGTTCAGAGGTCGAAAGTTTTGTCCAAAACAATCGTGTTGATGTGGTTCTTTTAGACTTAATGTTGCCGGAAAAAAATGGGGTAGACATTTGTCGAGATTTACGTCAATTCAGTGAGGTCCCTGTCATTATGACAACCGCAAAAGTGGAAGAAATTGACCGTGTTTTGGGGCTGGAAATAGGAGCCAATGACTATGTCTGCAAACCCTATAGCCCCAGAGAGCTGGTTGCCCGTGTTAAAGTACAGTTGAGGGGCATAACGGCCAAACAAAGCAACAAACGTGGTTTGCATTTACATGAGAACCAGTTGTGTGCAGAAAATAAAAAAGGACAAATTGAATTAACAGGAGTCGAGTTTAATTTACTCAATAAGTTATATTCTCAACCAGCCAGAGTTTTTAGTAGAGACCAATTAATGGATGCTGTTTACAGTGATGGGCGTATTGTCTCAGATCGAACCATAGACAGCCACATAAAAAAGATTCGTAAAAAGTTGAAAGATTTAGATGATCATGACTATATTCAGTCAGTATATGGTTGTGGGTATAAATACATTGAAAAACTGTAAAGCTTGCATAATTCTTGCAAAATCCTTAGATATACTGTACTTACACTAACAAAACAAAGGGTAAAAAAATGAAAACTACACAACTAATTTTACTTTTGCTTGTCTCCACCCAAACCTTCGCTGGAGGTAAGAATAAAATGAGTGATTTGAATCTCACAGAAGATCAAAAGGCTCAAATGAAAACAGTTAAGCAAAACATGAAGGAAAGAATAGAAGCTGCTAGGCTTGAAATCACTGAGCAAGCCCATGCAGAAATGGCTTTGTTTTTAACAGCAGAGCAAATGGAGCAAGTCATAAACCGCGAAGAAAAAAGAATGAATCATCAGGATAAACGCCAAGAAAAACGCGAAAACAAACGTGAAAGAAGAAAAATGCGAAAAGAAACGAAAAACGCAGAATAACTTAAGGTAAAAATCAAAAAAATGACGCCACGAAAGTGGCGTTTTTTTGCTTTTAGATAACACGGGTATGCTTAAAAACTCACTCAAAACCATTGATAAAAATTAAATCACCGTTGAGAACAGAAACAGCGTTTAAAGCATTGAGGTTGCTTTTTTCCCAACTACTATCGACTATTAATGGGTTAAACGTGACGACGGAAACATTGGAAGGGTTTATTTCAATGACATCATTGAACTGAGCAAGCGTACCATTTACCACAACATTGTGAGCAAAGCTGACCAATAAGTTATTGTTTTCAAGAACATATAAAGCATCTACTGGTAAATCAGATAGAAAAGCATTGAATACATTAAAACCATCGACCAGGTTCCAGCTAATCAGGTGGCCACCGGTGAAAATATCTTCGCCCAATTTAACATGACCATCAAACGACAACACCAAATCACAATTATTTGGATTGCGAGAAATGGCATCCACATTGGTGCCATCAGCTAAGCCGAGTGATGTGGCATCAAATATTAAGGAGCCATCATCAGTGAATACATCAGCAGGTTTAACGATTTGGTTGTTGACTGAACTCATGATGTCTAAACTGTATAAATTAGGACCACAATCATCGGCCAAATGTACCGCATCTAATTCAGAAGCATCTAGGTCTCCTATTAAACCGGTATTAAAGACCATTCCATCAATCAGATTATAGTTTACCAGCTGTTGATCATTACTGATTAGCTGTCCATTTTGATCAGTAATGGTTTGGTGTATGTTGCCAGAGAATTGAATTTCAAGCAGCTCGGTCGTTTGCGCTGAACCACAAGCCAGGTAAGAAAACGCGAAAGCGAAGGTGATTTTTTTAGAAAGTTTCATTGGGTTTTTCTTTTGAAATAGTTTAACAGTGAATAGTGGTTGTTTATAAAATAGCCATGATTAGTTGATGGTACAAAGTGAATTGCCACATGAATTAGGTGATATTTCTAGGGTACACTCTTCTTCGCCACCATCGTTCAGACGGAAAACATTGCCACCACATGCACCACCAGTGACTCCCATCCCACCATTATTGATAAAACGGCTACCTGTGATCAATGATGTAACGGATGATGAAGTAAAGCCATTGCCTCCATTTATATGGATATCACAGTTTCGGACTACAGCACCAGAAGGAGCATTGATTGCATCACCGCCATTTTTTTGGATGATCATGTTCTCGATGGTGAATGGTCCAAATACATTACCAGAAATCGCACTGGCACCTAAACCAACAATTGTGCCGTTTTTAATGACAACACTTTTGCTTGCGGTAACGTGAATTCCAAGACCATTACCTGTATTAGTACATTCGACTATCCCACCACTACACTCAGTGACTCCTGATATTTGAAATCCGTTTAAATCCAAAGTGAAGCTATCAAGGTTAATGGCTTCAATTGCTGTGGTATTAGCAGAGTTAACGGTGATGTTGGAGGTCAATCGATAGCTGCCAGAGTTGGTAACTTTAACAGGAAAACCAGGGTCATCTCCTTGGAAACAACCAGTCTCAACACACAGTTGGTTGATTTCTAATACACCGTCTTGTGCATTTACATGGGTCATTAAAATTAATGCCAAAAGGCCAATAAGTTTTTTCATTTTCTTTTCCTGTTACTGATTTTGTTAAAATAATAAAGTTAATATCAGGTAAACAACGGATAACTGCGGCAAAAAACCTTACTTGAAAACCAATCAGATATTTATGTAGTTATCACTGATTTAACTGATGTCGGTATTAAAGGTGGAAGTTTAAATAAATACTAAAATTTAATCATGAAAAGTTCATGAAAAGTTCATGAAAACCCTCTTAATAAAGAGTTTTGATATGTTATAAACCTTAATAATGCTTGGTTTAGCGGTGAGGTTTTTTCAACTCACTAGGTTTGTGGCTCATAAATGGTGAGTTGTTTAAAAAAACATGAAAAGCGTTTATATGGTACATTAAAAAACCAGCGATATCATGACTTTAGGCCTATAAAAGCAAGAAATAAAAACGCTGTAATGCTTAAAAAACTGCTATCTTGATTTCAGATGTAATAACATAGCGGCATGTTGAATAAAAAACGTTCGAAAGCCATTTTGGCGCTTTCCCTGCCTATTATTGGTGGCATGATGTCACAAAATATTCTTAACTTGGTTGATACAGCTATGGTTGGGCGTTTGGGTGCGCCAGCATTGGCTGCTGTTGGCTTAGGTGGTTTCCTCAACTACATGTGTGTGGCGTTTTTATTGGGCTTAAGTGCAGGCGTACAAGCCATGGTGTCTCGGCGCATGGGTGAAAGCAAAGAAAAAGAAGCGGCATACCCACTGAATGCCGCATTGCTGTTGATTTTAATTGCAGCCATACCAATGACTGCTTTATTGTATTTCTTATCACCACATTTGATCCAATGGTTTAACCCAGACCCACTGGTGATAGAACAAGGGACACCGTATTTACAAGCACGTTTTTTAGGTTTAATATCTTTGGCGGTTCACTTCAGTTTCAGAGGCTATTGGAGTGCGATTAAAATGACTAAAGTGTATCTCAAAGCCCTTTTGTTTGCTCACACCAGTAATATTTTGATCAGCTATGTGTTGATCTTTGGTAAATTGGGCATGCCAGCACTAGGTACCTATGGTGCAGGCTTGGGCACGAGTATTTCTATCACCTTAGCGGTGTTTTACTATTTTTATTGTGCCTTTAAACACACTCGTGGTTATGGGTTTTTAGAAAAACTGCCCTCTAAATCCACCGTGATGCAAATGATTAAAACCTCAGTACCATCTTCAGTTCAACAGTTCTTTTTCGCGGCTGGTTTTGCAGTCTTATACTGGATTATTGGTCAGGTTGGAACGGCCGAGCTGGCAGGGGCAAATGTCATCATAAATTTAATGTTGGTTGGGTTATTACCAGCCATGGGGTTTGGTTTAGGTGGTGCCACTTTGGTGGGTCAATCTTTAGGAAAGAAAAACATTGGTGCAGCCCATCAATGGGGTTGGGACACGGTTAAATTGGCATGTATCACAGCCGCTTTTTTAATGGTACCGGTGATTTTATTTCCTGAATTAATCCTCAAGGCTTTTTTGACCGATCAAGCGGTGATTGACCTGACTTGTTTGCCGCTGCAGCTGGCAGCTATATCACTGGGTGTAGAGTGTATAGGTATAGTATTATTCAACACCATCAATGGTGCAGGTGACACGACCAGTACAATGAAAATTTCGTTTACTTTGCAGTGGATTGTCTTTTTACCGGCAGCTTGGTTGGTTGGCCCGTATTTGGGGATGGGTTTAACCGCAATTTGGATTGGTCAGATTTTATATCGTTTGATTTTTACCTGGGCTATGATTCATATGTGGCAAGCTAAAAAATGGTCAACAATAGAGGTATAAATTAAAATGAAAACACGATGTGAATGGGCAACCAACACCACTGATTTAGATAAAACATACCATGATGAAGAATGGGGCGTGCCTGTTTATGATGATCGTGTTTGGTTTGAGTTTTTGACTTTAGAAGGAGCTCAAGCTGGCTTAAGTTGGTCTACGATCTTAAATAAGCGAGCAGGATACCGACAAGCTTTTGCTGATTTTGATTACGAAAAAGTGGCGAAGTTTGATGAGAGCAAACAACAGAAGTTGAAAGAAAACCCGCAGATTGTGCGCAATACTTTAAAGATTAAATCAACCATAACCAATGCCAAAGCCTTTATTAAAGTCAGGGCTGAATTTGGTAGTTTTAATGACTATATTTGGCAATTCGTTGGTGGTCAACCCTTCATCAATCATTGGCAAACCATGAGTGAAGTACCTGTGAGCACAGCTCAATCAGATGCTTTAAGTAAAGATTTAAAAAAGCGTGGTTTTAAATTCGTTGGTACCACAATTTGTTATGCTTTGATGCAGGCAACAGGTCTGGTTAATGACCACACCACCGATTGTTTTCGTTATACAGGAAAGTCATTAGGAGAAAAACCATGATAACCAACAAGATCAGTGCTACCTTGGTTTTATTAGCGATATTAAGCGGCTGTCAAAACCGAACCAAGGAACCTGTAAAACAAACTTTTTTTAATAACCTTGGGTCTTTATGTGGACAAACCTTTACTGGTTACAGTACTTTTCCAGAGGACCCAGAACATGATTTTGCTGGCAAGTTATTGGTGGCTGATTTTAATGATTGTCGTAAAAACGAGGTGCGCATCCAATTTGATGTTGGAACAGATCGCTCCAGAACGTGGGTGATCACACAGTCCAAAGGTGGCTTATTACTTAAACATGACCACCGCCATGAGGACGGCACGCCAGATGAAATCACCAACTATGGTGGTTGGGCCAGTGATGAAGGAACGGTTTGGCAACAACATTTTGAAGCGGACCAAGAAACAGCATCGTTAATTCCTGCAGCCAGTACTAATGTGTGGATGTTAGATTATGATACCGAATCACAAACGCTGACTTATGACCTCAAACGGCATGGTCTACCTAGATACCAAGCTCAATTAAAACCACAAAATTAACCATAAACAACAGGCGACTAAATAACAACTCATATCTAGAGCATTGATTTTGTCATTACTTGTCATGTTTTGAACTGAATAAAGTCAGATTTACCGAATAAGCTGTATTTTTTAAATGAGAATACAGCATGAAAGAATTTGTTTTTTGGGATGAAGATGACTTAAGCAATTTACCGGAAGATTTTAAACTGGTGCCATTTAATGTTGCTTTTTATGATCAAAAAAGCGAACCAAACGTTATCGAAACACCCAAAACTTCGACATCAAAAAAGTCACCAGCGGAACACAAATCATCAAAGTTGGTAACGCTTGTGTAGAATAATCAAACCCCAAATGGTTTACCAAGATATAGACACCTGACTGATGTAGTGTAAAGCCAGTTAAAGCGGTTATAAAGAACTTTGGAAAGCGTTCTTTGTGTGAACCTTGGTCTTTAAAGGAATAATGATAATGCCCTAAATAAGCCGTGATTAGGCCACCAAAGAAGCCACAAGCATGTGCCCAAAATGGTTCAAGACCAGAAAAGTTATGGAGTAACAAACCAATACTGGCGTGGACAATGCTGGCAATCACACCAACCATGCCATAACGTACCATAAGAGCCAGTAAGGCTTTATGCGATTTCAATAAATACGTCCTTGTCGTCAAAAGTGATGTTAAGTTGAGTGAGTGATTGACCTGCGCAGGGGCCGCTGGTGCAAAGACCGTTTTCAGTATTAAAGGTGGCACCATGGGCAGGACAAACCAACAAGCCATCAGGTGTTTCTAAAAATGCATTTTCAGCATAGTTCATGCGCCGCCCCTGGTGGGGACATTCATTGATAAAAGCCACCCATTCAGTGGCTCCGCGTTTAATCATTACTGAAGTTTGACCGTTAATCGTTTGCACGGTGTGGGAAGACCACTGGCCTATGGGTACGTCGATTAATTGTGCAATTTTGTGTTGCATGTCAGTTTTTACTGGTGTGTTGGCGTACAGCATCGACTAATACGGCTACTTTCTCAGGTGACATATCAGGTTGCATGCCGTGACCCAAGTTAAAAATATGCCCGGGTTGATTACCATAAGAATCACAGACTTGTTTAACCGCGTTGCTGATGTATTCATCAGGTGCATAAAGAGTGGCAGGGTCTAAGTTTCCCTGTAGCGCAACTCGGCCACCAGTGAGCTGTTGAGCATCGTTGATGTCAATGGTCCAATCAACACCAAGGCCGTGACAGCCTGTTTCGGATAAAGCACTTAAGTTTTGGTTGGCGCCTTTGCTGAAAAGCACAATGGGCGTGTCACCAAAACCAGCGGATTTGATGCCATCTATGATTTGTTGCATATATTGCAGAGAAAAGCGTTTGAAATCAGCTGGGCTAAGGACGCCACCCCAGCTATCAAAAATTTGTATGGCCGATGCGCCGCTTTGAATTTGGCCAATTAAATACTTGACGATGGATTGCGATAGCTTGTCGAGAAGCTGGTGTGCTAGTTCGGGCGTTTTATATAGAAACGCTTTGGATTTGGCGTAAGTTTTACTGCCACCATTTTCAATCATATAAGTCAGCAAAGTCCAAGGGCTACCAGAAAAGCCAATCAATGGCACGCGGCCATTCAGGGTTTGACTGGTCAAACTGATGGCATCCATGACGTACTGTAAATCCTCTGCTTCAGGTACTGGTAAGTCAACAATTTGTTTACCATCAGTGATGGGTTTTTTAAACTTTGGCCCCTCTCCTTGTACGAAATATAACTCCAGACCCATGGCGTCTGGGATGGTTAAGATGTCAGAAAAGATGATGGCAGCATCAAGGGGAAACCGCTCAAGCGGTTGAATGGTCACTTCACAAGCCATTTCAGGGGTGCTGGCTAAGGTCATAAAATCGCCAGCTTGAGCACGAACTTTTCGATACTCCGGCAAATACCGGCCAGCTTGTCGCATCAACCACACAGGTGTGCGTTCAGTTTTTTCTCGGCGCAAGGCACGCAAATACAAATCGTTTTGCAGTTTCATTGATTCTGATGGTTTAAAAAAGCTCATTTTATCAGCTCCAACGGTCAGAAACAGCTACATATGATAACGCAAGGCTAAATTTACGCCATTTAATACCAACTCTGCTAAAATGCCGAATTTTGAATGGAACCTCAAGGTATGGGTGAGGTCTTATAGAAACTTTTATTGTGCCAATAATTATGAAAAAAATTACATTGTGTTTAAGCTTGTTTTTTAGTCTTGGCTTGTCGGCTCAAGCCCTAGAGCGTGAAAAAAATTATGCTCTAGAAGTGAGTAAAATAAATGACATTCAACAGCTGCTTGAAATGGTCAGAGAAAAAGGTGAAAAACAACAGTATGCTGATCAAGAGGTTGCCTTACAACGCTTAATTTCATTAAGGCCATACAATCCGGATTTTCGTTTTGCCTTGGCCAGGACATATGCATTACAAGATAAAAAGTCTGAAGCTTATAATGATTTAATTAGCTTGCAAAAAGCGGGCTTGAGCTACCCTGTTGGCGATAAAGAGGGCTTTGAAAACATCTCGACTACCAACGTCTTTACCTACATAGAAGATGGCATGTTGGCCAATGCCAAATCGTTTGGCCAGGGCAGTAAAGTATTCGAAGTCAGTGAAAACTATTCAGGAATGCTATTTGAAAACATAGTTTATGACTCAAATGACGAACGTTTTTTATTGGCCAGCATCAGAGCTGGAGAAATTTATCAATATTCAGAAAAAGAAGGCTTTAAAAGGTTTATAAACCCGTCTAACCCCGCCACAGGCCCTTGGGGAATTATTGATATTGCTATTGATTCTAAGGCCGATGTTTTGTGGACATCTTCCGCAACAATGCCACATTATAATGGGACCACACAAGCCAACTTTGGTCAGGCCATGATCTCAAAGTTTAAACTCAGTACAGGTGAGTTGATTAATAATTATGCCATGGCTAAAACAGCTCAGCCCATGTTGTTTTCTAACTTACATTTAACAACCGGTCAAAATCTTTACTTTACCAATGTTTTTGGCAACCAGGTTTTTAAGATATCTAAAGACAGTGAAAAAGTAGAGCCACTGGTTTCTTTGACTGGGTTAAACACCATCAAAGCCATTACCAGTAATGCGGAAGAAAGTGTCCTATATGTGTCAGACTTTGATCAGGGGTTATTCGTAATTAATTTAAAGACCAATCGGATGGTTCCACTGATCAAGTCACCCAATGGCTTCTTCGCGGGTTTCAACGATTTATTTTATGATGATGGCGATTTGGTAGCCATACAAAGTGGCGTGGTACCTGCTCGGTTGATGCGCCTGGTTTTGAAACAAGACCTCTTTTTACAAAACACCTTCCCTATTGAAGCGGCCAATGAAAACTTCAAAGCTTTGGGTAATGGAACATTGGTTGATGACAGCATTTATTATGTAGCTAATTCGCAATGGTCTAAGTTAGATGGGTTAGGTCGTTTATTACCAGAGCAAACGTGGGAACCTCTGGTAATCATGAAGTCTCCTACTAAGTACAGAATGGAGGAACATATGGAACAACAGCGTAAAATGGAAGAAATTAAAAAGAAACGTGGCTTAAAAAGCCTACCAAATCAATAAGCAGGCTTTCATAAGTTAAAAGATAAAGGAGTTATTTAGGCTCCTTTATCTGCAATATATTGGTCAATCAATTGTTCTAATATATTCAATGGAACGGAGCCGTTGTTCAATACAGCACGATGAAAATCTCGCACATCATATCTTTCGCCTAAAGCGTTTTGGGCTTTTTCACGCAACTCCAAAATTTTAGTCATGCCTACTTTGTATGCTGTGGCTTGACCAGGCATGACGAAATAACGTTCGATTTCCGCGATCACATCAGATTCTGTCATACCCGTATTGGCTAACATATAGTCAATCGCTCTTTCGCGAGACCAACGCTGGGCATGAATGCCGGTGTCTACCACCAGCCTAACAGCACGAAATAGCTCTGCTTGAAGACGGCCAATATTGTCATAAGGATCTGGTAGCATGCCCATCTCATAAGCAACGCGTTCAGCATATAAGGCCCACCCTTCGGAGTAGGCTATAAAAGGTACCATTTTACGGAAAAAAGGCATGTCTTTTAATTCTTGTTGGATAGATAGCTGATAATGGTGGCCTGGTGTGCCTTCGTGGTAGGCCAGGGTTTTCATGCTGTATTTTGGTGTGGCTTTGATGTCATAAAGGTTGGCATAAAAAACACCCGGTCTAGAACCGTCCATGGCTGGTCTTTGATAGTAGGCGCCTGGAGAGGTTTTTTCTTTAAATGCAGGTATTCTTTGTACATCAACTTTGGCTTCAGGAATGTCATGAAAATGACTCGACATTTGCTTTTCAATATCGACCAACATGGTTTTATAGTCATCTAAAATTTGTTCACGGCCTTCGTTAGAGTCCGAGTAATAAAATCGAGAACTAACCGCCATATTTTCAATAGCAGCAGTAAACCCTGTTGATACGTCCCAACCTTCGCTGGCTAAAATCTCCAGTATTTCAGCTTGGATGCGGTCAACTTCTTGTCTGCCAAAATTATGAATGTAGTCTGGTGTGTAATCGGTAGTAGTAAAAAACCTGAGTGCCAGTGCATAATAAGCATCGCCATCAGGTAAATTCCAAACACCGTGATTTTCACTGACTTTATTATCTAATTGAACAAAATAATCAATCAGTTTTTGGTAGGCGGGATAAACGGTTTTTTCAATGGTGTCTTTGGCTTGTTGGGCGATTTCTTGTTGATCACCATCGGACAAGTCAGCCTCTTCCATTTTCGTGGCCAATGAAACGAATAAAATATTTTCTTCGATAGGTGTATTAACAAAACCATTCATTTCTTCTACGACTTTAGTGACCACGAATTGAGGGGGCAAAATGCCTATATTTTCGCGGTGGTTCAAACCTTCTAAGACTTGGTCAAACTTTATTCCTATTTTTGATAAGCGACTGATGTAGTCTTCGGCATCTCCCATGCTGTGAATCTGATGGGTGCTTTCCATAAAAGAAGGAAAGCCATTTTGGACCCCAAATAACTGATTGACTGGGTAGTTGTGATATCGAAAACGTTGCCCCTCTACCACAATATTCAACAGTGACAGCATCACATCTTTAGACATTTTGTCATTTGGGTCCAGGTCCGCATCATCATACGACAGTAATGTTTTATGAGCTGCTAACACCTTTTCTATGGTTTCATCGCCAGAGGCTAGGCTGGCATCATCTAATTCTGCATTATGTCCGTCAATGCCAAAACTTTCTAAAACCCGCACTGAGCTCAGCATTTCAGGGCTGGATAAGGCAAACTGTAGTGCGGTTTTTCCAAAAAACAGGTTGATGTCGTAAGGTTTAAAATACCAAACATGAACAAAGAATGCTGAGGCCAGTAACACCACAACCAGTAACAGCCCACCTAAATATTTGAATAACTTTTTCATTGTTTGTTCCAGTGTTTGTGTTTTGAAGCCGTCTTGATGCTTTCAACATTGATTTCATTGAATGGGCTGTCGTAAAATCTTGAGATGGGGTTCAAACCCAAGGTGCCAAGAGTGATGTAGCCAATCATGGTGATTCTCCTCTGTTATAGTGTTTATAAATATTGTGTGGCTAATGACAGTTAATGTCCAGCCCAAACCATTCGGGAGTATCAAAATATGAAGAAAGTCATGGCCAACCAAGCACCAGACCCAGTAGGCTTGTACCCTCATGCCAGACAAGTAGGCAACTTGTTATTTTTATCAGGTGTGGGGCCAAGAAAAAAAGACAGTAAGGATATACCGGGTGTAAGCATAGATGATGGCGGGAATGTGACAGCCTATTGTATTGAAACGCAATGTCGCAGTGTGTTCGATAATGTCAGGTATGTTCTGGAAGCGTCAGGTGCAAGCTGGGATGATTTGGTGGACGTTACAGTTTATTTAACTAATATGGATGACGATTTTGCAATTTATAACCGGGTTTATGCAGAGTATTTTGCCAGCAATCAACCGTGCCGAACGACTGTTGAAATCAACAAACTGCCAACTCCTATTGCTATTGAGCTAAAATGTATTGCTGTTATGGGAGAATAAAAACAGATGTCAGGTGTCCAAACCAAACCGTTAAAGCCATTTAATTTTGAAAAGTGGATAGACAAACACAGAGAACAACTGAAACCGCCTATTTGTAACAAACAGGTTTTCGATGAAGGTGATTTTATCGTTATGGTGGTAGGTGGCCCGAATGGTCGGCGTGATTATCACTATGATGAAGGCCCAGAGTTTTTTTATCAGTTGGAAGGTGAGATGTTGCTCAAAACCCAACAAGGTGGCTCAGTTGTGGACTATCCCATAAAGGCAGGTGAGGTTTTTTTGTTGCCGCCTCGAATGCCACATTCTCCAATACGATATGCTAACTCCATAGGATTGGTGGTGGAGCGAAAAAGGTTGGTCCATGAAAAGGATGGTTTGATGTGGTTTTGTGAAAACTGTAACCACATGTTGTTTGAAGAATACTTCACTTTAGAAAATATAGAAAAAGATTTTTTTCCTGTGTTCGAACGTTTTTTTGCTGACGAACAATTACGAACTTGTGACCAATGTGGCACCGTGATGCCTGACACAAACAAGTTGGACTTGTGATGTTAACAATAGACATACATACTCACATCTTACCCGAAAACTGGCCTAACTTACGCGAAAAGTATGGATATGGTGGCTTTGTACAGCTTGAACATACAGGTTGTGGTTGTGCAAAGATGGTACAAGATGGGCGACATTTCAGAGACATAGAATCAAACTGCTGGGATCCGGCAGTGCGCTTAAGTGAATGTGATCAACATGGTGTTCATGTACAAGTGCTATCTACGGTACCGGTGATGTTTTGTTACTGGGCGAAAGCCAAAGATACTTACGATTTAGCGAAGTTTCTGAATGACGATATGGCCAAACAAGTGGCCACCAACCCAAGGAGGTTGGTCGGTTTGGGAACGCTGCCTATGCAAGCACCGGATTTGGCGATTAAGGAATTAGAGCGTTGTGTGAATGAGTTGGGCTTGGCTGGTGTGCAAATTGGCTCACATGTGAACGAATGGAATTTAAATGCGCCAGAATTGTTTGATGTGTTTGCTGCGGCAGCAGATTTGGGTGCGGCGGTCTTTGTTCATCCTTGGGATATGGTCGGTAAGGAACAAATGCAAGATTATTGGCTGCCTTGGTTGGTTGGTATGCCAGCAGAAACCTCACTGGCTATTTGTTCAATGATATTTGGTGGTGTGCTTGAACGCCTCCCTGATTTACGAATTGCTTTCGCTCATGGGGGTGGAAGTTTTCCGGCAAGTATAGGGCGCATCGAACATGGGTTTGAGGTAAGACCAGATTTAGTAGCGGTTGATAACCCCATCAACCCACGTCAATATTTAAAGCAAATTTATTTAGACACCTTGGTTCATGAGCCAGATGTCTTGGATTACATTGTTAAGCTTATGGGTCATGAACGCTTAGCATTGGGAACTGATTATCCATTTCCATTGGGTGAACTCCAACCAGGTAAGCTGATTCATTCAATGCCCTATTCTGATCAGATCAAAAGTCGCATGCTTGCAGGCACAGCATTAGAGTGGTTGAACTTAAATCGGTCACAGTTTGTTGAATGAAGGTTCGGGTTGATTTAAGTAAAGAAGCTGTTTCGATCGCGATTCCATTACAGTTTGATGGACCACAACCCAATCACTTTGGTGCAGATTTAGCCACAGCTTCACCCATGAGGTCTGGTGAGTTTGTTGGAGACACAAAACAAGGTGGTTCTTGTAATGCTGAACAGGTTACGTTCAACCCGCATTGTAATGGTACACACACCGAAAGCATTTCACACATCATTGATCATCTAATGGCTCCTCATGAAGTTATTAAACAACCCTTGATGACAGCTTATTTATTAACGGTATCTCCACAGAAAGCATCAAGTCTTAAAGGAAATGATGATACCTATCAACCGCCGCTTAGTCCAGATGATATGATCATAAGAAAAAGCGACTTTACAGCCGTAATAAAAAATTTACAAAACGGTGTAAAAGCATTAATTATCAGAACCTTGCCTAACGATAAAAACAAGAAAAACAAAATATATTCTGGTGCAAACCAACCGCCATATTTCAGCAATCAAGCCATGCAATGGTTGGTCAATCACACTGAAATTGAGCATTTATTGGTTGATATGCCGTCAGTTGATCGGCTTCATGATGAGGGCTTATTAAGTAACCATCGAATATTTTGGAATATTCAACCCGGTTCTCATCAATCTGATGAAAACCAACACCGGCACAAAACCATTACAGAAATGATATATGTGCCAGACGCTATAAAAGACGGTGCTTATTTACTCAACCTTCAACTACCTCGCTTATGCCTCAATGCGGTGCCCAGTAACCCGCTTTTGTATGCGCTAAAATCTTGATTAAAAACATCTTACTAACAGTTTTTGTGTTACTGGCTTTTGCTGGTAATTCATTGCTTTGTCGACTGGCTCTTAAGGGTGATTTAATTAACGCCACAGACTTTACTTCGGTGCGATTATTGGCTGCTGCCATCACATTACTTGTGTTGTTGTTTATGACTAATAAGTCAGTAAATATAAGCACCTTAAAACCCAGCCGAAAACAAGTGATTGGATCAACCATGCTTTTTTTATATGCCTGGCTCTTTTCTTTGGCGTATCTAATTTTAGATACTGGCAGCGGGGCACTGATTTTGTTTGGGTTTGTACAGCTGACATTGTTGTTTTGTGGTTTTTGTATCAATCAAAAACCTGGTTGGTATGACAGTCTAGGTATGTTGTTGGCTTGTATTGGTTTGGTATATTGGCTTATTCCTGCATGGGGCACACCATCGGTCACTGGGTTTTTCATGATGGCAGCAGCGGGGGTTTCTTGGGGGCTATATACTTTCGTTGGCCGAAAATCTGAATTACCTTTGCTAGAAACCAGTAAGAACTTTATTTATAGTTTACCTTTGGTTTTATTACTTAATGTGTTTGTTTTTGAACCCATCAGTTGGCGTGGTGAAGGTGTTGTATTGGCCATTATTTCTGGCTCAATTACTTCAGGGCTGGGGTATGCTTTGTGGTATGCAGTATTGCCTAAACTAAAAGTCTATCAAGCAGGAGTATTACAGCTATTGGTTCCAGTGATAGCAGCTCTAGGTGGTTGGTTGATACTTGGGGAAATGGTTGATGGTAGGTTTTTGTTGTCATCCTGCATGATATTAGGTGGTATTTTGTTGGTGTTGAAAACTGGCCAATTGAAAAGTAAAAAGAACACCAAAAAAACACATTGAATAGCTCAGTGAAGCGCCAGAAAGCACTTGAAAAAGGGCTTTAGAAAGTTAACAATGATTGTTTTAATACTCGAGGTCAGAGATGGAAGGATTATTCACCATAGAAAACTTGCTCACCCTGGGCATGTTGGTCATGTTACAAGCAGTGCTGGGTTTTGATAACCTGCTTTATATCATTATTGAGTCACAACGGGTTGAAGAATCACGGCAGTCCAAGTTAAGAAAAACAGGTATATGGTTGGCGGTATTATTCCGCTTGGTATTACTGTTCTTACTGTTAAAAATCCTGTCGTATTTTACTGAACCGCTGTTTTCCTTAAGTTGGGAAGGTGTGGTTGAGGGAACCTTTAATCTACGAGCGGTGGTGGTGTTGTTAGGTGGGGTGTTCATTATTTATACGGCCATGAAAGAAATCGTGCATATGATGATGCTAGAAGAAAATATAGAACATGAGAAAAAACAAAAATCATCATTCACAAAGGCGCTGATCTTAATTGTTACCATGAATGTGGTTTTTTCGTTTGATTCCATCCTCAGTGCCATGGCATTAACTGATAACTACATCATTATGGCATCAGCCATCTTAATTGGTGCTGGTTTGATGGTTTGGTTGGCAGATACAGTTGCTACATTTTTACAAAAGAATCGCATGTATGAAGTGTTGGGGCTTTTCATATTGTTCATAGTAGGTGTGATGTTGTTGTCAGAAGCTGGCCACATAGCCCATTTAAAATTCTTTGGGCATGAAATCACGCAAATGAGTAAAGCCACTTTCTATTTCGTTATTGTCATTCTGGTGATCACCGAAATTGTTCAGTCCAGATATACAAAGAAACTCAATCAACTGAAAGCAAGAAGGTTGGAAAAAGAAACTAAATGACAGAAAACATCATGTTAACTATTGCCGTTATCGGCATATTGGGTTCCATGGCGCAATGGTTGGCATGGTGGTTAAAGCTACCTTCAATACTGCTGTTATTATTGTTGGGTATAGTTTTAGGTAAACCAGTCACTGGCTTGATTGATCCGGACCTGTTGTTTGGAGACTTGCTCTTTCCGATGGTTTCTCTGGCGGTTTCGGTGATTTTGTTTGAAGGGGCTTTAACGCTTAATTTCAGTCAAATCCGTGGTTTAGAGTCAGTGGTTAGGCGCATGGTCACTGTAGGCATGTTGGTTACTTGGTTAACCATAGCATTGGCCACCCACTGGCTTTTGGGTCTGTCATGGTTGATGTCTTTACTATTTGGTTCTTTGGTGGTGGTGACTGGACCAACAGTTATTGTGCCCATGTTGCGAATTTTGAAACTGAATAAGAAAGTAGCTAATGTACTTCGTTGGGAAGGGATTGTGATTGATCCATTAGGTGCTTTATTGGCAGTGTTGGTCTTTAATTTCATCATTTCATCACAGGGGGCTGTTGGCTTATTCGCAGTTGCCTTAGATTTTGGTTGGATCTTGCTGATAGGTTGTGTCTTGGGTGCCATAGCTGGTGCATTTATGGGCTTGGTGCTGCGTCGTCATTGGTTGCCAGAATATTTACACAATGTATTTACCCTGACTTTGGTTTTTGCGGTATTTGCAGTTTCAGATTTATTAGCACATGAGTCAGGTTTATTAACCGTGACGGTCATGGGTATGTGGCTGGCTAACAGCAAGAACACTCCGGTTGAAGATATTTTAAACTTCAAAGAATCTTTAACGGTGTTGTTGATATCAGGGTTATTTATCATATTAGCAGCGAGATTAGATTTGGATCAGTTTTTACAAATAGGTTGGTTATCTATTGTGTTGTTTTTAGTGATTCAGTTTGTCGCCCGGCCATTAAAAGTCATGGTGTCTACTTGGGGCTCTGGATTGACCACCAAAGAAAAAATTGTGCTTTCATGGGTAGCGCCCAGAGGTATTGTGGCAGCAGCAGTATCGGCATTGTTTGCTTTAAAACTTGAGCAACAAGGGTACACCGAAGGTGAATTGTTGGTTTCATTGACATTTATGGTGATCATCGGAACGGTCGTATTTCAATCAGCAACAGCTGGTTTTTTAGCGAACAAATTAGGTGTGGCGAACCCAGAATCAAAAGGAATTTTGATGGTGGGCAGTAACCCTGTGGCCATAGCCATTGCGGAAGCATTGAATAAACATGGCTTTGAATGCATGCTGAGTGATTCACATTGGCGCTACATCAAAGAGGCGCGCATGAAAGACATCAAAACTTACTACGGTAATGTGGTTTCTGAGCATGCAGATCACCATTTAGACCTCATTGGTGTGGGTAAATTAATCGCCGTTTCAATGAATAAAGACCTTAATCTTTTGGCAGCGGCTCGTTACAAAAATGAGTTTGGTGTGGCCAATATCTTTACCTTGAGTAGCGATGAAAAAAACAAAGATGAGGCAAAACATGGGGTTTCAAAAGAAGGGAAAGCCCGACACCTGTTTGACAAAGATGTCAGCTATGCAAAATTAGCCAGTTTATTGGCACAAGGCGCTCAAATAAAAGCCACATTATTAACATCGGAATTTGGTTATGAAGCCTATTTAGCCAAGCATGGAAATCAAGTTATACCAATGTTCGGAATTTCTCCCGACGGTAAACAACTGAGGGTGTTCACCCGCAAAGCAAGCATAGAAAAACTATCAGAAGACTGGAAAGTGGTTGGTTTGATAAAACATAGGGCTGAAAAACCCATGGCTTGAGTTGAAAACAAGGGGTTCTTGATGAACCCCCTGGCTTCAAGGCCAATATTTACCGAAAAGGTTGACTCTTCGGTTTGTGCTGGGGAAACACAACCTTATGTGAGTAAGATAAATATTAATGCCTAACCTTGGGAGAGGTGAGTTCCCAAAGCTTTCTTGCTCGTATCAAGTAGAACTGGTGACTTTGTTTTTTATTACAAATAATTGATTTTAAATTCGGTTGAATTTTAAAGCCTATTTCCAATAACCCAGAAATCCTGGGTATTCTCTTGGCTATGATTAACCATAATGTAATTAACCCGTGTTTAATTGGGTGCATTAAACAAGTTCAGCAGTATGCAGGCCGTTCTTTAGGTGGGTTTGATTGTCGAAGTGTTTATTTTTGTCTTAGGGTGTTTTTTCGAAAACGAAAATATAACAGTACAAACCCCGACAAGGTAAACAGGGCAGCAAATAAAGCCGTTAAATATAACAAAGGGTGATTAAAGTCTGTTCGTTCATCATAATCCATGATGTGTAACATCCATAAAAAGTCAAATAAGCGCCATTGGTTGGTTCGCGTAGCCACTATTTCACCATCATGTTCAGAAATATAAATACGGGTATTTTCTTCATCTGCCAACTGTACTTGCCATAATGGCGCTTGGCGACCTCTTGCTTCATTAGGAGTTTCTGTAAGTCGTTTAATACTTTGTATTTGAAAACCTGTTTTTAGTTGAGTATTTAAAATGCGTTTAATGTGTGATTCCGTTAACGATTGAATGGGTTTCATGCTGGGTGTTTCAAATAACCATGAGCGCTCAGCAGTGGTAACCAAAACGACTGTCTGTCCAAGCCATGGTTTCACAACAAGCGATTTAATGGGTGAATTAACCTGATCAATAATTTGGCTTAAATCAATGTTGTTGAGACGCAGTGGTTTTGGCTCAGTGGTTTTGAGCAAATGCGCTCCTCGCACTTCATTTATGGGCATATAGCTCATTAAAAACCCACTGATAAACCACAACAGGATTTGAATACCGAGAATTAAGCCAAGCCATTTATGGGTTTTTCGAACAAGAAACTGAGGTCGCATAAAACTGCTGAATTTAAAAAGGCATTTTAAATAATCCTTGCGTGAAGAAGAAGGTTTATACTTAACTTTTTATTTAACTAACTAAAAGAGACTTTTGCTTGATTGGTGAGTTTTTAACTCTTTTTCCAACTACCCGGAATGAAGCAATGGCCTCTAAAAATGTCATGAAACAAATCAATAGTGGTTCGGCTTTCGAAAAAGAATTTGCTTATTCACGTGCTGTGGTAACCGGAGAATGGGTCTTGGTATCAGGCACCACTGGCTATAACTACGACACCATGAGTATCAGTGATTGTGTGGTTGAACAAACCGAGCAATGTTTTAAAAACATCCAAGCAGCTTTGGAGGAAGCTGGTAGCCACATGACTAAGGTGGTTCGAATTAACTATATATTACCTGATAAAAAAGACTTCAAAGCATGTGCGCCAGTGATTCAACAATATTTGTCAAACACACTGCCAGCTGCAACCATGATTGAAGCCGGCTTAATTGATGATGCGATGAAAATAGAAATAGAGGTGACCGCCATCAAATAACCTCCAAGATTTTTTGATAAGAGGTTTTATATTAATGCCTTAAGAAGTTGGTTACATACACTTCTAGTTTCTGGTTTAAGGCTTGTCCCTGATCGGAGTTGGTCATAAAAACATAGCCTTGTTTTGAGTCGATAAAAAACATCATGCCAGATTGAAAATCGCCATTATTTCCACCATGCTCATAACGAATTCCATAGGGGGTTGGTTCTATAGCAATACCCAAGCCCCAGGCTGTGTCACCAGTCAGATCGAATGTCTTGTGTCCTTTGGGTACGTGGCTTTGTGGACGCAGCATTTCTCTCCACAGGTGCTTTGGCAGTCCCTTTTTATCCATGACTGCTAATAAGAAATGAGCATAATCTTCGGCATTGGTATGAAGCCTTCCTGCTGCGCCAAAAGTTAATGGGGTGTCATCGGGAAAAGAACGAGGCCATCCATCATCAGATGTTTGACCTGCTTTATGTCCCATTACCTTATGTTTTTTTATAAATGCTGTTTGAATGAAAGCGCTTTTATGCATTCCTAATGGTTTGGCTACTTCATTTTGAAACAGTTGATCAAGTGTGGTCATGTTGTGCTCGGTCAAGTGTGCAATAACCATCGCCAGGTAGTTGAAACCCTCACCTGAATACCCAAATGTGCCAGGTTCGTGTTTTAAATAAATTTGTCCCCTTTTTATATTGCGTTCAACAGGCGCAGGGTTGAACCAGCGCCAGTTCGGCAAACCAGTCGTGTGGCTTAATACCATTCTGGCCGTGATTTTGTGGTATCTGGAATCGTATTCGAGCGCTTCGATTGGTAGGTATTTATATAAAGGTTGATCAAGGCTTAAAACGCCCTGGTCAACCAAACGCAATGTTAAATATGCAAATACAGGTTTTGACAAAGAAGCGGCTTCGAATATAGAGTTGTTGTCAACCTTTTTTAGGGTGTCCTTATTAGCGACTCCTTTATTTTTATGGTAGATAATTTGACCATCATTGATAATTGCTATTGAAAGGCCTGGGATGTCCAGGTTTTGCATTTGTTGGTCGATGAACTGGTCTAGTTCTGCAATGTTGCTTTGGTGCTTAAGTTCTGCTGCACTTGATTGAAAGCATAGCATAGAACAAATAAGTTTGAAGTACTTCATCTGAATGGCCTTTATTAATATCACTTAATACCATTAACGCGCATTCTATGTGTTTGGTTATATTTAAAATAAAAAAACCCCAAGATCAACTTGAGGCTTTTAGGTTGAGTTATGGTGTATTTAATTATTTTTTAGGAACTGGAAAACCACGGTCACGCATCAGTGCATCAATTGATGCGTCACGACCGCGGAACTTACGGTAGGCTTCAGCTGGGTCCATGGCATTGCGTGGTGCAAACAGGTATTTGACCATTTTAGCTGCCACTTCTTTGTCATAAAAACCTCCTGGTGCTTCCTTGAAGGCTTCTGAGGCATCAGAGGTTAATACATCGGCCCACATGTAGCCATAATATGCCGTAGCATAACCCTCACCGGAGAATACGTGTCCAAAGTGGGGTGTGCGGTGACGCATCACTAACTCTTCTGGCATGCCTAAGGCTTTCAAAGTTTCTCTTTCAAACTGATCTGGGTCTAAACCTTCAGGGTCAGCGATGTGAATCTTCATGTCAATCAAGGCCGAAGCTAAATATTCAGTGGTTGCAAAACCTTGGTTAAAAGTGGCTGCTTTTTTGATTTTAGCAATCAACTCTTTCGGAATCACTTCACCTGTTTTGGCGTGTTTCATGTATTTGTTGATCACTTCATCGGTGGATAACCAGCGCTCTAACAACTGTGACTGAAATTCAGTGTAGTCTCGCACTCCTGAGTTTGATGATGGGAATTTCACATTGGAGGCCAAAAAGTGTAAAGCATGACCAAACTCATGGAAGAATGTGGTTGCATCATCCCATGAAATAAGCACGGGCTCGCCTGGTGCTGGCTTAATGAAGTTAGAATTGTTGGATGACAACACAGTCTGCTTACCGGCATGAGACTCATGTGAACGGTATTGACTGGCCCAAGCGCCTGAGCGTTTACCCGGACGGGCAAATGGATCAAGATACCACAAGCCGATGTGTTCTCCTGAAGTTAAATCATTCACTTCCCACACTTTAACATCTGGATGGTAAACGGGCACTTTACCTTCTGGTAATGCGGTGAATTTAAAATTAAATAATTCGCCAGCCACATAAAACATGGCTTCAGTCAAATTACCCAACTGCAGGTATTGTTTCACCTCATTTGAATCTAAATCGTATTTTTTCTTACGTACTTTTTCTGCATAATAACGATAATCCCAAGGTTTGATGGTGATGTCATGACCCAGTTCATCGGCCACCGCTTGCATATCGGCCACCTCTTCTTTGACTCGGCCGATGGCGGCAGGCCAAACAGCCTCCATTAATTTCATGGCGTTTTCTGGGTTTTTGGCCATGCGGTTTTGTAATCTCCACTCTGGGTAGTTTTTATGTCCCAATAATTCAACACGTTCGCGACGGAGTTTAAGTATTTTTGCTATGTTTTTATTGTTATCAAATTCATCGCCATTATCGCCACGAGAATAATAGTTGGTCCAAACCTTCTTTCGCAGTTCACGTTCATCAGAATAGGTAAGAAATGGATCCATTGAAGACCGGGTATTGGTGATGGCATAATGACCATCCATGCCTTTATCTTTGGCCGCTTGGGCTGATGATTTGACCAGTGACTCAGGTAATCCACTGAGTTGATTGTCATGGATATATGTCACATAACCTTCTTCATCATTCAAAGTATTGTTAGCGAAGTTGGTGTATAAACTGGATAGTTCCTTATTAATAGCTGCATAGCGTTTTTTCGAAATATCATCCAGGTTGGCGCCATTCATGGCAAAACCTTCGTAAGTAGTCAAAACCAATCTTTGCGACTCTTGTTCTAAAGGGTTTTTCTTGGCATCTTCATAAACTTTTTTGACTCGCTCAAACAGCTTTTTATTCTGCGAAATTTTTGAACGCATTTCAGAAAACTTGGGTGAGTATTGCATTTGTAACTTTCGCACTTCTGGACTAGATAAATTGCTGCCCCAAATTCCGAAGTAAGTAAAAGCTCGGCCTAGTTTTTCACCGGCTTTTTCCATTGCTACGATGGTGTTCTCAAAGGTGGCCGGCTCAGGGTTGTTGGCAATTTTTTCATGATCAGTCAAATTTTCTGCGATTGCCACATCAAAAGCAGCTGGCACATCACTTAAATCCATTTGGTCAAATGCAGGAACTCCCCCGTATGGCCCAACCCACTCAGCCAATAAAGGGTTGGTTGCTTGGGTCTTTTGAGTAGTTGATTGTTGGGCGATGCTCACTGTATAGGTTAAGACTAATGTCAGACCTAACATCCAGGGGATTAATTTATTTGGTTTCATTGTCATTTTACTTTCATATTAAATGGGTTGATTATACTTAAACGAAATTTAAATTGTAGCCAGTGCCAAAAGTATTGATCAAGAACAAACCTCATAGGTATAGATGGTTTTTACAAAATCTTCACTGTTGATGCCTAAAATGATAAATGTCCAATGAATACTTGAGCTGTGACTTCTTATCCACACCTGAGAGGTCAATTCAACTTTCATTGGACTTGAGCTTCAGTTAAGAATGTTGATTTAAAACTCGAATCTGGCACCTAAACTAACAGTGTATTGGTCGTAGTTACTCAGGCCGAACAATTGTTGGTACCTTAAATAGAACATTTTTCCGTTAGCAGATACCCAGGTAAGCCCTAAGTTTGCTTGGCTGTAACTGCTTTCTGTGAAATTGGTTTCAATATTAAATAACTCATCAACTGGCATTCCAATCAGCCTCATTGCCATGATGCCATCGTCTTGATCTTCGTAGTTATGCTGTAAGCTTAGTTGTGGCGATATTACACCAAGTCGGGTACTGAAGGCACGCGAAAGGTTAAAGCCCAAGTTGTATTTCAGTGCTTTAAACTCTTGTTCTGTATAAAAAATATTCCAACCACCTGCCCCAGTTTCAGTGAACTGATCTAGGTTATTATTTACATATTCGGCAGTTACATAAGGAGACCAGTTCCAGGCACCGTGATTGAAATTATAGCCAGCACTGGATGCAATGGTAAACTGGTCAGATTGAGTTCTACCAACTGCTTCAATATTAATCACTTCATCGATCAAGTTAAAAAGCTCTACACGCGTTTGTTTTATGTCAGGCCTTGCAAAACTAACTCGAGTATCAATGTAAAATTTATCAGTGGGCGTAAACAGACCATAGAAGTTGATACTGGCTCCTTCAGAAGACATGTTTACACCAGAGCCCGTGTTGGAATCCATTTGGTTATAACCCAAGGCAGCCCCTAAGACAAAACGGTTAGAAAATCGGTAATCAACACCAGCACTCAGGCTATCGGAATCAAAGCCAAAGCCATCGTTAATCCTTTCAGTATAATCGAAATCACCTGTAGTAATACTGCCATTGATAAAGAAGCCCCACGGAGAGATGAAGCTTTCTGCTGGGCTGTTTTCATTTTGGTATCCAAGCATAGAAACAGGCAGAGATTCACTGCCATTGTTTAGCTCAAGATCTGCAACGCTAAAACCAGAGATTCCAGCTCGTAATTGAGCCATGCGCTGGCCGAGATTAGAAATTTGTGAGGCCACCAGCTTAGTTGAATTTCTGGCTTGGTGAACCACATTCCTGGGTCGCATCCAACTCATCACACGTGTGATGGTCTCAAAGTCACCCAGTTCCGCTTGTTGTAATAAGTCATCGCAAACACCGTCTAGTGCTGTGTGTAAGCTGGCACCAGAACAGTAGGCACCGAGCACTTGAGCGGCTCGAGCGAATAAAGCCCTGCGTGATTCAGGCATACTGGTCAACATACCTGATGCATAATCACTGATACTGGGTAAAGGGTTAACGTCAAAAACAACCAATTCACTGTTGTTACTGATATTAGGGTCAGGATTAGGAGAAAAAACTTCGGCCGAAAGGATCAGGTCTTGAGGGTCTTCTTGTTCTATCAGTTGAACCTTAACCAAAAGAATTTTTTCAGCACCCACTGGAAAATCACCCACATTTTGACAACGAATCTGTCCCTGTTCAACCGAGACTTGACATGGTCCCGGGGCTGTAGTGGTGATGTCACTGAAGAGGCCTTGGGTCACATCAACGTTAAGACCTACCCCAGAGGCGTCATTGGGTCCTTGATTGCGAATGGTGATCTCCATTTTAGCGAAATCGCCAGTGATGATTCTGGATTGGAACAAATTAACCCTAACCCCAACATCTGAATCTTGAGCCCACAGTGTGTCAACAAACAACACCATCATTGTGAAAAAAAGTGTACGCATATTTCCCTCTGTTTTTTATTATTTTTTATCGAAAACCATTTTTTGTCAAATGGATAAAAAATGAACCCAGAACAAGTGACTCTTAATTACAACAAATGCCTGACTTCTGGCAGGTATTTTTCAAAAGAGCCGGTGTTAAAAATGACCACCTTGTCGTTACTTTTTATCAGGTCCATTTGAACCAATGGTTCTATAGCTGCATAGCATGCAGCTCCTTCTGGACATAGCCAAACATGTGTGTCTTGCCAAACTTCAGATAAGTTTTGGGCAATATCATGTTCATGAATGGCTAAGGATGTACCACCGCTTTTTCTGACAATATCAACCACTTTAAAATGACCCACACCACCAGCAACATTGAGACCAACAGCCAATGTTTCTCCTGCAGGCGTTGCTTCTGGCTCAAACAAATTTCTGTCTATGGCGTTCTTAACAGGGGGTGTGGCAGCAGACTGCACCGCGATGATTTTCGGTCTTTTGTCATTGATCATACCCAGAGCTTCTAATTCATCAAAAGCTTTCCACATACCCAGGATTCCGGTCCCACCTCCAGTAGGGTATAAAATCACATCAGGTAACTCCCATTGGGCAGATATTTCATTGGGTTCAGCCAATTCTAAGCCCATGGTTTTTTTACCTTCTATTCGCCACCCTGGTTCTTGGAATGTGGCGACATTAAAGTAACCTTGGTTGAGATACTTTTCTTTCATCAGCATCCCTGCCTCCTTGATGGTGCCTTTAACCATATCGAGTTGAATATTAGTGTTGTGAAAACTCAAAGCAGCTACATTGCCTTGAATGGGCGCCGGGGTGTCATCCGGCATAATGATAGCCGCACCAAGCTGCATTTGATTGGCGTAAAAAGCAAGTGAGTCTCCTGCATTTCCTTGGGTTGGCACGGCTAATTTGGACAGTTTAAAGTGTTGTGCCATATTGGCCACAACAGCCATTCCTCGGTCTTTAAAGCTTAAAGTCGGGTTTTGGCCAAACCCTTGATGGCCTTTTCCTTCATCCTTGATAAAAAGCTTGAAGCCATGTTTAACTGCCAGTGTATGATCAGAATGGTCAAGTAATGGGGTAAAACCTTCACCATGGGATTGATATCCAGAAGAAATGGGCAGCAACCCTGAAAAGCGCCACATGTTTTTTCTTTGAGGGTGGTACCAAGTTGTTTTTTTTAAGGCTTTTGTGTCATAGACCGCTTGAACGGGCCGTTGGTCATTAGGACACAAGTTCATTGGGGCATCATTGGTATATTGAGCCCCACAAAATGTGCATTGTAAGTGAGTGAAATGTGGGTTTAATTCTGTCATGGTTATATTGGGTTTAAGGTTATGATTTGATTTTATCAAAAAATTTATGGTAGAAAACACCCACTCTTATGGGCTCAGTTTGATGGACTCAGATTTGGCATATTCATATAACTTGTTTTGGGTGTTGATGAAGAGTTGGTTTGCTGGATCTATGGTCAAGGACAAGTTTATTTTTTCTAGTGCCATTTTAATCGCGGTGGTTTGTTGTGATCTGGTTTGGCTATTGTGAGCTTGGACCAATAATCCTTCGGCCCAGGCTTGTTGGCTGTAGGGGTTGTCAGGGTATATATCCACGGCGTTTTTAAATACCTGATTGGCTTGGGTGTAGTTTTGGGAGTTGCCATAACTTTGTAATGTCATTAAAGCGGCTTGGCTCAACAAAATACCGTAATCGGTATTATTGATAGTCATTGCTTGTGAAATATAGTCTTCTGCGGCAGTTAAATGTTCTACAAAGGGTTGTTGTTGGTGACGCAAGTATTCAGCCATTAAGAGATGAGTATTGGCTAAATTTATCAGTTGGTTTGGATCTTTACTTAACATGTTTTCTGCAGGGTTGAGAAAAGCCAGTAGCTTTTGTCCCAGAGGGATGATGTTTTCATCACGCTCAAACTGCAATGAAAGCTGAAGAAAAAGCACTTGAGCCATGTTGTTAATTAAGCCCCGTTGTTCACTGATTAATAAATCAGGGGTCAATATCGCTTCATCATATAATCGTTGAGCTTGTTGGAATACTGACGTAGGGTCTTGATTCTGGCGCATCATTTCTTGGCCTTGGAATATCAGTACAAACAACAAGTCGCTGATTATGTATGGCTTGTATTCAGTCTCAACCTTCAACAGGTAGTCAAATAATTTTTGACTTTCGTCAAGCGCAGGTTGAACCGCCCCTCCAGTTAACATGTATTGCTTAGCCTCAATGGCGTGAACCAAAGCTTGGTTCCATGAAACACTTAATAAATTATCTACAGCAGTAATTTTTTGGTTCCAGTACTTGGCTTGAGCTATAGAGTCATCGGCATGGGCGCCTATGCTGATCTCCCATTGGGCTTTCATCATGTATATTCTTGATAAAAGCTGTTTTGGGAAGAGGCTTTCTGGAAGTATGGTTAGCGCGTTTTTACATGCTGCAATACCTTGTTCTGCGAATCTATAAACCTGTTCTCCGTTACGTTGAATGGCATCGGTTAACAACACCAAAAACACTTCACATAAGTTGATATAACTGTCTGGATAACTGCGAGCCATTTGGATTGATTGTTGGTAGGTATCAGCTGTTTGCAGTGCCAAAGTTTTGGCTTGTTCCCAGTAACCTTTTTGTTGTGCATCAACCATCGAGGCGGAGAGCATCAAAGCTTTGAGGTTTACAGCATCTTTATTCCACTGTTCGTTGGTTAAAACTTCATTGATTGCCACTAACCCAGAATCAAGTGAGTCAGTTTGAGAGAGCTTAAAAGCTTGAAACAAAGGGTTGTTCTGGTTACTATCTTCCTGTGCTTTGTTGATATATTTAATAGCTGGTTCTAAGTAGTTTTCTCTTAAGTTCTTGTCATTCATGGCTTGTTCAAAGCCATTGACTTCAGAAAACTCAGAGGTTTTTTCAATATAGAGTTTAATCCAAGCATCGGCCAACAACTCAGGTTCAGCATGACCTGCTTCTAATAAGTCTATGGCGGCTTGAAAGGACTCACTCTTAAGTAAAATGATACCGAGCAATCTTTGCTTATCTGGTTCAGTTAACCGCTCATCTGTTTCAATGTTTTCATATAACAAACTCCCCTGAGTTAATATTTCATTGATTTCTGTAGATATGGGGTGAAGTGGAAGCACATAAATTTGTTCAGCTTGCTTTAACAGGGTGTTTATGCTGTTTTCATAAGCTTTGATTTGTTCATTTCTGACTTCTTGATTACCAAATCTTTGCCATTGCCAAAATAAAATAAAAACCAATACCAAGCCAACAGTCATGCTGGCGTATTTGATGAGGTTTTTTCTCTTTTGTTTTGGCGCATTAATGATTGATTTAATTTGTTCAGCAGTGGATTCGGCAGTTGGACGATCTGTTGGGTTAATTTGTGTCAGTTGTTCAACCAGTTTTCTTATTGGCAAGGGCAATTCTTTGGCTTCTTGTCTTTTTCCTTGTTGCACATCAGACAGTAACTGGTTGGTTTCCATCACTTGATAAGCTGCTTTGTGGCTGAAAACTTCTTGGGCGATGATGCCCAGGGCATATAGGTCACTGGCGGTCTCTATTGAGTGGCCTTTGGCTTGTTCGGGGCTCATATAACGAATGGTGCCCACCAAGGACCCATGTTGGGTTAGGAGACTGGAGTTGGTTTTGGTTGATTGCTGGTTTTTGGCTTCTGGAGTGGTGAGTGATTGGGCGATCCCAAAGTCCAGTACCTTCAATTTTCCCTCATCTGTGATCATGATATTATCAGGCTTCAAGTCTCGATGTACGATTCCATGTTCGTGAGCGACACAGAGTGCTGCGGCTAAGTCAGCTAATGCGGTTAATTTTTTTTCATATGACAAAGGTGATTCATACAATGGTTTACCTTTGATGTATTCAAGCACCAGAAAGTCCCCTTGAGCTGTTTCTATGTAGTCATATAACTGACATATCGAAGGGTGGTTAATTTTTGATAAAATTTGTGCTTCTCGAACAAAGCGTTGCTGCGTTTCTAGGTTACTCAAGTGTTCAGGTCGAATTGACTTTACGGCCACTTGCCGCTCCAGCTTTTCATCAAAACCTAAATAAACGGAGCCCATACCGCCTTGCCCCAGCAATTTAATGATGCGTATTCTTTTGATTAAAGAGCCAGGTTTGATCTCTTGGTGATCAGTGTGTTGTATTTGCTTGGTTTGGTTTTCTTCTAAGAACTGATTTAACTGGTTTTCATCGGCTAACAGGGTTTCAACTTGTCTTCTGATTTCACTGTCTTTAATTTGTTTAAGCAATACAGTTTGTTCTTGGGTGTTGAGCGCCAAGGCCTGGTCTAAAATGGTCTTCGTTTGATTGGGCTTTTTCAAAAACCTGAGTGAGTTAATCAGTTAACTTGATTATACCCAAAATGCCGCCAACTAAAAAGCCCCACCATAAGCGGGGCTTGGAGTTAAATTACACTCAGTCAAACTGGTTCATGGTGTTATCTTTGCCAGATGCTTTGAGTGCCGCATCACCGGAAAAGTATTCTTTGTGATCATCGCCAATGTTAGAGCCGGCCATGTCTTGGTGTTTAACACAGGCCAAGCCTTCACGAATTTCTTTCCTTTGTACACCGGTCACATAGGCTAACATGCCTGCCTCCCCATAATAACCTTTGGCCAACTGATCGGTAGCCAAGGCGGCGGTGTGATAAGTCGGCAGGGTAATGAGGTGGTGAAAAATTCCGGCTTGTTGTGCGCCATCACGCTGGAAGGCTTGAATCATGTTGTCGGCTTTTTGTCCCAATGGGGTGTCATCGTATTTAATGTCCATCAGTTCAGCGCGATCGTAAGCGCTGACATCTGCACCCGCTTCAACCATGGCATCAAAAGCTTGCTGTCTGAAATTCAAGGTCCAGTTAAAGGATGGTGAGTTGTTATAGACCAATTTGGCGTCAGGAACGACATCACGAATGCGCTTGACCATGCCGCCAATTTGGCCAACATGAGGTGTCGATGTCTCAATCCATAGTAAGTCGGCGCCGTTTTGTAAGCTGGTGATACAGTCTAAAACACATCGATCTTCACCGGTGTTCTTTTTGAATTGGAATAAACCACTGGGTAAACGCTTAGGTCGTAATAATTGACCGTTGCGATTGATGACCACATCACCATTACTCATGGCAGAAGGTTCGATTTCTTCACAATCTAAATAAGCATTGTATTGATCACCCAAATCACCAGGTTCATTGGTCACAGCAATTTGCTTAGTTAATCCAGCGCCCAAAGAGTCTGTTCTGGCCACAATAACGCCATCATCTACACCCAGTTCTAAAAAGGCATATCGCACGGCACGTATCTTAGCAACGAAGTCAGCATGTGGAACTGTGACTTTGCCATCTTGGTGTCCACATTGTTTTTCATCAGACACCTGGTTTTCGATTTGGATCGCACAAGCACCTGCTTCGATCATTTTTTTGGCCAATAAGTACGTGGCTTCTTCGTTACCAAAACCGGCATCAATATCAGCTATGATCGGAACCACATGGGTTTCAAAGTTATCGATGGCATCTTGTAATCTTTGTGCATTGACTTCGTCGCCGCTTGCCTTGGCAGCATCCAAGTCTTTGAACAAGCCACGCAGTTCACGGGCATCAGCCTGTTTCAGAAAATCATACAACTCTTTAATGAGTGCCGGCACACTGGTTTTTTCATGCATTGATTGATCAGGTAGCGGGCCAAATTCAGACCGCAATGCAGCAATCATCCAACCGGATAAATAAAGGTAGCGTTTGTCAGTTGTGCCGTGGTGTTTTTTTACGGCGATCATTTTTTGTTGACCAATAAAGCCATGCCAACAGCCTAAAGATTGGGTGTAGTTAGCTGGGTTTAGGTCATAATCACGCATGTCTTTGCGCATGATTTTGGCGGTGTATTTGGCGATGTCCAAGCCAGTTTTGAAGCGGTTCTGTAGTTTCATTCTGGCCACAAACTCGGGGTTTATAGATGACCAAGGGGATTGGTTGTCTTTGATAAGTCCATTGGCTGATTTCACTTCTGTTTGGTAATTTGACATAGGTAAAAATTCCTGATTTATTTTCGGCTAAATAACCGAGGGTTAATAATTCAACGATAAAACGATCTCAATCAAACAAACGTTTGAATAACGCGTTGTTGAATAATAAGCACATTTTCAATACTTTTAAATGGTTTTTTGCGACATTTGTAAATAAATAAAATATTTTTACTTTTTGCTGTGTTTTTAACTGAATTAGAGCTTTTATTCTAAAATGCTGTTATATGATAAAAAGGTTTCGTCATTTAATTTTCACCTAATCTGGAACGTTCATGCCCTTAAACAACATTAAATACAAAGCTAAAAATACCCTTAAAGTAGATGTCTTATTGGCTGATTTCATCGACCAAGAAGTCTTGCCAGATCTTAAGGTCGATGCAGCCACATTCTGGCAGTCTTTTGCCGATTTGATTCATGGGTTGGCACCAGTTAATCGCAAATTGTTGAAAAAAAGGTCTGAATTACAATTCGACATAGATCAGTGGTTGCTTAACAATCGTGATCAATTTGATCAAACCGCATACATCGCTTATTTGAAAGAGCTGGGTTACTTGGTTGAAGAAGGAAGTGAATTTTCGGTGACCACTCAGAATGTAGATGATGAAATTGCCAAACAAGCTGGACCACAGCTTGTGGTGCCTACATCCAATGCACGTTTCGCTTTGAATGCCACCAATGCCCGTTGGGGTAGTTTGTACGATGCCCTGTATGGAACTGATGTGATACCTGCATCAGGTGGTGCAGAGAAAACCAAAGCTTACAACCCCACTCGTGGTCAGAAAGTAATTGAATATGGGCGTGATTTTTTAAATCATAACTTTCCTTTGCAACAAGGCAGTCACCATGATGTGGTTCAATATGCGATTAAAAACCAACAACTATTAATAACCACAACCAACGGGGACACGGCCTTGCAAGAGCCGCAACAGTGTTTAGGTTTTAACGGTGATGCTGAGGCACCGTCTCAAATCATACTGAAACACCATGATTTGCATGTGATCATAGAAATTGATAAAGCATCATCCATTGGTAAAACCGACCAAGCAGGTGTGAAGGACCTGACTTTTGAGGCAGCTGTTACCACCATTCAAGACTTTGAAGATTCAGTGGCAGCAGTTGATGGTGAGGATAAAGTGGTTGTATATCGCAATTGGTTGGGCTTGATGCGAGGTGACTTATCAGATACTTTTGTAAAAGACGGCAAGCCTGTTACTCGTGTAGCTGAACCGGATAAAACCTACCAATCGATCAATGGTGAAGTTGTGACATTGCATGGACGTAGCTTATTGTTCTGTCGCAATGTGGGTCACTTGATGACCAATCCAGCAATCATAGATCAATTGGGACAAGAAGTACCGGAAGGTATCATGGATGCCATGATCAGTGTGTTGATTGCTAAGCATGACCTGAATCAAATAGGACCCTTACGTAACTCAAGAACAGGCAGTATTTACATTGTAAAACCAAAAATGCATGGACCAGAAGAAGTGGCTTTTGCAAATACATTGTTTAACCAGGTTGAAGATGCTTTGGCTTTACCAAGACACACCATCAAGATAGGGGTTATGGATGAAGAGCGTCGCACCACTGTAAACCTCAAGGAATGTATCAGGCAGGTTAAGGAGCGCATTGTGTTTATTAACACCGGCTTTCTTGACCGCACTGGTGATGAAATTCATACCAGTATGTTACTGGGTCCGATGGCCCCCAAAGCGGATATAAAAGCCATGTCTTGGATTAAGGCCTATGAAGATTGGAATGTGGATATTGGCTTGGAATGTGGTTTCACAGGTCATGCGCAAATAGGCAAAGGCATGTGGGCCATGCCCGATGAAATGGCAAAAATGATGCAAGCCAAAACAGAGCACCCTGCTGCCGGAGCCAACTGTGCGTGGGTGCCCTCTCCTATTGGCGCTACATTACATGCCATGCATTATCACCAAATCAATGTGTTTGAAATTCAAAGCCAGTTATCAAAACGCGCCAGGGCTGACATCAATGACATCTTAACCATTCCCTTGTGTACCGAGCCAAACAAGTTAACAGAAGAACAAATCCAACATGAGTTGGATAACAATGCCCAAGGTATTTTAGGTTATGTGGTGCGTTGGATTGATCAAGGTGTGGGCTGTTCAAAAGTCCCAGATATTAACCACGTTGGTTTGATGGAAGACCGAGCCACATTGCGAATTTCAAGCCAACATATAGCCAACTGGCTTGAGCATGGTATTTGTACTGAACAACAAGTTAAAGACACCTTTGCTCGCATGGCTAAGGTGGTTGATCTACAAAATGTCAGTGATACTTCTTACCAAAACATGACTGAAAACTTGAAGAACAACACAGCTTATCAAGCTGCTTTGGATTTGGTGTTCAAAGGCAAAGAGCAACCCAGTGGTTATACCGAACCCTTATTGCACGCTTACCGGTTAAAATTAAAAGCAAAAGCTTAAAGGCAGAAGCTATTATTTGAATAGCTTATGTTTGATGAGATTGGGCAACTGCATAGAAAATATCAATGCCTGGTTCAATCAATGAATCAGGAAAATCATACTCTGGATGATGAATCTGTGGCTTGTCTTCACCCGCACCTAAAATAAACATCGCGCCTTTGGCCATTGCACTGATGGCACCAAAATCTTCTGACCAACGAATTGGTTCATTGAGCCAAATGACTTCATGGCCTGTTTTTATGGCAGCTTTTGCTACTCTTTCGGCACAACTTTGTTCATTTACAGAGGCCAAAAAGACATCATGGTCTTGGAAGTCGAGTTCTAATTGGTGTTGCGCAGCAATGCTTTTGGCTTTTGCTAATACCTTGCTTTTCAGAGTGGACATCATATGATTTTTTTCTGTTCGGAGGGTTATGCCGATTTCAGCTTGATGGGGTGTTGTACCAAAAGATTGTTCGCCCATTTTACTGTAGATAACAGTGACCATTTGTAGTTCATCAGAATTAACTTCAAAGCTCATTTCTGTTAACTGCTTTATCAGTTCAACCATCGCCGGAGCTGGGGAGTTTCCTTTTTCCGGGTAGGCGGCATGAGCCGTGACTCCCGTGAGTTTAATGGATAAACCTTGAGAAGCACAATTGAAGGTGCCAGCACGGATTTGTACTTGCCCCAGAGGAATACCAGGCAGGTTATGTAATGCATAACAGTAATCTACCTCTAAAGTTTTGAACTGTTTATCTTTTGTTACAGCAATGGCCCCCTCACCTGTTTCTTCAGCAGGTTGAAACAATAAAATACGCTTACCTGAAAATGCCCTGTTGTGTGAAAATTTTTCAGCTAAACCGCATAAAATGGCCATATGACCATCGTGGCCACATTTATGTGAGACGCCATCCACATTTGAGCGATGTGCGAAATTGTTTTTTTCATGGATTGGTAATGCGTCCAACTCACAACGAAACAACACATGGTCACCTGGTTGTTCGCCATTAAAAATGACTGCCACCCCAGTGCCCCCTATCTCGGTAAGAATTTGATCTGGTAAAAGTGGGGTGAGGTAATCAACAACTTTTTGTGCTGTTTGGTGCTCTAAGTTTGAGAGTTCTGGGTTTTGATGTAGGTGTTTTCGAAAATTATGTAGTTTCATGGTAAGAGTATTTTATTTATAGTCATCAGGTAATTTACCATTTGAAGAGCCTGCAAACTGAGGCAGGTCATCATGAATTTGATAAAAATCAGCTTTTTCGGCCACAAAAATATGGCCCATGGTTTTTAAATCTGTTGGTTGGTCAAGTGAACCTGCGACAATCGCGATGGTGTTTTGGTCAAGAGGTTTCCAAAATAAATTTGAGCCACAAATTTGGCAAAAACCTCGTTGGGCTATTGGCGAGCTTTGATACCAGATCAGACCCTTTTCTTTGCTTATCTTCAAGTTGCTTTTTTGGGCTTTGGTATATGGTCCAAAGCCACCATGTAAACGTAGACACATTTCACAGTGACAATTGACAATGTCTCTGAGTGGACCTTTTACTTCGAATCGAATGGCACCACAAAGACAACCTCCATGACTGATTTTGTTGATGTTTTTCATGAAAAATTCAATGTGAATGTAATTGATCCATTTTAGCGAGGGTCTCTATTTCTAGCCAGTACTTTATATAGAGATCAATTAGGACTATCTAATTTTATGGTATGCTTAATTCAATATTTTTAGGAACAAAACAATGGTAAAAATAGTTTTGCTTGGACTGTATTTGATGGCCTCTACTGTGGCGTACTCACAAAGCTGTGATAAACAAAAGGTCAAATTACAAGTTTTGGGCTCAGGAGGCCCTGAATTAACTGACGGTCGGGTTTCATCATCGCATTTGTTGTGGGTTGATGGTAAAGCCGTGGTGTTAATAGATGCCGGTGGCGGTAGTGCCCATCAGTTCGAACGAGCTGGTGGAAAGATCAAAGATTTACAAGCCATTTTACTGACTCATTTACATGTTGATCACAGTGTAGATGTACCTACATTTATCAAGGGTTCTTTTTTTACTGACCGCAAGCAAGACCTATGGGTAATGGGACCTCAAGGCAACGAACTGATGCCTGACACCAGTGCTTATTTGGCTGAGCTGTTCGATGCTGGAGGTGCATACGGTTATTTAAGTAATTATTGGTTACCTAATGAGAGCAGTAAATATAAAATCAGAGCTGTAGATGCCAAGCTAGAACATCATAAGATACATCAACATCCAGTCAATGAAAGTATTTCTGTCAGTAGCATCGGCGTTCATCATGGCCCGATCAGTGCAGTGGCTTGGCGAATTGATATTAGTGATTGTGCGATTACATTTTCAGGGGACATGAGTAACCAATATTCATCGTTAGAAAAACTGGCCAAGGGCAGTGATTTATTGGTGGCAAATAATGCGATTGAAGAATCGGCCACTGGTGTAGCAAGAAACTTACACATGCCACCATCTGAAATTGCTAAAATCGCCAGTAAAGCCCGAGTTAACAAATTGTTGCTGGCTCATTTTATGAACCGCAGTTTACCGCATCAAAAAACGGCCAGACAAATAATAAATCAGGCTTACAAAGGCTCAATTATATTGGCTGAAGATTTAATGGAGATCAACTTGAAATGAAACATTATTTATTATTTTTATTGGGTTTAACTGTTGAAGTTGATACTCAAGTGCTTAAAAATTTAAACAGCTTACAGTGGAAAAATCGAGTGATTATTCTGAATGAAATGGATGACAATGATCACATTATTAAAGTACTAGAAAGTCAGCAAAAAGAAATTTTAGAACGAGACATCTTATGGTTCATGCTTTCCGGAAACAACACCAACAGTAATTATTCAGGAAAATTAAGTGAGTCCTTTGCCCATGATTTGCGGCAACAATTCGGGCCCAAAAATAATCAAGTTATTTTGGTTGGAAAAGATGGCGGGCTAAAATCAATCTTTGATGGGGTAGACTTACAAGGCGTATTTGCAAACATCGATTCAATGCCTATGCGCCAACTCGAAATGCAACGACAATAAATACAAAGACTGTGTTTTAATTTGAAGAGGAGTTTAATATGCAGCACCAAAGCAACCCAGTACACCCTCAAAACATTGGTGGAATCCATAAAAAAGGCATTGGAATCGGTGAAGAAGCGATGATCCGAATCACTGCCGGCTTGTGCGCTAACCCTGAAATATGGCAAAAAACCGCAAAAGAAATTGTTGCAAAGGCACAAAGCATACATGATGAACTGTTTAGGTACAAAGGCCCAGAACAATGAATTTGAGCCAGTTGATGGGTATATTATAAATGTCCTACCTAACTTTTTATGATATTGCTGAAATTTTTGCATTGGATGTGATAAGTTAATTTCTGTTGAATAAATTGTCAGAGTAGACTTTATGTTGATTCATTACCTAGAAATAGTTTCAGACGATCTGGAAAGTACTTGTGCGGTTTATGAAAACAGCCATGGCGTTACTTTCTCTTCTGAACCCCTATTAGGAAACGCCCGAATTGCACCAATGAAAAACGGTGGCCTGACTGGGGTCAGATTACCTATGAGTGATACTGAACAACCTGCTGTTCGCCCTTATCATTTAGTAGAAGACATCGAAAAAGCTTACCAAATGGCCCTAGATTCAGGTGCTCAAGAGGCTCATTCACCTTTAAATATTCCCGGCATAGGAACGTTTGCTATTTATGAAGTAGGAGGTAATCAATTGGGACTGTGGCAAAAGTAAAATTTGGTGCATGAAACCTTATTTATATGGGTCTATAATTAGTATCAGACCTATGAAAAACACCTTAAAACCTAAAGGAGCCAACCTATGAATCTTCCCGCCAATTTTTTTACCTGTTTTGTGGCCCTCAGCCATGTCGGTATATTAATTTTGGAAATGTTTTTCTGGAACCATCCAGTGGGTCAAAGAATATTTGCCATGAGCCCAGAGGTGGCCGCATCCTCAGAAGTGTTGGCTATGAATCAAGGCTTATACAATGGCTTTTTAGCAGCCGGTTTGTTTTGGGGGGTGTTGGCCAAGAAAACAGATGTCAAAATATTTTTTCTCAGTTGTGTAGTTATCGCCGGTATATTCGGTGGCATCACTGCTAAAACCAGTATTCTGTTCACCCAAGGGCTACCCGCACTTATTGCGTTAATCTTGGTACTGATGGTTTCTCGGGATAAAGAGTTCTGAATATCCAAGTTCAAAAAAACGACCATTATTCCAGCCGAGCTTTAGCTAGATCAGAAACTTCGGCTAGATTTGTAGCTGGATGGTAATTTAAACGATTGACAAACCAAGTTTGTTATCTCATTTCTATTGAATGACCAAGCAAGAGCTTGGTAACCAGTAAAACAATCGCGGCAATATCCAAAGGGCAAACCTTCTTGTAAAGCAAACGTAATTTTAAAAAAAACCTTACAACTCAACTAAGAGGTTGTCGCCTTTGCACCTCCTTCGCAATGACCCTCTGTTTTTACCCTGGTTCCCCCGCTGGAGCGAGGTAAAGCGATTGCTCGCATTAAAAAAATGACTTCAAAAATCCAAATTAATCTGTTCAATATCTGCGGCTTTTTGATACTGAATGCCTAAACCTAGCAACCTAACGGGCCTGGACTTTCTGTGCCAAGCAGTCTTAATGAGGTCATGAAACACATTAATATTTAGTTTTTGGTGTAATTTTTGGGCTGTGGTACTTTTGAAGTCATTGAATCGAATTTTTACACACAGTGCTTTGATCACGATATTCTGTTTCTTTTGCGCTTTTTCATGCCGTGCTTTGAGCGAATCAAATAACCGTTTAACTTCCCCTTGACAGACAGCAAGGCTAGGTAAGTCATGAAGAAAAGTATCCTCGACACTGACCGACTTGCGCTCACTGTGGGTGCGAACTGGCCTGTCATCAATGCCGCGACACAGGTTATATAGAGTTCGACCAAACACGCCAAAGCGTTGTTGTAATTGTTTTTGATCTAGCTGTTGTAAGTCAGTACAGGTATTGATGCCCATACCTTGCATCTTTTTGGCGGTGACTTTACCCACGCCATAAATCTTTTTAACGGGTAAGTCTTTGACGAAATCATCTATCGAATCTGGTGTAACCACAAATTGGCCGTTGGGTTTATTCCAGTCACTGGCGATCTTGGCCAAAAACTTATTTGGAGCGATGCCAGCGGAAGCGGTTATTTGGTGCTCATTCCAAATATCCTGCCGAACTTGTTGTGCGATTAAAGTGGCGCTGCCTTGGCAATGCTCTGATCCAGTCACATCTAAAAACGCCTCGTCCAATGAAAGGGGTTGAATCACATCGGTATAGTTTTTAAATATATTTTTAATACCTTTTGATACTTCTTGATAGACCGACATGCGCACCGGTTGAATGATCAGGTGCGGACATTTTTTAATGGCTTGTCCCATCGGCATGGCAGAATGTATGCCAAACGCGCGCGCCTCATAGGAACAAGTCGCCACCACGCCTCGTTTATCCGGCTGTCCACCTACCGCAATGGCTTTGCCTTTAAGTTCCGGAAAATCCCGCGCTTCTATAGCTGCATAAAAACAGTCCATATCAACATGGATGATTTTACGCATAGGTTCATTCATTAAAATTATAGTCTTTCGTCAACCCACTCTTCAGGTAACAACCCCTTTAAATCAAACAGCACACCATCGGGAACCAGGTATTCACGCGGACTGGTTTTAAGAAATTGATCATGGGCCACAGCCAACACCACCAAATCATAAAATTCTTTGGCCGGCTCTTTAACCAATGGTTGATTAATGGCTGCGGCATCTTGGGGCCCCACCCATGGATCATACACTTCTATTTGCACATGGTATCTTTGGAGCTGTTCAACAATTTCAACCACTCGTGTGTTACGCAAATCCGGGCAATTTTCCTTAAAAGTTAAACCCATAATCAAGACTTTGGCCGAAACAATGTGTTTGCGGTGTAAGGCCATCAACTTTAAGATACGTTCACTGACGTAAGTACTCATGTTTTCATTGATGCGACGTGCTGTAGTAATCAGCTGTGGAAAGTACCCTTTTTCTTGTGACTTGTGGATCAAGTAATAAGGGTCAACACCAATACAATGTCCACCAACTAACCCAGGAGTGAACTTCAAAAAATTCCATTTGGTCGCTGCTGCCTCGATCACTTCTAATACATCTATATCCATTTCATGAAGCATCATAGACAGTTCATTCATAAAGGCTATATTGATATCCCGCTGAGTGTTTTCAATGGCCTTGGCAGCCTCGGCCACTTTGATGGAGGGTGCCAGATGCGTTCCAGCTGAAATGATTTTTTCATACAATGCATTGACCCTTCGAGCTGTTGCTTCATTTGAACCTGAAACCACTTTAACAATGGATGTGAGGGTGTTGACCTTATCACCTGGATTAATTCTTTCTGGTGAATAACCCAGGTAAAAGCCTTGGTTTAAAATCAAATTACTTTCTGCGGCCAAAATTTTGGCACAAACCCCTTCGGTTGCTCCAGGATATACCGTAGATTCATAAATCACGGTATCTCCCTCATTAAGGAGTGAGCCAACCAACTCTGATGCGCTGACCAGTGGTGAAAGATCAGGAGTGTTGTTTTCATCAACTGGTGTAGGTACGGTAATGATGTAGTGGTTTGCTGCTTCGATGGTTTTTTTATCATCAGTAAACGACAACTGAGTGGCTTGTTGTAACTGTACTGTTGTGACTTCTTGAGTTAAGTCATTATGCTCTTTCAGTTGCTGGACTCGCTGACTGTTTATATCATAACCAATCACCGAGTGGTGCTCGGCCATAGCCACGGCCAAAGGTAAGCCGACATAACCCAAACCAATCACTGCTATTTCAATGGGTTCGTTTTGCTTACTTGTAGGAGTATTTTTATCCATGACTTGTGCCTTTAATTCAGATATCAAACTGGGGTAGTTTTTTAGTCGTTAAAGATTGTGAAAGCCTGACATAGTGAGGCAACCCATTGTCATTGTAGGGTGGATAAGCCTCTCCCACAATCAATGGTTGCATGTATGTACGGCATTTTTCAGTGATACCAAAACCATCTTCAGTGATGTAATCACGTGGCAACATTTTTTCTACATTGGCCAAGTCTTTAAGTTCAGCGGTCGCAATTTCCCATCGATAAGGTTCATCTTGTAAGCGCTTAATCACTGGCATGACTGAATTACGGCCAGCCACTGCTAATTCAATGGCCCTCTCGCCAACCGCATAGGCTTGTTCTAAATCTGTCTTCGATGCCAAGTGTCTGGCTGAACGTTGCAGATAATCGCTGATGGCATAGTGGTACTTATAGCCCAGGTTATCTTTGACCAATTGTGCAATCACTGCGGCTACGCCACCCAGTTGTGCGTGGCCAAAAGCGTCAACCGTGCCAGCATCAGCTAAAAATTGACCATCTGGATTCCTGACGCCTTCAGAGACCACCACCGAGCAGTAACCATGGTTGTCCACTGACCATTTAACCCGCGCTAAAAACGCTTGTTGATCAAAAGGTATTTCAGGGAATAAAATGATTTGCGGTGGTTCATCATGATGCTTGCCGGCCAAGCCACCAGCGGCAGCAATCCAACCCGCATGACGACCCATCACTTCCATAATAAATACCTTGGTCGAACTTTCAGCCATTGATTCAACGTCCAAAGAAGCCTCCATGATAGAAGTAGCTATGTATTTAGCAGTGGTACCAAAACCAGGGCAGGTATCGGTCACGGGTAAATCATTATCAATGGTTTTGGGCACTCCGATACAGGTTACATCTAAACCACGTGATTTAGCCATTTGTGAGACCTTAAATGCAGTGTCTGATGAATCACCACCACCGTTATAAAGAAAATAGCCGATGTTATGCGCCTTAAAAACATCAATCAAACGTTCATACTCCGCACGCTGTGCCTCCATGTCTTTCAGTTTATAACGACAAGAACCAAATGCACCGCCTGGGGTATGTCGCAAAGCAGCAATCTCAGCATCACTGTGTTGCTCAGTATTAACCAACTCTTCTCTCAATACACCAATGATGCCATTTTTTGCACCAAACACTGTTCCCACTTCATCATTTTTTCTGGCCGCTTCTATGACGCCACATGCGGTTGCATTAATGACAGCCGTTACCCCGCCTGACTGACAATAAAGTGCGTTTTTCTTTGACATATACTTAATCCTGTTTGGTTATTTGCTGGTACGTATTGACTAAAATGCTTTGTAAGTGTACTGTAGCACGTTTTTTAGATCAAAGACCTGAGGTGACTGTGTCACATGATTTAGGCTGTAAATTTTAACTGAAAACCCAGCCCATTGCATGACCTCTGATTGTCTTATTATGAATCACAACGAAATCGATTCTGTGGTTTTTGAAAAACATATTTAACCGAGAATAAAATATGAGAATAGTATTACTGGGTGCACCAGGTAGTGGTAAAGGAACACAAGCCAAATTAATGGTTCAACAATTAAATATCCCACATGTTTCTACCGGGGACCTATTCAGAGCAGCCATTGCCGCCAAAACACCACTGGGCTTGGCCGCCAAAGAGGTGATGGACAAAGGGGACTTGGTTTCTGATGACATCACTTTAGGCATGCTCAAAGAACGCATCACTCAAGATGATGCGACAGCTGGTTTTATTTTGGACGGCTTCCCAAGAAACCTGGTTCAAGCTGAGATGCTCGAGGGTTTACTGAAAGAACTGGACATGACCTTAGACCATGCGCTGTTAATTCAAGTTGATCCGGATGAAGTGGTCGCAAGAATCGCTAAGCGCGCTGAGATTGAAGGCCGTGCTGATGACACTGAAGAGGTGGTCAGAAACCGTTTAAATGTTTACAAAGAACAAACAGCGCCCGTGGGTGAGTTCTATAAAAAACAAGACATCGTTACAGAAGTGCTTGGCAAAGGCAGTATCCAAGACGTACAAGAGCGTATACAGGCTGTTTTGCGTTTTTAATACCGAAAATTTGATTGACAGAGAATCTCAAGCAAAAAGTAAGGTTTTTGTCTTAAGAAGTTCAGTACGGTTTATAATGCCTTGCAGTCTATGGGGTCAGTATCACAGCAAAGAATTCAATATAACGTTTTAAAAATATCAGCGGTCCTACTGTTTAAGTGGCTATAAAACACGCTATCAAGCCCTACATCAAATCCATTGTGTCCCAATGCCATTAAACGGGTTGATTGTGAACTTGTTATGTCTGTTTGATATAAAGCCAAACTTTGTTGTTCTTCATGATAATGATAGATTGAACCACTGTCCACCTGAAATCCAAAACGTCGGTACAGCATCAGTTTAGTGTTTCCGGCTAATTCTATTTTATGGTTGTTGATATACAGTTGATTTTTATGGTCTATAAAAGCTGTGTATTTTGGATCTTTATGATAATTAATATAAGCCCACTTTTGATCGGCTAAGGTTAAGGAAGATGTTAAGATGTTATAGTGGTGTACGCGCCATTTTTTGTTTGATTTTTGGCTGAAGGCAATGGTTTTTTCATCCAACCAAGACAAGCCTCTCAATTCTTTTTGCGGAATTTTAAGCAGTGAAGTTTCGCCTGTATCACTGGCTATTAATTTAATTCCATTAATCATAAGTGCGGCTATGTATTTGTCATTAGGAGACCACTGAAAATCATAGTACTTTGCTTGATCAGTAAAATCAGTAATAGGTTGAATATGGCCTGTAACTAAATTGTTACTCCAAACTTGAGATGCACCGGAGCGTCTTGATATAAAGCCCAATAATTTTTCATCAGAGGACAACCTTGGTAGTTCATCTGTATCCGATGAGTTGGCTACAGTCACATCAGATTTATGGTTGATGTCATACTTTTTTATATCAAAATTATTGATTCCACCTGAGTATATATATGTTTTATCACTCTGTACACGAATGGGCTTGCGAACATGGTGGGTACTTTCATAGATGGTTTTGATGTTTTTTCCTTGTAAATCCATTTGCATTATGCCATTTGAGGGGTGGGCATTCATGGTGACAATTTCGTTACCCGAGTGACTCCATATGGCACAACATAGGTGTTCATCTTTCTTAAATAAATACTTAATCTCATCTGTGTTTAGATTCAATTGATAAAACGCCAGCCACTGTTGTTCATCAGGAGATGAAATCAATAGTTTATTTTCATGTGGATGGATATCAAATTCTGCATTGCCTGCAAGAAAAGTAGGTGGTTGGTTAAGCTTCTTCTTATCGGATGTTGTTAAGTCCATACTGAATAAAAAGTATGGGCTTTTAGTGTCAGACCTTTCTGAATAAATTATGCGGTTACTGTCATGGGTAAATGCAACTTTACCAAAGCTCTTTGGCGGACAGTTGTGTACCCTTTGTTGGTTTTTCACCACACCATCTGTGATCTTCAACAACCTGAACTCACACAGTTCTTTGTATGTGTAGATATATATCAACTGATGACCATCAAATGACCAGTTACCACTGGTCGCATCACCAATACCATCACTAATTAATATCTGTTGTTCATTACTCAGGTTTTTTAAATATAAATTATATGTTTGATTTTCAAAAGCAGAATAAATTAAATATTGGCCATCAGGAGATATGGCCGGTTGATATTCACCGCCACCACTGCGAGTTAATGCAACTGCCTTGGTATATTTGTTATCTTTAGTTTGAGACAGCCAAGCCAATGAACCAACCAAAGCGAGTATAATTAAAGTAACAAACAAATGTCGATAGTAGGGTCTTAAAAAAGTGGTTTTGTTAGGTTGGTTTGTGGTCTGAAGACAAACAGTATCAGCAATCAACTTATACCCTTTTTTGGGGTGTGTAACTATAAATTGCCGCAACTTATCTTCGTCACCCAAAGACTTTCGCAATTTAGCAATTACTTTATTAACAGCGTTTTCAGTGACCAGCTGTCCTTGCCAAACATGTTCTAAAAATTCATCCCGAGAAACTATTTTTTGAGCATTCTTACATAAGTAAAGGAGTACTTCAGATTGGATGGGCTCTAGTCTAAATACATGAACACCTGCACTGAGTGTTTGTTTGACTGAGTTGAAATGCCACTGATTTATCTTCCAAATCATTGTTAGGTAACAAACTGTGTTTAATCTAAAGGCATTATTAAACACCCGTCATGAAAAGTCATTAAAAATCACGCCACAGTCACTACTTTCAAAGCCGTTAAAGTTTAACCTTGAGGCTACTTAACAGATAGAAAGTAAAAATGAAAACACATCATACAAAACTGATTTTATTGATCGCTTTGATCAGTCAATTACTGCCCACAGCTGAAGGGTTTTCTTTGCCCAAAACCTTATTAGAACAGCCCATTAATTGGTCCAGTGATAGCACCAAACTAGCCATACAGAAACTTGCAAGCCAATGGGAAAAAGACACTCTTGATTCAGCCAATAGTGTGCCTTTGTTGTCATTGTTAGATCAACATAATAAAGCCTTGAATTTGATAAATGAGTATGAGAATAACGAAAGTGGGCTTCGGCCTTTTGTTTATTTGCATTTTAAACTTTACAGCCTCGCCAAGATCAGTCAGCAAAATAAAGCAATGAGTTTTGATCAATCTTTCACTCTGGCTTTTAAACAGTTTTCGGCAAGAGTTTCTGATGCTCAACTATATCAAATGAGTAGGCACCTATATTACAGCCACAAACAAGGTGTTTCAGACCTGAATTTATTATTAAAAGGGTTACTTAAAAAAACCAAACCAAACCAACAAGAAATTTTGAGGTTAGTTGAGGAGTATCAACGCTTTAAAGTATATTTGACGATCAGAGAATCATTGAATAAAGGGTTTGAGTTGGAGTTAAACAACCGATACATTATTGATGAAAATGTATTGATTAAAACGCCCACAGGTGTCACTTTATCGGCTGTCATTGTAAAAAAGAAAGGCCATAAAACACGCCTACCCACTGCTTTAATGTCGACTATATATACCAATACCTTGAGAAATAAATGGACGGCAATTAATGCCGCTAACCATGGTTACATCGGTGTGGTTTCAGACACTCGAGGTAAACGCTTAAGTGATGAAAAAATTGAACCCTTTGAACACGATGGCATAGACACTCATCATGTCATTGACTGGATAAGTAAGCAACCTTGGAGTGATGGGCAAGTAGGTATGTACGGTGGTAGCTATTCGGGTTTTGTACAATGGGCAGCAGCAAAATATCAGCACTCGGCGCTGAAAACAATTGTTCCTTACGTAGCCGCCATACCAGGACAAGGTTTACCGATGGAAAACAATGTATTTATTACTGCCAATTATGCTTGGCCATTTTATGTTACCAATAATAAATACCTCGACAATGAACTGTATTACGACAATCAACGGTGGCGTGAGCTCAGCGAAAAATGGTATCTGAGCGGTCGTTCATATCGAGAGATAGATCAAGTAGATGGTTTAAACAACCCATGGTTACAAAAATGGCTAAAGCACCCAGCTTATGACGCTTACTGGCAAGCCATGGTTCCATATAAGAAGCAATTTCAAAATATTAAAATCCCGGTTTTAACCGTGACTGGATACTATGATGACGGTCAAATATCTGCCATTCAATACTTAAAAGAACATGAAAGCTACAACCCTCAGTCTAATCACTATTTACTCATAGGGCCGTATGACCACTTTGGGGCACAAGGGAAGCCAGATAAACATTTGCGTGGTTATGACATTGATTCGGTGGCACAGATTGATATTAATGAGTTAACTTTTGATTGGTTAAACCATGTTATGAAAGGAGCTGCTAAACCAGCCTTGTTAAAAGGAAAAATAAACTATCAGCTGATGGGAAGTAACCAATGGCTAAATGCACCCTCCCTTAAAGACTTAAACCAAACTAAAAAACGACTTTTCTTCACTACCAAAAAATACAAAGAACAACTTTTGTTAAGTCCACAACCTGAACAAACGTTGGCAGCAGTTTCGCAAAAAGTTGATCTAAATGACCGGTTCAAAAGTCACAACCAATACTATCCGTGGCCAATTATCAATGATAAGTTAGAAGTGCCCAATGGGTTGGCATTTATCACTGATGCGTTCAATGAAGCTCAAGAATTCAGTGGCATCATCAGTGGAAAAATTGTTATTAAAACCAATAAAAAAGACTTTGACTTTGGCTTGATAGTCTATGAAATATTACCTAATGGACAAACATTTCATCTGGGATATTATTTGGGCCGAGCCAGTTATGCCAATGACATGAGCCGCAGACAATTGTTAGAGCCCAATAAGATACAGTCCATACCTTTTGAACGAAGTCGAATGACCAGCAAATTGATCGGAAAGGGCAGTCGTATAGCTCTTCTGGTTAATGTCAATAAGAATGCTGGCGCTCAAATAAACTATGGAACAGGTAAAGATGTCAGTGACGAAAATATATCTGATGGAGAAGAAGATTTGACCATTCAGTGGTACAACACGAGTTTTATTGACTTACCCATAAAGCAATGGGTACAAAACTAAACCTCTAAACAGAATCAGGCCAAATAAACTGGCTTACTGAGCTGTCATATTTTCAATGCTGTTTAAACAAACGAAGCCCTTGAAACTTTCCAAGGGCTTCGTTTTTCTGGCCAAAGCAGGTAAATCATCAACAATTAAGTTTTAATAACCCTGAACCTCCATAAGTCACCATCATCAACAAGTATTTGTAGTTGATAACCAAACTTTTCACACCAAATCTCAAAATCCAATTCAGCATGAATGTCGGTGACTGTAATTTCTATAACATCACCTGCTGATACTTGGTTAACAGTCTTTTTCAGTAACATCAAAGGCATTGGACAATTCAGCCCAGTGGCATCAACGTGAGTGATGGTGTGCTTGGTTTTCATGGCAAAGATTGTATGGGCAAATTTAAAGGATGCAAGTATCGAGTGATTTTTTCTATAACCCAAAAGACAAAAGACCGCTTCAGGAGCGGTCTTTTTAGGTCAAGAGATCAAGAAAGGGGGAAAAGGGTGTGTGAGCTTGATCTCTAACTTGTACACCAGTTTACGCAGTTGATACAAAATTATTGTGATGATGCTCACAAAAACCTAAGTTAAAAAAAAGGCCTTGAAATCATTTTCAAGGCCTAATCAGTTGGGTAACTGTTTGGGAAGATGGTTTACATCATGCCGCCCATACCACCCATGCCGCCCATGCCGCCCATATCAGGCATAGCAGGAGCCGCTTCTTCTTTCGGTAACTCAGCAACCATACACTCAGTGGTGATCATCAAAGCTGCTACAGAAGCTGCATGTTGTAACGCCGAACGTGTTACTTTAGCAGGGTCTAAAACACCGGCTTTGATCATGTCTACATACTCACCAGTAGCGGCATTGTAGCCATAGTTACCTTCGCCATTTTTCACTTCATTAACAACCACAGATGACTCTTCACCGCAGTTATTAACGATTTGACGTAAAGGTTCTTCCATTGAAGTCACAGCAATTGCAATACCTACATTTTGGTCTTCATTATCACCTTTCAGACCAACCACTTCGCTTTGGGCACGTAACAAGGCAACTCCGCCACCAGGTACCACACCTTCTTCAACGGCTGCACGGGTTGAGTGTAAAGCATCTTCAACTCGGGCTTTCTTCTCTTTCATTTCAACTTCAGTGGCTGCACCGACTTTAATCACTGCAACACCGCCGGCTAATTTAGCCACACGCTCTTGTAATTTTTCACGATCATAATCACTGGTGGCTTCTTCGATTTGAGCACGGATTTGATTCACACGGCCTTCAATTTCTGCCACTTCACCAGCACCATCAATGATGGTGGTGTTGTCTTTGTTCACTTGAATGCGTTTGGCCGATCCCAAATCTTCCAAAGTGGCTTTGTCTAACTCCAGACCCACCTCTTCAGAAATCACAGTACCACCAGTTAACACAGCGATGTCTTCCAACATGGCCTTTCTGCGATCGCCAAAGCCAGGTGCTTTAACGGCACAAACTTTAACTGTACCACGCATGTTATTGACCACCAAAGTAGCCAAAGCTTCACCTTCGATGTCTTCTGCGATGATGAACAATTTCTTACCTGTTTTCGCCACAGCTTCTAATACCGGAAGCAAGTCACGGATGTTAGAAATTTTCTTGTCGTGTAATAAGATGAACGCATCATCCAAATCAGCTGACATGGTTTCTTGGTTAGTCACGAAATAAGGTGATAAGTAACCACGGTCAAACTGCATGCCTTCAACCACGTCTAATTCATTCTGTAAACCAGAACCTTCTTCAACAGTGATCACACCTTCTTTACCGACTTTATCCATCGCTTCAGCGATGATTTCACCAACTGATGCATCTGAGTTAGCAGAAATGGTGCCTACTTGAGCAATGGCTTTTGAATCAGAACAAGGTGTAGCTTGATTCTTAATCGCTTCAACAGCTACAGCCACAGCTTGGTCAATACCGCGCTTAAGGTCCATTGGATTACGGCCAGCAGCCACAGCTTTTAAGCCTTCACGAACGAACGCTTGCGCTAAAATAGTTGCAGTTGTGGTACCGTCACCAGCCACATCATTGGTTTGAGAAGCCACTTCTTTAACCATTTGCGCACCCATGTTTTCGAACTTATCTTCTAGTTCGATTTCTTTGGCTACAGAGACACCGTCTTTAGTTACAGTAGGGGCGCCAAAACTTTTTTCTAAAACCACGTTACGACCTTTAGGTCCTAAAGTCACTTTAACTGCATTGGCCAAAACATTTACACCACGAGCCATTTTGGCACGGGCGTCTTCTGAAAATTTAACTTCTTTTGCACTCATGATATTATCCTATGATTCCGATGATGTCTTCTTCTTTCATGACGAGGTACTCTTCGCCATCAACCTTAACTTCGTTGCCTGAGTATTTTCCAAACAACACACTGTCACCCGCTTTAACATCTAAAGCGCGAACTTCGCCATTGTCTAAAATGCGACCATTGCCCACAGCAATCACTTCACCACGTTGTGGCTTTTCAGTGGCTGAACCTGGCAATACAATGCCACCTGGAGAGGTGGTTTCCTCTGCTACACGTTTTACGATAACGCGATCGTGTAAAGGACGAATATTCATCTTTCGAACTCCCTAAATACGTTTAAAAAAATTGACTTTTAAGTGAAGAAGCCCATGTTGTTGAATCAACAGTGCTTCGGTTGATGCAGAATATTGGGTTGTTGATTTTTAATTCAAGGGATAAAACAAGAAAATCTTTGTGTCTAAAATCCTTTCAGGGTAAATGTTAAGTCTATTAGATCAGAACAGCTCTTTATAGTAACTCCAAACAACTGATTACAAAATGTTTTGCAACCGCTGGGTTTAAGCTATTTCGAATCAGAGCTGTTAATCCTAAGCATAAAACGAAACCAGTCTCATAATGATTCAAAGCCATTTTTAAAAACCACATCAGAACCAAAGATCACATAGGAGCTACCAGCAATAGATACACCACCGGGGTTGGCAGCAAAGGCCCCCACAATGACATCATCGATGCCATCACCATTTACATCTCCAGCTGTACTGACCGAACTGCCAGATCGGTCACCTGTACTTACACCATTAATCACCAAACCATTTAAACCATCCAAACCAGATAAACTCAACACACCAGGAAAACCTCTTTCACGGCCAAAAACCACATAGGTGCGGCCGACATCCGTTCCAACAATAGATTCTGCACGATAGGCCCCCATAATGATATCATCAATACCATCACCATTCACATCTCCTGCTGCCCCCACTGAAAACCCAAATTGATGGCCTGTACTCTCACCGTTGATCACAAAGCCATTCTGGCCATTTAAATCAGACAAATTCAATGGATTAGACAAACCACCGTCATTGCCAAAAACCACATAAGCCCTACCAGTTCCTGCCCCACCATTCCTGGCGCCCACCATGACATCATCGATGCCATCACCGTTGATATCACCTGCTCCAGTCACTGATATTCCAGATTGGTCGTCTGTATTCTCACCATTGATCACAAAGCCATTCTGGCCATTTAAATCAGACAAATTCAATGGATTAGACAAACCACCGTCATTGCCAAAAACCACATAAGCCCTACCAGTTCCTGCCCCACCATTCCTGGCGCCCACCATGACATCATCGATGCCATCACCGTTGATATCACCTGCTCCAGTCACTGATATTCCAGATTGGTCGTCTGTATTCTCACCATTGATCACAAAGCCATTCTGGCCATTTAAATCAGACAGACCCAATAGGTTAGAGAACGCACTTTCATTGCCAAACACCACATAGGAACTACCAGCATTTGATAGACCATTAGGTTCTGCCAACAAAGCACCCACAACAACATCATCAATACCATCACCATTGACATCACCTGCTGCACTGACCGAGCTGCCAGAACGATCACCTGCATTTACACCATTAATCACGAAGCCATTCTGGCCATTTAAATCAGTCAAATTCAATGGATTAGGAAAGCCAATATCAGTGCCAAATACTACATATGAACTGCCAGCATCTAATTCATCATCTGGGCTTGAATGTCTGGCACCGATGATAATATCACCAATGCCATCTCCGTTGACATCTCCGGCGGCACTCACAGAGCGTCCAGATTCATCACCTGCATTCACCCCATTAATGACAAAACCATTGGAACCGTTTAAATCAGATAAACTCAATACCTCAGAAAAATCTGTATCACTCCCAAAGACCACATAAGAACTGCCAGCATCATATTGGCCATTAATGTCGGCAGTAAATGCTCCCACAATCACATCATCAATGCCATCCCCATTGACATCTCCAGCGGTACTCACTGACATTCCAGATCGATCACCTGGGCTAATGCCATTGATCACAAAACCATTTTGACCATTGAGGTCGCTAAGTTCGATAACAGCACCTACTTGCGCAACAGCTGAAGCTTGTGCCAGACCCAAAGCAAACGATACTGCCATCGTTATTTTGTTGTATTGCATTTTTTAAGTTTAAACCTCTTACTGATAATCACTATGACATGTCTATAAATGTTAACAGAACCGTTGATGCATTTGTAGCTGCTCACTTAATGTCAACTGTAAAAAGAAAGCCTCCCATCTTTTCAAACTGCGTTCAGGTCAGCCTCATATAGCCTACCCAAAAAATCAACGGGAAGCTTATATCAGCCAGAATCTATCAACGGTTTCAGGCATTTTTTATCCATTTTAGCGGACTATTTTTTGTAACAAACCCAAAACAGTTCGCCCATGGCTTTGAAAAATATCTTCACCAGCAAAAACAGGCGTATGCCATTGAGGTGTTATACCTTGTCCTTCCCAAGAAACACCAGATGTATCTAGATAAGTTTCATTAGAAAAACCCACTTCCCAACCATTGGGTAATGTCTTTTCCAATATATCGGAAAAAGCACCCCGAGTGTAATCTCCAACATGAGTTACTTGCGGTAAGGATCTCATGGCAAGAACAAAAGTTTCAGCTGCACTGACTGTGTGATCACTGCTTAATAAATACACCGGCTTATCATAAAAAACTCCATTGGGTTCAACCACAACGGACTGCGGTGATAACCCAGAGCCATGGGCGAATTTTGAATACACTGGCGTTTTAGATTGGGTGAAAAAGCCAGCCATTGCCAAGCCTATCTCATCATGGCCTCCGCTGTTTGTTGTGACATCAACTATCAATGATTGGGTATTTTTAAGTACTTTCATGATTTTGTTCATTTCTGCTTTAAACACACTTAAGTCATCTTGAATGGTTGCTGATTCTGTAAAATTGATCATTCGCAACAAGTTGATGTAACCGACCTCACCAATAACTCCCCAAATGATCCTGTCATTTGCAGCATATTGGTATTGCCCTTTGAGTATGGTTTGTTCAATATTATTCTTATGCGCTTCAAACCATGCACGCCTGAATGTGCTTCCACTTTGGATTTCATTTTGAGCTGAAAAAGCTTGATCCAATGCTGGGCGAAGAGTCTTCGATCTTCCTGTTGAATAACGTTTAATTTCACCATTAACCTCAGCGATGAAAGATGTATGAGCATCGTTAATTCCAGACAGTAAGCTGGTCATTATTTCGTATGCATCGGTATCTGAAAGTTCATTTTTAAGTAATGGCAAAACTTGTTTAGAGCGTTTGTCCCAATCAACACCATAAAGGTCGAAGTATGCATAATGTTCTTTCATGATTTCGATGAAATAACGAATACTTTCAGCGTGATTTTTCACGGGTACTTGTTTACAAGTATCAGGCAATTTTTCAATTCTCTTAAAGTAATAATCAGTGATTCCAGATTGGATTTTCGCTTGTATAGTCTGCTTATTAACCTGTTTAATATCTGTTAAAGTGGCAGAAAGTTCTTTGGAGCTAAAGCCTTTATCAAAACAGTGGCTGTTACTTATATCAAATAATTTCTTTTTCTTACCAGTAACCTGTAAGATATACCCATAACCTTCTGATGCCCAAACCCCATCAAGTGAAGATTGATTTTTAGTTGAGTTTGGCATAGAGTTACTTGGTCCAAATTGACACCCACCAGTAAGTATAATGACTGAAAGAACTGCAATTATTTTCAACATGACTTTTTCCTTTGATTTAAAAAGCCACCAGCTTAGTTTGGCTAGCTAAACAAGTCGTCCTAACCCTTTTGTTAAGACTTATTTATTGACAAATATGCCTACTATTGAATCTTTATTGCTTGCCATAACTTATTTTACTTTAGGTATTAATGCATTTGTTTTGGTGCATTGTTTAGTAGATGGTTTGGTCAAAACCTCACTGCATAAAAAGTACTTGGCTTTGTTTTTTTTCGCCTCACTGGTTAATTACCTCGATGATGTGTTTTGGCGCACCGATGGATGGCAGTGGTTTCCAGCAATTACCAATGCATATATCCCTTTTGCTTTTATTATGCCAGCGGCTCTTTATCTATATATTTTGACTCTGGTTAAACATGAGAGAAAAGTGAATCTATTCAGTATTCACTGGCTGGGTGTTGTTTTTGCATTGATTTGTTGTCTGCCTTATTACTTGCTTGACCCCACCACAAAATTAACCCGTTTATCAGCGACACCTGGCAGTCTTTCAGCCGAAGGTTTAGCCACATGGGGACCGTTATTCCTTTCGGTCTGATATACATCTTATTTAGTTTAAGATTACTCAAAGAAAATCAGATAAGAGTAAAATCCTTTTTTTCCAACATCGAAGATAAAAACTTATCTTGGGTTCGATGGGTCATATTAATTTTGATGTTGGCTTGGTTGGTTGCATCTATTGAATTGGTGTTACCCAATCGAATATCTGAGAACAGTTTTTGGTCAATTGTTATTGCATTGTTTGAGTTGGCTTGGCTTTGGGTTTTTGCTCATTTTTCAATGCAACAAGATGCGTTAAAGGTTCCTTTGATTGATACAGTAACAGAGGGTTCTCAAAAACCAGTCACAAGTTCAGAAACAAAGAAATACCAGCGGTCACCATTAACCAATAACGAAGTAAGTCACATCAAAGTTGCTTTATCAAATACCATAGACCAACAACTACACAGACAGCCAGAACTGTCGTTACAAACCTTGTCCGAACATTTAAATATTCCGATTCTTAAAATATCACAGGTGTTGAATGTACATATGGAAACTGGCTTCTACGATTACATCAACAAAAACCGCATTAATGATGCTTGCAGACAACTTAAAAACTCCAACCTAAATATCATCGATATCGCTTATCTGGTTGGCTTCAACTCAAAATCCACTTTTAACAGTGCGTTCAAGAAGCACGCTCTAATGACACCCAGCCAGTTTAAGAAAGCCAATCAAATACCGTAAAAAAACTGACCTCAACTTGAGACATTACCTCTTGGTGTCGATTTGGAGCGTTGAATTGTTTTAAGGGGGAAATGATGGCTCATAATGTAATACACGGGGACTGCGAGTTTGAACTGCATGTTTTTTTAATCTTTAATGGGTACCCACAAGGGGCACACCCTACAGGGTTATACCATATTTTGTTATTTACATTCCGTTAAAAATATAAATCTGACATATGTGAGGATGAATGGTAAAAAGAAGTGTTGTAGGGCGTCCACCTTGTAGGTACCCGTTTTGTATCTTATCAGTATTGAACCACCAGGTCTTCCTTAAGAACGCAGGCCAATGCCCTTATGTAAGATATACCAAGATATAAATCCAAGGATTAAAACAAAGGCAATGATGATGCCATACGCAATGCCGACATTAATATCCGAAACGCCCAAAAAGCCATAGCGGAAGGTGTTAACCATATACAGAACTGGATTAATCAAAGACACTTTTTGCCAAAATTCTGGCAGCAGTGAAATCGAATAAAACACACCACCTAAATAGGTTAAAGGGGTTAGCACAAAAGTCGGGATGATGGCGATGTCATCAAATTTTTTCGCGAACGCTGCATTGATAAACCCACCTAAGGAAAACACGATGGAAGTCAATACCACCGTTGAAATAATAATCCAGACGTTATGGATTTTTATTTCGGTAAAGAACAAAGAAATGAGGGTCACGATAAAACCCACCATGAGCCCACGGAATAAACTGCCACTGACATAGCCAGTCAAGATGGCCCAATTGGGCATGGGCGAAACCAATAACTCTTCCACGTGTTTGGCGAATTTAGCACCGAAAAATGAAGAAACCATATTACCGTATGAAGAGGTAATCACAGCCATCATCACCAAACCAGGCACAATGAATGACATGTAATCAAAACCACCCATCTGCCCGATTCTGGAACCAATCAAATTCCCAAAAATAACAAAATACAGCGTCATGGTGATCGCAGGTGGTAATAATGTCTGTGACCAAATGCGAATAATACGGGTCACTTCTTTACGCACCAGAGTCTTGATGCCAGTGAAAGTCACAGAACTCATGCAGCACCTCCTTGAGTGTTTTGGACTGCTTGACGTGTGTTGTTTTCAATCATTTTCACAAATAATTCCTCCAAGCGGTTGGCCTTGTTGCGCATCGATGATACGCAGTAGCCAGCTTCATCGATTTGTTTGAATACACTGTTGAGGTTTTTCGATTTGGGCACATCCAATTCAATGCTGTTATCGTCAGTAATGCGTGCATCCAAAGCTTTTAATAAATCTTTATCAGGTGTTTTGTCTAGATCAAAAATAAACGTCTCAATATCCAAAGTTTTTAACAGGTCTTTGATGGTGGTGTTTTTAACAATTTCACCGTGATCAATGATGGCGATGTTTTTACACAACTGTTCTGCTTCTTCTAGATAATGCGTGGTGAGGATAATCGTGGTGCCATTTTTAGCAATTTCTTCTACAAATGACCACATCGAACGGCGGATTTCAATGTCTACACCGGCAGTTGGTTCATCCAAAATTAAAATACGCGGTTCATTCACCATCGCACGCGCAATCATCAAGCGGCGCTTCATGCCGCCAGATAAGCCACGTGAAATCGTGTCTTTCTTTTCCCAAAGTTGTAATTGCTTGAGGTACTTTTCAGTGCGTTCCAATGCCACTTTTCTGGGTACACCATAATAGCCCGCTTGGTTGGCCACAATATCAATCGGCTTTTCAAACATGTTGAAATTAAACTCTTGAGGGACCAAACCAATCATGGCTTTAACATCAGTGCGATTTTTCACCAAGTCTTTGCCAAAAGCCTTAACCTCACCTGAGGTCATGTTAACCAATGATGAAATGATACCGATCAAAGTTGATTTACCGGCGCCATTAGGTCCCAGTAGTGCGAAAATCTCACCGGCTTCAACCTGCAGGTCTACACCCTTGAGTGCTTGGGTGCCGTCTTTATAGGTTTTGACCAGGTTTTTGATGTCTATGGCCAAATGATTATCGTCTGTTTTTACTTGCATAAATTGCTCTGTTGACTATCGCCCGGTTGACTTTTGACAGTTTGACCGTATATTGGCGTCATCTAAAATTTTATCTGTTCCCCATGGAAACTGAATTCAAAAAATATATCTGTGTTGTTTGTGGCCTCATTTACGATGAAGCTGAAGGTTGGCCTGATGACGGTATCGAAGCCGGCACTCGCTGGGAAGACGTTCCAGAAACCTGGATGTGCCCAGATTGTGGCGTCACCAAAGAAGATTTTGAAGAGCTGTGATCAAAAGCTCTTCACCTTCCTTAAATCCCTAATCCGCCGCTTTAATACACTTCATCAGTTGGTAGTTGCGCCAATGAGCCATCACCATCAACACCCCACCAACCACAAACATCGCCGACTCAATCAGGATGTCAACTTTGTCTTCCAGCAAAGTACCACCAATCAAAAACCCAAAACCCAAAACAAACAACCCAACCACACCTTTATCATGATGTCGGCGCCAGCCTCTTGAAAAGGACCACACCGCAATCACCGCAATGGCACTCAACCAAATCCAACCATGACCAAAATGCATCCAATTAGGCACCACCGCCGTCACACTCAATAAAATCGGCAACATGGCACATTGAATGGCACAGAGGCCAGACATAAATATACCTATTTTATCTGCTGTTGATTTCATGGATGTGTGAAGCTTAATTGCTCAAAAATTTGATGATAACAGATATGGGTTTTTTATGGGCAGACACAAGTCTTATTAAAGTTTCTTTTTTATTCGAAGCAAATTTATTCGAAGGCTTCATATCCTTTTTATGAGTTTTTCAGAAAAATTTCATATAAATTTCAGGTTTATTCAACAGGTTTTCAGTATGCTCTTGCAGGTAATTTTTAAATTTATTTTCATGGAGCATTGTTAATGCACATACAACGCAAAAAAATCGTCTTGGCTGTTTCTTTGGCCTTGAGTTTATCTCAACAGTCAGCTTTCGCACAATTTGAACCATCCTTTGAGCTCTCTGGTATCAATGGCCAAAATGGCGTGACCATCAATGGTATCGGGGCCGGTGATAGTTCAGGCACTTCTGTAAGTACAGTTGGTGATGTCAATGGCGATGGTATCGATGATTTAATCATTGGCGCTCTTACTGCAGATTCTGGAAGTAACATGTATTCTGGCAGCAGTTACGTGGTATTTGGTACAGTGAGCGGACTACCGAACCCATTCAACTTAGAAGACATCAATGGTTTGAATGGTTTTACCATAAACGGTGCTTCCTCCTCTGACTTATCAGGCCGCTCTGTTAGTAACGCTGGTGATGTCAACGGTGATGGTACTGATGATTTGATTATTGGTGCAAGCTCTGCCAGTCCCAACGGAAACTCTGGAGCCGGAGCCAGTTATTTGGTTTTTGGTAGTGACACGGGGCTTCCTAACCCATTGAACTTGGACAGTCTCAATGGAGTCAATGGCATCATTATTAATGGCATCGCAGCCAATGACAACTCAGGCACTTCTGTCAGTTCAGCCGGCGACATCAATGACGATGGGTTTGATGATGTGATCATCGGGGCGCCTTTCGCAGACCCAAGCAATAATTTGGTCGCTGGAAGTAGTTATGTGGTTTTCGGTGCCGCCAGTGGCATACCCAACCCTTTTAATCTTGATGAGATCAATGGGCTTAACGGGTTTACCATCAATGGAGCAGCAGCTGGTGACCAATCTGGTATTTCAGTCAGTGGGGCAGGAGACATCAACGGCGATGGTATTGATGATGTGATCATCGGCGCCAATCTCTCCAATTCCAGTGCCGGTAGCAGCTATGTGGTGTTTGGGACCACAAGTGGTTTCCCAAATCCTTTGAAATTGGAGGACATCAATGGCATCAATGGATTCAGTATTAATGGTGTGACTAACGGTGATCAATCGGGTACTTCTGTCAGTGCGGCTGGCGATGTCAATGGCGATGGCACCGATGATTTAATAATTGGTGCTTATTTAGCAGATTCAAGTGGCGGTAATGACATGGGCAGTTCCTATGTGGTATTCGGGACAGACAGTGGGCTGCCCAATCCATTTGACTTAGATGACATCAATGGCCTCAATGGCTTCATCATCAATGGTGAATCAGCAGGCGACTACTCAGGCCTTTCTGTCCATTCAGCTGGAGATATGAACGGTGACGGTATCGATGATTTAATTATTGGCGCTCCACTGGCTGGCCTAAATAATAATGATTACTCCGGTAGCAGTTATGTGATATTTGGTTCCACAAGTCAGTTTTCCAACCCTTTCAATTTAATTGGTTTGAATGGTTCCAATGGCTTTGCCATCAATGGAGTGGCTGAAAACGACCTATCAGGTGTTTCAGTCAGTGAAGCAGGCGACTTCAATTCAGACGGTATCGGTGATGTCATCATAGGTGCTCGGGCAGCAACTCCAGGCGGTAACGCTGGCGCTGGTAGCAGCTATGTGGTGTTTGGTAAAGAGAAGCCAATTTTTAAAGATGGGTTTGACTAAAGCGGGAGTTAACTGAGAAAAATCGGCAGCATGGCACATTGAATGGCACACAGGCCAGACATGAAGATACCTATTTTATCGGTGGTTGAATTCATTGAGGTGCGTAGTTTGGATACAAAAAAATGGCATAATAACAGATATGGGATTTTTCTGTGTAGGTACAAGCCAATAATCCACTTCTTTTGTCTCTTTCTCACCAGAACACCAAAGGTTTAATGGCTTTTAGCCTATAATCTAAACAGATACCGAACAAAGGGGCCACACAAAACATGCAACGCAAGAAAATCGTACTTTCCATCACACTGGCATTGGGCTTGGCCCAATGCCCAGCCCATGCACAAATTGATCCCATCCAGCTAGAAGGATTAGATGGCAACAATGGCTTTCGCCTTGATGGTGCATCAGCTGGAGACAACACTGGTTTCTCAGTGAATACTGCCGGTGATGTCAATGGCGATGGTTTTGATGATTTGATAATTGGCGCTTATGGTGCGGACCCGAATGGCAATGATTCTGGCAGCAGTTATGTGGTTTTCGGTTCTGATGCAGGCTTTTCTAACACATTGAACTTATCAAGTCTTGATGGATCCAACGGCTTCCGCCTTGATGGCGCAACAGCTGGAGACCTCTCTGGCTTTGCAGTCAGCACAGCAGGTGATGTTAATGGCGATGGCATCGATGACGTCATCATCGGGGCTAGTGGAGCGGATCCGAATGGCATTGGAACGGACCCAAATGGCAATAGTTCTGGCAGTAGCTATGTGGTGTTTGGTTCTGGTGCAGGTTTTACTAACCCATTGAACCTATCAAGTCTTGATGGATCCAACGGCTACCGTCTTGATGGCGCAGCAGCTGGAGACCTCTCAGGCTTTACTGTGAGCTCAGCTGGTGATGTCAACGGTGATGGCATAGATGATCTGATCATCGGCGCCTATCATGCTGATCCAAATGGGACTGATCGTGCTGGCAGCAGTTATGTGATGTTTGGTAGGAGCTCTCCTTTTACCGCCACACAGAACCTGAGCACGCTGGATGGCAGCAACGGCTTCCGCCTGGATGGCGCAGCAGCTGGAGACCTCTCAGGCTTTGCTGTCAGCTCAGCTGGTGATGTCAATGGCGATGGCATCGATGACATCATTATCGGGGCTCGTGCAGCAGACCCGAATGGCAGTTTTTCTGGTAGTAGCTACGTGGTGTTTGGTAAAAGTACTCCTTTTACCGCCATACAGAATCTGAGCACGCTGGATGGCAGCAACGGCTTTCGCCTTGATGGCGCAGCAGCCTTAGACAACTCCGGCCGCGCAGTGAGTGCAGCTGGTGATGTCAATAGCGATGGCATCGATGACGTCATCATCGCGGCTCCTTTTGCGAACCCAAATGGCAATGATTCTGGCAGTAGCTATGTGGTGTTTGGCACCAGCGCAGGGTTTAATGCTACGATGAACCTGAGTGCACTGGATGGAACCAACGGCTTCCGCCTCGATGGCGAAGCGGCGAATGATTTTTCCGGCCGCGAAGTGAGTACAGCAGGTGATGTTAATGGCGATGGCATTGACGATCTACTGATTGGGGCTTCTAGAGCTGATCCTAACGGTGCTTCGTCCGGCAGTAGCTACGTGGTGTTTGGCACCAGCGCAGGGTTTAATGCTACGATGAACCTGAGTGCACTGGATGGAACCAACGGCTTCCGCCTCGATGGCGAAGCGGCGTATGATTTTTCCGGCCGCAGCGTGAGCGCTGCTGGTGATGTCAATGGTGACGGCATTGATGACCTGCTGATTGGGGCTTTTGAAGCTGATCCTAACGGTACTTCGTCCGGCAGTAGCTACCTGGTGTTTGGTCGAGTCACCGGAGTTCCATTGGTGGATTTCGATGTGAACCTGGTTGATTTTGGTGATACCCTAGTCGGTACCAACAGTGATACAAACACCATTACCTTAAGTAATCCCGGTACCGGTCTGGTCACCATTGATGGCATTAACCTGGCAGATCCCGCATTCGCCATCACTGGTGGCGACTGTGGCACGCCACCATTCTTCATCGGCGTCAACGAAACCTGCACACTGGACCTGCAGTTCACACCGCAGATGGTTGGTACCACGGCGAGTAAGACCATCATTGAAAGTTCTTCATTCACCAGTCCAGACTCGTTTACCCTGATTGGCAACGGCGTGCTGCCACCAATGGTCTCTTTACAACCCGATCCATTGGTCTTTATGGACACCCCAGTTGGAAACAGCAACATCGAAACACTTACTGTCGAAAACATCGGCCAAAATAGCACCTTGGAACCCGGCGCCGTTACCATCCAAGGCACCGATGCGGTCGATTTCAGCATAACCATGAATAACTGCATGGGCGCACAACTAGAACTCAACCAGTCTTGTGACATCGAGGTGAGTTTTACCCCAAGCGCGGCTGGAACCCGAGAGGCCATGCTACAGCTGGAATCCAATGCCCCAAGCAGCCCCGACTTTATCGAACTGATCGGCAGCAGCGATGTGATTTTTAAATCAGGGTTTGAGTGAGATATACATCTGACTTTAATTCACTGGTGTGGTGAAAACTGAACTTCAAGGTTTAACCAAAAACACACGTACGCTGTGTAAAATACCACTTCTGTCTCTCTAGTGAATTGAGCCCTGTAAGCGGCATTAAACTGGAGTGGTTTTAAACTCAAGGGTATAAAAATGCAACGAAAAAAGATCACTTTAGCAGTTTCAATGGCCTTGTGCCTGTCACACATGCACAGTGCCAATTCTCAATTTGAACCCACCATTGAACTGGCCGACCTTAATGGCTTAAATGGCATCAGATTCAATGGCGTTGCTGAATTAGATAACAGCGGCGTTTCAGTTTCATCAGCCGGTGACATCAATGGTGATGGTATCGATGATGTGATCATAGGTGCCAATGATGCAGACCCGAATGGGACTGATCGTGCTGGCAGTACTTACGTGGTGTTTGGTACCACAACAACTTTACCCAACCCATTTAATTTATCAAATATAAATGGCAGCAATGGTTTCACCATTAACGGGGTTGCTGATGTAGACTTGTCAGGTTTTTCAGTCGATGGGGCTGGAGACATCAATGGCGATGGCTTTGATGACTTAATCATTGGTGCGCTGTATGCCGATGTGAATGGTGTTACTGATGCGGGTAGTGCCTATGTGGTGTTTGGTTGAAATACTGACTTACCCAATCCGTTGAATTTATCCACCATAGATGGTACCAATGGTTTCGCGCTTAAAGGCATTATTATGGATGACCGCACAGGTCGAGCAGTCAGTGCAGCTGGAGATATCAATGGTGATGGTATTGATGACCTGGTAATTTCTGCAGATCGTGCCAGCCCAGGTGGTATCAACAGTGCTGGCAGCACCTATGTGGTGTTTGGCTCGAACAGTGACTTACCCAACCCTTTTAATGTATCCAGCCTGGACGGCACCAATGGCTTCATCATTAATGGCTCATCATCTTTTGACCAAACGGGCACTTCTCTCAGTACTGCCGGTGACATCAATGGCGATGGTATTGATGACCTCATCATCGGTGCGGATCGAGCTGGAATCTCAGGTTCCAGTTATGTGGTGTTCGGCTCAAACACTGGATTTACAAATCCGCTTAACTTATCTGATCTTAATGGCAGCAACGGCTTTCTGATCAATGGTCAGTCATCTGGTGATTTTTTGGGCTTTTCAGTCAGTGCAGCTGAAGATGTGAATGATGACGGTATAGATGACCTAATTATGGGTGCTCGAGGTGCTGATCCGGGTGGTAACAGTTTTGCTGGCAGCAGCTACGTCATTTATGGGTCTGATTCTGGTATTCCTCACCCTTTTGATTTATCTACACTTAATGGTACCAATGGATTTGCTCTCAACGGTATAGCAGAAAATGATTACTCTGGCATTTCAGTCAGTGCAACTGGCGACATCAATGGTGATGGTATGGATGATCTGATCATCGGAGCCAGCGGTGCAGACCCTAATGGCTCAAATAGTGCCGGCAGTGCTTATGTGGTATTTGGTTCTGACGCGGGCATTTCACATCCTTTTGATTTATCGGCCCTCAATGGAGTTAACGGTTTTACTGTCAATGGTGTTTCGAATTCAGACACCACCGGTTATTCAGTCAGCGAAGCGGGTGATTTCAACGGTGATGGTTTGAACGACATATTGATAGGTGCTCGCAGGGCAGACCCGGATGATAATATCAATGCCGGCAGCAGTTATGTGGTTTTCGGCAATGATGTGATTTTTAGGGATGGATTTGAGTAGTTGAGGCTTGAGCTAAGGAAAGACTATAAAATAATAGGGTATATGTTTATAATAGTTAGAACATCCGACATCATCCACGTACCCAACAATAAAACCAATCAATAGCACGCAATATGACCCAAAACAAACTCGAATTCAATGGCTCCAGACAGTTCTGTAGCTGGCTGATTGAACACAACATCAGCTTGAGCTTTTCGACTTATCAAGCGGGTAAGTTGTTTTTTATTGGTATGCAAGATGAAGTTAAGATGTCGGTTTTTGAGCGGACTTTTGCACGCTGTATGGGCATTGGGCTGGACCCCAAAACCATGAGTTTATGGGTGGCAAATCTTTATCAACTGTGGCGTTTTGAAAATGCGCTCAAACCCGGACAATCACACCAAGGATTTGATCGTGTTTACGTTCCACAAGTCGGTTACACCACGGGTGATGTGGATGCGCATGATGTGGCCATTGATGATGAAGGGGTGATTTTTGTGAACACCTTGTTCAGTTGTTTGGCCAGACCCAGTGATCAATACAGCTTTGAACCGATCTGGCAACCGCCACATATTTCTAAACTGGCCGCTGAAGACCGCTGTCACCTCAATGGCCTAGCGACCAAAGATGGTCAGGCCGCTTATGTCACCTGTGTCAGCCAAACCGATGTGAACGAAGGCTGGCGAGAGCACCGACAAAAAGGCGGTGTGGTGATTGATGTGCAAAAAAATGATGTAGTGGCTGATGGCTTATCCATGCCACACTCACCCAGGTGGTACAACGGAAAATTGTGGGTGTTAAATTCAGGTGAAGGGGAGTTCGGCTACATTGACCTGACCAGCGGTCGATTTGAGCCAGTGGCTTTTTGTCCAGGTTATCTGCGTGGCATGAGCTTTCATGGCGATTATGCGGTGGTAGGCCTTTCAAAACCCAGAGGCAATAAAACCTTCGAAGGCCTGAAACTGCATGAAAAACTTGAGGATAAAAAAGTACAGCCACGCTGTGCTTTACAAGTAATTAATTTAACCACCGGCGATGTCGTTCATGAGTTAAGGATCGAAGGAGTGGTTGAAGAGCTATATGATGTGTGTGTTCTACCTGGTACGAGGAGACCTATGGCCATCGGCTTTATGAATGAAGAGATCAGGCGTGTACTTTCATTACCGTTTTAACAGCAACGCCACTGGAGAACTGTGTTATCAATGTCACTGTTTTGCAACCAAAACCTGCGTAAAATAACAAACAGTGTAAAATAGCGATTTAGACCAATCATTCATACATAGCATGAACAGCAACCATTACCCAGCCGAAATAGATCAGTTCGACAGCCAAGCGGCCTTCTGGTGGGATTTGAATGGACCATTCAAAACCTTACATCAAATCAACCCAATCAGGCTTCAATACATCACCGATCATGTCAGTATCGATGGTCAAAAAGTACTGGATGTGGGCTGTGGCGGTGGCATTTTGTCTGAAGCGCTGGCCTCAAGCGGCGCAGAGGTCATCGGTTTAGATTTGTCAAAAGCTTCTTTACAAACCGCCAAGTTGCACTTGCATGAGTCAGGTCAAAAAGTGAATTATCAGCAACAAAGCATCGAAGACTTTGCTGCAGAAAATCCAGAATCTCAAGATGTGGTTTGTTGTCTCGAAATGCTGGAGCACGTACCAGATCCGGAAAGTATCATTGACGCTTGCTTAAAAGCGCTTAAACCAGGTGGTTGGTTGTTTCTTTCTACTTTGAACCGCACTCCCAAAGCCATGATGCTTGGTATATTTGCAGCCGAACATGTGCTTAAAATCGTGCCCAAAGGCACGCATCATTTTGAACAGTTCATAAAACCATCTGAGTTGGTCAAAGTGCTGAAGAACAAACCGTTAACTATCGAAAACCTGTCTGGTATGCGCTACAACCCGATAACAGGAACAGCCAGCCTTGATCCACAGGATTTGGACATCAACTACTTCATGGCCATCAAAAAACATGATCACAACTGACACCAACATTTCAGCCATACTGTTCGATCTGGATGGCACCTTAATTGATACGGCTGTTGATATGATTCACGCCTTGGCTCAATTGGCTGACAAACATCAAGTTGAGCATAATTTGAATGTAGCCCAGTTCCGCCAATACATATCCAAAGGTGCTGTGGCTTTGGTCAAATCAGTGTTCGATAACCCAAGCCCTGAAAAGCTGGAATCGCTGCGCAAAGAATATCTGGAAATATATCAGCAGCAACTCAACACCCACAGCCAATTATTCGATGGTATCACTGAACTCATCCAACATTTAGACCAAAGCCGCACCCCTTGGGGCATTGTCACCAACAAACCTTCGTGGTTGGCCAAACCCATTGTCCAAGCCACCCCAGAACTCAACAACTCACAAATACTGCTGTGTGCCGATGAAGTGGGCGTGGCCAAACCAGATCCCAAGCCACTGTTACTGGCTGCTGAAAAAATGGGCATCAACCCTGCAACTACATTGTATTTAGGTGACGCCCAATCTGATATCGATGGCGCCCACAATGCAGGTATGCAATCAGCAATAGCGATGTGGGGTTATCTGGCACCTGAGGATAAGCCTGTACATTGGGGGGCGGGTTTTAGGTTTAACACAGCTTCTGAACTGAATGGTTTATTCAAACATGAGTATAGATAATGACTTACTTTTTTATTACAGTCACACTCATGTCACAATTAGCAACGCTGTGCTTTTTATATTAAAAGCCTACAGATTTAAAAGAAAGTTTTTTTTTAATAGTCATTTATACCCTTGGCATATATAGGGTCTGGTGGAAACAAATATTATCGGGTTTTCCTCAGCTTTGGCTGTTATTTGGTTTTATTTTGTACCAATGGTTTTTTGCAATATTACTTTTATATGTAAACAAAAAGATTAAAGAACAGCTTTGAAAACTGTTTATGGTTATTTACTCGTTACCAAGCTCTGCTTGGTAATGCATAGGAATGATCCTCAACCCAACGAAAATAGATTCCTGCTCTCGCTAGAGCTCGGCTGGAATGACGATTTTTTAGCTTTTCTAGATTTCCTTACTCGTTTACTCGTTTCCAAGCTATGCATTGGTAATGCATAGTGGTTTTAATTAGATTCCAAAACCCAAATCTTCCAAAGGTTTGATCTGATTGTGCATATGTTGCGTTGAAAAAGCACCATGTTTTTACAATGGATTCCTGATCTCGCCTACCGGCTCGTCTGGAATGACGATGGGTTTTTAGTTTTATTCTCGTTCCCAAGCTCCAGCTTGGTAACGCATAGGGGTGGTATACCTGTTAATTGGGTGAATTATCCGACTACATCTCTAGCCCTCCTGTTCGTCAGGAACGAGGACACAATAAAGAAGAGCTAAAGAATTGCTGAGGCTTTTATGCCATTTGTCGAACCATTGGTGGCACATAAAACAGTCTAATTCATTAAATTAAAGGAAACCCTAAACTACTCTCAAAATTGTTTTTTTTTAGAATAGATCAGGGTTTTCACAAAATTAAATTAAAAATTAGGTCAGTAATTCTTCATTGTTCAATTACACTAACTGTTGATTTAACCTTTTGTGTTCCACCATACTGTGCCAATAAGCCCTGCCCTGCAGCTGCATTGGTGAACTGTTGAAATGTAACCCCTATAACTGGAAGCCCCATAATTTCCACGTTGGTATTGGTATTTGCATCAGTGCCACTCAACGATCTTGTTGCTAAAAAATCAATCCTATGAAAACCGCTTTCTGTAACTGCGGTGGTGGGTGAGGTGAATAATTGGGTATTGCTAGACCCTGTAATACTTCCATCGGAACCATCTTGTCCAGGTAACACAAGTTGATATGCAAAGACACTGCCACAGATGGCTGGGGTGGGAAAGCCCACTGGAATTGGACCAGCTGCCACATCTGAATTCTCAATTTGAGCTTCTCGATCGAATATTGAAACGTCTACTTCTGAACCGCCGTAAGTTGAATCTGAACAAAGACCTACATCAATGTCATCACCATAAGGAGGCGAAGAAACCAGCGTTTCACTGTCAAAATAAAATCTACGAGTAGGCTGTACAAAAACAGTTTCGCTTTTTCCAACCACAACTGTATCTAATGCATAGGCTGCTATCAACTCATCGGCCATTAAAACTGCACTGACCGCATCAATACCTGAATCAAGATCCAATTCATATACTTTCTCTCGAGTCACTACAGTGGCTTTAGGTTCAGCAGCATCTAAAGATAAATTAGTATCACCTGGACTTGTGTGAGCAATGGTACCTTCAGCAAAAAAGCCATCTAAAGCAACCACGGGCACAGAGAAATTAATACCCTCAGCAACATTAATGATATCTGCATTCACCATCAGTCCGCCAGTAACCTCAGTCACATCTGATTCAACATCACCACCGGAAGGTTCGTCCCAAATTCCATCCAATGTCCAGGCCTCAATAATTCTCCCACAATCCGCTGGTACTCCTGCATTAAATTGACTAACAAAACCAGCAACCTCACCTGTTAATTCACCCATTTCAATCACTTCAATAAAACCTTCACGGGCCCTGCTTAAATCATTAGGTCCATCTATAAATTCAAAAGGCAAAAACTCTTGGCCAGATTTTAATAAAAACGGGGCGCATGAAGTATCTGAAGTAACATGGCGGACTGAATTTTGGCCAGCATAACCTGAAACAGTTGACTGAGTTTCAACCAAAGCAAATGACCAGGTATCAAAAGAATCCAGATAGACATTATATGACAACACTGCATATCCATTTAACCCTTCTCTGAAGTTAATTTTTACTGCTTTTGCGGTGTTTCGGGTGTTTGTAACTGTCACCAATGTATTTAAATTGTTATTAACCGTATAGTATGGGACTAGTGAGACATCACTTATTCCTTGAGGATTAATATGGACTGCGGACGCATTAAAAGTGTAACAAGTAAATGCAGTGCCAATGAGTTTTTTTATTAACATTTTAATCATTTTATTTCCTTGTTTTTTGATAGTACTTTTGTTTTTCAGTGCCAAATTATATGAAAAACATAGTTAGATCAAAGTTATTTTTATATGTAAAAAAAGTTAAACAAATCACTGCTGTTTAACTGAATAAAATACAGTTTTCAGTGAGATTTTATTTAGCTATACCCTATATTCAAATTACTGAAAGTGCTATTGAAATCAAACAACTTTCTATTGAAAGCCATCAGTATAGGCGTCAATACAATGGAGTTAAACCGATTGTCTGAAATCTTAAAAAAACTGTCGTAATTTTAATTTTTACGATAATAAACAGTCTCTGCTACGCTTGTTTTTAATTTTATATACCTCAGTTTAAGCGTAAGGCTAACAAGGCTAAACATCTTGGTCATGGGCTATTAGAGGAAAGGTCTAAAGTTTTCGAGTAATGCCAGTGTTCGGCCAACTCAACGCAACCTCGTTTAGCTGGGTTTTGATGGATACAATTAATTTTCTGTCACAACATACCTTCATTCGAAATCAATTGGGGGATGCTCTCCTTATTCTCGTTCCCAAGCTGTGCTTGGTAATACATAGAGGTTTTAATCAGGCTCCAAAACCCAACTCTTCCAAAGACTTGATCTGATTGTGCATATGTTGCGTTGAATAAAAGCACCATGTTTTTACAATGGATTCCTGATCTCGCCTACCGGCTCGTCTGGAATGACGATGGGTTTATTGCCTTTTAAGGAGATTGCTTCAGTCGTTCCTCTTTCGCAATGACAGGGATTTTCAAACTTGAAACAAAGGTGTTAATGAAGGTTTATTCTCGTTCCCAAGTTCTTGCTTGGTAATGCATAAGTTTAAGCCTGACTGATTCAAGCCTAATTTTTCCTCGTTACCAAGATCCAACTTGGTTATGCCTATCATCGCCAATCAGAATGTACCTCAATTAAACCAGCGCTTCCTAAATAGTTTGGTTCACTTGAATATCGCCAATATATTCAGATAAAATTTTTGAAAATGATTTTTTTACTCGTTTGAAAACATAAGAAGTTAAAAGTATTATTTATAAGCTGCAATTTGTTTTTTAATGTAGCTGATTTCATCTGCATATTGACCTTCAATATTAGAATAGGACTCAAGTGCTTTTTTATAATATGACTGCGCTATTATGTGGTTATTGTTTTGTTCATGAAATTCAGCAAAATCATGGTAGGCAATGGCTGTGAATTCATGGTTTGTACCGTATTTATGGTTGTGTCTATCAATAGAAAATTGGTGGGTATAAAATGCTGGTTCATGGTTGGCATTATTGTTATATTGTTTATTAAGTGAACGAAGGATGTTTAAAGTTTCATGGTGATATTCACCCAGGTGTTGATGACTGGTTTGGTAAATTTTTTCTAATTCTTGGGTACTTTCGGTCAATTGACCAGTCTTTTCTAAGTAAAGTGCAAAAGTGAATTTTGCATGTATGGTTTGCAAATGATTTATGCCGTATTTATTTTCACTGAATTCGATGGATTCTTGAAGGTAAATTTTAGCTTCATCATAACGTTCTAGCGACATCAAAGTGTGACCAATGCTCTCTAGCAAACCGGCAATTTGATGGTAGTTCTCACCCTTAGCCTGTTTGATCATTCGTAGAGCATCTTTAAAAATAGGCAGTGATATATCAAATTCACCACGCTTATTGAGCAGGTGTGCGTAGTTTGAAGTAAGGACTATGTTCATTGTATGATTTTTTCCTAATGACTCTCTTGCGCGATACATTTGTAGTGGCAAGACCTTTCCAGCTTCATCTATTTTGTTTTGGCTTAGCAATGAAATCAAATATACATTGATTAAGTCAAAATACTCGACTGTGTCTTTGTTTGTTATGGAATTTTCTAAAAATAGCTTGTTGAATAAAGTTTCTTCAACAGTTTTCCAATCGCCTTGTTTATACAAAGCCACAGACCTGCTGACCAGTGCTTTGAGGGTTTCTGGGTGGTTAGATCCTAAGACTTGTTCGCGCAGTTTGAGTGCTTGATCAAGTACAAAAAGCCTGTTGTCGGAAATGCCCAGTTTTTCTAATGTATCACCTGTAGTAAAATACAGGCTGGCTTGTAACTCTGGATAGTTTTGATAATCTTCTTTAATGGTTTTGATATTGGGTTTAAATACATGTTTGTTAAGTAAGGCCAATACAATGTCTGTATGATTAATTTGTTTGTGGTTTGTCTTATCTGCCAACATAGCTTGGAGATCTTCGGACATTTTGTCGGGTTCAATAGAAAACAATTGCTTCTGGTAAAAATTCTTTGCCATATTGGCTTGAGCTTCAGATTTTTGTGAAGACACAAATTCCATAATCGCAATGGTGATTGTACTGACTAAAATCAAGCAGGCAGCCAACGCGGAACCATATAAAAGCTTGTTTCTTTTGATGCTTTTTTTAACGCGATACCAAGCATTGGTTTTTCGTGCCTCTACCGGTTGGCTATTCATCCAAGCGGTCAAATCTCGTTTTAGTTCGAACACTGAGATATAGCGATCATCTGGATCAAGCTCCAAACATTTGAGTAAAACCCAAGTGATTTCGCGACTAATTGTTTTCTTTAAGTTTTTGATTGAGACAGATCGACAAGTGGCTATTTTGGATAAGGTCTCTTCATTTAAATCATCCAGCCTTTCACAAGGTGCAGGAGCGTGGTTGTTGTTCAACAGTTCGAGTAGGTCAATAGAGGTTAAGCCATGTAGAGATTCAGTGGATAAAGGGGTAATACCCACTAACAGCTCGTATAAAATCACACCAAGTGAATACACGTCGGTGCGGGTGTCAACTTTTTCACGTTGACCACCTATTTGTTCTGGGCTGGCATAACGTGGGGTGCCGACGAATGATCCTATCTGAGTATGTAAGGTATGAGTGGATAGTTTACTTTGCAGTGATTTAGCCACCCCGAAATCAATAATCTTAACGGTAGGTTCCGTATCAGTTTGAGTTTTTACCAATATATTGCTGGGACTTAAATCACGGTGGATGATGCCTTTTTGGTGGGCATGTAGCACACCATCACAAACCTGTAAAAATAACTTAATCCTAGCATCGATATCCAGTTGAGCATGGTCACAGTGGTAAGTGATTGATTTACCTGGTACGTATTCCATAGCGAAATAGGGTTGTCCTTTGTTATTTTTACCGGTTTCAAAAACTGCAGCCACATTAACATGGTTCATCATTGCCAAAGCTTGACGTTCGGCCTCGAATCTCGCCAGGATCTGATCCGAGTCTAAGCCGGCTTTGATGACTTTCAAAGCCACTTCACGTTCTATAGGTTCTCTTTGTTCGGCTAAATAGACTTTGCCCATACCGCCTTCACCCAGTTTTTCCAACAGGCGAAAAGGCCCAATTGATTGAGGTATATTTGGGTTTGAAAGCTTTTTATTTCCAAGGGTTTCAAATGTATATTTATCCTTAGTTATGTTTTTATGGTTTGAAGGGTGTTCTTTAACTTTAGAATCGGTTTTTTTTGATTTATAATCTGATAAAACTTCAGCTATGATTGCAGATACCTTATCTGCTGATGGACGTCTGTTGATTTGGTTATGGGTCATCTGAGTGATAAGGTTTTGTAACGAAGCTTCGGTAATTTGCTCACGCCAATGGCGATTAAAAACCGCTTTTAAATCTCCTACTATCAATTGATAAAACAGAACACCTAAAGCATAGATGTCAGTATCAAAACTGGAGCTTTCACCAAGAGAAAGCTCCGGTGCTTGGTAAGTTTTTTCTGATAATTCCCCACTGGTGGTTATTGTTTCTGTAAACGTCTTTTTTGCTTCCGAATTGACTTGGTTTGTTTTAACGGCCTCTTTGTCAGTATTTCCCGCCAGATCACCCAACCCAAACTCACCCAGTTTACCCTGGATTGCACCTGCTTTTTCATCTATGAATAAACTGTCAGCTGATAAATTTTGGTGAACCACACCAGCATTGTGGACTTGATGCAATGCTTCAGACCAGTTTTTCATTAACTTGAGACGCTGAAAAATACTGACTGTTGATAGACCACCAACAGTTTCTGACCAGTGCATTAAGTCACCATGAGCGGTGTACGGCATGGTTAAATAATAAAGTGGCTCATCTAATTGCCACTGTTCAACAGTGATAACTGTATCAACCGCTTTTAAGGTTTCTTTTAAATGACTTAACACTTTAATTTCATGGCGCAGTCCTTTTAAATGTTGCTCTTTAAGACAGAATCGAATGACTTTAATTTCACCTGAATCGATTCTTATGGTCCACGTTTCGCTGGCCGTGGATTGGTTGATTCTCTCAAGAAGCTGCCATTTGGGTTTGCCTTTAATTTGCTGCGCTACAGAAAGTCGGCTGTCTGAAGTGATAGGGTTTAGATTATTTGCAAACTTAACCTCGAAATTCAGCTGATATCCCTGACGAGGGATGGTTCTGATAACAGGGTTTTCTTTATCACTGTCACTTATTTTGGAGCGTAAATAAGCCATAGCTCGACTTAAGCCATTGTGGCCGACCACTTCGTTTTCATGCCAGAAAGCAGCAATAAAGTCATCACGGTGTACCATACGTCCGTTGGCACTGGCTAACAAGGCCAATAGCTCTAATTGTTTGCGTCGAATCGGTTTAACTGAGTCTTGGTATGTTACGGTACCAATAACCGGGTCAATAATGCGGTCAGCCAAAATATAAATGTTGTCCAGGTATTTAGAGTTTAACAGTACGGGAACGTCTTGCATATTTGCTACCAAGTGAAATACTTGTCGTAAATTTTATCACACGGTAATTCTTAAAATGTGACATTAGGCACAATCAAGAAATTTGATTAATTGCCCATTGAGTGTATTGGTCTGGGGTTTTATCCAATGCATCATTGCTAAATATTGGTATAAATATTAAAACATTTGACATTGCAAATGATACAAAACAACTCATTCAAAATCGCCTGTTTTTTCAATTTAATTAAAGGAAAAGCCAGCTTGAAAAACAAAACTGGCTTCTATAGAGTATATTTGTCTTTTTAACTTTAATTCATTACTTACAGATAGCTGCAATTGATATAAATTCTCTATGCCTGGCTAACCAATCTCTGCTTTCGCGGACATCAAGGCCATATAAATACCCTTCTCCTGCTGGACAATTCAATTGAAAATTAGAACCACCCCATCCGCCAATTTCATTAGAAGCAGTGTAGTATTTACCAGATTGAGTAACTGTATCACACGAAATTCCTATTCTGTCAACATGGCTTCCACTTCTACCATTAAGCCCCGAAGCTAATCCATTATCAGAGCAACTGGCGGTTCCTATATTGCCACTACCAGTTCCAACAGTGAAATCACTTCCATCATTACAATATGCCGTGACTTTAGTAACTAAACTATTACGAGTCCAAACTTTTAGTTTATGTACTCTCCCATTTTCACTACAGGTGCCGTATCTTTGCCTGCCATCACTACCCCCAACAGGGCCTATTTTGAGACCACTTGTATCTCTTGACCCTCTACAAACAGTCCATAAAGTAGCTCCGCAGGTTTGAGCTGCACCCAAGCCCAAAGCTGCCATTTGTGTAGCACACCAATCGTCAGCCCAAGGATTTAAACCTTCTTCAGCAGCAGCAGCCACACACGCCAGACCTGTTTTTAATCTAACCGCACCTACAACTTCTAGCCCACATCCCATTACAGCATTCAAGCAACCCCAATAACGTTTTTGAGGATTAAAATAATCAAAATCATCTTCTTTGATGTCCTGAGCAATAAATGTGCCGTCAGTCAAAGAAATGAATTCATTATCTATTGCCCAATCATAAACAGTTTTAAGTATGTCTTCATCTAATATAACCTCCTCAAAAGGATCAATCATGGATAACACGCCTTCACCTACATGGATTGCATCTTGTCTGATCAGTTCTTTGTAAACACTCAACAGAACTTCTAATTTAGGGTATTCGTAATTGGAGTCAGTTGATTCAGTGAGCTCATGATGAATATCTGAGTTATTAAGTGAATAATCTTCTTTTATTCCATTGGCCATCAGCGTACAAGACGCAGATAACATCAAAAGACCTAGTTTATATTTAGTTTTCATTTTTACTCTCCTCATTTGATAATTAATAATGATAAAAAAGAAACACAAAATCATTGGATTGAATATCAGTTCATGTGTCTTAATTAACAGCTGCCAATAACTGGCAAGTCGATGTTATTAACTTCAAAATGAAAAACCTGAAATAATTCCTATTAATTCTCACTAGTTCCAAGTAATTCTCTTTTATTCTCGCTTGTATGCTCCTGCCTGGTAATACATAGAGGTTTTAATCAGGTTCCAAAACCCAAATCTTCCAAAGGTTTGATCTGATTGTGCATATGTTGCATTGAATAAAAGCACCATGTTTTGACAATGGATTCCTGATCTCGCCTACCGGCTCGTCTGGAATGACAATGGATTTATTGGCTTTTCTAGTTAGGAGTTTCAAATGACTTCAATCTATTTTAAGATTATCGATTAATAAGAGTCTAATTTCATAACAAAAGAACACTGTTGAGAGGAGCTCCAGCGACGTGGCAATCTCCTGAAGCAGTCATTGATTTAATTTAAATTGATATCGGGAGGAGTGTATGAGATTGCCTCAGTCGTTCCTCCTTCGCAATGACCATGATTTTTAAAAGTTGAAATATAACTTTTTCTTGTTCCCAAGCTTTAACTAGGGGACGAGAATAAAATTAGTCTATTCAATTCAGCAATAAAAAAGGCCGCAATCAGCGGCCTTTTCAATCGGATTTAAATGGTAATTATTAAGCGACCATCTGCGTTTTCAGTTTCTTCAAAGCAACGGCTTCGAGCTGTCTGATGCGTTCTGCTGAAACTTCATATTTCGCGGCCAATTCTTGTAAAGTGGCTTTTTTATCGACCAACCAGCGGCTTTGGATGATGTCTAAAGAACGGTCATCTAATTTATCCAGTCCTTTGAATAAAGCATGGTGGTGTTTTTCAGCTTCGGTTTCTTTGATCAGTTCAGCCTCTGGGGTGCGGCTGCTGTTCATGAGCCAAGCTTGAGGTGAATAGTTATTTTCTTCGTCGTCATCAACAGGTAAGTCAAAAGACACGTCCTGCCCATGTAAACGAGATTCCATTTCAACCACCACTTCGGGGCTGACATCGAGGTCTTTGGCAACACGCTTCACTTCATCGTGAGTAAACCAACCAAGACGCTTTTTGTTTTTTCTTAAATTGAAAAACAATTTACGATGCGCTTTGGTGGTGGCCACTTTTAATATGCGCCAGTTCTTTAAAATATATTCATGAATTTCAGCACGAATCCAATGTACTGCGAATGAGACCAAACGAACTTTGTGTACAGAGTCAAAGCGTTTGATGGCTTTCATCAAGCCAATGTTGCCTTCTTGGATGAGGTCACCGACAGGTAATCCATATCCTGAATAGCCTTTGGCTACATAAACCACGAAGCGTAAATGCGACATGACCAAAGCATGTGCGGCGTCGATGTCTTCATGATCACGTACTTTATCAGCCAAAGAACGTTCTTCTTCGACGGTCAGCACGGGAATTTGGTTAACACTGCTGATGTATGACTCAAGAGAGCCAGTGACTGCAGGTACTGGTAGGTTTTTGATATCAGTTGTCATTATTATTGTCTCCAATCTTACATGGCTTAATAGCCCATGTGATGAGAAGTAAAGGTGCCTCGGTTGATCAATATTAATTTGACCAGTAAACACCTGTGAAGTTCCGTCCTCCATTGAGCAACGGGAAAGCAATTATAGCATGACAGAAACCCGTGTCAATGGGTCAAAAGTGCCAGGTAACTGTTCATTAAAACAACCCACGAGGAGGTCTGTTTTTCGCCATCAGTTATTAGACACCAAAATACGCTAAAAGCTGTCATTTTTCTGTGAAAATAGACTTTTATAGCTGTTTTAGAGTTGGGTTTATGGACAGCCAATATATCTCTATAAAAAGGCATTCAAAATGCTACCCAAGCGAATTATGTCAAGGTATTGATTTTACCGAAAAATCTGATTAAGTTGAAAGAAGCTTCGACAGGTTCAGTAACCTTAAATCTCTGTTTGATGAGATTCCTAAGTTATAAGGTCACTGAGCTTGTCGAAGTGTTTTGTGATGAGCGAAGAACTGCTTATGGTTAACCAGGCTCTCTAATAGCTGATCTGCTGAGCTTACTGCGATTAATACCTCTATTTTTGCTCAACAACCTTCAGCATCTGACCTTGGGTTTACTGGATATATTTCCATTAAGGAATGTAGTTAAGGTCACACATACAGTGAGCCATTTGCTGTACTTCTCCAGGTTTGGCATCCAATAAAAGTGACAGCTCGGCAGCAAATGGCTGTAAAAGCTGCTGAATTTTATGGTTGCCCTTGTTACCTGAAAGGTCTATGTGCTCACTGGCTTTGGCCATCATGTCTACGAATAACTGTTCAGTGAAGCTCAGACTTTCTTCTACCCACACCAACTGATGATCATCGCCTAAGTTAGCCAAGCTGGCAGCTTCCTCAATGGCTTGTTGTAGTCCGCCCAAATGATCCACTAAGCCTAAGTCATGGGCTTGTTTGGCAGTCCAGACACGACCACGAGCGATGCGATCGACCATTTCGACTTGTAAATTTCTGGCAGCAGCTACAGAACCAATGAACTGTTGGTAACCGTATTCGATGTTGCTTTGAATCAATTCAGCAAACTCAGGGTCTAAATCTTTGTCAGGGTTAAAGGCGCCTACCCATTTAGTGGTACCAACACCATCCGTGCTGATACCCAATTTGTTAAACAGTTCAGGGTAAGTCATTAACAGGCCATAAATACCAATTGATCCGGTGATGGTTGCCTCATCCGCCCAGATACTATCAGCGGTCATCGAAACCCAGTAACCGCCAGATGCGGCCAGGTTACCCATTGATACCACCACGGGTTTACCCGCTACTTTTAAGGCGTCGACTTGACGCCTGATTTGTTCAGAGGGATAAACACCTCCACCTGGGCTGTTGACTCTTAACACCACTGCTTTAACTGATTGATCCAGTCTGGCACGTTCTAATAAAGCACTGGTTGAGGCCCCACCTATGGTGCCAGGAGGCTGTTCACCGCCGAAAATGGCGCCTTCTGCCACCACCACAGCAATGCGCTTGTTCGTGTTGGTGGTTTCAGGTTTTTGTGTGGTGAGGTAGTCTTCAAAATTGACCCCGCGAAAATGGTTGTTGTCATCATCAAATGAACTGACTTCTGCAATGTGTTTGTGCATAAAACTTTGTTTCATGATGCGATCGACTAAGCCAGACTCAACTGCCATATTGGCAACGGAACCTTTGTTCGCCATCAGTCTTTTGGCTTGTTGATCAACAATTTCCTCAATTTCCTCAACTGATAAGCCACGTCTTTTGGCCACTCCTGCCATATAGGTTTGCCACAGGTCATTCATAAAGTGGAGCCCAGCTTCTTTTGCTTCCAGCGACATGTCATTGCGTACATAGGGTTCAGCAGCAGATTTATATTCACCCACTTTAAATAGATGCACATCGACACCCAGCTTATCTAAACCGTCTTTGAAGTAGTTGCGATATGAGCCAAAACCTTGTAAGAACAGGAAGCCCTGAGGGTCCATCAAAACCTCATCGGCTAAACTGGCGAAATAATATTGGGCTTGAGATAAATTGGTCGCCATGGCGATCACAGGTTTGTCAGTTTTTTCTCGGAATTGATCAATGGCATATTCAATCTCACGTAAATTGGCTAATCCCGCGCCCCACATGTAATCAGGGTTCAACACCAAGGCACTGATTTTGGGGTCTTCGACAGCCATTTCAATCGCCAATAATAAATCTCGCACGCGGGTCTCAGGAATATTGGTGCCGCGAATGTTGTCAATCGCCTGCGAGGTGGGGTCACCACTGAATTGGTCAACGATAAAACCCTTTGGCGCCAAAACCAAAGCCGTTTGGTTTTTGATGTTGATGCTTTGTCCACCAAATATAAAGTACAAAATGAACAGAAAAACCAATAACAACAAAAGGTGTCTGGTGAAGTTGGCCACCAAGATAAATGGCTTGGTAAAGAAGTTGAATAAGTTGCTCATAATTTTATTTTTAAACTGATGTGGTTGTTATTGTAATGCAGCCATTTTAACAGGCGGCAGGTAATTGGCATGTCACAATGGTCATGAATTAACATAGTTTTAAAGTTGCACTTGTCAGCACAGCAACAAAAGACCATAATTACAAGCCTCTTTATCCCAGTAAACAGCATGATAACTAATCCAAAAACCCAATCAACTTTCTTAAGCCTCATGTGCTTGATATTCATATCGTTAAGCGCTCAAGGCGAGGTTAATTCCAGTTACACAAACCAAAAAAATGCATGGGATGTACATCAGAAGATGAGAGATAGCACCCCATTTAAAGGAGTTACTTGGCGTAATGTAGGTCCCGTGGTCCAAGGTGGGCGGGCGGTAGATGTCATCAGACCGGTTGACCAACCACATGTTATCTATGTGGCTTATGCCTCTGGCGGGGTGTGGAAAAGTGAAAACAATGGCACCACATTTCGGCCAATTACTGATCACTTATCCAGTCAGATTGTCGGTTCTTTGGTCATAGACCCTAATAATTCTGAGGTACTTTGGTTGGGAACAGGCGAAAACAACTCTTCCAGATCTTCGTATGGTGGGATGGGTGTGTTCAAGTCTACAGATGCTGGAGAAACGTGGCAGCACGTTGGTTTGGGAGATACCGATCGCATCGGCAGAATACTGGTTGATCCACAAGATTCAAACCGGGTTTATGTAGCAGCGTTAGGAAAACTCTACTCAAAAGGCGGGGATCGTGGCTTATACCGAACCAATGATGGTGGTCAAACTTGGGAAACATTGATTGCTGGTTCAGCTTGGACTGGCTTTATAGATGTGGCCCGCTCACCCAATGGTGTTATGTATGCAGCTGCATGGGACAGGTCAAGGTCGGCGTGGAATTTTGTTGAAGGGGGTAAAGGCAGTGCCATTTACCGCAGTAAAGATAATGGTGATACATGGCAAAAGCTAGACAATGGATTACCACAGGGTGGATATACCGGTCGCATGGGCTTAACGGTTTCAATCAGCAATCCTGACAGTTTATATGTTTCTGTTGATAATCAAACACCACTGCCAGAAGATCAGTGGGATATGGGTGACAGTGCTGTAACCAGCAAAAGATTAAAGAATATGGACAAGCAGGCATTTCTTCAACAAGACCCTAAGGCCATAGAAAGTTTTTTACGAGGCAATAATTTTCCACCTGACTTGAAAGCAGAAAAGCTGATTGAACAAGTAAAAAATGATGAGATGTCCCCTGCTGATTTAGTTGATAAACTGGCTGATGGTAATGATAATTTATTCAACGTAGACATCAAATCCTTGGAAATTTATCGATCAGATGATGGGGGTGACAGTTTTTATAGAACGCATATAGAAGACATTCAACAAGTGGTTTTTTCTTATGGTTACTACTTTGGGCAAGTTAAGGTAGATCCTCTGAATGTGGATACGGTATATGCCACTGGTGTGCCATTCATTAAGTCAACAGATGGTGGGAAAACTTGGGAGGGTGCATGGGAGTCTTCGGTTCATGCAGACATTCAAGCCATTTGGGTCAACCCAAAGCACAGCAATCACATCATGATTGGAAATGACGGCGGCGTGGATGAAAGTTTTGACGGTGGTCAAACCTGGCGAAAAGTAGACAAACAACCGGTAGGTCAGTTTTATACCATTGCGGTTGATATGGCAAAACCTTACAACATTTACGGCGGCCTACAAGACAATGGTACCCTCAAAGGTTCAAGTATTAATCTGTGGCACAACAACCAATACCATGGCAGTGATTGGGAGCGAATCTTTGGTGGTGATGGCATGCATGTGAACATAGATGATGATGAAAAGTTGACATATGTGGGCTTTCAATTTGGTAATTCATTCCGGTTGAGTTCAGCGGCCCCCAAAAGAATCACACCACCAACCTATGTAGGTGAAGAGTCCTTACGTAAAAATTGGAACACACCCGTGATGATGTCAACTCACAATAAAGATATCTTGTATTTTGCCGGTCACCAAGTTTATCGCAGCATGAATCAGGGTGATGATTGGACCGCAATTAGCGAGGACCTCACAGAGTCTAACAAAAAAGGCGATGTGCCATTTGCCACAGCCACCAGTTTGTCTGAGTCACCATTAAAGTTTGGCTTGCTTTGGGTGGGCACTGATGATGGCTTGGTTTGGGTCACTGCTGATGGAGGTAATCAGTGGAAAAAAGTCAGTAAAAAACTACCTAAGGGCAAATGGGTCAGCCGGGTAGTCGCTTCACCACATCAAGAAAAACGTGCTTGGTTAGCAATGAATAATTATCGCAATGATGACATCAAACCGTATTTGTATAAAACTGAAAACTTGGGTAAAAACTGGCAAAACATGGCCAGTGGTTTACCGAATGAAACCATTAATGTGGTTAAAGAAGATCCGAAAAATTCAGACATTGTATACGTGGGTACAGACAAAGGTATTTATGTGTCAATCAACCAAGGGAAAAGTTGGCAGATGTTGGGTGACCAATTACCAACGGTACCTGTTCATGACCTGATAGTTCATCCTCGAGAAAATGAATTGGTTTTAGGAACCCATGGAAGAAGTGTGTTTGTTGCAGATGTCGAGCCTTTGCAATTGATGAACGAAAAGGTTCAAGCAGCTGATTTACACATTTATGATATCGGTGAAATCAAAGAAAAAGGCAGGTGGGATAATAAGCCGAGGAGGTGGGGTTACACCGACAACATTGAAGACAAGTTCCCCATATACCTAAGGGCTGAAAAAGCTGGTGATTCGACGTTGACGATCACCGATATGGATGGTTCGGTCTATCGAACCCAAAAACTCAAGCTGACATCAGGTTTAAATCAGTGGTTGTGGGATTATAAAATAGATATTGATGCGGCCATTGAAGCAGAAAATGCACTGAATGAAAAAAACCAAAATGTCGACAAAGCTTTTAATTTATCCATGGTGCCATATGCAGAATCGAAACGTTTGGGTCACCCCGATTTTATAGAGCCCGGTGAATACAAAGTGGTTATAGAACAGGATTCACATCAGCACAGTGTTGATTTGATAATTAAATAACTGGCAATGTTGTGAAGGAAGGTGAGTTAAACCGGCCGGCTTTTTGGCCTCATTTCCCGGCATGGCTGGGGTATGGTTTAAGTTGGTTTTTAGCCCATTTGCCCTACCGGCTTTTACTGTGGTTGGGGCGAGGAATTGGGTGGTTATTTAAAAAGTTAATTAAATCACGTCAAGTGGTGGTGAAAAAAAACATCCAAAACTGCTTTGCGGAATTAACCACCAAGGAACAACAAAACATCATTGATCAGAATTATCGTGAGACAGGTATGATGGTCAGTCAGACTTTACGGACTTTTTTGAACCGCTCTGCCAAACCATTCAAAAAGCTTAAGATTCAAGGCAAAGAACACCTAGAAAAAGCCCGTGTTGATAAACAAGGTGTGCTGCTGGTTTCGGGTCATTTCACCGCTCTTGATGTCGGTGGTCGAGTCATTTGTGAACAATTCCCTGTGGCCGGTGTTTATCGACCACATAAAAACGCTGTGCAAGAATACGTGGTAAAAAAGGCCCGCTTGAATTATGCCGATGCCATGTTTACCCGTGATGAACTTAAAGGCATGGTTAAATATTTAAAATCAGGAGGCATTCTTTGGTATGCCCCTGACCAAGATTACCGCCGGGGGCAATCTGTATTTGCCGACTTCTTTGGGACGCCAGCATCGACCATCACCGCCACTCACCAGCTGGCCAGAATTTCTGGTTGCCAAGTGATGTTTTACGCTGTTCAAAGAATAGATCAGCACCCGTATTATCAACTCAGCATCTCTGCGCCGCTGGAGAACTTTCCGAGCAAAGATGTGCTGGCAGATACGCAAAGAGTCAATAAGCAGATTGAAGAAATGGTGAAACAAGCACCAGCCCAATACCTGTGGTTACATAAACGCTTCAAAACCAGACCAGAGGGTGAAGATAGGTTTTATTGATTTTACAATTTCAACT
>CAZVZJ010000006.1:0-16469 GCA_964631055.1 uncultured Marinicella sp.
GGTGTAATAACTGGAGTCGCATACCTGCCGGCATAAACACCAAAATTTGATAACATGATGGTGTAATCTTTCATGTCTTCTGGTGGTATGCTGCGAGACTTAACTTGATTTTTTATTTTATTCATCGCATCACGCACTTGCTCGGGACTCATGTCGTTACAATGACGCATGGTAGGTACAAAAAGTCCATCCTCAGTATCAACAGCTATGCCTACATCAATATGGTTAATTAATCTTCTGGATAATTTGTCACCATCAAACCAGGCATTTAAAGTAGGTTCTGCTTGAGCAGCCACCACCAAAGAGCGAATTAATCGAGCTGTGATGTCTTCACCAGCTTGCCAGTTATTGATGTCGGCATCGTCCATAATGGTGGTTGGCACCACATTGGCATGAGCGTTTTGCATGACTCTGGCCATGGTTCTGCGGGAACCTTTTACTTGTTGCCATTGGTTATCAACCACGACTTGACTCTTTTGTGGCGCTGTCTTTTGAGGTGTGGCTTGAGTGGAGGTTGCGGCGGGCTTGGGCTGAGTTGGTGTTTTAGCAGTGCTATTTGCAGCGGCTGCTTTGACATCTGATGGCCTAATCACTCCACCCGCGCCAGTGGCTTGAACAGTACTTAAATCAACTTTAAGCTTTTTAGCCAGTGCTCGTACTGCTGGGGCAGCTTTTTTGCCACCGAAATCTGTCATGTTATCTAACACCGCATCCGAAGATTCCATCTGACCGACAACTGTACCAATGGCTTCTTTGGCTTCAGGTTCATCTGTGTCTGACTCGGCATTGTCATGTAAGTCTTTTAAAACTTGTTCTGCTTCTGCCCTGAGTTTCGCCGCTGAATCATCATTCGTATTCGCGGTGTTTGATTCTTTCTCGGCTTGGCTACCATCACCAGTATTAAATTCAATCAAAGCTGAACCTGTATCAATGACGTCTCCGGGTTCACCAAATAATTGCGTAACCACTCCAGCCATTGGGACAGGTACATCCACGACTGCTTTGGCTGTTTCCATAGAAACCATGGGTTGGTCAACTTCAACTTTGTCGCCAACTTTTACATGCCATTCAACTATTTCTGCATCAGGTAAACCTTCGCCCAGATCTGGTAATTTGAAAATACTCATGAAACCTCCATCACTTGATTGACTTTGTCTAAAATTCTTTCTACAGTTGGCATGTATTTTTTCTCTAACTTAAATAATGGCATGATCGTATCATAACCAGTCACGCGCTTAACCGGTGCAGTGAGGTTATATAAACCTTGATCAGCCAAGTTGGCAGCAATTTCTGAAGACACAGAACAGTGTTTTGCCGCTTCTTGAATGATGACACATCGACCTGTCTTGGCCACCGATTCGTGAATGGTGTCCATGTCTAATGGACTGATGGTTGCTACATCAATGATTTCTGCAGAAATGCCGCGCTCAGCCAGTGCATCGGCTGCTTCGACTGTTTCTTTCATCATTGCGCCCCATGTAACCAGAGTAACATCACTGCCTTCTCTGATGACGAAGCACATATCTAATGGATATTCTTCACCATCATTTTCAACTTCTTCTTTATTAAGGTGGTAGACACGTTTGGGTTCAAAAAATAAGACTGGGTCTGGACTGCGTATGGCTGCCAGAAGTAGGCCATAAGCACGTGATGGTGATGATGGAATAACAACTTTGATACCAGGAGTATGCGCAAACATTGCTTCTATACTTTCTGAATGATGTTCAGGTGCATGAATACCGCCGCCGTATGGTGCACGGATCACCAATGGACAAGTTAATCTGCCTCTGGTGCGGTTACGCATGCGTGCTGCATGACATACAATATGTTCAAACATTGGAAAAATGAAGCCCATGAATTGTGCTTCAGCGATCGGTCTCATACCTTGAGTGGCTAGCCCAACTGTCATACCAGCAATCATGGCTTCAGCCAGTGGTGTGTCAATAACCCTGTCTTCACCAAATTTTTGTGCCAAACCTGCAGTGGCTCTGAAGACGCCACCATTGATGCCTACATCCTCGCCTAAAATCACCACACTTTTGTCGTGTTCTAGTTCATGTGCCATGGCCATTGTAACTGCTTCTACCATTGTGACTTTAGCCATTAGACTTCTCCTCTAAACTTTGCGCATAAGCTTTTTGTTCTGCTAAATCATGCGGTAAATCTTCATACATATGGTCAAACATATCTGCCACAGTGAGTTTAGATGCATTTTGATATTCTTCTACAGCTGCATCAACATCTACTTTACAGGTACTTAACAATTGGTTTTCCAATTGTTCGTTCCACTGTCCTTGGTTGGTTAAATATTTTCGCATCCTTTTAATGGGTTCAAATTGTTTGGCATTTTCAACTTCATCATCAGGTCGATATCTGGAGGCATCATCTGCTGTGGTGTGATCACTTAATCTGTAGGTGATGGCTTCAATGACTGATGCACCTTTGCCTTCATAAGCTCTTTTTAAGGCCGCTTTTACTGCTGTATACACAGCAATGTAGTCATTTCCATCTACTTGAATAGAAGGTAAGCCACCAGCCACACCTTTTTGTGCCAATGTTCTGCCTTGGCTTTGTTTTTTGCGTGGTACAGAAATGGCCCATTGGTTGTTGACGATCATCAAAACCATAGGCAGTTGGAAGGCACTGGCTGCATTGATGGCTTCTAAAAAGTCACCTTTTGAACTGCCGCCATCACCAACTACCGATACAGCAGCTCGTTTTTCACCACGAAGTTTAAAAGCCAGCGCAGCACCAGCCGCATGAGTACATTGGGTGGCGATAGGAACACACCATGGGAAATCGTGTTGCGGGCCCGAAAAGTCGCTACCTCTTTCATCTCCACCCCAATAAAGTAAGACTTCAGATAATTTCACGCCACGATAAAATTGGGCGCCGTATTCGCGATACATAGGTGCAAATACATCGGCTTCAGCCATGGCAGCACCAATACCAATATGAACAGCTTCATGGCCCAAGCAAGATGCATAAGTGCCTAATTTACCGGTACGTTGTAAAGCGACGGCTTTGGCATCAAATGTTCTGGTTAGAACCATTAATTCATAAATTGATTTCAAATGTTCGAAATCTGTGGCTACGTGGGGTTTTTTGTCACCTACCAAATCACCATTGGGTGTCAGGTACTGCAAATAATCGATATTAAATGATGCGACTGTGGTCAATTTCACTCTCCGAAAATGTGATGTTCTGAGGTGACCGAAAAGTGGTTTTGTGGCAAAGCCAGCAGCAAAAAAAGTAACTGCAATACAACCCAGCTAAAGTGGTCACACATGGGATGGCACAACTTTTGAATAATTAATCAGTTAAAATCCTGAATAACTGTTCACAGTTCTGCTATCTTATTTATAATGCTTCAAAACATGATGTCCATGAGGACTTCAGACAGTTGATGTAGATTCACACCAACCGAAGCGCACAGTATTATATAGGAATCTGGCTTTTTAATAAATGCCAGTGATTAGATAATCTAAAGATATTTTAAGTCTCACCCAAATTAATTAAAAAGCAATTTTTAAGAATACAAACATGAAAGATAAAAAAAACATTCGACCTTTAGAAGACAGTATCAAACTAGATGTCTCAGAAAGAAGAAACTATGGCGGGTATTTATGTTTGGAAACGTTGTTTGCTGCGCAAAAACCACTCAGTGATCCGCCACACCATGATGAAATGTTGTTCATCATACAGCATCAAACTTCAGAGCTTTGGATGAAGTTAATAATACATGAGTTGAATGAAGCCATTCGTTGTGTACAGATTAAACGTTTGGGCAGGGCCTCTAAAATTTTGGCGCGGGTCAAACAAATTCAAAAACAATTGTTTGAACAATGGGCTGTGTTAGAGACATTGACACCGAGTGAATATACTCAATTCAGGCATGTGTTTGGGAATGCCTCAGGTTTTCAGTCGGTACATTATCGACAAGTAGAGTTTTTGCTGGGTAATAAAAACGAAAATATGGTCAAAGTATTCCCAGTAGATTCAGAGTCTAGAGCGGTTTTAGATAAAGTATTGAGTGCTCCCAGTATATATGATGTTTTTATCAAACATTTATTTGACGAAGGTTACAGTGTGCCTGAGTCATTGGTCAATCGAGATTTGCGCCAACCTCATGTGTTTAACCAATCATTAATGGATGTTTTGGTTGTTATTTACAAGCGACCAGATCAACACTGGGCCATGTATGCTTTGTGTGAACAATTGGTTGATGTTGAACAATCATTTCAACAATGGCGTTTTAGACACATGAAAACTGTTGAACGCATCATTGGTTTTAAACAAGGTACCGGTGGTTCATCAGGTGTGGGCTTTTTACAAAAGGCCTTAGAATTGACATTTTTTCCGGAGTTGTTGAGGTTAAGGACAGAGTTGTGATTAAAAAAATAGTTGTACTTTCTAACATTCTATTTTTAATTTTATCCTTAGTTTCAGTTTTTAATGGTATTGGTTCATCTTTGATATTTGCAGTGATATATGCAATGACAATTAGCTCATCACTTGGTGCTCAAAAACGAATTTTTCATTACATTGCATTTGGAATGAATGTGTTTCTTTTTATCGCTGGGGTGGCAGTACTGTATTACTTAATGGTTGGAAATGTTTATTTTTCAGGTAACATTGAGCGATTGATTTGGTTAGGTGTTACCTTCATTGCTCTGATAGTGATTTCAGTTTTCAATATGTTGTATATTTATACAAAAATTTAAACCATCTAATGTGTTTCAATAATCTGTGGCGATTTATCTTAGTTGATCAGGCAGGTTTAAAAAAGAAAAATATAATAGAGCTTGTAATAAAAAGTAGAAGTATCACTCTATGCTAGCAGCCACTCTATTTTAATGGCTCAACTCCAGGTTTATGAGATTGCCACGTCAAGCGCTCCTCGCAATTACACTGGATGGGTCAATTATATTTGTGTCCTTTTTGACAGAAATTCACATTCAAGTTTAGAGTTGGTTGTCAGTTTGTTTTAAACTATATGGTAGTTGTTTATAAAACCAGATGAAAAATACCAGCGATAGAGGAGTCATTCAATGAAAAGAATTTTACTGTTTTTAACCACAAATTTCGCCGTTATGGCAGTCATAACTATTATCTCCAGGGTTTTTGGTTTAGATAACTACCTCAATGAGTATGGTATTGATTATAAAGCTTTGGCTATTTACTCATTTTTATGGGGTTCGGTTGGTTCTGTCATTGCTTTATTGATGTCAAAGTCGGCAGCCAAACGTTCGATGGGTGTGCAAATCATTGAGAATCCAACTGACGATACAGAGTCTTGGTTGATGGAAGTTGTACGATCACAAGCACAAAGTGCCGGTATTGGGATGCCTGAAGTGGGTATATTCAAATCAGACAGCCCTAATGCTTTTGCAACCGGCGCCAATCGCAACAATGCTTTGGTTGCAGTCAGTACTGGTTTGTTGGATCAAATGTCGCGAGAGGAAGCTGAAGCTGTCATGGGTCATGAAATCAGTCATGTGGCTAATGGAGACATGATAACCATGACCTTATTACAAGGCATATTAAATGCGTTTGTTTTGTTCATATCTCGCATTATAGGTTTTGTGATGAGTTCTAATTCACGAAGCCGGAGAGGTGGCGTTCAAGCCGGTAACTTTGTAGGCACCATGGTTGCGCAGTTCATTTTTGGTTTTTTGGCTGCTTTGATCGTGAAATGGTTCTCTCGATATCGAGAATTTCATGCCGATGCAGGTGGCGCTAAACTTTCGGGAAATGCGAATATGATCAGTGCTTTGAGGGCTTTACAAAGGGTGTCAGAACCACAGCCACTTAAAGGGCAGTTTGTTGGTTTTGGTGTGTCAGGTGTAAAATCTACCGTGGCTAAGTTGTTTGCTACACATCCGCCATTAGAAGACAGGATCGCAGCTTTAGAAAAGAACGATTATGTTTAAGGTTTAAATTGCATGGCAAGGTCCATTTTTTCCAAATCATAACGGTCGTTGATTATTCGCTTGAATCAAATTGGAACTGTGAAAAACCGACATTGGCATAGGTGCCTTTAGGAACGTTGGTTTCATGTTGTTTGATGACTGCTGTCATTTCTTGTTGGAATTGACGCATTTTTACATCTATGATTTGATTGATTTCGTCATGCTTGCTGTGCGGTATTTTGCTGGAAAAAATGGAAGCTTGGTTGAGGTTTTGCTTGAGGTCAGTGGCAAACATTTTCTTGTAAAAAGTTTGGAACAATCGTTTGGTAGTGATGTCCACTTCTTCTGCTAATTCTGCTTGTTGTATGAGTTGTTGGTTGAGAGATTTGGCAATGATGTAACTGTTGCCTTCTTTGGTGATCACTTCATTGCTGATGAGTTCCGTAATGACAGCTTTGGCTCTGATGTGATTGCCATATATATTATCAATCAGAGCATTCAGGTGTGAGAGCGATAATTGGTTGCTTTTCAATTTAGCTCGTTGCAAAGCAGCTATCACCAAATCCATTTTATTTAACATGTCTTTGTTGGCAGATGGGTTCTGCTGAAATTCTGCAATCGTACGTCGATCAATACCTGTTTTTACTGCAATGGCCTGATTGGTTGATTTAATACCGGCTTCATTTAACAGCTCTTCTGCTGCTTTGATATAGGCTTTTTGGCTGTTGGCTCTAAACTCATGGTATTGTAAGCCAAATTTAATGACCATCTTGCTGACTGGTATCAAAGCTTTTTGTAGCTGTACCAAATGTCTTTTTTCTGTGTTCATATTTATTTTGCGCGCATATTTGTACGCAATATTATCATGCACAGTGGTTGTTGTACAATTTACTCAACCTGTCCGTGGACACATCGGTTTTATCTCATTTCGCAATATATGTGAAACGAACAGGGGGGAGGTCAAATTTATCTCCAAATCGTGAGTTATTCATTTAGCTTACACCAGCGGAACAATACAGAGTTTTGTGGGTTGACGTTTTCTCTCTGTATTGTTACCGCTATTTCATTTTAAGTTCTCCTCATTCTATTTGCCATCATGTAAAATTGAGTTATTAAATTGTTTAATTTTTGTCATGACTGCACTCAGTGTTAATTTAAATAAAATTGCCTTGCTGCGAAATTCGCGAGGCAGAGACTACCCAAATGTTATCGAATACGGTAAAAAGTTGATAAATCTAGGCGTACATGGTTTAACTGTACACCCACGTCAAGATGAAAGGCACGCCACCAGAAAAGATACCAGAGAGTTGGCACAATTATGCCGTCTTTATCCATCAGTTGAATTTAATGTAGAAGGTTACCCATCAGCTGAATTTATGCAATTAATCGCTGAAACCAAGCCTGATCAATGTACATTAGTGCCTGATTCGCCTGATCAATTAACTTCTGACCATGGTTGGGATTTAACAATTCATTTTGATTGGCTATGTTCTTTAGCCAAAGAATTGAAACAATTGGGTGTGAGGAGTTCATTGTTTATCGACCCTGAAGTTGAACAAATTAAATTGGCCAGTCAAACAGGGGTTGATCGAATTGAACTATATACTGAAGCTTACGCCAATGCTTATATGTCTGGTGGTCACTTTAAAAATACCTTAAATCAATACAAGATTGCCGCAATGACTGCACAGTCTTTGGGTTTAGGTGTGAATGCAGGGCATGACTTGGATTTACAAAATTTAACTGACTTTCTCACCATAGATGGTGTTTTAGAGGTTTCTATTGGTCATGCCTTAACGGTTGAATCACTGGATCTAGGTGTGACGAATGTGATTCAAAAATACCTTGCAATCTGTAGTCTTTGACTGGTGTTAAAGCCAAAGCTGGCGTGTTATAATTTCGCACCTTTTTTTTAACCTTATTTTTATACTTGCATTGAACACGGTTCAATTTTGGAAAATATCATGATTACAGTAACTTTAGCTGATGGAACTCAGCGTACGTTTGATCAAGCATTAACTGTTCACGCAGTGGCTGAAGACATTGGCCCTGGATTGGCCAATGCTGCTTTGGCAGCTCGTGTCGATGGCGAATTGGTTGATTTATCTCACATCATTAATAAGGACGTTGAGTTGACGATCGTGACAGGCAACACAGATGATGGGTTGGAAGTGATCAGACATTCTACAGCTCATCTCATGGCACAAGCTGTTCAGCGTTTATTTCCCAAAGTTGAAGTGACAATTGGACCAGTGATTGACAACGGTTTTTATTATGACTTTGCATCACGTGAGCCTTTTCAGGAAGATGATTTGCAGAAAATCACAGCTGAAATGAAAAAAATAGTGAAAGAGAAGTTACCTGTAGAGCGATTTGAGATGTCTCGCAACGATGCCATTAAATTTTTTGCCGACAAAGGTGAAAAGTATAAAGCAGAGATCATCAGTGATATTCCAGAGGATGAAGTTTTGTCATTGTATAGACAGGGTGAATTTACTGATTTATGTCGCGGGCCTCATGTCCCAAATACAGGGAAAATAAAAGTATTTAAATTGATGAGTATCGCAGGTGCTTATTGGCGAGGTGATAGCAACAATGAGATGTTGCAACGTGTTTATGGTACCGCCTGGACTGATAAGAAAGATTTGAAAACGTATTTGCACTTTTTAGAAGAGGCGGAAAAAAGAGATCACAGAAAATTGGGCAAAAAAATGGATTTGTTTCATTTTCAAGAAGAGGCACCAGGTATGGTATTTTGGCATGATCGCGGTTGGTCTATTTATCAAGCCATCCAACAATACATGCGACAAAAGCTGAATGCCCGTGACTATAAAGAAATCAATACACCTTCGGTAGTTGAGTATACTTTATGGGAAAAATCTGGCCATGCTGATAAGTTTGGTGATGATATGTTCAGTGTTGAATCTGAAAACAGACAATTTGCGGTTAAACCAATGAACTGTCCTTGCCATGTTCAAGTCTATAATCAAGGTCTAAAATCATACAGAGATCTGCCCATCAGATTGGCTGAGTTTGGTTCATGTCATCGGAATGAACCTTCTGGTGCTTTACATGGACTGATGCGAGTTCGAGGCTTTGTTCAAGATGATGCACATATATTTTGTCAAGAAAATCAAATCAGTGAAGAAGTTTCTCAGTTTATTGATTTTTTACATGAAGTTTATACCGACTTTGGTTTTACTGACATTATTTATCGTATTTCTACCCGCCCGGAAAAGCGTGTTGGCAGTGATGAAGTATGGGATAAATCAGAACAAGCTTTAATTGATGCATTGGATGATAAAGGTATCGCATGGGAAGAGTTACCAGGTGAGGGTGCGTTTTACGGCCCTAAAATTGAATTTTCTTTGAAAGATTGTTTGGGGCGGGTATGGCAATGCGGTACCATTCAGGTCGATTTTTCCATGCCAAACCGTTTAGAAGCGACGTATATAGATGAAAATGGTGACCGCGTCACACCTGTGATGTTACATCGTGCTATATTAGGGTCTTTCGAACGTTTTATCGGTATTTTGTTGGAGCATCATGCTGGAAATATGCCACTTTGGTTGGCACCAACTCAAGTCGCTGTGTTGAATATTACGGGTCATCAGTCTGAATATGCGAAGAAAATAGGCGAAAAGTTAAAAAATCAGGGCTTTAGAGCGATTTATGACTTGAGAAACGAAAAGATCGGCTATAAAATTCGCCAGCACACTTTAAACAAGATAAATTATCTGGTTGTAGTGGGTAATAATGAACTTGAAAGTGAAACCTTGTCTGTGAGATCACATGATGGGCAAGATCTGGGTTCTATGAAGGTTGAAGAGTTGATGCAATTAATGAATCTACAAATCAACGAGAAGAAATAAACATTTAAGAGGATTGACTGATCGCTAGAAATGATAAAGTACGCAGGAATAACCAAATCAGGGTTCCTGAAGTAAGGCTTATTGACCAACATGGTGAACAGGTTGGTGTAGTAACAACAGCAGAAGCTCAAGACAGAGCCAGAGGTGCGGGGTTAGACTTGGTGGAGATATCACCTAAGGCAGCGCCACCTGTATGTAAAATAATGGATTATGGTAAATTTAAGTTTGAACAAGCTAAGAAAAACCAACAAGCCAAGAAAAAACAAAAGAAGGTTCAGTTAAAAGAGGTCAAATTCAGACCGAATACTGAAGAAGCGGATTATCAAGTCAAACTCAGAAATTTAAGAAAATTTATTGATCAAGGTAATAAGGTCAAAGTGACCATCATGTTCAGAGGACGTGAGTTGGCACACAGAGACATCGGTTCGAATATGTTGGATCGATTGGAACAAGATTTAGTGGATGAAGTGGTCGTTGAACAACGACCAGCGAAAATGGAAGGTCGGTTTATGATTATGTTGTTAGCGCCAAAGCCTAACAAATAATCATACATTAAAAGACGGGTTTAAATACCCAATAAGAAAAAGCTGACCAGCGAGTCAAGAAAGAACAAAGCCATTTGTTTGGCTACTTGCTGGAGTATATAAATAAAACAGGAGGGCGTTATGCCTAAAATGAAGACAAAAAAAGGCGCTGCAAAGCGCTTCAGAAAAACCGCATCTGGTTTCAAAAGAAAGCATGCTTTCAGAAGCCATATCTTGACTAAAATGAGCACCAAGCGTAAACGTAACTTACGTGGTACCAGCATGGTTCATGAAGCTGATGAAAAATCAGTTGAAAGATTACTACCTTACGCATAATTAAAGGAGCACTGAAATGGCAAGAGTTAAAAGAGGCGTTCAAGCCCGTAAAAGACATAAGAAGATCCTTAAATTAGCTAAGGGTTATTACAATGCACGTCGTAAAATCTACCGTGTTGCTAAACAAGCAGTGATCAAAGCAGGTCAATATGCTTACCGTGACCGTAAAACCAGAAAAAGAGCATTCCGCGCTTTGTGGATTACACGAATCAATGCAGGTGCACGTAACAATGGCATGAGTTACTCTCGATTTATCAACGGCTTGAAAAAAGCTGATATCTCTTTAGATCGTAAGGTACTTGCCGATATGGCTGTTCATGATAAGGCAGGCTTTGCTGCAGTGGTTGAACAGGCCAAAACCGCATTGTCGTAAAGACAGGCTGAAGCCAATTATGGCTTCAATTGAAATTAGATCGATAAGAGGAATCAGTGGTATGACTGATTCCTTTTTTTATGCTCGATAGAAATATGTTGAAACGAATAACAGAGAATTATAGTGAGTGATTTGCAAAAAATCTTAGCCGACGGCTTAGATCAAATTGATACGGCCAAAACGGCACAAACTTTGGATGATGTACGGGTACAATTTTTAGGCCAAAAAGGCAGCGTAACCTTGCAATTGAAGCAACTAGGGCAGTTGGCACCTGAAGAGCGGAAAACCGCAGGCGCACAGATTAACCAAATCAAACAACAGCTATTTACTGCTATTCAAGCAAAAAAGACTACATTAATGGCTGCAGAATTGAATCAGAAACTTATGGCTGAAGCAGTGGATGTAACCTTACCAGGGCGTCAATCAACCCAAGGTGGAATACACCCTGTTAGCAGAACCATGCAGCGCATCATTGATTTATTTTCCCAAGTGGGGTTTGATGTGGTGACAGGGCCTGAGATTGAAGATGATTTTCATAATTTTGAAGCATTGAATTTTCCTGCTCATCACCCTGCCAGAGCCATGCATGATACTTTTTACTTTCCTGATGGTCATTTACTCAGAACACATACGTCTCCAGTACAAATCAGAGCGATGAAAAACATGGAGCCACCCATTAAGATTATTGCTCCAGGTAAAGTCTATCGCAGCGATTCAGATCAAACCCACACACCCATGTTTCATCAAGTTGAAGGTTTAGTTATTGGTGAACATGTAACTTTTGCTTCATTAAAAGGTGTGTTGAATCAATTTGTTAATGCTTTTTTTGAAGACGATCTGCAAATCAGATTAAGACCGTCTTACTTTCCATTTACAGAGCCTTCGGCTGAAGTTGATGTGGAATGGAAAAAAGATGATGGCAGTATTGATTGGCTGGAGGTTTTGGGATGTGGCATGGTTCACCCCAATGTACTTCGTTCAGGTGGTATTGATCCAGAAAAATACACAGGATTCGCTTTTGGCTTAGGTGTTGAAAGATTCGCGATGTTGCGTTATGGCGTTCAGGATTTAAGAAACTTTTTTGAAAATGACATGGCTTTTTTGAGCCAATTTCAATCGTAAGGAGAACACAGATGAAATTCAGTGAAAATTGGTTGAAAGAGTGGGTTACATATGACTTGAACACTGTAGAGGTGATGGAACAATTGACCATGTTGGGTTTAGAAGTTGATGGTGTGGAGCCAGCTGCTGGATCGTTTTCTGGGGTTGTTGTGGCAGAAATTGTTGCTTGCGAAAAACATCCAGATGCAGATAAGTTAAAAGTTTGTGAAGTGGACACAGGTGATGAGAAACTACAGATAGTTTGTGGTGCACCCAATGCCAGAGTAGGCTTAAAGACAGCTTTATCAAAAATTGGTGCTGTATTACCCGGTAACTTTAAAATCAAAAAATCTAAACTACGTGGTGTGGAATCTATGGGTATGCTGTGTTCAGAAGTTGAACTGGGTATCAGCCAAGAATCTGACGGCATCATTGAGTTGAACAGCAATGCTCAAGTTGGAACTGATGTGGCTGCATATATGCAATTAGAAGATCAAGTCATTGACATTGATCTGACACCAAACAGGGCTGATTGTTTTTGTCTTCGTGGTATTGTTCGTGAAATGGCAACCTTGAATCAATTGTCTGTTAATGCGCCACAAGTTAAAGCGGTTGAATCAACCATTGATGACACCATTGCTGTACAAATTGAAGCAGCTGAACAATGTCCCATATATGGTAGTAGGGTGATTAAAGGGATCGATAACTCAAAATCCACACCCATGTGGATGCGTGAAAAACTACGTCGCAGTGGAATTAATTTAATTCACCCAGTGGTGGATGTGACCAATTATGTGATGCTTGAATTGGGTCAGCCTATGCATGCTTTTGATGCAGCGAATATTGATGGTGGCATCATTATTAGAATGGCTAATGAAGGAGAAGAAGTAACCTTATTAGATCAATCTTCAGCTACATTAACCCCTGAATTCCTAGTAGTTGCTGACCAAAGCAAAACGTTGGCAGTTGCTGGTGTCATTGGCGGCTTAGACAGTGGAGTCAATGATCAAACCCGTGATATCGTTTTAGAGTCAGCATATTTTGACCCAGCAACTATCATGGGCAAATCTCGAAAATTGGGAGTGCATACTGAATCAGGTTTGCGGTTTGAAAGAGGTGTGGATTGGGATTTACAAGTCACAGCATTGGAACGTGCAACGGCTTTAATCACTGAAATATGTGGTGGTGAAGTGGCCCCTATAAAACTTGAAAATGTAGAACAACATATTCCAAAGCAACAACATATCCAGTTATCAGTAGATCATTTGCAACGGGTTTTGGGTTTTGATGTGCCAGAAAGTCAAGTAACTCAAATTTTCCAAGGGCTAGGCTTAAATTGTCAATTTAATAAAGATACCTGGTCTATTAACTCGCCCTCGTGGCGCTTTGATCTGGCCATTGCTGAGGATTTAATTGAAGAAGTGGTTAGAGTCGTTGGATACGACAGAATGCCTTCACATCGATTGTATTCAACTGATGTGATTAGTGTGATTCCGGAAGCAGTAAAGCAATTAAGATTTTTACGCCAACAACTGGCTGATATGTCTTATCAAGAAGTAATCAATTATTCCTTTGTTGGTGAGAAACAACTGTTGAATTTAGGTTTAGATGGTGATGTTTTTGGTCTGGCCAATCCATTAAATAATGACATGGCAGTCATGAGGACACATTTATTGCCAGGTGTTTTAGCCAATATTAAATCAAACCTTGCCAGGCAAAATCAAGATTTGGCATTGTTTGAAACAGGTAAAGTATTCAGTAAAGCCAAAGAAATCACGCAAAAAGATGTTTTACTACTGGCCAAAACAGGTCAACATGCACCTGAACAATGGTCTGTAAAAGATCAAAAAGTAGACTTTTTTACCCTTAAAGGTGATGTTGAGGCAGTATTGTATGGTTCTGTTATGAAAGCTGAGTTCAGCGCGTCATCAAAAGCTTATTTGCATCCAGGAAGACAGGCAGAAATTAGGTTAGGGGCTGAAGTTGTTGGATTTGTGGGACAAGTTCATCCTTCTATTTGTCAAAAAATGAAAATTAAACAAGATGTTTATGTTGCAGAATTGGATATTGATGCCATCCAAAACGTTCAGCTTCCGACTTGGCAAAGTGTTTCAAGGTTTCCACATGTTAGGCGGGATTTATCAGTTGTTATAGCAGATTCTATTACATGGTTAGACGTAGAAAAAGCAGTAGAGAATAGCTTAGGTAAGGATGTAAGTCTGCTACACAAACTATGTCTTTTTGATGTTTATAAAGGCGAGAATATTGAAAAAGGATACAAAAGTCTCGCCATGGCTATGATTTTTCAGGAAAAAAATCGAACTTTAGAAGATAAAGAGGTGGACAAACTGGTATCAAAAGCGGTATCCTTTTTGTCAGAGCAAATTAACGCAGAAATTAGATCATGACTGAGACCGTCACGAAAACTGACCTAGCAGAAATATTATATATGGAGGTTGGCCTCAATAAGCGCGAGGCCAGTGAGTTTGTGAGCGTGTTTTTTGATACCATCAAAACGCAATTACTTGAAGGTCATGGCGTAAAATTATCTGGGTTTGGAAATTTTGAATTAAGAGATAAAAAATCAAGACCGGGCAGAAATCCGAAAACACTGGAAGAAATACCCATTTCTGCCAGAAGGGTAGTGGCATTTAAGCCTGGTCAAAAATTAAGGAACACGATAGAAACATATGCTGGATCAAGGCCACAATAAATCCTTACCACCCATCCCCGCAAAAAGATATTTCACCATCGGTGAAGTTTCTACTTTGTGTGATGTAAAACAACACGTGCTGCGTTATTGGGAAAATGAGTTTGATAATCTGAATCCCGTTAAACGCAGAGGTAATCGCAGATACTACCAGCGTAACGATGTGATGATGATCAGGCAAATAAGAAGCTTACTTTATGATCACGGGTATACCATTTCTGGTGCGCGTCAAAAGTTAAATGGTAAGGTTTCTGAAAAAGAAGCCAGTAAATCATATCAAGTTATTCAACAGACCAGGGTTGAATTAGAGGAAATACTTGAACTGTTAAAGTAGTTATATAAACCAATTAAACCAGTTATTTTCACATCTTTTTAAGTTTTCTTTGTGCTAAAATACGCGCAATATTTCGGAACGTGGCGCAGCCTGGTAGCGCACTACAATGGGGTTGTAGGGGTCGGAGGTTCGAATCCTCTCGTTCCGACCAAATGCTCTCTTCAATATTGATTATATATTCCACTTTTGTAGAGAGTTATATCATCTATAATATTGGAGACATCAATGAAATCACCAGTCAGAGTCGTTGTTACTGGCGCCGCCGGTCAAATCGGTTATCAATTGTTATTCAGAATTGCCGCCGGCAATATGCTGGGTCCTGATCAGCCAGTTATTCTACATTTACTTGAAATTCCGCCGGCAATGAATGCAGTTCAAGGTGTGGTGATGGAGTTAGAAGATTGTGCATTCCCTCTTTTGCATGGTGTGGTAGCTACTGATGATGCCAATGTGGCTTTCAACGATGCCAATTATGCTTTGTTAGTTGGGGCCATGCCACGTGGTCCTGGCATGGAGCGCAGTGACTTACTACAAGCCAATGCCAAGATATTCTCAGTTCAGGGTAAGGCCATGAATGACCATGCCGCTAAAGACATCAAAGTTTTAGTCGTTGGTAATCCAGCTAACACCAATGCTTTGATAGCTCAACAGAATGCGCCAGATATCAATCCAGCACAATTCACAGCCATGACACGATTAGATCATAACCGTGCATTGGCCCAATTATCAGGTAAATTTGATGTACAAACCAATGAGATTAAACGCTTGACTATTTGGGGTAATCATTCTTCAACTCAATACCCAGATATATCACAAGTTCAAATCAATGGCTCAACCTTGTCTGATGTCGATCAAGGCTGGTACGTAGATGATTTTATCCCAACTGTCCAACAACGTGGGGCAGCCATCATTAAGGCTCGTGGCGCCTCTTCAGCGGCTTCTGCAGCTTCATCTGCAATTGATCACATGCGTAACTGGGCTTTGGGCACAGATCCAGGTGATTGGGTTTCTATGGCGATTCCAAGTGATGGCAGTTATGGTGTAGCCCCTGGTGTGATCTTTTCTTATCCAGTGACCTGTGCCAATGGTCAGTACACCATCGTGCAAGATTTGCCTGTGAGTGAGTTCTCACAATCTCGCATTGATGCAACAGAAGCTGAATTGCGTGAAGAGCGAGCAGCAGTTGAGCATTTGTTCTGAAAATAGCAATAAATTAATTGAAAGGCCACTTTTTTATGTGGCTTTTTTATTGGTTATGACTTCGACTCCGCTCAGTCAACGTAAAGGACTTCGACTCCGCTCAGTCA
>CAZVZJ010000006.1:16569-67846 GCA_964631055.1 uncultured Marinicella sp.
GTTATGACTTCGACTCCGCTCAGTCAACGTAAAGGACTTCGACTCCGCTCAGTCAACGTAAAGGACTTCGACTCTGCTCAGTCAACGTAAAGGACTTCGACTCCGCTCAGTCAACGTAAAGGACTTCGACTCTGCTCAGTCAACGTAAAGGACTTCGACTCCGCTCAGTCAGCGTAAAGGACTTCGACTCCGCTCAGCAAACATTCGCATCCGTTAGCTGAGCGAAATCGAAGTGACTTACCAAGGTAAACAACAGCCTTAAGATTAAATATTCAGAGCTAATTTGGAGGATAATTTTGCCCTTTTATTGTCCCCTTGATTTGATTCAACCTACAGTTAATGCAGTCCTGAGTTTTAATCTGTATAATTCAGTTTTTTTACGAGATTTGTTACATGATCAGTGCCAACATTCCACAGACACCTGAAGTTAAAAACGAACCCATAAAAGATTATCTTCCAGGTAGCAAAGAAACCATATCATTGCAGCAGGCCATGGATACAATGTCTGGTGATAAAGTAGATATTCCTTGTTATATAGGTGGTAAAGAAGTGAGAACAGGTCAGGTGGAAAATGTGGTGATGCCGCATAACCATCAACATGCCTTGGGTCAATTTCATAACGGTGGAGCTCAAGAACTTAATGCGGCTGCTGATGCCGCTGTTAAAGCCCAGCATGATTGGGCTAATTTGCCTTGGCAAACCCGTGCAGCTGTATTCTTGAAGGCAGCAGATTTGATTGCAGGGCCTTATAGAAACATGATCAATGCAGCAACCATGCATGGCCAATCTAAAAACTGTTTTCAAGCAGAAATAGATTCAGCTTGCGAGTTCATTGATTTTCTGCGTTTCAATGCATATTTTTACCAACAAATCATGGAACAGCAGCCAGTTTCTTCACCTGGTGTATGGAATCAGCTTGATTGGCGTCCATTAGAAGGTTTTGTGGTGGCGATAACACCATTTAACTTCACTGCCATTGCCGGTAACTTACCAGCCACGCCAGCAATGTTAGGTAATACTGTGGTTTGGAAGCCGTCTGGCACACAAATGTTATCAGCCTACGTTATTATGAAAGTATTCAAAGAAGCAGGTTTGCCAGATGGTGTGATTAATATGGTCGCTGCAGATGGCCCTGTTGCGGGAGCAGCATTGTTACCCAGGGCTGAGTTGTCGGGCGTGCATTTCACTGGTTCAACACCGACCTTCCAGCATATTTTTGCTGAAGTAGGTGGCAATATCGGGCGTTATAACTCATACCCAAGATTGGTGGGTGAAACCGGTGGTAAAGACTTTGTCTTTGCCCATGAGTCGGCAGACCCCATTGCAGTTGCTACTGCATTGGCACGAGGTGCCTTTGAGTACCAAGGCCAGAAATGTTCTGCAGCTTCAAGAGCCTATATCCCAGCCTCTCAATGGGAAGCCGTCAAAGAAAAACTGATTGAGGATGTGAAATCTTTTAAGATGGGAAGTACACGTGATTTTTCAAACTTCATTAATGCGGTCATTGATGAGCGTTCTTTTGATAAAATTGAAAATTACATCAACCATGCGAAAAATGCTGCTGATGCTGAAATCATTGTCGGCGGTAACTGTGACAAAACAGCAGGTTATTTTGTTGAACCAACAGTTATAGTCACCTCAAATCCAAATTTCAAAACCATGAGAGAAGAAATTTTTGGCCCAGTTCTTACTATTTATGTTTATGAGGAAGAAGATTTTGAAAACACATTGGATTTGTGTGATAAAGGTTCAATTTATGCTTTAACCGGTGCTGTTTTTGCTCAAGATCGTTACATGATAGCGCACATGTCTAACCGTCTTCGTAATGCAGCTGGTAACTTTTATATCAATGATAAGCCGACCGGTGCGGTTGTAGGCCAGCAGCCGTTTGGCGGTGGTCGTGCGTCTGGAACCAATGATAAGGCGGGCAGTGCTTTAAATTTGTATCGTTGGTTATCGCCACGAACCATCAAAGAAACATTTGTCCCACCGACTGATTATCGATATCCGTTTTTAGGATAAGCTGTAGATAGCACAATGTCACTCTAAGGTCGCTGATGCGGCCTTTTTTACTATTTAAGAAAATCTTTTAAGATTCAGGCAATACCCAATCTGGTCTGGCGAAGTGGCAGGTGTAGCCGTTTGGAATTCTCTCCAAGTAATCTTGGTGTTCGGGTTCAGCTTCCCAGAAATCTCCAGCTGCACTCACTTTAGTTACAGCTGGTGCTGGCCATAAACCGGAAGCGTCTACATCTTTGATGGTTTTTAAAGCCATTTCTTTTTGTGCTTCACTGGTATAAAAAATTTCTGAACGGTATGACTCACCTAAATCATTGCCTTGTCGATCAAGCGTGGTCGGATCATGAATTTGAAAAAAGTAGGCAAGTATATCTCGATAGCTAATAACATCACTGTCAAAAGTGATTTCAATGGACTCAGCATGTGAGCCATGATCGCGATAGGTGGCATTCTTAACATCACCACCAGTATAGCCAACTCTGGTATCTAATACGCCCGTTAGTTTTCTGATCAGGTCTTGCATGCCCCAAAAACAACCGCCAGCCAATACAGCACGTTCTTTATTCATTTTTTTCATTAATTTTGATGTAAAACTCAATTATAGTGATTAGTTACCTGAATTAAAGGGAATGAATCATGTTTATGAGTATAAGGGTATGTTCAATTTGATATATCTAATCATTGTTAAAAGTTAATTACGACTGTATTTTAGTTGCTTTCTGGTGATTGATTTGATGTAGTCAAGGCAATAAATGCTTTGAATGGTAGTCTATATGGTCTTCAATAAAACTACTGATAAAGTAATAACTGTGATCATATCCTTTTTGCATGCGTAAATTCAGTGGGTGATTGTAATCATTACAAACCTTTGTAAGTAATTCAGGTTTGAGGAACTCATCTAAAAATTCATCATCGGTACCTTGATCGATGAATAAAGGTATTTTATTATCAGTTGACTTAATCAACTCTACAGTGTCATATTGTTGCCATTGGCTTTGATTTTCGCCTAAATAGCCGCTAAATGCTTTGATTCCCCAGGCATTCTGTGTTGGGGCTACAATGGGAGAAAAGGCGCTGACAGATTGGTATTGGCCTGGATTTTTTAATGCAATGGTTAAAGCGCCATGACCGCCCATTGAGTGGCCAAATATGGATTGTTTGTTGGTTTGAATAGGAAAGTTTTGGGCAAGGATCTTGGGCAATTCATTCACAACATAGTCATACATGTTGTAGTTTTTGGCCCATGGCTGTGCTGTGGCATTGAGGTAAAAACCTGCTCCTGAGCCAAAATCATAACTGTCATCTTCACCTTCAATGCCTAAATTCCGCGGGCTGGTGTCCATGGTGACCAAAGCAATGCCATACTCGGCCGCATATTTTTGTGCGCCAGACTTGACCATAAAGTTTTCTTCAGTACAAGTTAAACCTGAGAGGAAATAAAGCACAGGAACGCTTTGTTTTTGTGCTTGTGGTGGTAAATACACAGCGAAACTCATGGGGCATTGATTGGTTTCAGATAAATGTTGGTGAAATGACAGCTCACCACCGTGGGTTTTGTTTTTACTTTTAAGCTCTATTGGGTTCATAACAAATGAGTACTCGGAAAAAATTGTTGGTAGAAAATTGCTTTTTCTTGTTGGTAGCGCTCTTGCTGTTTTGGGAATTTATTTTGAAGTTCAGTTTTAAAGGCATTTAATTCTACAATTAAATTATCATTGTTACGCATGATTTGAACAAAATTCATGTGTTTTTCAATGTTTGGATGGCCTGATTCAAAGATGTGTAAATGTGATTTTCTGACAGGTTTTGAAAAATAAGCCCTGCCTGGTATGCCATAAGGGCCTCTGTTCTCAAAGCCTAGAGCTGCTAATTTATGGGCTTTTTGTTTTACCAGGGATAACTTGGGCACCACACCTAAAATATCTATACAATCTTTGGCTAATAACCCTGGCACAGCCGTTGATCCTATATGATGTAGTTTGATTTCAGCATCATAAACAGCCATGATTGCATTTTTCTCTTGCTCAAACTCGAGGGCCCATAATGGGTTGTGCGGGAAAACATACACTCAGAAAGTATTCATTGCTTAAAATGTAATCACGCTGCGAATGCCGTCACCAGCATGCATCAAATCAAATGCTTTGTTGATGTCATCCAATGGCATGGTGTGTGATACAAACTCATCCACTTTAAGTTCGCCAGCCATATATTGATCAACCATTCCAGGTAACTGGCTGCGTCCTTTGACGCCACCAAAAGCAGTACCTCGCCATACTCGACCAGTAACCAGTTGGAAAGGCCTGGTATTGATTTCTTGTCCAGCGCCAGCCACACCAATGATGACTGATTCGCCCCAGCCCTTGTGACAGCATTCCAAAGCTGATCGCATTAACTCAACATTACCTACACATTCGAATGAATAATCCACGCCACCATCGGTTAAATCAACCAACACCTCTTGAATTGGCTGGTCATGATCTTTTGGGTTAACAAATTCAGTGGCGCCCATTTGTTGCGCAAATTCGAATTTATCAGGATTAATATCGACCCCAATGATGCGACTGGCACCTGCCATTACGGCCCCTTGTATTACGCCACATCCAATTCCACCCAATCCAAAAACAGCCACAGTTGAACCTGGTTCCACTTTGGCTGTATTTAAAACAGCGCCCACACCGGTGGTGATACCACAACCCAATAAACAAACTTTATCCAGTGGTGCGTTTTTACTGATTTTAGCCAAGGCGATTTCTGGTACCACGGCATACTCGGCAAATGTAGAAGTACCCATGTAGTGGTAAATGGGCTTGCCATTCATTGATAGACGAGAAGTGCCATCTGGCATCAGACCTTGGCCTTGTGTTGCTCTGATGGCTTGACATAAATTGGTTTTACCAGAGGTACAAAAATTGCATGTTCCGCATTCTGGGGTATATAAAGGAATGACATGGTCATCAACTGCAACAGAAGTGACCCCTTCACCCAATTCTACGACTACCGCACCACCTTCATGTCCCAGAACTGAAGGAAAAATGCCTTCAGGGTCTTCGCCTGAGAGGGTGTACGCATCGGTATGACAAACGCCAGTAGCAACCATTTTGATCAACACTTCACCGGCTTGTGGTCCATCAATGTCAATCGTTTCAATGGATAAAGGTTGACCGGCTTCCCAAGCCACAGCAGCTCTGATTTTCATGACGATAACTTCGTTAAAAAAAGAAGCCTGTATCATAGCATAAGCGAACGAATTAGCGGCTCTAATACCCGCACATTAAAAGAGTTGAATACAGTTGCTTTTACGATTTCATGTAGATTTCATGTTTATTTCATGTATGAAAAAATCATCGCGGTTAAGATTTTTTGTATTGCAGTATTATGAAATGAGTGTATTAACATGAAGACGATAAAATCATTAAAAAACAAAAATTTACAACAGAATAACATGAGACCAGCTCATAATAATCTTCATCTTATAGTGAAAAGCGGGTATGGTTTGAGGATATATGTCATTTTCTTAGTGACATTGATATGTTCTTTAACTCAAGCAGCAACCATTAACTTCGGTACCAATGGTTGTACTTTACAAGATGCCATTCGCAGTGCAAATAATGATAACGGTGTTGGTAATTGCACTGCTGGTTCAGGTGCTGATGTTTTGGTTGCTCCTGATGTTTGGACCATTACTTTGAATTCAACTTTGCCTACCATCACATCTGATGTAACCATACGAACAGCAACCAACTCAGGACTGTTGAAAATATCTGGTGACAACGATCATGCCATTATGCGCATTACTGGTAATAATACTGACGTTTTATTGGAGCGTGTGTTTATTACCGAAGGCAATGCCAGCTCTGTCAGAGGATCGGGCATTCATATAGAGGATGCTCAAGTTACGTTAGAGAACACCATTATTTCCTTTAATAGCAGTCGGGCCAGATTTGGTGGTGCCATATATATTGAAGACGGTGAAATTGAGGTTATTAACAGCTATTTAGAGTTTAATGGCATTTATAATAATGGTAATGCCAGAGCTGAGGGTGGTGCTATTTTTGCAAAAGATGCTGTGGTGATTATTGATGAATCCAGGTTTACTTATAATTTATCTTTATCTCGTTTTGATACCATCGGAGGTATCCCTCAGTATCTTGATGATGGTTATGGTGCCAGTGTTTTTATGGATGGTGGGGAATTAACGGTCACTCAAACATTATTTGATGAACTCACTTCAGCTGTTCATGGCGAAGGTGCGGTAGCCAATATACAAAACTCAACTTTTAACCGTCGACAAGTTTTGAATTGGGAAGATAACAAAGGTCATGTTTATTTCACTGATTTTTCTGCCTTAACACTGAATCATGTCACAATGAAATCAGCCATGCGTATTGAAGATTCCATCTTAAATATGACCAACTCAATTCTCAGAGGCAACTGTAATATCAGTGATATAGATTGGTTAATCGATGCAGGTAATCTTTATAATACGCCAGTGAGTATTTGCCCAGAGACAATCAATTTATTCTATTATCCTCGATTATTGGACCTGAATGATAATGGTGGGTTCAGCGAAACATTCGCCTTAGATTATAATTCTGAGGCCATCAATGCCGGTGATCCGAATTATTGTTTACCGACTGATCAACGTGGTGAAGCCCGTGATTCACTTTGTGATATAGGGGCTTATGAACAAGTAGATTTTGCAGATATTGAAGTATCAGGAGAAATTGAGCAATTGGCTCCTTATGTACATGCACAAAGTGTTGTTTATCTGGCAAGCGTCAAAAATAACAGTTCAAGCCTGGTCAATGAAGTCATTATTGATTTGGATACAGATCATGCGGTTATTACCGATATAGATTTTGTGGCTTGTACATCATTTCCATGCACACTGCGAGGTATTCAAGGGTTTCAAGAAATAATCATTCCAATCACTTTAAGCTTGGCTCCATTCGACGATGACTTTGAAGTCGAAATCACTGCAACTCGCAGTGTCAATTCGACTTATACAGATACTGACATGAGTAACGATGTTGATGTATTGAATAATAGTATTATCGATGGTGCTGATTTGGCAGTAGAAATGACTTTACTTAACCCAGGTAATCACTTTATTGGACAAACCATTAAATATGAAGTAATTATTAACAGCTTAGGCTTTGATCCCACCAATGACGTGGCGTTTGAGTTTATACCGACAGGAATGAACTTGTTATCTATGGAAGGTTGTAACAGTGTGGCAGGTCCCATTTGTCAATTGGGTCTAATGAATAATGGCAGCAGCAAAGCTGTTACGGTAAATGCCGAAGTTGCAACTACAGAATTTGATGCAGTGGGGGTGGTTGCATCATCAGTTCATGACATTAATCTTGATAACAATACAGACTTTTTAGGTAATAACGGTGCGCTGGGTGAAACTGATATTGCAGTCAATGTGACTCCATTAACGCCAGCTCCATATTATTCATATGATTATATGCAAATTGAAGTGACGATTAGCACCGGTAATCAATCTGCCTCAAACTTAAGGTTGTCAGCAGAATACCCTGGAGCTGAGTTTATTAATTGCGGCTTATTTATTAATGACGATGGATTATGTGAGATTCCATTTATAGCGGCAAACTCAGATTTTGATGTGACTTTAGAATATTTTAATCCCATCACCAGTGGCAGCGAACAGTTGTTGTTTCCTTTCAGTGTTTTTGTTGCCACAGGAGAGGTTGATCTTGATTTGAGTAATAACGAACAAGTCATCCAAATTCCAGTTGATGCTAATTCTGACGTTGCTGCCCAGTTAAACCTTGATACTCAACCACCTTACTACAGTGGCCAAGAATTACAGTTTGATCTCAAGATAATTAATTCTGGTGTGAACCATGCGCCTATGGTAGATGTTCAATTGATTTCCGATAACTTGTCTTTGATTTGGGTTTCAGGCGACTTATGCATTACAGTGCCATGTAATATCACACAATTAGATCGATTTAATGAAGAAAACATGACTTTGGTGTATCGCATTGTCGATGAGGGAGAATTCTCCTTAACAGCTACAGTCGACTCTGACCTGGTAGACCTCGTGCCTAATAACAATATAGATGTGGAAACCGGTGAGGCAGAATTGGCGGTGAATGATTTGATTTTTGCAGATTCATTTGAGCTTGACTGAATAAATTTAATCAGCAATCAATGATACCGAATACAAGATTGAATGCCATTCAACATACTGATGATAAGATAATACAAAGAATTTAAATCAGACGAATTTGCTTGTGGTCTTGGTTTCAAGGAGTTTTTAATCATGGTAAAGGGAAGTACTTCATACATATAAAGTCCTAATGTACCGTTGCTAACGTATAATAAACAATTCTTGGATTTTAAAGAGGGGGGGTAATGCAAAAAAAAATATTACGTCGTACGGTTCTCAGTAGTGCAATTTTTTTGAGCTTGGGGTCAGCCCATGGAGCAACCATATTGGTTGGTAATGGCGTCAGTGGATGTTCATTACAAGATGCCATTGTAGCAGCAAATACCGATTCTGCAGTGAACGATTGTTCCGCCGGGTCAGGCAATGATACTTTAGAGTTAATCAGTCCAAATACTCAATTTTTAATTTCTGATATTTATGAAAATTCAAATGTCAGCGGTGGAGTGGGGCTGCCCATTATAAATACAACCATCACAATTGAAGGTAATGGTTTGACTGTAGAAGCTGATCATGAAGCTGAGAACTTTAGACTATTTGAATTGTCGATTGGTGGTGACTTGACTTTGCGTGATACCACAGTAACTGGTGCTGATAGTGGTTTTGGTTTTGAGCGTGGCTATGGCAGTGGATTGTTATCAAATGGTGGCCGAGTGACGCTTGAGCGTACTGAGTTTAAAAATAACAATGCAGCTATTGTCTTAATGAATTCCCAGGGTAATGTCATCAATGCCTCAGTGATCAGTAACAATACTGTTGATAGTTATTATAATGCTTCTGCGATTTTGACTGTTCAAGCTGGCTTAACTTTAAGCCATTCCGCTGTTACCAACAATAATTGGGTGAGATCAGACAGTGCATTCCTTCGTACCAAATCCAGAGGCACATACATAGGCGGAAGTGCATTGATATTCAACCAATCACAGGTTGTAGTGACCAATTCAACCATCAGTGGTAATTTGGGGTACACATATGGAGGTGCTATAGGTATAAATGGAACAACAGCAGCACCTGCTATGAATATTTCTTTTATTAATAACACCATTATTAATAACAGCGCAAGTAGAGTTGGTGGTATTTTTGATATAGCTGATGGTGGAACTATTACAATGCAAGGCAATATACTCAGTGGCAACACCAGTCGCTATTCAACTTTGAATACCAGTGTTGACAACTTGATATCATACGGAAATACCACCTTCAACCTTGATGGTAATAACATAATCGGTGACCGTGGAAAACCTCAAGTTAGAGGTGTTTCATTAGGCGCATCCGATCTGACTTTCAGTGATGCCACCAGTGATAACCTTTACCCATTGATAGCCAGTAATGGTCAATTGGTGCACCCTTTGAAATTGAACTCTATTGCCATCGACGCCATGCCTTTGTCATGTTTTGGATTAACCGTTGATCAGGAGGGCAAAGGGAGAGGAAAAGATGGTAATAATGACGGGTCATTTTTGTGTGACATTGGGGCATTGGAAAATGCCAAACCCATTGTGGTGAATGATGAGCCTTGCGATTTAGTTAATGCCATCAATTCAGCCAATAATGATGCAAGTTTCGGTGGTTGTCAGCCAGGTAATGGACATGACATTATTGTGCTGGAAGAAAACAGTCTACACAGTTTGGACAGTGTTGAATTTGATGATGATTGTTATGGGTTTTTTGCTGGATTACCGGGTGTTACCACGGGAATTACTGTAGCAGGTCAGGGCTCAACTATTGAAAAGTCTGATGCTTTTGTTGGTGACTTAGGAGTTGCTATAATCGAAAGAGGTGGAGATTTAACCTTCTCAGATGTGACGATAACTCAGGCCACAGGCTTGGCAACAGTGTTTGCTCAGGGTGGTGATGTCACTTTGATTAATGCACATGTTGTCAATAATCAGGCCATTGGTATATTGGCTTCATCGGGTGATAAATCTGCAGTCTATAACTCTACTATCCGTAACAACAATAACTTAGGTTCTAATTTTGATAGCTTGGGTGCCGGTGTTTCTGTCATTAATGGAGATAATTTTAAGATGAAAAATACCACCATCAGTGGTAATACTTCTGGTTTAGGTGCCGGCTTATCTCTCATCAACGATACAAATGCAAATATATTGCACAGCACAATCAGTGGTAATACGGCTAGCAGTATAGGTGCCTCTGAAGGAGATGGCAGGGCAGGCGGTGTTCATATATTTTCATCTAATGCCACGTTAACCGGCCTAACCATAACAGGAAACACATCTGACAGCATGACCGCAGGTTTGTTAGCTGTTAGTACCGAACTCGGTAATAAAGTTCAAGTACAACGATCTATCATCTCCGGTAATGAGGTTACAGTGGCACCTCCAATTCCATTGAAAGCTATTTATAATGATGTCAACAGAAGTAGTGCACGGTGTCGCTCCAATGAGTGGTTGTTTACTTTTGAAAATTTTAATTACCAAAAACAAGATACAGTTAATAAAGGCTTAAAGTTTGATGAGGTCGTTTCCGATGGAATAGCTGTTATTGAGGCTGATAGTTACAACATTTTCGGTAAAAGTGGTGATTCAGGTACGGCAGGTTTTTCAGTTGGCATGACTGATATAGTCCCCAGTGGTGCAACTAATTCAATTATTGAAACCACATTAGCTGACAATGGTGGTAACACCTTAACACACAAACCTGTGGCTGGCGGTTTAGCGGTAGATAGAGCAGTAGTGGTGTGTCAACGAAAAGGAGACGGTTCTGACCAGTTAGGCAACATCCGTAAATGGAATAACAAAACCAATAACGAGGAAATTTTTGGGTGTGATATTGGTGCTGTTGAATTAAATTCCATACCAATAGGAGACATTATTTTTAAAAATGGTTTTGATTAAAGTGAATTTCTTTAATCGATGTTTTTATAAGTAATTTTGTTATTTAAGGGGCTGAATAGGCCCCTTTTGTATTGTGTATTATTGGATAGAAATGATGGTCAACATTCAATGATGTTGACTGCTAAGCCACCGCGTGAAGTTTCTTTATAGTGCTCTTTCATGTCATCACCTGTGGCTTTCATGGTTCTGATCACTTTATCCAGTGACACGGTATGGGTGCCATCATTCCTGTCAGCCATGCGGACTGCATTGATGGACTTTATAGAACCCATGGCATTACGTTCTATACATGGAATTTGTACCAAACCGCCAATAGGGTCACAGGTTAATCCCAGGTTATGTTCCATCGCAATTTCGGCGGCATTTTCCACTTCATCAGGGCTTAATTTTAAGGCGGCTGCTAAACCAGCAGCAGCCATTGATGATGCCACGCCGACCTCTCCTTGACAACCCACTTCAGCACCTGAAATCGAAGCCTTGGTTTTATATAAAATGCCTACCGCAGCGGCTGTTAATAAGAAATCACGAATGCCTTGTTGGTTACTGTCAGGAACGAATTCTTGGTAGTAATGAAGCACAGCCGGGATGATACCGGCAGCGCCATTGGTTGGGGCTGTAACCACTCTGCCACCAGCGGCATTTTCTTCACTGACCGCTAATGCATACATATTGACCCAATCCAATACAGTCAATGGATCGGTTAAATCTTTTTCAGAGCCAGTATCTAGATCTCGAAATATTTTTGGGGCACGTCTGGCCACTTTTAATCCACCTGGCAATACGCCTTCTGCTTTGATACCACGTTGGACACAAGATACCATGGCTTGCCATATCAGGTCCAATTGTCGATCTATTTCATTTTGTTTGTGCCAAACTGATTCATTGGCATACATGATTTGCGCGATGGTCATGTCATGTTGGTGACACAGGGCAATCAGTTCATCTCCAGAGGTGAATTTGTAGGGTAAATCAGAATCATCTTCCATGATGTGTTCTTTGGCCATGTGGCTGTGCGCCATGATAAAACCACCTCCTACTGAATAGTAAGCTTTGCGGAGTAATTCATTGCCCTCATTATCTAAAGCCGTGAATTGCATGCCGTTCGAATGAAGTGGAAGTTTTTTGCGTTTGTGCCAAATTAAATGTTTTTTAATTTTGAAGTCCAATGTGATGTTTTCATTGGCTTTTATGCTTTGATCTTTTTCGGCTTTTTCCAGTAGCCCTGGGATGTGATCTGGGTCAACTGTATCTGGCTCCTCACCTAACAAACCCAAGATAATGGCTTTGTCAGTGCCGTGACCTCGACCTGTGTGGCTCAGCGAACCATAAAGTTCAGTTTTGATGCTGTGAATTCGACTATCTAACTTATGAGACATCACTTGTGCGATGAACATATTGGCAGCACGCATGGGGCCAACTGTGTGGGAACTGGATGGGCCAATGCCAATTTTAAAGAGATCAAAAACGCTGACTGCCATGATAAACTACGCACATGAAAAAACTTAAATTATACAGCAGAACAGAGTGCCCGTTGTGTGAGTATGCAGAAGAGTTATTAATGGATGCTGGGCTTGAATATGAACTGGTAGATATTGATGATTCAGATGAACTGATTAAACGATATCATGTAAAAATTCCAGTGCTTGCTCTAGGTGTTACAGAATTGAATTGGCCTTTTTCTGCTGGTGATGCACAAAAACTAGCCAAGGAGCTTACTGATGGCTAAAGCCAAATCTCAATTTGTGTGTAATTTATGTGGCAACGCCAGCACCAAATGGTCTGGTCAATGTAGCGCCTGTAAAGAATGGAACTGTATAGATGAAATAAAAATAGCGGCCACTACTGGTACAGCTAAAGTCAACCGGTATGCCAATTACTCAGGTGATGCCTCGATTCAAAAACTGGGCAAAATCAGCACCAAACAACAACAGCGAACCTCATCACATATAAAAGAATTGGATCGGGTATTAGGTGGGGGTATTGTGCCGGGCTCAGTGATTCTTTTGGGTGGCGACCCAGGTATTGGCAAGTCCACTTTAATGCTTCAAGTATCAGCAGAAATTGGCGAAGTCATTACACCTTTGTATGTAACAGGCGAGGAGTCTTTGTCACAAATTGCCATGCGAGCCAGCCGCTTAGGCTTAAAAGCTGATGATTTAGATTGTATGGCTGAAACTTCGGTAGAGGCAATCATTGCTACCACATTACAGAAAAAGCCTGACTTGGTAGTGATAGATTCGATCCAAACACTATTCAGTGAACAATTAACGGCTATTCCTGGTTCTGTATCACAAGTGAAAGAGGCTGCCGCACAATTGGTCAGGATGGCTAAACAAAGCAAAATCACTGTTATTCTGGTCGGGCATGTGACTAAAGATGGTGCGATTGCAGGACCCAGGATGCTGGAGCATATGGTTGATACTGTATTGTATTTTGAATCAGACGGCAACAGCCGCTATCGGGTATTGCGAGCTTTGAAAAATCGTTTTGGTGCAGTCAATGAGATAGGTGTGTTCGCCATGACTGAGACGGGCGTGAAAGAAGTAGAGAATCCTTCGGCCATATTCTTAAGTGAACGACAGGCAGATAAGGCAGGTTCCGTGGTGATGTGCACCCGTGAAGGCACCAGGCCTTTATTGGTTGAAATTCAAGCGCTGGTAGATCAAAGTCCGTTGGGTAATCCCAGACGATTATCTGTTGGCTTGGAACATAACCGATTGGCGATGTTATTGGCTGTGTTACATCGGATGTGTCATTTAGCGATTCACGATCATGATGTATTCTTGAATGCAGTGGGTGGCATGAAAATTACCGAAACAGCTGCTGACCTGGCTATCATCATTGCCATCATTTCCAGTTTTAAAAACCGTTATTTGCCCACTGGAACCATTGTGTTCGGTGAAGTTGGATTAACCGGAGAAGTGCGCCCAGTCCACAATGGCGAAGATCGTTTAAAAGAAGCCGCCAACCATGGCTTCAAAACTGCCATCATCCCTAAAGGGAATGCTGGTAAATGGGTCAAGGACTTGAATATCAAAATCATCACAGTTGATCAAGTCAACGAAGTTGTGGATTTGGTTTGATACCTGTTAGATCCGGTAGTTATATAGAACACAAATATAGATTTTGATACATGTATCAATCAGAAAAGATTAACTCTTGACTGGTTTGGCACCAGTTAAGTCCTATATCAGTTGTTGTTTTTTGGGAGAATATAGTGTTATCAGGAATAAATCACATCACGCTAACTGTTAATGATTTAGAAGAGTCATTGTTTTTTTACACGTCGATTATTGGTATGACTCCTAAAGTAAGATGGGCAACAGGTGCTTACTTAACTCTGGGTGAATTGTGGTTTTGTCTTGCTAAGGGGCATGCAGAGCCAAGTAAAGATTACAGTCATATAGCATTTAATATACAGGCAATTGAATTCCAAGAGTTCGCTACTCAATTGTTAAAAAAAGGTGTTGAGGTCTGGCAAAAAAATGTCAGTGAAGGGCAGTCGTTATATATTTTTGACCCAGATGGCCACAAACTGGAAATACATGCAGGCACTCTTGAAACCAGAATGCAACAATTAAGGATTAAAGCATATCCAGATTTGATATGGTTTTGACTGATAATGTATAAAAGGTCTCTATCAGCAATAACAATAAATCCATTAATCTTGTTCCCAAGCTCCGCTTGGTAATGCATAGAGATTTCTAATCATACAGAGGATTTGAATGAAACTGAATTCCTCAAGATTGGTTGATTCAGTTTTTTATTGTTCTAAAGTTTATAATCAGAATTTCAGATCCCTATGAATTCGCAAGCAGGAGCTTGGGAACTATGAAAAGATCAAAATCATCACTGTTGAGCAGGTTAATGAAGTAGAAGATTTGGTTTGACTTTAAGGTTAAAGCACTTTGACAGACTCAGAGAACTAGGTTGATCAAACTGTTCTAGAGCTTTGTTATTCTGTTGAGCCAGAAGGCGAGAGCAGGAATTTAAATTACCAGCTGGTTGAGCTTATCGAAACGCCTTCTTTTTGTCCCAAAAAACCGCCACCTTCATCAATTCGGTATGTGATGCCTTAAGTCTCTTTTTGAATTGTTAGCAACTGCGGTAATGACATTGAGGTGTAGCACAGTATTGAAATTAATTTGCATACAAATTTTGTCAGGTATAAAACTGACTATTTAAAATACAGTCAATAAATTTTACCTTGTAAAATATTTCGAATGATAATCACCATTAAAGGTACAGATTTACAGACAGTTAAACTTAATAAAACAAATTTCACAATGAGGTCATTCTCAATTAAAATGATTTATATAAGAAAAAAATGAGGCCAGCAGAATTGTGCAATTGAGGTTATTAATAGTGGTTTTAAGTGTTAGCTGCATGATTTCTTGCAATGACAATAAAAGTCAAAACAATTATCAAACAGAAAATCAAATAGAGAATCAAACAGAAATTTTTACCGACATAGCCACTGAAGTTGGTTTAGATTTTGTTCATGTTAATGGTATGGACGGCAATCTTTATTACCCTGAAATAATGGGTCCTGCAGTTGCATTGTTTGATTTTGATAATGACGACGATTTAGATGTTTTTATTGGTCAGGGTGGCGCGCTGAATAAAAATGACAAACAAGATGAAACCACCATGGGAAGGCTTTACAGAAATGAGCTGGATAAAGGTCAACTAGGATTTACTGATGTCACCAGTGAAAGCGGTCTTACGGCTACAGGCTATAGCATTGGCGTGGCCACAGGTGATGTTAATAATGATGGTTTCGTCGATCTTTTTGTGACAAATTTTGGCCCCAATCAATTATTTATAAATCAAGGAAATGGTGTCTTTCAAGACATGACCCAAGTTTCAGGAATTACCGGTGATCAATTTTCAAGCAGTGCGGCATTTGTTGATTACAATGGTGATAACTTGTTGGATTTATATGTGGTTAATTACCTGGAGTATTCCTTAGGTGAAAATAAATTCTGTGCTAATGAAGCGGGTGCCAGAGACTATTGTGGCCCGAACTCATATCCAGGCGCAGAGGATCAATTGTTTAAAAATTTGGGAAATGGCATATTTGAAAATTATAGTTCCAAGAGCGGGATAGATATTGCCGGTAATGGTTTAGGGGTTGTGAGTGCAGATTTTAATGCTGATGGAAAAATTGACCTTTATGTGACCAATGATATGGCACATAATTTTATGTGGATGAATCAAGGTGAAGATAAGTTTGTTGATGAAGCCCTTTTAAGAGGCAATGCTGTTAACAATCACGGTAAACCTGAGGCCAGTATGGGTGTAGATACGGGGGATCTTGATAATGATGGCGATTATGATCTTTTTATGACCCATTTGTTGAATGAAACCAATACAACATACATTAATGATGGGAATGGGTATTTTGCAGATGAAACTGCAGCTTTAGGCATGGCTAACCCAAGTTTTGGACACACTGGCTTTGGTACAGCTTTTCTGGATTATGATAATGATGGATGGTTAGATGTGGTTATTATGAATGGAGCTGTTAGAAGAATTCAAAAACAAGTTGATTTAGGTTTGGATTTTCCATTGAACCAACGGAATCAATTAATCAGAAACAATGAAGGCAGATTCATAGAAGTAAGCAGTCAAGCACCTGTCTTATCGATTGAAAATGTAAGTCGCGGTGCGGCAGTTGGAGACATTGATAATGATGGTGATATTGATGTATTGATCAGTAATACCAATGGAAACTTACAACTGTTACAAAACAATATGGGGCAAGACAATCAATGGTTGGGGGTGAAATTAATTGATGAAACGGGCAAGTTTCTATTAGGTTCAGTAGCTACTTTGACATTAGGCAATGGGAAAAAAATGATGCGTAGAAGCAGGACAGATGCAAGTTATGTCTCAGCAAATGATCCAAGAATAGTTTATGGCTTAGGAAAAGACAGTTCCGTTAAAAAAATTGAAGTAAAATGGTTTGATGGTCAAGTATCAAGTCACGATTCATTGATCCTTAACCAATACAATGAAATCATTCATAATGGTAAAGTCAGGTAATAGATTGAAAAAATTGGTCATAATTGTTTTGCCTCTATTGGTGGTATTCTTGTTTATAGTTAATGACAAGAAGCAAGGTAAGGGGCATCAAGTTTCTAAAATAGAGCAAAACGATTTGCCTTTAATTCCTGTTATTGATGACTTTACTGAATTTGATACCCCAGTGCAGAAACAGTTTAAAGATCGATTCGAATATTTAGAATTATTCAACAAACAAAACCATGATTCTAAAAAACAAGCTTGGGCGATAGGTCAACTTTGTAAATTATTTCACGCTTATTCTTTACGTGACAAAGCCAAGGACTGTTATTTAAATGCAGTGGCTCAAGATGAAAATGAATTAGAGTGGCGTTATTTGTTGGCACATATCAACAAATCTAACGGGTTTTATGAAGAAGCCATCTCGAATTTTTCCGATATCATTGATCGAGAAAACTATGCGCCTGCTAAAGTTTGGTTGGCCGAACTGTATTATGAAAATGGTGAAAAGAAACTGAGTGCTGGTTTTTATGAAGACATATTGCAGGAATTTCCAAATCACTCAATGGCTTTGTATGGGCTGGCATTGATCAAAAAAGATGAAAAATTATACAATGAGGCGATTGAGTTGTTGAAGCAAGTTGAAAAAATTCAACCTCATGCCTACCAAGCTCATTATCAACTGGGTCAAATTTACGCGCGGCTTCAGCAAAGTGATAAAGCCAAGAAACACCTTGCTCAAGTTCCAGAAGATGAAATGTTAAGAAGAAGTATAACTTTCATAGACCCATATATGCAGGAAGTTTCTGACTTAAGGCGCAGTGCACAATCAGAAGTAAGAAGGGGGAGGAAGGCAATTGCTCAGAACAACTATCCATTGGCCGTTAAGTATTTTGAAAAGTCTGTAGAGGCAAATTTACAAAGAATCGATACTCGATATAATTTAGCCCTGACTTTATTCAGAATGGGCAAGTTGAAGAAAGCAGAAAATGTACTTAATGAATTATTTCTGTTGGATGATAAGCATAAATTTTCATATTTATTAATGGCAAAAATCCATAAAAAAAACAATCGCGATGACTTGATGCAACAGTATGTTAACAAAGCCAATGAGTTGGATTAACTGAGGGGTATAAGTGGTTTTAAAAATAATTAAATCAGCTGTTATTTTAATATGCATTGTTTTCTTACTCAATGCATGTAATAACACAGGTAATGATCAACGTAGTGACTCGGAATCATCACCTGCTGGGTCAGCCAATAATGAAAGTCAAAAAATGGTTCATAGACTCAAATTAATGAGGGCTAATATTGATCCAATGGAAAACAGCTTTATGTCTGAAGATAAAGTTACATTGATGGAAAAATCCATAGGTACTCAAACCGATCAAGTGAGTTTTAAAACAGCCTATGAATTGGCTTATACCCGTTTGCATGCAGGACAATCAGCCCAAGCTGCCTTAGATTTTGAAGATTTACTGAAGAGGTTGTTGGCACAAAGCAAAACTGCAAATAAGTCTACTCAGCGACAGTTAAAAAGTATGTTGGCCATTGCATATATGAGAATGGGTGAACAAGCCAATTGTGTTGTTTTACATGGCAATGAGAGTTGTTTATTTCCAATCAGTTTGGCAGCTGTTCATGAAAACCAGTTTGGTGCCCAAAAAGCCAAGCAAGTGTTAGCAGAAATTTTGCAAGAAGATTCTGAAGATTTAGTCAGCAAGTGGCTTTATAACTTAGCGGCTCAAACTTTGGGAGAATACCCGGAAGGGGTAAAAGCTGAGTGGTTGATTCCAATGAGCCATTTTAAATCGGATATTGATATGCCACGATTTATCAATATAGCTAAAGCCAGTAATAGCGATGTGACTGATTTAGCCGGTAGCTCTATTACAGAAGATTTTAACGGCGATGGACTGATAGATATTTTGGCTTCAGGATGGGGAAGTCGATCTCAACTGAGGCTGTTAATTAATGACAGTAAGGGTGGTTTTTTTGACCAAACACAACAGGCTGGTTTGACAGGCCTTTTTGGCGGCCTACATATGGTGCCCGCTGATTTTGATAACGATGGTGATGTTGATGTGTTTTTGATGCGTGGGGCATGGCAATTAAAACATGGCAGACAGCCAAATTCATTGTTACTTAATGATGGTAACGGAAATTTCATGGACGTCACAGAATCTTCAGGGTTGTTGAGCTTTCATCCAACACAAGCCGCCGCATGGGGCGATTTTGATAATGATGGATGGGTAGATCTATTCATAGGAAATGAACAGCTGCCAGGAACGCATCATTTTGCTGAACTGTACCACAATAACCAGGACGGGACATTTACTGAAGTAGCAGCACAAGCTGGCTTAGAGGTCGGCGGGTTTGTTAAAGGTGTTGTTTGGGGTGATTATGACAATGATGGTTTAATTGATTTGTATGTTTCCCGTATGGCTGATAAGAACCAGCTATTCAGGAATGAATCTTCCAATGGTTTATGGTCATTTGTTGATGTGGCGGAACAGGCCGGAGTGGCTGAGCCTATATTCAGTTTTCCAACCTGGTTCTGGGATTTTGATAATGATGGATTGTTGGATATTTTTGTAGCAGATTTCACCCCAAATGCGTACGCTGCTGACAACGCACAAAGTTTCAGTGAAGCTCAAGCACTTCAGGTGATCAATTGTTATATCAATGAATGCCAAAGTAAATACTTGCCTAAGTTATATAAAAATATAGGACAAGGCCAGTTCAATGACGTGACCAAACAATTTGGATTAACTGAGCCACTGCTGGCTATGGGTGCCAATTTTGGTGACATTGATAATGATGGATATTTGGACATGTATATTGGTACAGGCGCACCGGATTATAGAACACTAATTCCAAATCGAATGTTTCGCAATGATCAAGGGTATAAATTTCAAGATGTCACCACGACTAACGTGGTTGGACATTTGCAGAAAGGACATGGTATTTCATTTGCTGATTTTGATAACGATGGAGATCAAGATATTTACGCAGTCATGGGTGGTGCGTATTCTGGTGATGTGTATCAAAATGCTTTGTTTCAAAATCCTGGTCATGGTAACCATTGGATTACTTTGAGGTTAATTGGTACGGTATCGAACCGTTCAGCAATTGGCGCAAAAGTTGATGTATTTCTGATAGAGAATGGAATGCAGCGTAAGATTCATCGACGGGTAACTTCTGGCAGTAGTTTTGGTGCGAATAGCTTACAACTTGAAATTGGTTTGGGACAAGCGACGAAGGTCGAAATGATAAATATTAATTGGCCAAGCGGCCAAAAGTCTTCTTATGAAAACATTGACTTAAATCAAATAATAACAATCACAGAAGGGCAACCAACGTTTCAAACTGTCAGTTTAAAAGCCATTGCATTTTAGCCAGCTTTAAACGGTGTTTGGCAGAATCATTGCAAAAATAATTTTTATTATAGAGTGAATAATTAAATGATGGATTACTTTGATAAGAGTACTGTATGACAAAACTGGCTGATTTATGGATATAAAAACTATTCCATCCAATAATAAAGTTTTAACCAGTGATAAGGGCACTCATTTTATATTAATGGTGCTGTTTTTTCTTTCAGGCTTATCAAGTTTAATTTACGAGATGGTTTGGTCTGAAGAGCTTGCGTTAATCTTTGGCACCACAGAGTTGGCCATTGCAGCAGTTTTGGCTTCTTATATGAGTGGTATGGCGCTTGGTTCAATTGTGATGAGTCGTTTTGTAGATCGCATTAAAAATCCGGTGCTGATTTATGCTTTATTTGAGGTTTTGATCGCTCTATTTGCATTATGTATGCCATGGTTATTAGAGCTCATCAATTTCGCCTATCAATCGTTTTTCTCAACCAGAGAATTAAGCAGCATAAGCCCAGCTTTTGCGCCTGTATATTTATTGGGGTCAATTTTTGTCTTGTTGATTCCTACCAGTTTAATGGGTGCAACTTTACCTTTGTTGAGTAAGTTTGTTGTTCAGTCAGAATCTCAAATAGCCACAGGAAGTGGTTATCTGTATGCCATAAACACCTTGGGTGCCTGCCTGGGGGCGCTTGTCAGTGCATTTTTATTATTGCCTTATTTGGGTCTTGGTCAAACTGTCAACGTCGCTGTTTTCCTTAATGTGTTCATTTTTATTTTAGGGGTTTTATTCTTTAGGAATAAAGCTGTCATCGTAAAAAATAAAGCAGAACCACAACGCGTATCAATTATTAATGTTTGGCTTTTGCCCATTCTATTTATTTCTGGAATGGTTTCTTTTTCACAGGAAATTTTGTGGACGCGTTTATTGAGTCACTTGTTAGGTGGAAGTATTTATTCATTTGGAGTGATGTTATTTATTTTTCTGTTTGGCATCGCACTGGGTGCAGCTTTAGGCGTTGTCATAAGTAAAAGTAAGCAATTAATAAGGAATTTTTCATTAATTCAAGTCGGTATCGCGGGCAGCTTTTTCATCAGTTTTTATTTCGCTGATGCAATGATATTAATCAATTCGAACATTGATTTTGGAAGCTTGGCATTTATTTTCAGCGCATTAACAATAGGGGCTGTAAGTTTATTGCCTGGAGCCGTTTTTATTGGCGCCGTCTTTCCTTTGGCAGTCAAAATATGTACCAATAAATTTCAAAATACAGCATCGGTATCCGCTCAAGTTTATACATCGCTGACTTTAGGTGCCATATGTGGTGCAATTATCACTGGTTTCTATCTGTTATCTGCCATTGGTTTTGCGCATACAGCTAAAGCCCTTACGCTAACTAGCATGATATTGGCTTTGTTGGTGTTATTCAAAAGTCGAGGTTTACAGTTAAATAAGGTTTTTTTGTCACTGTTGTTTTTTGGTATTTTATTTTTCCCATTAACAGAGCCAAAGAAATTATTAAAGTTCTCACCTTTGACATCTGTTCAACAACAAGGGGATATTGAGTTCTTGGCTGTTGGTAACAGCTCAACAGTGATGTTGATCGATCATGGAAACGAAAAACGTTTGCTAACAAATGGGTTGCCTGAATCATCTATTCAGGCCAAAGGTGAGCGCATCAGCAAGTTTAATTTAGCTAATTGGTTGTCTATGCTACCGGTTTTAAGCAGGCAAGATATTGAGAATATGTTGATCATAGGTTTAGGTGCTGGGATTACATTACAAGCAGTTCCAGAATCAGTTAAGAAAGTTGACTTGATAGAGTTAGAGGAGGAGGTGATACTGGCAAATAAAAGCCAATCTGATTGGCGGATGAATGATCCTTTAGAGGACAGTCGCTTACACATACATCACAATGATGCAAGAAACGCACTGCGTAACAGTAATGTACTTTTTGATTCGATAGTTTCTCAGCCGTCACATCCATGGACTGCAGGTGCGTCTCATTTATATACGCAAGAATTTTTCTCACTGGTGAAAAGTCGATTAAATAATGATGGTGTATTTGTTCAATGGATTGGCCTTAGGTTTGTAGATGAAGATTTATTGAAATCATTGGTGGCCACCTTGAATGAAGAATTCAAATATGTCGAAATGTATCAACCACTGTCTAAAGGTGGTCTGATATTCATCGCATCTGAGCATCCAGTGAAAATTGAAAAAAATGATTTTAATTCAGCAAAAAATATTTCTCAATGGAATTTACTGGGCGTCCAATCTTGGTCCGAATTTTATTTAACTAATAGGCTTAATGCCGAACAAAGCCGTCAATTTTCGAAAGGTGCCAAATTATCAACTGATTACAACAACATCATGAAAATCAGATCTCCAAAAGTCATTAATAAACCACTGAGTAATAAAAAAATGAATGGCTTGCTTTCAGTACATGATGTCATATGGGATGATTTATCAAATACATCAGTTTTTGTTTTAGTTCGAAAACTGATCAAAGAAAGAGGTATGGAAAGATTAAAATTAATGACCTCAAAAATGACTGATAAAGAAGTCAAAATAGTTTTAGAGAACATGATTCTTGTCTCAACTACTGGCAACAAACAGGCCAAAGAAAACCTTATGGATCTTTTAAAGCACAGCACTTTCAATGAAGAAATACTGTATTTTTTTCTTAAGTTTGAAAATTTATATCAGTTTAATCAACAACGAGATTTCAGGCTTAACCAAGCAATTTCAGAAAGTGATACGGCACCTAACATTCTTGAAGGCTATCGGCTTATGGCATTGAATAAGTGGAGACAAGTTAAATCAATGGAGGCTTTCTTATCTTCGATACAAGCTGAAAATCCTGCCTTTGAAATGGCGAATCAATTGAGGATTGATTGGCGTATACAGAGTGATGACAATCATGATTTGATGGCAGCATCAGAGATGATTGATTTGGCTTTAGCAGTAGAAATGAACTTTCAGAATCTAGAGCAAAGAATTAAAGTTGCTTTGTTACTGGGGAGAACAGACGATGCCATTGCTGGCATTTATGAACTTTTAATGGGCGTAAAAAATCCTCGGTCTGATATGAATAAAATCAAACGATTATTGAATAAATCGTTTATTGAGCTCAAGGCCTATAAACAGGCAAACTCTTCATTACAGCGATATTTTGATGAACGAATGAATAAGTTGAATGCGGTATTAAAAACCAAGGGTTTACTTAATTAATTTAACAGGCTATTTTGATTTCCATGTCAGTCAGTTACTTATGTATTTTTATATCAATACCTCTGTCTATATATAGCTGTCTTTTTGTGTTATAAATGAGGATCATTCTTATGCTGTTAATTCCAAGCTTGTGCTTAAGGCAATCTTTTATAAATGCCTTTTTAAAACTTATTACAATAACAATCTTATGTTTTTCAAAATTTAATAGACATGGGAACAATCATAGATCATATGCTAAATCATGAATAAATTACTTTTAATTATCAGTTTTATAATCCTATTTACCTGCAGTGGTTGTGGAAAAAAGATAAATGGAAAAGAACCATCAAGCCTGGAAAACAAGATTTTTAGCAGTGATAGATTAAATCAGTGGCTTAGTCACAGGAAAGACTTAAAAAAATATGGTGTAGATGCCCAGATTAAGGCTTATCAATTAGAGCGAGCCTTACTGCAAGAACAAACAATCATTGGTGCTGAAAAAAAAGCACAATTGACGTTCATCATCGAGCGAAGTAAATACAACAAGGCTAAAAGTATAAGAAAGCAAATGACGGCTGAAGGGCTTGTGTTGAATGATAAGGAAGTGATGCAATTATATGAAAAGCAAAAAATAAAAAGCCAAGGCCGACAAGATAAAATCAGGTTGTATCAAATTTTCAAACGTTATCCTCCAAATAGTGATCAAACAACCAAAGAACAAATGTATCAGCAAATGTTGGGGATAAGAAAAGAGGCTGTTTCATTAGATCAATTTAAAATACTTGCTTCACAATATTCTGATTCACAAAGCCGTTTCAGAAATGGCCTTATTGGTAATGTTAAAAAAGGATTGTTCCCTGCAGAATTAGAAAATATTGTTTTTGCGATGCAGGCAGGTGAAATGAGTGAAGTGATTAGAACTAATAGGGGGGTGATGCTGTTTTTCTGTGAAAATAGAATCAAGCCCAAGCCAAGAACTGAGGAACAGATCATGGATACAGCTAAAAAACAGGTCAAGAATTTTTATTTCAATAGACAATGGAAATCAATTCAGGCAGAAACAATTCAAGCACAAGACATTAAAATTAATTGGGCGCAGTTAGAAAATGAAAATAACAAGAACATAGTAACCAGTAAAGTAACCGCCTTAAATAAAACGCAATTATCTTGGCTTTTCAAAGGTAATGACTTAAAAAAAATTGATAAAGAAAAATTTATTTCTGTAGTCAATGAATACATATTAACACGAACTTTTTATGAAGGACTAACAGATGATGAAAAGTCAGAGCTCTCGTTAAGTGAAAAACATGAATTAGATCGAGTGTTGGCACAAGAAATTTTGGACTTTCTTATAAGGAAGGAAGCAAAAGAACCATCAGTTGCTGAGATAAATAAATACCATGCAGAGCATACAGATAACTTCATTAAAAAACCACAATATCATATTTCTGGTTTAGCGCTTAAAATTGAAGGTGATCGATTTGAAACTTATGCTGAAGCTGAGAATATCTTGAATTTAATTCAAACAAAAGACATCACTATTGCACAGGCGGCAGATAAATATTCAGTTTTTAATAACAAGCACCCTAATGGTTTTTTGGGTGCCATACCCAAAGATAAATTAGGGCCAGTGCTGGGTTTGGATTTATTTAAAGCTGTTCTAGAGCTAGATGTTGGGCAGGTGAGTGATCTAATTGAGACAGATACATCATACCTTTGGATCATTAAGTTGGAGAGCATTGAAGCGAGTCGAGTCATGACATTTGCAGAAGCCAAGTCACAAGTAATCCAAGAATTAAAGCTCAAAGACTCTAAAAGAATCAGATCTGAAGTTATTGAGCGGTTGCTTGATGATGTCTATGAATCGCACAATTAATCATTGAGCTTTTAGCCTTGTTGTAAGCTGATATGAATGGCCTTTAATGCCGATTCATTAATCAAGACATCTTCTAGTAACTGTTTATTGATTCGCTTGAATATATCGGCCGCGTTTTCATTGACGTATTGTTGGATTACATGCTTTCTGACAGAGGAAAGTGGGCGTTCTGTCGCCTCTTTGCGGTCAATTAATTTAATGATGGTAAAAGCGTTTCGAGTCGTGAATGGTGGAGAGTGTTCATTGACCTTAAGTAAAAACGCAAAGTTAATTATCTGTGGAGCGATTTTTTGCAGGTCTATGCTGGTTAAATAATCCAGTTGTTGTACTTGGCCATTATATTCCTGTGCCAATTCATTGAAACTTAAGGAGCCGTCATCTAGTTTTTCAACGGCTAGTTCCAGTTGATTCATGGCGTTTTCCTGTCCTTTTCTTGGAATAATTAACCGCTCCAACTTAACTTGAACAGGTGTTGAAAAACGCATTTTGTTTTTTTTAAAATAACTGTTAATTAAGTCCGGGTGTTGATTGATGTATGATTTCAATTTAACTTGAGTGTATTCCTCTATCAATAACTGTTCTTTTTGTAGTTTCAATAATTCAGGGTTGTTAAATGTAGTTTTTTCCTTAAGCATCTCTTGATAAATGATTTCTCTGTAAGCTATTTCATTAAGAAAGTGCATTGCGAAGTTGTCATCTTTTTTTGGGCCGGTGGTTTTCTTTAATTGTTGTAACTCGAACATAAATTGGCCCAAAGGTAATTTGAAATCATTGACTGTTAGGACTGCAATGTTATTTCTTCTGTTTCTCACCAGCTGTGTTAATTCTTGTTGGCTGACTATCTGAAACATTTCAGGTGGAGGTAATAATTCCGCTTTTTCTTGTATGAAGTCGATGATGTATTGTTTGCCTAATTCTTGTGCGATGAAAGTTTTTACTGAGTCAAAGTCATATGATTGTGCATGTAAAATGTCAGATACATAAAAAATATGATAACCGTCCTTTGTTCTGATGACTTCACTTGGCATGTCTTGTTCAATGGAAAAAATAATTTCATCGAAATCAGGTGACATCATGCCTTTTTTAATGTTGCCAATTAAACCGTTTTTATGACGAGACTCAGAATCAGAAAACTGTTTAACTAAAAGCTCGATGTTTTCACCAGCAACGATGCGTTCTCTCAAACTATTGATATCCTTCTTGGCTTTTTCTTGGTCGCCTTTAAAAGCTTTGAATAAATGATAAACCCTTCTAGATTCTGGGCGATTATAGCGATCAATGTGTGCATCATACTGGGCTTTTAAATCTGCTTCGCTCAGTCCCGTAGGGTTGTCGAATGTAGCTAAGTATTGATTAGAATAGGCGGTTCTTTCAAAAGCTCTGATTTTGTTTTTATATATTGGGTCTTGATTAAATCCGACTAAATTGGCTTCGGATAACAGTTTTTTTTCAGTGATGATTCTGTTAATTATATTTCGGTACCAATCATCAGGACTGGTTTCAGAAGACCATCTTTTATGGGCTGGCATACTCAATATGTATTGATCTATATCCGATAATGAAACTTCTCCATCGGAATAGGTGGCTACAGTTGATTGTGATGTTAATAAAGTGTCCTGATTACTGTTTTGACAGCCTGTCAGTAAAATGAATGAAAAGCAGATGATCAGTATTGATTTCATGGATTTGTAAAGAGTTCTTTGGCTGATAAATATAATGGACTGTTTGGTGCCAGTTCAGCCAGTTCCTGTAATGCTGATTCGGCATCCATAATTTGACCTAAGGCCACATGGGTTTCTATCAACGCATAATGCGCTTTTATGTAGTTTTTTTGTAACTCGATGGCCCGTTTAAATTGTTTGTTAGCTGATTCAAGGTCGGCCATTGAATAGAGGAATGTACCGTAATTATAGTGGCTCAACTGATGGTATGGATGGGCTTCAATTGCATTAATGAAATTTTCTTCTGCTTCAACAATTTCATTGTTAAGCGCGAAGTTAATAGCCAGATCATTAAGCGCTTCCACATTTGAACTGTTGAATTTCAGCACATTAATTAAATGCTTTCTTTGTTTCTCATTGTTTTGTTCAGCTTGATAGAGTTTGGCCAACTGATATTGACCGGCTTCGGTTTGTTGTAGATTTTCTGCATCAGCAAAATAATTTTTTGCGAGTAACATATCCCCTTCTATGAGGGCTATTTTAGCCAATAAACTCAGTCTGTTGGGAGCTGTCAATGTACCATAACTGTCATCAGGTAAATTTTCTAAACTTTCCTTTGCAGTGGATAAATTACCTAATTTGATATCAGCTTGAATCTTAAGTTCTAAATAAGCCAAATTGGCAGGATCACTGGCTAGTAAGCCGTCGAGTAATTGGATGGCTTGTATGTATTTACCTTGAAATAATAAGTTTTTAGTTTCTGAATATGTACTGATGGTACTGACATGTAACTGGGGCGCATCACCTGCGTCATTTAATTTTTCTTCAAATGTTTCTACGGCATTGCCGGTTGACTGAATATAACCTAAGCCTCTGAGTGTATTGAGTGTTTCTGCGCTGATACTTTTTGAAGCATTTAAGCCAGTTACCTGATATTCATCCAGGTAATCTTGTAGGTCTTGTTTAAACTCTTGTGCTAAGCCGAGGTTATCATCTAGTATGTTTTTAACTTCCCTGGGATCATCAGTCAGGTTGTATAGTTCTTTTTGAGGGCCATAGATGTATTTGAAATTATTTTTAATGATGCCTCTTTGTTCGCCCCAGCCGCGAGAAAACCTGGGAGAAAGTGTTTCTAAATACAATTCTCTGTCTGGGTTGTTTTGCTCATTATTGGTTGCTAAAACATGACCCTGAATATCTTCTGGCGGGGCAATGTTTAAATGAGAAAGCACTGTTGGTAAAATATCTACCAAGCCAACCCAGTTTTTGATTCTGGTGCCAGCAAATTGTTGATTCGGATATTTGACAATCAATGGCACATGTTGGGTGGCGTTATAGATCAACAATGAGTGGGTGGATTCATTGTGTTCTCCATTACCTTCGCCATGATCAGATGTGAATATGATCATGGTATTGTCATAGACGCCTAACCGTTTTAATTGATTGATGACTGACCCCAATGATTCATCTGAATAAGCAATCTCTCCCAGGTATAGGTCATGAATAAATGATTGATTATAAGGCGCAGGGGGCTCGTGTGGATGATGTGGGTCAAAGTAATGTAGCCAGGTAAAGAATGGTTTTTGGTGGTTGTCTTCTATCCAAGGCATCAGGCCATCATTGACCTGAGCTGCGGTACGCTCATCAAAAAACAAACGATCCTTGGGGATGGTTCTGTCACCATGAATGTCTTCATATTTTTGTGTGATGTGCTCATTGTAATAATCAAATCCTTGATTAATTCCAAATTGAGATGACAAGGGAAAAGAGCCTATACTTGCTGCGGTATTGTAATCATGTTGTTTTAATATCTCTGCTAAGGTCAGTTGTTCAGCTGAAAGGGTAAACAGCCCATTATCTCTGACGCCGTGTGTGAATGGCACCTTGCCAGTCATCATACTGCTGTGTGATGGTAGGGTAATTGGAATGTGAGTGACCGCCTGTTCATAAAGCACAGAGTCTTTGGCTAAGGCATCAAGTACAGGTGTGTGGGCATTGGGGTTACCGTAAACACCGATGTGATCTGCACGGGTGGTATCAAAGGTCACCAATAATACATTGAATGGTTCAACCTTGTCCTTAGTTTGACATGCGCTGATTAAAAAAAATAACAGTAATAATGAAAAACGGGACAGATAATGTCCCGTAAATGTATACATTTTCATGGTAATTTATGTATCAATAATTAATCAAGGTTTGCACAGTTTGATTAAATAGTCGTTTATTCAGAATCTTTCTCAATGGTGAAGTCAATCAACTCTACAGGTACCGTTTCAGGAAGCACATTCCCAGCAACACGAAATATGGCATTCAGGCCCATTCCACCAGATGTAACAGTAGTAAGCATTGTGCCTGCTGCGCCATCATTCAGGCTGATGGCGTGAAATCCTTGGCCACCAGTTGAACCCGTATCGACAGCAAGGGCAGTCATTGTTGGGTCAAATTGCCAGATACCGGCCAGGAAGGTTCCATTCATATAGGCATTGGCAGTAGTTGGACTCGTGATAGAAATCGTATTGATTCCAGTTCCAATGCCAGCAATTGCCATAGAAGTCACTTGATTTGCCATGGTGCCAGAAATATTTGAGTACAAGCTCCATACTGCGGATGAAAAGAACGTATTAACCATATCGAATGTGATCATGGTAATTGAACCACTTGTTTCAACAGTGGTACAACACATGGTGCCAGCAGAATTTAAGGCGCTGTCAAAACGATTGCCCAACATTTGACTGTTCACTCCTGCTGTGCCAAATACCGTTCCAGTGTCATAGGTTATGCTTGTTCCAGGGGCTCTCACAGCTGGTGATTTGTGGTGGTTTGTTGATTTTTTGTTGGTATTTGAAACATCCTCAATGTTCAGGTGGTTTGGTATCATGGCACGAACTTCCTTAAATGCTTTTTGGAAGCTCCTTTGTTCTGCGCGGCTCATGCCAGAGAATAATTCTTTGCGGTAGTTTTTTCGCTCAGTGCCTGACATCTCTTTCATCGCGGCGTAATGATCTAATACTGCCTGTTGTGTCTCAGTGACTTCAGCTTGCAGTGATTGTGCACCTAATGTGATAAGTATCGTTAAGCCTATTTTGCTCAATACTTGTTTATTTTGCTGATTTTTTGAACTGTACATGATTCACCTTTGATTAATGACTGACTGATTATTAAAGTATAAGCTATTTTAACGTTAAAAAAAACCGCTGTTTAACTGTGTTTGTGTTTTAGTTATTAATTATGGGATAAAAACGATTTTAGTTTGGGTATCGGATGACGTGATAACGGTTTAGGTCAGAAAATTGGTACAGTTTTTGTATCCCATCAGGCCAGAGTACTTTTACAGAAATAGGTTGAGCGGCTAAGCCAAGCCCAAATACAATGCGGAAATCTGATTGGCTCATGAAACTTGTACCGCTGGTAACTCCTTTAGACTGAATTATGCCTTTTTGGTTTATGGTTATTTGACTGCCTATGGCTGATGTGTTGTTTTTATGCCCGATTAATTGAAACCCTATCCAGTTATGATCTGATAAATGGGTGTTGCTATACAACTGAAAATCGTCATTGACGTTGTTAATAACAATATCTAATTTACCATCGTTATTCCAATCAAAAGTAGCTAAGCCGCGGCTGGACTTTAGACTTGATGACAGATCATGGTCTGAAAATATTTTGTCATGTGCTTGTAAGTTGAAGTGTTGCCCTTTGTGATTAATAAATAACTGGTTTTTTTGAGCATAGGAAAGGAGGGCTTGTTGCTCATTGAGCTGGTGATCAAAATAACCATTTGCAACCACCAGATCATCATAACCATCTAGATTAAAATCTTTAAGTTCGATACCCCATCCAACCATGTGATAACTGTTTTTAGATATTTTATATTGTTGGGTTGAATCCACAAATAAACCATTATTGTTGAGGTATAAGGTATTAGATTCGAATGCATAGTGGCTAACAATCAAATCTGGGCTAAAGTCATTGTTAACATCTGCTACTGCAATTCCCATCCCTGCTTCTGCTTGTCCATTTTGGTTCAGGGCACTGCCCGAGAGCAGTCCATGGTCGATGAAATGACCTTGTCCATTGTTAAGATATAATCTATTTTGACTGCCATCATTGGCGACATAAATATCTAAGTCTTTATCACCATCAAGATCATTAATGATCACCCCGAATCCTCGATCTTTGGTGCCTGTGTGTATGCCCACAGAGCTGCTCACATCGGTGAAGTTGCCATTGCCATCATTGGTGTATAAACCATCTTTCTGACCAGGGTATACTTTGGGGTTACAGTAACCTTTACCATTGATTGTTTTGCAGTTGTCGTTACCATTCATTTGATAATCGACATATCGGCTTACATAAAGGTCGAGGTCAAGATCGCCATCTAGGTCACCAAAAGCACAACTTGTCGACCATTGATTGTTCGAAGCTGCCTTTTCTAATGGTTTGACCAGAAAGCCTTTTCCTGCTTGGTTGATATGGAGCAAGTCTTCACCAAAATTGGTTAATAAAAAATCAATCCAACCATCGCCATTGATATCAGCTGTACATATGCCCATGCCTCGAGTTTTTTGTTCAACCCCAAATTTTGGCGTGACCTCAATAAATTTATGGCCTTGGTTTTGGTATAATTTGTGGTGGCCGTTTTTTGGATTACCATTGATCAACAGTAAATCCATGTCTCCATCGTTATCAAAATCAAATACTGCCAATCCAGAGCCAGATGTTTCGGTAAATTGAAATTGTCCCGTGCGACCATCATTGTGAGAAAAAGTTAAGCCTAATTGCTTACTTTGTTCAGAAAAAAATGCTGCTGTTACCGGATAAGGAATAGTTAATAACAACCATAAAGCGAGTAGGTGAATTGGACTAATATAAGCCATTATTTCGTTTAAAATGCTTGATTGTTTGGTTCTCATCATCGAGGGCATTGTGTAATACTGTTTTAGCTTGAGAAGTTAAACCTTGAGATAGCAGTGATTCTGCTAATTGTATACGCCAACTGACCTTCCAAGGTAAATATTTAATGGCTTCATGTAATTTTTTATCGGCTAGTTGCTGTTGTTGGTTTAAATATAAAACCATGGCATACCAGTATGACATCTTGCCATGCTGTGGGTAATTTTTCATACCCATTTCGCAAAAGTTTAGAGCTTTGGTTTTTGCATTGATTTTTACCAAAGAAATACACAGCGCTAAGTGTTCTTGCGCTGAATAGGGGCGATGATCAATTGGCAGGAGGGTTGAGCTTATTTGTTGGTATGCTTGGTTTGCAAGCAGTATATTGATGAAGTTGGATTGTGGTTTGCTTTTCAAATTTCTGTAATCTATTTGATTCATTATGGAAGTAGCTTTGACTGTCTGTTTAAGCTGCATGAGTAAGTTTAATTCTCTGAGTTTTAATGCTGTGTTTTGGTTAAAAATTGAATCTAATTGGTATAACATTTTTAAGTCACTTAATTGTTCATTGGTGTTTGTTGACTCATTCAAACTTTTAAGGTGGGTGAATATTTGCATGGCCTTGGTTGCGGTATCAACTTGGTTCATTTGCATCAATGATTGCGCATTGATGTAGTAATTGGCTGGTGTTAATGAGCCTAAGGTTTTAGCTGAAGTGGTGTGTTTGTATGCGTTACTGAAATCATTTTTTTTAAAGTGGATTTGGGCAGCTAAAGTATGATATCGATGATCTCTTAAATCTACGGGCACTTGCTCAAGCAGCGACAGTGCTCGGTTTAAGTCTTTCTGCATCAGAATTTCTATGGTTATCAATTGATCATGTACCAGCGGAAGAGTGAGGTCAATTTCTGACCAGTTATTTAATTCTTTGAGGATATAAATCAGTGCCCTGGCGCTTTGTGTCTCTAATTCAGGGTTTTGCATGGCGGCCAGATAATGCGATTTGGCTTTTAATATATCCCTATTTAGGCCACTGTTCCATGCTTGAGCCAAATATAAATGACCATGGGCTTTGTTCTTATTTTCTAATGTATCTATTTTAAATTGAGTTCTTAGCCAAGAGTACTCTTGTTCTGCTATGGCATGCTGAGCTTGAATTAGTAACAATTCAGATTGGTTTTTTTGTTCAGAGCAGCTGCTTAAAAAAATGATAGAAAGTATATAGAGTACAGTCTTATTGGTGAGATATAGGGTCAATGATTTTTTCAGTCTTAAGCTCGCATTTTTATTGTTAATTGTTGGTTGCATCAATATTAACTTCAATCATTTAATCACTGTTTTGAAACTCAAATTCTACCATGTAATGATTACTTTAGATCATCGTTTAAATGCATAGCTGAATTTTACAAATAAGTTTTTATCAGTTGTGACAAAGGATTCGATGTCATCGAATTCTGTTCCAGCATCTGAGTAGCCAACAAACATCAAGGTTCTGGGGTTAACCTTATAAGAGTAGACAAGCTGGGTAGATATATTTTCGCTGTTTCTATCAAAATCTTCTGGTTCGTTGTACAAACTTAAGTCTCGATTAACATCAGTTTGGATGATGGCCAGCCTGAGGCGTTGTCTGATGTTGAATTGGTAGGACAGGCGAATGTCAGTTTGGTTTGCAGTGAAAATATTACCTGCATCAATAGATAAGTTACGGTAATTGTGATTAACGTTATAGCTAAAATGCTTGCCTAAATTGCCGCCGAAATGGAATTCAATTCGTTTGGAATCTGCTAAGCGACTGTTAGCGAAGTCTATTAAATTACCACTATTTAAGTGTAACCCAAAGTTGAAACGGGCAGATGGTGTCATGTGTATGTTTAAAAACTGAAAATTTTCTCTGAAAGTTTGTTCATCCCAAAATCGATCTCTAACGCCCAAGCCTGAGCGAATATTGGATTGAAACGGTAAATCAATACTGATTCTGCCTTCGAATTCTTTCTCTAACACCGTGTTATTTTCATCATGTGTGATGTCCCAATCAGAGTAGACATCAATTTGATTCCAAATATTATCTGCCTCTCCAATCCAAATATACCCACCACCAATAACTGATCTTTTAACACCAACCTGACCTATGAAGCCGCTGTCAGCTCTGAATCCACCTTCTCTGTTTTGATGATTCACATTAAATTGCCAGTTTCTGCCGTTGTGTTGGTATCTGGCTAGGTAGTATTGGCCAGAAAAGACATCAAGAGGTTGGTCAAACTCTTCAGCCAACTCTTCAGGGTACTCAGTTTCTGAACTGGCAATTTGAAATTGAAAAGAATCTTGGCTGGTTAATCTGTAATTCACATCGGCTGAGAGGACTGTGTTGCTGTAGTCACTTCCTTCGCGGCTGGTGATGGTGGCACCAAACGTAGAGGCATTGTTACCAAAATCTCTTCTGTAACGACCTACTAAGTTGTTTGATCCAGTTTCAAGTGTGGTGAAACTTGAACCCAGCGAGCCAGGAATTAACAAGTTGGTGATGGTGTCGTTGGCATAATAAAACCCGTAAGCATTTTTATCGTATTTTCCTACTAAGCGAACGCCGTAATCAGGATCTGCAATTGTTCTGGTGTAAACCAAATTTATATTCGAGTCAAAGTAATCTGAATTTTCCAAGAAGAAGGAACGTCTTTCAGGAAAAAACAAAGCAAAGTTCTGGTTGACATTAAGTTGTGCGGAATCAGCTTCCACTTGTGAAAAATCTGGATTAATGGTGGCATTTAATGTGAGATTTGAATTGATGCCCCAATTAACATCTACACCGGCTTCAAAATCAGTATCGGTAGGTCCATAGTCAGGGTCTTGTGGATCTCTACTTTTAGCTGCTAAACCTGTTAATGTCGGGGTGATTTCCAAGTCAAGGCCTCTGTCTGCGTTATTGAAGCCTTTGATTTTTGCAGTTTGGCATAAAGAACAATCGTTGCTGCGATCAATGGTAACATTTCGATACAAGCGTCGATCATCACGAGGGTGCGCTCTGAGTGCATATAAGCCCCAAGTTTTTTCACCTACCTGATCAGGCATTTGTAGTTCGTTGTAAGGTATTTCCATTTCAACAACATAACCAAAGTCAGTTATTTTTCCGGCTGAATCCCAAATGGCATCCCAGGAACTGTCTTCGTTGTTTCCACTTTGAATTAAGTCCATTTGTACACCCAGTGGATTAACAAAAAATTCCAAGGCCCGCCGCTCATCATTATAGGTATCTAGCAATACGCCAACAAAATCATCATCAAATGCAGCATCGCGATCTCGCAAGAATGCTCTTATTTTTTCTGGTTCGGAGTCTTCAGCAATAAAGCCAATCAGTAATGAATTGCCACGATCTATAAAATAAGCGTTCGTTTTTACTTTAGCCGGTATATTTTCAGCAGGTGAGGTCTCAGTTGCTAATGGTATAATCAAAGCCTGTTGCCATTCTGGCTCATTCATTTCGCCATCAATTTTGAATTCAGCATTAATTAATGGAACATGTTTCGGCTCTGGGTGGTCATTGGCATTGGGGTTGTTTTGAGCTGATAACTCAGACGAAACCATGACAAATAAAATGAAAAAAACAACTCCAATTTTGTACATGCCACACCCTGCGAATTTCGTCATCGTAATTTATGAATTGTAATTGATGATGATTAACGCCACCAATCCCCCAAAGGTAACAAATTTTCTCAAATATAATTTCAGGATTTATTCAGGACATTCATTGTGACAATAAAGTTCATGCAATAAATGTATTATTTGTACTGCTTTGCTGTTGGTTAATGAATAGTAGATGGTTTGTGCATCACGTCTGATTTGAACCAAATCAGCAGTTCTTAATTGAGCTAAGTGTTGAGAGAGTGCAGATTGGCTGAGCTGAGGCAGGATGTTGTTGAGCTGAGTCACTGACATTTCCTTGTCATGCAGTAAACATAATATCAACAGTCTTTTCTGATTCGAAATCAGTTTCAGCAAAGCAGAAGCTGATCCTGAATGTGTCATCATATCTTCAATTGATAGTTCCATTGTTAGTACTGTCATCTAAAAGTGGGTATTTTGCCCGAAAAGCCCTTAATTAACAACTGCCAGAATATTAGTATAAACTTATATAATTGAACTACATTATGATTATAATAGCGGCCATGAGAGAAAAGGCACTTCAGTTTATCATTACAAATCCCAGGATTATATTCCTGGTTTTGTTGCTTTTAACAGTACTGACAGCTGCACTAATTCCTTTGATAAAAATAGATACAGATCCAGAAAATATGTTGGCTGATAATCAATCAGACCGCATGTTCCATAATCAAGTTAAATTAAGCTTTAATCTGCATGACCTGATAGTGGTGGGTGCCGTTAATTCGTCAGAACCAGGCATATTTACCCCAAAATCTCTGACTGCATTGGTTGAAATTACCGAAAAAATAACACAAATTAACGGGGTTATTGATTTTGATGTCTTGGCCTTATCTAAAGTCGATCACATCACACAAATAGAAAACGGCATCCGTTTTGAATGGTTAATGGATCAAGCCCCGCATAACCTGGATGAAGCCAAGTTATTGGCTGATAAAGTTGAACGCTTACCTTTGTTACATAATACCTTGGTATCAAAAGATCAAAAGGCGGCAAGTATTTATGTGCCAATCGCTGATAAAAATGAAAGCCACCGCATTGCTAAAGAAATATCGCATATAGTAGCTGCTGTTGACTCTGATGATCGTTATTACATCACTGGTTTGCCAGTTGCTGAAGACACCTTTGGTTATCAAATGTTTATCCAGATGGGCATATCCGCACCTTTGGCAGGATTGATGATATTTGTCATGCTTTGGTATTTTTTCAGAAACCTTAAGTTTATCGCAGCGCCCATGATTGTTGCTATGGTCACTGTAATTGCAGTTATGGGTACCATGATTGGATTAGGTTATACAGTACATATCATGAGTTCAATGATCGCTATCTTCTTGATGCCAATTGCAGTGGTAGATTCGGTGCATATCATGTCTGATTTTGTGGAAAAATATAATGATGATAATGACCGTGTTCAAGTGATTGAAAGGGTGGTCAGTGATTTATTTAAGCCCATGCTATTTACCAGCGTAACTTCCGCTACAGGTTTCTTTTCTTTGCTGCTTACACCCATACCTCCGGTACAAATTTTTGGGGCATTTGTTGGGGGCGGAATTTTATTGGCGTTTGTGTTGACCATAGTTTTTATACCAGCTTATTTAGTGGTATTAAAGCCTCGATCATTGCAAGGATTGCAAGCCATTCATCACAGTAATTCCCTGGTATCAAAGGCTAATCAGGGCTTGGGACAATTGGGCTTGCAAAACAGTAAAGCTGTGGTTTTATTTTTTATCATGGTTTTGGCTGTCAGTATTTGGGGTATTATGAAAATACAAATCAATGACAACCCAGTACGGTGGTTTAAAGCTGATCACCCAATCAGGGTGGCTGATCAAGTGTTGAATGAACATTTTGCCGGTACATATGATGCTTATTTGGTGTTAGAGACTGACACCACAGAAACTGTGACAAAGTTTAAGAAAAGTATCGCGGCTAATAAAGAATGGCAACAGCAATTCGAGTTACTCAGTCAGTCGACCACAAATTTTGCCCAACAACTTAATGAACTGCTATTTTGGGCTGAAGACCAATTGTTTAATAGCACCCAGGAGGCAAGTTTCGATGAATTGATTGCGATGATTGAACAAACGCAAACAAAACTCAACGCTTTTAAGCAACCTGAAAATTTAGCTTACATGACATCACTGCAGCAAGCACTGCAAGAATCTGGCCTGGTAGGTAAATCTAATTCTTTGGCTGATTTGGTGAAGACCGTGAATCGTGAACTTCAAGGTGGTCAAGATCATGCTTATGTATTGCCATCAACTTCTGCCGGGGTAGCACAAGCACTGTTACAGTACCAGTCATCGCATCGACCTCATGATTTGTGGCATTTTGTTACCCAAGATTACACCAGTGCACTTATTTGGACCCAATTAACCAGTGGTGACAACCAAGACATGAGCGAAGTAGTGAGTTACATGCAATCCTTTGTGGATAATAATCCACCACCCGGTTCTATTAGAATTAACTGGGCAGGGAAAGCCTATCTGAATAAAGTCTGGCAAGAAGAAATGGTGGCAGGTATGGGTAATAGTTTAGTCAGTGCATTTTTGGTTGTGTTCGTGATGATGGTGATTTTATTCAGAAGTTTGTTGTTTGGATTCTTGGCTATGTTGCCATTAACGCTGACCATTTCGTTTATCTATGGCTTAATTGGTTGGTTGGGTAAAGATTATGACATGCCGATTGCGGTGCTATCTGCATTGACATTGGGATTATCAGTGGATTTTGCCATTCATTTCTTACAACGAGCGAGAGATGTATTTGCCAAAACCCATGATTTTACCGTGACCATGCAGTGCATGTTTGCAGAACCAGCTGCTGCCATCAGTAAGAATGCCTTGGTGATTGCCATAGGCTTTACTCCTTTGTTATTGGCACCTTTAGTGCCTTACATCACAGTTGGTTTCTTCTTGGCCACCATCATGGCGATATCAGCGATGGTGACGTTGGTGATGTTGCCAGCCATGTTAACGCTTTTAAAATCTTGGGCATTCAGGAGGAATTCATGAAAAAAATATTGTGGGTATTCAGTCTTTGTAGCTTGATGAGTTCGGGTATGGCATCAGGCATTGATGAAATTATCAAGAAAACTAATTTAGCCTCATTTTATGCAGGTGACAATGGCCGCAGTGATGCCCGCATGATTATTGTCGACCACAAAGGCAACAAGCAAATGCGCCAATTTGTGATTCATCGACAAGATGTGGCTGATGGTGGTGATCAAAACTTTTTAGTGGTTTTTGCTAGACCATCTGATGTGAGAGGAACGGTATTTTTGGTGCATAAAAAAACAGAAGATGAAGATGCGCGATGGTTATACCTGCCAGCGCTGGACTTAGAAAAAAGGATTTCAACCAGTGATAATCGCACCAGTTTTGTTGGCTCTGATTATTTTTATGAAGATGTTTCAGGGCGACATCCCACATTGGATAAGCATGAATTAATTGGCTCCTCAGACAATCATTATCTGATTAAAAGTACGCCTAAAGACCCTGGTTCAGTTGAGTTTAGCAGTTATCAATTAGAAATAGATAAAACCACATTTCTACCAATGAAGATTGAGTTCAGTGATGTCTCAGGTGACGTTTATCGTCGAATAGAGGTGGTTGAAGTGCAAAATATACAAGGTCATCCAACTGTTATGAAAGCGAAAGCCTCAAACCTTAAAACCAATGGTTATACTTTATTAGAATTCAGGCGCCCAAGTTATGATATTAAAATGAGTAACAGTATGTTCACTGCGCGTTCCTTGCGTAATCCGCCCAAGTAATCTGTATCAATGTTTTTCAAGTTAACTCTTAGTATCTGTGTCTTCACTTGGATAATGAGTGCGTCTGCCCAAGATGATTCTTGGTCAGACACAGAATGGGATGATGACTGGGGAAAGGCAGAAACACAGTGGCAACAATCTGGCTTTATTGAATTAGCCTATGGTCATCGGCTCGAAAGTGATGTTTTGTTCGAAGAACAACAAACGCTGAGTGATTTGAGGTGGCATCAAGAATTTGATTACCAACACGATGCCTTTTATTTCAGTTGGGCACATGATGTTTGGTATGATGGCGTACTCACTCAATGGCAGTTGGATTTACGTGAATTAAATATCCAGTTTTCTGTTTTTGATAACACAGATTTTAAAATAGGCCGCCAAATCACAACTTGGGGCACAGGTGATTTACTTTTTATCAATGATTTATTCCCAAAGGATTGGGTGTCATTTTTTGCGGGCCGTGATGACAATTACCTCAAAGCGCCAGCTGATACCATACGTATCACCAGCTATTTAAAGCCAATCAATCTCGACTTGGTCATAACGCCGACAGCCGAACCCAGTCGCTTTATCAATGGCGAGCGGTTTTCATTGTTTTCTCCGTTTTTGGGAACACAAATAGGAGGTAAGGAGGTTGTTAACCCTAAAAATTCAACGCATACGGAAATAGCATTGCGTTTATTCAAAAATATCAAGGGTCATCAATTGGCTTTTTATGGTTACCAAGGTACAGAAAAGTCACCTACCGCCATTGATGACAACAATGATGCCTTTTTTCCAAAAAAACGTGTTTTGGGGGCCAGCTACCAAGCAGCTGTCAGTCAAGGTATATTCAATGTGGAAGTAGGGTATCATCATTCGAAACAGGACAATAATGGAGATAATCCATTGGTGCCCAACTCGCAATGGCGGGCATTGCTCGGGTACAACAAAGAGCTGATCAAAAAACTTAATTGGGGTCTGCAGCTTTATCTTGAACACACCCAAGACCATACTGCACTGATAAACCATTCTCTTAACCCGCAGTTTGAGCCTGTGCAAAATCGACATGTCATCACCAACCGTTTGACCTATCAAGCATTACAAGACAAGCTTTCTTGGTCATTGTTTGTGTTTTATTCACCCAGCGATGAAGACAGTTATTGGCGACCTTCAGTGAATTATCGCTACAATGATAATTTAAGCTATTCATTGGGAGCCAGTATATTCAAAGGACAAAAAGCACATACCTTCTTTGGTCAGTTTGAAGATGCCAGTAATGTATATTTTAGATTGCGATATACATATTGAGGACTTCAGATTTGGCTTTGTATTCTTAGTCTAATATCTGTTTTAAGTCATCATTGGATGGTGCGAACCAATAAGAGGTGGTTGCTGCTTTAGAAAAGTCTATCAAGCGATCATGAATACCATCTTCGGTCAAGCCCAGCATGCTTTCTAATTGAGATTGAAACCGTTTGACCTCACAAGCAAAAGCCAAAAAGTAAAGCCCGTGTTCAGTGGCATTCCCAAAAGGGTCGCTGCGTCGGTATATTTTCATCGCTTGACCATCAATTTTAAGGTCAGTACGACTGATGTGAGAATCATCAGGCATTTCATCACCTGTTAACTCTCTGTTTTCTTCTTTGGTACGCCCCACAACCAATCCTTGCTGGTGGTCAGAAAGTTGTTTAAAAGCTTTCAAATCATGAACCCATTTTTGGCTCAATACATAGGAGCCTCCTGCGCCATCTTGTCCATCCGGTATCAGCGCTGCTAATTGTCGAGCATTTTCTTTGGGGTTAGCAGTGCCATCTTCAAAACCAATCAAGTCCAAGTCATTGTGATAATTAAACCCCCTTAAGTCCAATTCAAGTGATCCCACATTTTTCATTGCATCATGGATATGTAACACCAGATCAAAATTCAAGTCATGTCTGTTACTGTGTATCCAAAAAAACACATCCCTTTGTGTTGAAGGCATGGCATGACCTTTTGGACCTACTAAACCCTCATAATTACATAAGTCTGCAGGACTCCATGCTGGATTTAATAAGTCCCATAATTGTTTGCCAAAACTAACTACCAGATTTACTTGGTTGTCCACATCAGCCAGCGCAGCTTGTATTGTGGCTTTGATGGTTGCTACATCGTTTTTGAAATCCAGTTGATACTCCAAATAATAAAACTGGGTACTGGCTTCATTGAATATTGAGTCTTGTGAATAAGGCATAAAAGTTCTTGGCAAATTAATTTGCATTTTCTCAGTGATTGCTTGATAGTTCAATCAAACTGTAACTTCAAATGTAAACGTTTTTATATTCAGTGAATGAGATAAAAGGATTCGGTCGATTTTGAGTTGATTAAATATAGCCAGACCCAGCCTGAGAATTTAAATCCCGTTAATTATGTATTCTTGTTATAATCAAGATAAGGGTTCAAGGGTTAAGGCAAGATCATAAAGCAATAGTATCTTCAGTGAACAGAAACATGACCATGTTTTAAATATTTAAGTCTTTGCTGCTTGCCGTTCTCAATTTGCAGAGATCATGGTAAAACACCATTTCAATCATTACTGAGGTAATGCCTAGATATAACGACAATGTATAAGAAAATAAAATGTTATTAAGAAGAATCACAAAACACTTTTTATGACCATAACAAAGCCAAGGTCATTGCGAGGAGGCACGACGCGACAATCTGCCAAATCTGGATATTCGTCATGAGAGGATTCTACCCTTTGGGTGCCGTGACACCAAACGACAGGACAGCCGTTTTGCGGTGCGAAGCGACCCAAAAGGAGAATGGCAGGAGCCATGAAACAACCCCCATATACGGCTTTGAACCCAACAGATTGCCGCAGTACCCAAAGGGCAGACCCTCGTTCCATTCCTTCGCAATGACGTTACAAGTTAGAGAATTATTATGTTATTAAGAAGAATAACTCAGGACGTCCGCGATCAAAATTGGTTTGCAGTATCCATTGATTTCCTTATTGTTGTGATCGGTGTATTTATTGGTATTCAGGTGGCTAATTGGAATGAGGAAAGAGCCGATAGATTAGATGAAAAGGAAACTTTAGTTGCGCTTAACTCAGATGTGTTAGAAACAAAATCGAACATTGAAGAGTTTTTAAGTAGGATAAAGAAAGGACAAAAGCATTTAAGGCAATTAGCTGAGTATTCCGATGGTCAGCATGATGACATGCCAATTGCACAGATTGATGAAAGTATATTAAAAGGTTTGTACACCGTGTATTACACCACAACCAATATGGTGACGTATATTGAACTCATTAATACTGGCCGTATTGATATTATTTCTAATAAAGAAATCAGGAGTAATTTAAAAATTCTATCCGATCAAATTGCTGAGCTAGAGAATGAGGAAGTCAGTATCGAAAAGATGTCTTATGAAACGATAGATCCTTTTTTACTTGATCATGTTGAATACAGAGGCTTTATTTCTATGCCATCAGATACAATCGAAAAAATAAAAATTGACTGGCTAGATCCTAATAAAAATAGGCAAAATCCCAAAAATAAACTGCGCAATACCAAATTTCAAAACTTGGTTTTATTTAGAGCTCGATTGAACCTTGCACAAATTACATTTGCAGAACAATCTTTAGAAACACTGGGACTGTTAGCAGTTCAAATTGATAATGAACTAGAAAAATGGAATTAGTATGTTATTAAGAAGAATAACAAAACATGCAAAAGACCTAATCAAAACTCACGTCATTGCGAGGGAGGTACGACCGCGGCAATCTCAATACGAAGTCTCAGGTTCAAGAGATTGCCGCGTCGCTTCGCTACTCGCAATGACGGTTTCTATTGAGGATTCATTATGCTATTAAGAAGGATTTCAAAACACGTTACTGAGCAAGACTGGTTCGCTGTCTTTCTTGACTTTATCATCGTCGTAGTCGGGGTCTTTATTGGTATCCAAGTGGCTAATTGGAATGAAGCGCGCCAACTTCGTATTGATGAAGCAGAAATTATCGAAAGGGTTAGCGAAGATTTCAACCGTATTAAAATGGATGCAGAAAGAAGTCGAAATTTTCATAAGCAAATAACATCGGACCTAACGATTCTTTTAAAAGCCTTGCGATCAAAATCTTTGGCGGAGAATGACATCACTGCGGTCAAACGGGCGTTATTCCTTGGTCACACGATTCAAACGAGTGCTGATCGTTCCAGTACGACGCGAGAATTATTGTCCTCCGGTAATGCCAATATACTGAGTAATAAGGATTTGTTGGATGAGCTTGTTGCTTACGAAGCATTTCTTGACCGGCATAATCAGGCATTAGAATATATGCTCAGGACCTTTACAGAATTAACGGTACCTTTCACCATGGCTTTTGAATTGGAACTTGATGCTGAATTCTTTGACAATACCTTATACGCAACCAAAATACCGCCACCAATCAGTGAATTTAACTTAGAAACTATGGCGGCAGACGAAGACTTTGAAAACGCCGCTGAGCAATTACTGTTTTTGCAAAACCTGGCTCTCATGTGGCGCTTCAGGATCGATGCACAGATTGAAGATATTCTAGATCTATTAAAGGAGATGAAATAATGCTCTTACGCCGAGTTACTCAACACGTCCGCGATCAAAACTGGTTTGCAGTTTTCATCGATTTTCTCATTGTGGTCGTCGGTATTCTTATTGCGTTTCAGATTACTGAGTGGAATGAGGCGCGAATAACGGCCGGCAAGCAACAGGAAGTGGAAGCACGGCTGATCAATGATTTTCAATTAATTGATAAATCCTTAGATGAAGCGCTGGCCTTGACTTCAACCATTATCCGCAACACCGATACGTTAAAGCAAAGTATTGATCGAGTTCAGGCTCACCCCGAAGATGATGCTGCCATAAAACACGCTCTGGTCAGAATGAGAACCTACCCAGACTTGATCCGTTTTTCCTCGACTTATAATGAACTGAAATCTAGCGGAAGTCTCGGGCTGATACGAAGCCAAGAGCTCAGAAATGCTTTAGCGCTGTACCATGAGCAAGCCGGCAACCGACTTCTAAACCTTGAGCAAATTCGCAACAGCATGCAGCAGGTATTTATCAACGCCGCACAATATGCTGTTTATGCACCGCTTGACCCAGAGAATATCAAGATCCGCCCTATCCACTCCTACGATATAGAGGGAATGTCAAAAGATATAGATTTTCAACAGCGACTTGATTATACGCTTACCTTGCAAACGTTTATTCATCTAACTTTGACTGATCAGCGCAATGAAGCTGACAGGGTGTTACAAGCCTTGGAGCTTAAATAATGATCCTCCAATCTTTGACGAAACACATAAATGACCAGAACTGGTTTGCCGTTTTTATCGATTTTCTCATTGTAGTTGTTGGTGTTTTTATTGGTATTCAGGTTGCGAACTGGAATACAGAAAGAATTGCACAAGAAAATGAAGGGGACTTTTTAAACAGACTGCATAAAGATGTTATTGAGCTTCAGGACAGGCGTAAGCAGTATGATTTAGACCGACCTTTTTTAATGAATACCTTTCAGGAAATAACGGATTTCCTCTATGGAAAACAGAAGGATCTTTCACAAGCGTTTGCAATGAGCGTTGAATTTACTCCAAGCATTAAGCCGGTTAGTGGCTTGCCTGAGTCACTTGTGTGTAATTCAATTGATTGGTCAAGTGCAATGACTTTACCGCCTGCTTTGCTGCCAACAGCAGCCGAGTTAGTCTCTGCGGGCCGTATTAATGATATTTCATCAATTAAATTAAAGGACGCCTTACAAACGTATCTTCAACAAGCCGATAGAGCAGAAGTTTATACACATTCTATAAGACAAGAGACGGTCTTACTATCGTCCGAGTACCCTGATCTATTTGATATCAGAAATCACGAGTGGGAAAACTTTGAAGACCCGTATGGGGAAACATACTTAAAATACAGTTGTGATTATGCAGGTATGCGAGAAAATAAAGCTTTTTTGAATGCCTTCGCAGTGAATGTTAATACATTTACTAACTATGCCAATAGAAGTGTCTTTACTGTGACTAATAAGCTTGAATTACTACATGATGTAATAGATCAAGAGCTTGGCGTAAGTCACAACTCAAATGATAGTGATTAATAATGCTCTTAAGAAAAATAACAAAACATGTAACTGACCAAAACTGGTTCGCCGTATTCATAGACTTTCTGATTGTGGTGGTTGGTATTTTGATAGCATTCCAAATTACAGAGTGGAGTGCAAAACGAGCTGAATACAATCGTGTTAATGAAATTTTATATGAATTACGTACAGATCTGAACGCTGATATTAAAATTTATACTGAAGCGATTGATTCAACATTAAATAGAATTGCTGTTGCAGAATACATAGCTCAACAAGCACCAACTGCTGGCATTTCAAATTGGGAAGATACCGAAGAGCTGTATGTTTCTGTAAGTTTGAACGCATACAGCAAGCTGATTGAAACAAGCCCTGAATTACAAAAAAAATCTTTTTCTGAGAGAATGATTAATCGTAAAGATCAATTATGGAGTACCATACTTGATGTTTTTAACCCGCCATCTTACACTGCTTCTTTTGATTCATTACTCAACTCAGGCGAATTGGGCTTGTTTGAAAATCAAGACTTGGTTAGCGCCATTCAGGATTATCGTTTTTGGACAAATGGTCTAGAGGGCATGCAAAATAATACAATAAGACCTTCTCGAAATAGTTCAACAGCAGTTGGTCACATTTATGGACTTTCTGCTTTTGGCTCTGTCAAAGAAGATCAATTTATAGAACTGGTACAAAACAACTCTCAACTTGCCGCTACTATACAAACGGAATACGGGCGAGCAAAAAGACATTTTAGAGTTAAAGCAAATGTAAAAAGCAATGCTCAAAAATTACTAAAAATGATTGAAAGTGAGCTGGAAATCGAGAATCAATCTGATTAATCTTTGGAGATAAATTAATGCTGCTTAGAAGAGCCCCCAAACCTTGTCCCGTACTCGATACGGGTACCATTTTACTTGACTGTATTGAGTAAGCCCAATATGCGCGAAGACTATTTACGTGTACGCCGTGAATTTGTGCGGAAGCCTGGTCTATATGATTATTGGCGTGCAAAAGGCTTTTCGCCGCAATGCCGAGCAAAAGGTGATGATGATTTTGAGTGCGATATACCGGAAGTGAAAAATAAATGAATTTACTTAACGAACTAAAAAGAAGAAACGTATTCCGAGTAGCCGCTGCCTATTTTGTAATAGCGTGGTTAATCGTTCAGGTGATTAGTATTTTATCGCCTATGTTCGAGGTGTCAGTAAGTTTTCAACGTGGTGTTGTATTGATTTTATTAGTTGCATTTATCCCTGTGATGTTTTTCACTTGGGCTTATGAAATCACTGAAGATGGCATTAAAACAGAAACCGAGATTGAACGTGATGCATCCCTTACCGCCCATACAGCAAAGAAGTTAAACGTCATCACTTTACTGGCCGTGGTTGCTGCAGGTGGGATGTTTGTATTTCAGCAGATGAGTTCGCCTAAAGTGACTGAGTCTGAGACTAGCAACTCAGTGGAAAACAATGAAACCGAATTACCTGCGTCGGTAGGTATTCAAGCAGATAATATAGTTTCAATATCTGATGAGTCTATCGCTGTTTTACCCTTCGTGAATATGAGTTCAGACGCCGAACAAGAATATTTTTCCGATGGTATTACCGAAGAAATTCTAAACGCATTAGCAAAAATAAAACAATTAAAGGTTGCTGGTCGAACGTCGTCTTTTTCCTTCAAAGGAAAAAACGAAGATCTACGCGTAATTGGTGATACATTAGGTGTGGCTCATATATTAGAGGGCTCGGTTCGTAAAGCTGGAAATCAAGTTCGAATTACAGCACAGCTTATAAAAGTAGATGACGGTTTTCATATGTGGTCAGAAACTTATGACGGTTCTTTAGAGAATGTGTTTGACCTGCAAGAAGACATTTCTCGAAAAGTAAGTGATGAATTAAAACTGGTCCTGAATATTCAAGACGGTATTAGGCTTGCAAGCAAAATGACCAATAATGTTGATGCCTACGATTTGTTTTTACGTGGACGTGAACTTGTTGCTAAACGCATTGATGGTAGTATTCCCAAAGGTATTTTGCTGCTAAAAAATGCGGTTGAGTTGGATCCACAGTTTGCAGAGGCTTGGGCTGTTTTGGCCGAAGCGGAGGCTGTGGCTGGAGCATATGTGGGTTATACATCTGCAGAATCAAAAGCAGCGGATGAACGAGCAAAATCTTATATTAAAACAGCAATAGCTATAAACCCAACTTTGCTTTTACCGTATGCGGTCAGAGGGCTGCTTAAAGTTAATGCACAAGAGCAAGATTATTTAGGAGCGATTGATGACATGCAAAAAGCTCTAGAATTAGAGCCTAATAATGTGCTTACGCTGCGTTGGCTAGGTAATGATTATCAAAGCCTTGGTTATTTTAAAAAAGCACATTTTTTATATGACCATGCGTTTGAATTAGAACCCTTGTCTCGGACTGAAGCATTTAATTTGGTGAGTAATAAACTGCATACTGGCGACTTAGAAGCGGCTAAAGAATACTCTCAAAAAGTAAACGCACTCGCAGGTTTTATCAATGACGACATAGCGGCTTATATTTTAAGTGTGCAAGGAAATCATCAAGCTGCAATTAAATTATTCATGCAATATCATCAGCAAGAAGTAGAGCGTCTAGGCGCAAGTGCGTTAATTACACATGCAGAAGCTAAACAATTTGCTCAAGCAGCGTTTGGCGGTAATCAAGAGATGAAAAAGTCGGCACGAAAACTAGGAAAGCTTTTTATTAACGGCCCAGACGATTCATTCTATTGGCAATTAACCCTACATATTGCGTTGGAAAATTATGATCGAGTTTTTGAAATTCTAGCAAACAAGCCTGATTTTTTTATTACATTTGCCACTGATTTTATGTGGTATGACTTACCAAATTTTAACGCCTTTCGCAAAGATCCACGTTTTGCTCTCATGCTTGAGCGTTATGGTTTTGTTAAGGCATGGAATGAATTGGGTTGGCCAGATATTTGTAAGCCACATGAAGATACTGATGGTAGTGATGGGCAGTTTAGTTGTGAGTGATTAGATATTGTCATTGCGAGTGAAGCGAAGCAATCTCCTTATGCCGAGATGAAGCTAAACAGATTGCCACATCATTCTCTGCATTCATTCCTCGCAATGACAATAATAATTAAGGAATAGTATGTTATTTAGAAGAATAAAAGCACACATAGAAAAAGAAAACTGGTTTGCGGTATTTATCGACTTTTTGATTGTTGTCGTCGGTGTATTTATTGGTATTCAGGTATCAAACTGGAATGAGGCAAGAGTAACTGAACGTGATGCCAATTCTGCGCGTGCTAATCTCATTGCTGATTTACACAATGATCGTGATGTTTATGATGTTCGAAAGAAATTTTATCTAGAGGTTAGAAACACAGCATTACGTGTTGAAAACACGCTTGATTCCAAACTTCCACAGTCCTTAGACGCTCAATGGCAATTCATATATGATGCTAATAACGCAGGTTCCATGTGGCCATTTAAACCTTCAGCTCAAGTTTATAATCAACTCCTTAATTCAGGAAAATTGAGCCTTCTTAGTACGAATTCAGTACGGCGACAAATGCGAGACTATTATCAAGATGCCGCATTGGAAGCAGGTCTGACATTCAAGTTTGATTCTGACTATAGATACCGCTCACGTGGTCTCATTGATGGCGCACTAAACGAATATAATATTGAGGCTTGTGGCAACATTATTGGTGCTGATCCGAGTAACATATTGGAAACTGCACAGAACTATATCCCTAATTGTGCAGCGCCTGAACTTAGTAACCATATTCAAGAAACAGCACAACGCATTTATGAATCAGAGGGTTTAATCAATGATATTCGTCTGCAAATAAGCCAGCTAGGGAGCTTACTGGCTTTTCTCGATTATTTGGACGACGAGGCAGAAGCGCTCATTAAAGAATTGGAGAAAAGCTGATGCTATTAAGAAGAATAAAAGCCCATATAGAAAAAGAAAACTGGTTTGCGGTTTTTGTCGATTTTTTCATCGTAGTCGTCGGTATTCTGATTGCGTTTCAGATTACCGAGTGGAGTGAACAGCGAAAAATAGACAGAGAAACCATCGAATTTACGCATAAATTAAAGTCCGATCTTGCAGAAGAAGCTTGGATGTATGAATTTGCAGTCGAGTATTACACGGATGCCAGAGATAACGCTGTCCGCGTGGTAGACGCCCTGGAAGGAAAAAGCGAGGTATCTGATGAAGCCCTTGTTATAGCCGCATACCGAGCTACTCAATATACACCCATTGATCGACGGCGTTCGACATACGATGAGTTAACGGCCACAGGGCGCATAAGCCTCATTAATGACACGGAACTTCTCACCGTGGCGAAAGACATTTACAATTTTCGTTCGTATGAGTACATTGAAGAGCGTGGAACTGGCAGTCAATATCGAGAGGCATTCCGAAAACACATTCCCTCGGCGGTTCAACGCGCTGTGCAGATAGCTTGCGGCGATCGATTCATCGAGTATATGAATTATGATGCCATTATTGATCCCCTTAGCTATCGCTGTTCTCCTGATGTGGCGGCCGAGGAGATTAAGGGTGCCGCTGAGGTACTAAGAGAAAACGAAACCATTCTTCCATTACTCAGACTCCGCTTAGCAGAGCTGGAAACAACGACGAGGCTTTTGACAGTCACGTTTCAGGATATCCATGAAGGTTTAAAACAGTATAGGGATACAGAATAATGCTGCTACGTTCATTGCTATGACGATAAAATTTAAGGAATACTATGATATTTAGAAGAATTAAAGCTCACATAGAAAAAGAAAACTGGTTTGCAGTTTTCATCGATTTTCTCATTGTCGTTGTCGGTATTCTTATTGCGTTTCAGATTACTAATTGGAATGAGGCAAAGCAACAGCGTGCAAATCTTGTTGCGGCTGAGACTGCCTTAAAGCCTGACATTATTCAAAACTTTAGAAACGCGAAAGAACGCTTGGCACTAACCCAATGTCGGATCGAAAGCATACGCACTTTGTCAGAGGCGTTACTTCTGCCTGATCCGTTATGGCAAGGCATGCCGCGTGAGGATCTTTCCTTTGATGATGATATTACCTTTCCGTATGTCTTGCGTGCACCCTCGCGTACATGGGGTTGGCGAATATGGAACGCAGAACTGGACAGGGGATCGTTTAATCTCATGGATATAGATCGTAGGCAAACATTGGATTTCATCTTTCAGTTGGCAAAACAGGTTGAGGAACATCAAAATGAAAATTACACGGCGCAATCACGGCTAAAGATTCTAGCTAATACAATGGAATTGTCTCGACAAGAGCGCGCGCGATATTTCGAAATGTTAACGGAGATCGATCAAGTCAGTTTCTCTATCGAACTCGATTCAAGATACATTATAGACTCTGTATTATCACTTAAACTCGAGTTTAACACGGAAGAGCGTGATGCCATGGCGAAAGATATAGAGGAACAAAACGTAGTGAGCCGAGAGCTTTATGGCGACTGTTGGGAAGACATCGTCTTTGATTTCCTAAATGAAACGAAGCAGGTTAAATAATGCTCCTAAGATCCTTAACAAAACACGTCAAAGATCAAAACTGGTTTGCAGTTTTTATCGATTTCCTCATCGTAGTAGTGGGTATCTTAATCGCATTTCAGATC
>CAZVZJ010000006.1:67946-88135 GCA_964631055.1 uncultured Marinicella sp.
AGTTTTTATCGATTTCCTCATCGTAGTAGTGGGTATCTTAATCGCATTTCAGATCACTGAGTGGAATGATGAGCGAGAGGAACGACTGCGTACAGAACGCCTTTTTGAACGCCTTGAAGTTGATTTTGGTATCGATGCGTGGCTTGCTGATAGTTTTTATGCTTATCATCAAACAGTGCTGAAAAATGGAAAATTTGCAATAGATGACCTTAATGGGAAAAAGCGTTTGTCTGATCATGAATTATTAATTGCCGCTTTCCGAGCAACGCAGTTTAATCGTATCAATCCAACAAACTCGACCTATCAAGAATTGGTAGCCACAGGAGGTATCGATCTGGTGGGTGACAGCGAACTTGGTCGTTTGGCAAGTCTGTTTTACGAAAGCGATATTCCCGATGAAATTATGGGTGCCGGACAAAATTCCGAATACAGGCGTTTATTCAGAACAATCGTGCCAATAGATGTTCAACTGGCGATAGCTGAAGCTTGTGGCGATCGTTTTGTCACAATAGACATTATGATGGCAAGCATTTCTCTCTTATCTTATGAGTGTGAGGTCAATCTTCCAGAAGAAGAAATGACATATGCTGCCGCGATACTACGTGAAAATTCGATGTTAGCTGATTATTTACAACATCGACTAGCGGAATTATCACAACAAATCGATGATTTCATGACGTTTCGTGAATTCACTAAGCCCTATCGTGCCACTCGCGAAGAACTTGAAGCGAGCCCATTCATGTCGGTATTTTTGGAGATGAACTGATGTTATTAAGAAGAATAACCAAACACGTCCGAGACCAAAACTGGTTTGCGGTATTTATCGACTTCATCATTGTGGTTGTCGGTATTCTTATCGCGTTTCAAATTACCGAATGGAGTGAGCAAAGACAAGAAGCGAGTCTAGAAATAATCTATTTGAATCGATTGGTGGTTGACTTAGACGAGACCATTAACTATTTAGATAGTCAAAATCAACAACAAGTAAAAATTAAAGAGAACATCGAAAGTGCCTTAGCAACGCTTAATAATAGTGAAACGAGCGATCAAGAGTTAATAGCAGCCACTAGGCTGTATATCTCTAAGGGTACCGCTCTTGGAGGTTTTAAGGTCACTCGAAACACCTTTGATGACCTGCAATCTACGGGAAATTTAAGTCTTATAACAAATGAAGAGCTGGTCAAATCATTGGGTCAGCTGCACACCAATTTCACAGAAAATAATCTGGCCGCCCTTGTGAATAGCGATTGGGTAAACCCGTTTGAGAGTAAAATAACTTGGGAAATGGACTTTTTACGTTTTGATTCAGCTACCGAGCATCTCTTTCCTAAGAAGAATACAGCTGAAATTGCGCAACATATTCGTGAAAACTCTGAATTATTAACACGTCATGCGAGTTTACATTATTGGTATGTGGCTACTATTAGTGATGATTATAAAAGTGCGGGTGAAGAGGCAATGGTAGTGAGAGCAATGATTAAAGATGAATTGGAGAGGCGATAGTGTTATTTAGAAGAATAACCAAAAACATCAATGATCATAACAAAACCAAGGTCATTACGAGGAGGCGAGACGCGACCCAAAAAGAGAATAGCATGAGCCATGAAACAACCTCCATATATGGCTTTGAACCCAACAGGTTGCCGCAGTACCCAAAGGGCAGACCCTCGTTCCACTCCTTCGCAATGACACAGCTATGTCAGGAATAATCAAATGCTACTAAGAAGAATCACCCAACATGTCCGTGACCAAAACTGGTTTGCTGTATTCATCGACTTCATTATTGTGGTAGTTGGTGTGTTTATCGGTATTCAAGTTAATAATTGGAATACACAACGTATTGAAGATTCTTTGGAGCATGAATATCTTCAACGTTTTGAAAACAACCTTCTTGAATCTATAGAAAATACTATACGAACCAATAAAAGGTGGGTGGAACGGATTAACCATTTATCCAGTGTGATAGACAGTTTAGACGCATGTCAACTTGATGAAAACAATAAAGAATTGTTTGCCGAAGGTATATATCATATAGGCAAATTTGAAATGGCTTATTTTAACAACTTAACTCTAGAAGAAATGAAGTCCACAGGACGATTAGGTGTCATAAAAAATGTAGATATCAATAAGACCATAGAATCGGTTGAAAGAGATATCAATTATCAAAAGCGTGTTGAGCCACAAATGATCGCACACATAAGCCCACATCTTTTTTACATTAAGCAAAGAGTGAGGTTTGAAATCAAGTCTATAACTGATTACAAAAATCTTAGTAATGATAATATTCAATATGCAAGCATAGCAAACTATGATTTTGATGCTTTGTGCACCGATCCAATATTTATTGCCTCAATATACTCTGTTCGTGCAACTGTTATTGAGATTTTAGAATGGAACGACCGGATTGCTCAAAGAATGGGTGATGCATTGAAGTTAATTCAAAAAGACTTAGGAGGATAAATGTTGCAGAGAGCAATGATCAAGAAGTTTAAAGTATGTCTTCAGGTAATGCTTTTAACTAAATACAAATGACAAGAATCCATATATGCTATTAAGAAGAATTACTCAACATGTCCGTGACCAAAACTGGTTTGCGGTTTTTATTGATTTTATCATTGTGGTTGTCGGCATCTTGATTGCATTTCAGATTACCGAGTGGAATGACAAACGTTCTAATGAATCGGAGAAAGCACAGCAGCAACAGCGTTTAATCGAAGAATTTAGTGTGCTCAAACAAGAATGGGAGGAAGATGCAGAATCTTTTGCAGAGACTATTAAGGGAACAGGCGAATTAATAAAGCTTCTGCGAGCCGGTGAACAGCCCGAAGACGATGGTCCATTAAAGCAATACCTATGGCAAGCGAATTATTTTTATGAAACACCTTCGCTTTCGAGCACCTATCAAGAGTTGATTGAAAGTGGGGGGTTGTCCTTTATTACTGACCAAGAACTAAGGAAGGCATTGTTTAGATACGGTGATCTACAAAAACGACTCGAAACTCGCGCAATCGTTGCATACACTTTTGTGCTTGAACCATATTCTAATTATTTTAAAGCTGTGGAGTGGAGTGTGGTTCCCGATGATTGGACTAACCCAGAAACAGCCATTACTTCTTATGATTGGGAGGTGTTGATGAATTCAAAGTCGGAACTGCAGTCTTGGCTGGCTGTGCAGTTCGAAGCTGAGCGCAATGCAGCTCTAATCAGTGAAGAAATAGAAAAAATTCTCAACTTGCTCGGAGAGGAGTCGACCTAATGCTCTTGCGCCGTATTACTAAACACGTTCGCGAGCAAAACTGGTTCGCTGTATTCATAGACTTTCTGATTGTGGTGGTCGGTGTATTTATTGGTATTCAGGTGGCTAATTGGAATCAAGCGAGGGTTGACCGCATAGATGAATTGATGTTTCTTCAACAATTGCATGCCGAATTGATCTTGTCTGAAGAACAAAGCAAGAATAAGGCAGGTGCGCGGCGTCATGTGGTCAGAAATATGGAATCTGCTTTGGATGTTTTATTCGGTCGTGTTGAACGTGCAACTTTAAGTCAAGATGAGTGTCAAGCCATTGGGTTGACTCGGGCGACCAATCTTGTGATTACTGAATTGGGCTCGTTCAATGAATTAGCGGCATCAGGCCGCGTTAGCATTATCAGCGATAAGCACTTAAGACTGAGTTTGGTGCGTCTGCAGCAAGTCATACGTTCTTCGCACCGCAACAAAGAACATGCGACCAAAATCATCTTGAATTTGCCTTACTTATACCCGGAACTGATGGCAGTCAATGGATATTTTGAACTTGCTGGTGCAACAGGGCGCCTGGAAGCCAGAGCGCCTGTCATTTGTGACACCGAAGGCATGAAGGCCAATCAAAGCTTCCTCAACGCCTTTAGTCTCAATGTAGATGCTTATGATGGCTACATCCGTGATGCGCTTGAGCCATGGATAAAGGCTGTTGAAGAAGTTCGTGAGCAGGTAGATGATGTGCTTGATATAAACCGTTAACCCAGGCCTAAAAGATGCTATTAAGAAGAGTCACAAAATCTTGTCCCAAATGTGATTTGGGAACCATTTTAAACAATTCACATGAGATCAAAATCAGCATATGTTACTAAGAAGAGTTACTCAACACATTCAAAATCAAAACTGGTTTGCTGTATTCATCGACTTTATCATCGTTGTTGTTGGTGTATTTATCGGTATTCAAGTGGCTAATTGGAACGAGACACAATCGAATAAAAAAGGATTGGTTGCTTCACTCGAACGACTTGACAGAGAAGTTTTACAAAACATCTCGAACATTGAAAAAATTTTGGTTAATTATGAAAAAAGCAAAAGTAACATGAGTTCTGGACGCGAAGCTTTGAATTCATGTACTTACACACCTGAGGGACAGGAGGCCTTGGAAAGGTTGTTTTTCGATTTTGTGGTAGATGTCCAGCCCAATTTTGTGACAGTTGTGGCTGATCAGTTGGCTGCAAAGGACAGTTATCAAGATTTGTTATCCATTGAATTGAGAGAGGGCTTTGGTGACTATATTGCAGAATTGCAAGAGGAGGAGGAACAGCTTAAAAGCCATTACGATAACATGTGGGCACATCATGTGAATAAGCACCCATTTGTTGATGCGTATTTTTCTAATGATGTGAAAACTCTTGAGGATTATTCCGGTTGGGGGTTTAGGTTAGGCAAGTCTTTTGAGGATATATGCTCAGATACCTCATTCAGAAATCGGTTTATTAACACTTTAGGGTTTTATACTTCTATTAATTATCGATTAATCAACATCAAAGAAAAAGCTGAGTCCTTTCAACTGTTGTTAAAGAAGGAATTGAGACAGAACTAATACAATTGAATTGAAATTAATTCATGCATAAAAAAGCCCAGTCTGTTTTTTCTGGGCTTTGAATTTTTAGTTCAATTATATAATTAATAATATACTTTAAATTCTGCGTAACAGTTATTGGTAACGAAGAGTTGACCTCGTTGATTAATACCCCAGTTGCCTTGGCAAGGGAACTTGCCTGCACTGATCTCACGTTTCATTTCAACGTCTCTGAATGGACCGTCTGTGTCACAAATTTTCACTTTGTTTTTTCTGGATTTACATTTAATGGTTTTGGGTAATCGGTTAACAGGTGCTTGTACTGCACCGCCATTTGGATAGGTCATGAATCTTGCTTTACAACCATCCTTAACCCAAATACCATTGTTGTCATAACCCCAACGGTTATCACAATTAACATTTGATAAATTCTGGACGAATTCAACTCGCCCAGAAGTATTGGCTTGACAGGTTCTGACTTGGCCGTAACGGGACTCACAAATAACTTCTCTGCCTTGGTGACCTGAGTTGTTTGAATAGTTTTGTTCTTGATATTCAACTACTCTGAACTGAGCATGACAGCCTTCTCGAACCCAAATGCCATGGTTTGAGTAGCCCCAGTTACCGCGACATGAGTACCTGTTTGAATGACCCATTTCTTGGACCAGTTCTACACTTTGTAATGCAGGAACTTGGCAATGGACAAGTCTAGAACCTGTGGCTCGGCATTCAACTAAACCATCACGAAGTCCGTTGTTATAAGGGTCATTGTAATTATTTCTGTTGATTCTGAAATCAGCTTTACAGCCATTGGATACCCAAATTTCATTTTGATTGAATCCCCAATTACCCCGACAGCTGCGGTTACTGAGTTGATGAATTAGTTGAACATCGGCACCTTGAAGATTGGAGGCACAAGTTTGACGTCTGTAGCTATAAGATTCACAACGAACCACATCAGTGGATTGACCGTAATGATTTTGATATCGATCAATTTGAAATTCGGCGCGGCACCCATTAGTAACCCAAATGCCATAATAGTCGTAGCCCCAATTACCTTGGCAGTTGTTATTACCAATTTGCCTGAGTATTCTGACACCACCATTGGTATCAGCACGACAGTGCTTTCTTTGGCCGCGGAAAGACTCGCAGACCAGGCGATCTCCTGCGCCATAAGGGTTGCTACTCCAGTTTTTGTTGCTTTTACTTTGGTTGAATTGAGCTTCAGTAGAGTTATTCTTACTACTTAAAACATCCAATTCTTTATTCTTTGTACTGGAGTTTTGTGAGATGGCAATACTTGAAAACATAATCAAACAACAGATGATTGATTTCTTCATTATAATTCTCCTTAAATCGATGCTAATTATTTTATCAATAGAGCAGCTAAATAACAGTAACAATTGTAAACAAGTTTAAATGCATCAAATATAAGCTATTTCCTTTATCACCATATGATAAAAGAGAGAGCTACCAAATAAAAGCTGTATCTGTAATACCATGGAATCCGATTGTTGGAGAAGGTGTTGAAATTGATTGATTGGTGTTTACGAATGAAACACAATTACGACCCAAGTTTAAGTAATGCAGTTCTTTTTGTATTTTGTTAAAATATAACGATGAACTTATCCAGCTATAAACCACCAATAAACAAAGTATTAATCTTGTTTATTGTCAGTTGCTTGTTGTTTAAATTAGGCGTGGCGAATAGTAGACATAAGATCATAGTTAATGGGAATGAAAGATTTGTGCAGCACGTCTCTAGTTGCCTGGACTTATTAGCAAGAAAATATCCAGAAGCTTATAAATTTTCTCAAAAATATATCGGTATCATTGCCCAGAATAGGAGGAGTGGCATGATTGCTTGGGGTAATCCACCCATTTACAATATGAGTGATACCACTGCTTACTATTCTCTGACATGGTGTGCCAGTTCAATTGCACATGATGCCTACCATTCATATTTGTATCAGAAGTTTAAGCCCAAAGGCAGTCAAAGAACACCTGATCGGTATTGGGCTGATTTCAAGGCAGAGCGATTAGCAATCCAATATCAAACCAGAGTGGCAAAGAAAATAGGCGCTGATCAACATGAGATTGATTACCTAGGAACCCTAGACGGCAAACATGCTGATGTTGACGGTGATGGCACGGTTACCTCAAAAGATTTAGCTGACAGAGATTGGTAATCTTTGATTACATGCCACCAGTTTGTATTTGCCATAATTGATGGTAACGGCCATTGAGCTCAAGCAGTTCTTCATGTGATCCAGACTCAAGAATTTTGCCGTTTTCAAGCACATGAATTTTATGGGCATGAACGACTGTCGATAAGCGATGTGCAATGATGATAACAGTCCGATCAATGGTGATTTTTTTCAAGGATTTTTGAATGGCTGCTTCAGTTTCGTTATCAACCGCTGATGTTGCTTCATCTAAGATTAAGATCGGCGGGTTTTTCAATAAGGCCCGTGCCAGAGCAATTCGTTGGACTTGTCCTCCAGATAGTTTACTGGCTTGTTCACCCACATGTGTGTGGTAACCATGCTCTAATTGTTCAATAAAATCATGAGCTTCGGCCAATTTAGCTGCTGCTATTATTTGGGATTCACTGGCTTGATCATTGCCATATTGAATATTTGCCAAAACGCTGTCATTGAATAGAAAAGTGGCCTGAGAAACCAAACCAATCTGTGAACGCAGTGATTGAATGTGGATGTTTTCTATTGAGTGGTTATCTAAGGTGATTGTCCCTTGTTGTGCATGGTAATAACGCATCAACAATTTAATCACTGTGCTTTTACCTGAACCCGTTTGGCCCACGAAGGCATGTGTTTCGCCAGCTTGAATCTTCAAATTGATGTTTGATAATGCTGTAACTGTTTGTGATGGGTATTGGAATGTTATGTTTTCAATTGATATTTGGCCTGTTAAATCAACTTGTTTGGCTTCTTTGCGGTCTTTGATATGGATAGGCTCATCCAATAAACTCAAGATACGCCTTGCTGAAGCCATCCCACGTTCATAAAGGTCCATGGTGTTCGCCAAGTCTCTAAAGGGCCACAGTAGACGTTGTGTTAAGAAAACCAGTACACCATAAGCACCAACTGCCAGATCGCCGTTTAAAGTATCCAATCCACCCACGATAAAGGTGGCCAGAAAGCCAGTCAGAATAGCCATTCTGATGACTGGAGTAAAAGCTGAGCTGACTTTAATGGCTGATTCATTGGCTTTGACATATTGATCACTGATGGCCGCAATGCGTTGTTGCTCGTGATTTTCTTTGGTAAAACTTTTAATGGTGGCCACACCAGCAATGTTGGTGTTGATGGCGGCCGCAATTTCTCCTGCTTTTTCGCGTACTTGAGCGTATCTTGGCTCGGCTTTTCTTTGAAAATAAAAAGCCCCCATGATGATCACAGGTATGGGTGAAAATGCCAATAAAGCCAGCTTGGTAGAAATTAAAAAGAAAACTGCCCCAACTGCAACCACTGAGGTAATGACTTGTAGTATGTCATTGGCGCCGATGTTCAAGAACCGTTCAAGTTGGTTAACATCATCATTCAAAATAGCAGTTAAACGTCCACTGGACTGATGTTCAAAGAAATGCATGTCCATGCGTTGAATATGACCATAGCAATCAACCCGGAACCTGTGTTGGATTTTTTGTGCCAGCTCACGCCAATTACGTAGATATAAATATTGAAATATAGATTCACCAGCCCAAATCAGAAAAGTTAAAAAGCCCAAGATATAAAGCTGTTGCTTAGGGTCTGCCACACCTAATTTGGCGACGAATGAAGCTTCTTGATTAATCACCACATCAATCGCGATGCCAATCAAAATTTCAGGTGCAATATCGAATAATTTATTAACAACGGAGCAGATGCTGGCCCAAATGGCTTGGGCTTTGAAGCCTTTGCCGTAGGAAAGAACTTTGAATAATGTCATGGCTTTTTATTAAGTCAAATAACCGTTAGTGTCGTGTCAGTGCTATGGTCTCAATTTCATTGTCATGGAAAAACTTAATTTCAGTGACGGTACCACCGTGATGGGTGATGATGCCAGAGAAGCGTTTGGCCTCGATGTCAGAAAATTCAAATTCAAACTCACGCCGCCATGCCAGCTTGCCGAAGCGAGGTTTGATGAGAATCTTTTTTTGCATGATAGAGTCATCTAAAAAAACCCAACCTTTTTGGTTGGTGACTTGTTTGCCAGCGATTCTTGAGGCATCCAATGCATTGACTTGGTTATACCAGTAATAACCGATAAATCCCAGGATCATGATTAATGTGAGTTCTAGCATGCGATTTTATGTGGTTGAAATTTGAGTTGTAGAAATGGTCATGATTATATTTTAGTCAAGCGAGTAGGGCGTTTATTTTTCTTTATTACTTTCGGTAACAAAAACAAACCATTGAATATCAAGCTGAACAAAACTCCGCCCAATAAACCATAACCCCATGCCCATAAGTTGATAGGCAATCCGGGTGAAAAATTTTGAGCGGTGCCTTTGACTAAGTCAGTCCGTAAATGGGTGATGAAGTATGGGACTTGGTACCACAATGGTTGCTGCTCAAAGACATTTAAATCTTCTTGAATGGAATGGGCTGATTTCAATCGCTTGGAGATTTGTTCAGCCGATTCAGCAATGGCAGGATCGGTGTTTTGTTCTAAACGTCTTTGATAGGCTTCAATGTCACCATTAAAATGTTGATCAGCAATGGTTTGGTATTCTTTGATTTGTTCCGTCTGAGAAGCGGCATAACCACCTAAGCGTTGGGTGTATTGTTCAATAAAATGAGGTAACTGTAAAAACACAATGGCACCCATGGCGAAAAAAATTTTGTCGAGCAGGCTTTTGATCATGAGGTTATTTTAGCATCAAAAAAGCCGACCTACTGTGGTCGGCTTTTAAATCGAAATCCAGACAAGCGTTACAAACAAGCTTGTAAATTTTTAACAAAATAATCTAAATCTTCATCAGTTTTGGTTTCGGTGACACACAACAATAAGCATTGACCTAACTGAGGATATTGGGCAGAAATATCGACCCCAGCCACGATGTCTTTGGCAGCCATTTTTTCGATCACTTCCGCAGCTTGAGCTGATTCAAGTTGGATCACAAACTCATGAAAGCCAGCTTGCTTGAATAAAATGTTAATGCCGCTAATATTTTTAAGTTTCTGTTTTAGCGCATCGGTGTTTTTGATGCAGCTGGCTGCGACATTACGCAAGCCGGTTGAACCTAACAAGGACATATAAATGGTCGAAGCGGTGACCATCAAGCCTTGATTGGTACAGATGTTAGAAGTCGCTTTGGCACGTCTGATGTGCTGTTCACGGGCTTGGTAGGTAAGAACAAAACCTTCTTTACCATCTAAGTCCGTGGTCATGCCAACGATCCTACCAGGCATGTTTCGGACCAACTTTTCTTTACATGTTAAAAAGCCATAATAGGGACCGCCTGAAGACATGGGTACGCCCATAGATTGGCCTTCGCCACAACAAATATCAGCACCTTTCTCACCCCAGTTACCAGGAGCAGATAACAAGGCCAAAGACATGGGGTTAACCAAGCCAATCACCAATGCATTTTGTTCATGAGCCCAATTGGTCATTGTATGTACGTCTTCATAAAGACCAAAAAAGTTAGGTTGAGGTACCACCACGGCAGTGATGTCTTGATCGGCAAATGATTGCAAATGTTCATGGTTAACCAAACCTGTGTCTTGGTCGAAATCAATTTCAATGACATTGATCTCTTGGTTTTTAACAATGTTGTTAACCACCTGGGTGTAAACTGAATTGATGTTTTTGGGTATGAGTATATTTTTACCCTTACTCTTGCGGTTGGCCCTAACAGCCATCAATATGGCTTCAGCTAAGCCAGAAGAGCCATCATACAGTGAGGCGTTTGATACATCCATACCTGTTAGATGAGCCATCATGCTTTGGTATTCATAAATGACCTGCAAAGTACCTTGTGCAACTTCTGGTTGATAAGGTGTGTAAGCGGTATAAAACTCACCACGGGTGGTCACTTGCCACACAGCTGCCGGAATGTGATGCTCATAAGCACCGGCACCAGCAAAACACATCGGCGTACCATCTTGTTTGGCCAGTTTGTTGATGTGTCTGGTCACTTCCATTTCGCTCATGCGATCTGGAATTTGGTCTAATTTTGATGAAATCAATTCAGGCGGAATCTCGTCAAACAATTGATTGATGCTGTCCACCCCAATGGTGTCTAGCATCTCTTTGATTTCTTTCTCTGTGTGTGGGATAAATGGCATAATTTAATTTTTTACGAAGTAATAACCAAAAACAACCGTTGAAATCGGTTGGTGAGTATTGCAAAACACTGATTACTCGTCGTCAGCAATCGAGTTGCGATAGTCTTCAGCACTTAATAATGAACCAATATCAGCATCTTCATCTAATTTAAGCTCAAAGATCCAGCCATCATCATAGGGTGAATCATTAATCAGTTCTGGGGTGTCTTCTAACGCGTCATTGGCTGCTGTAACAGTTCCAACCAAAGGACAATAAATATCAGACGCTGTTTTGACCGACTCAACGACGCCGCATTCATCTTCTTGGGCATACGATTCATCGACTTCAGGTAGCTCAACAAAAACAATGTCGCCTAACTGAGCTTGTGCAAACTCGGTGATCCCAACGCGATACACGCCATCGCCTAACTCTTCTAACCATTCGTGGCTGGCAGTGTATTTTAAATTATCTGGTACATAACTCATGTTCTATTTCTCCATTCTTTGGCCTTCGTTTTTAGGCCTCAATCAATGACTTGCCATTTCTGACAAAAGGTAATTTTACAACGCGACAAGGTAACGATTTATTCCTGATTTGAACTTGAACAGATTCAGGATTCATTGCCTTGTCAACTACAGCCATTGCGATGGCTTTTTCAGATGATGGCGAATAGCCACCGCTGGTGATGATGCCTTGATTTCCGGCATCATCTACCAAAGTTTGGTCATGACGAAGAACGCCTCTGCCTTCGAGTACCAAACCGATTAATTTTTTCTTGACGCCTTTATCACGCAAAGCGTTTAAGGCATCCGCACCATTGAATTGATCATTGTCCTTTCTGATGGTCCAACTGAGGCCACATTCAAGCGGAGTGATGTTCTCGTCCATATCTTGGCCATACAAATGCATGCCGGCTTCTAAACGCAATGTATCTCTGGCCCCCAAACCGCATGGTTGTACGCCTGCTGCGATTAATTGTTCCCATAAACTTTCAGCTTCATCACCAGGGACAATGATTTCCACCCCATCTTCACCTGTATAACCGGTGCGGCCGACAAACATGTCATCGTTATAAGCAGCGTAAAAACGTTCAGTTGTGCTTAAGTCTATGTCAAGTAGTGGTTTAATGATTGCCATGGCTTGCGGTCCTTGTACAGCTATCATGGCAGTATCTGCCTGTTCGGTCATGGTGGCATCGAAGTCAGTGATTTGTGCTGTGATCCACGCCAAATCCTTTTCGCGAGTAGCGGCGTTGACCACGACTCGGTAATTATTATCTGAGAGCTTGTAAGTGATTAAATCATCGATCACCCCACCTTCATGATTGAGCATGGTACTGTAAAGGGCTTGGTTGATGTTTAATTTATGGATGTCATTGGCCAATAAGCGATATAAGAAATCGGTTGCTTCTGCACCTGTGATATCTATCACCGTCATATGTGAAACATCAAACATACCGACACGTTGCCTGACAGCATGGTGTTCTTCAATTTGGGAGCCATAGTTTATTGGCATGTCCCAACCACCAAAATCCACCATTTTAGCCCCAGCTTTTCGGTGTGCTTTATTCAATACTGTCTGCTTCATTGGCTTAAATATTAATTGCAAAAAATCCAACGGAACTATACGCTAAAGAACTCATATATTTCAACCAAAGTTTAACGAATATGGCAAGAATTTATACCCGCAGTGGTGATGCCGGCGAAAGTGGCCTGGCTAACGGTGATCGAATCAACAAAACAGACCTACTTTTTGAGGCCATAGGCGATGTCGATGAGCTCAATGCTCAAATCGGAATGATCAGAGCCATGTATGAAAGTCCTAGCGAGGAAAGCACTTTTAATGTGATCGATGAACAACTGTCAAAGTTACAGCACAAACTATTTGATGTCGGTGCCCAAATTGCTCAATACAAAGACAACAAAATCCAAAACCAAGACACAGAAACATTAGAACAATGGATCGACGCTTGGCAAGACCAATTAACACCGCTGAAACAGTTCATCCTACCCGCTGGTACCCAAGCAGGCAGCGCCGCCCATTTAGCCCGCAGCATCTGCCGCCGCGCCGAACGCAAAACTTGGCAAGCCGCCGCCAAACACGTGATAGAACCCGAAGTGATGCAATACCTGAATCGCCTGTCTGATTACATGTTTGTATTGGCCCGAGTACTTAATGGCGGGAATGAGGTGTTTTGGGGAGATGTGTGATTTTGGGCTAATATAAGGTTGACTGCAATAAGTATGAACTCGGATTGATTGATCAACTAAATTTTGTCATTCCAGACGAGCAGGAAGGCGAGATCAGGAATCTTTGTATAGACAGCAGGATTTTAAACACCAGTTGTTCTCTCGGCGAAGCTGAACTTTTAGGCATAAATACAAACTTCGACGGGCTCAGTCACCTGTGTATTTTAGAAAAAAGCGATTGGAATATAGAAAAAATGAAGGCCACTGAGCTTGTCGAAGTGTTAAACGTGACTTTGCTTCTATCCTGCTCAGCCAACTATGCATTAAGCAAGGCTCGGAGTAATGTTTTAATTTTTTAAGAGGTTAGATTTTATCTGCTAATTTGGTTCTTAGATCTAAGTAAGTTGGATATTGTTCATGTTCTTTAAAATCATCAATGACTGGTAACAAATCATCTAGATATTTTCTTGATAAATTATATTGCCCTTTATTAAAATATATTTCGGCCAGTTTGACTTGAGATGAACCTGCGTTTATCAAGAAACCTGATCCAGCTTTAGTAAATATTCTTGTGCTGATTTCGAAAGATTCAATAGCCTCGTCTATTTTATTTAAAGAAACTCTATTTAACCCTAGGGCATGATAAACAAAGCCCATATTAAGGCTTTCTTTTTTTTCTGGTGTATCTAGATGATTAATGATTTCTAAAAAATATTGTTCTGAAGTTTCGTAATCTTCATTTCGGTCATAGGCAAGACCTATATTGTACAAGTTCATAAAGGTGTTAGGGTGTCCTTCTCCAAAATGTTTGACTGTCCCATTCAAAGCCAATAAATGGTACTCTAGAGCCAGGTCAAAATCACCAAGATATGAATAATTGATTCCAATTACATTATACATGTCAGTCACGAATAGATGGTTTTCATCAAATATAGTTTTTCTGATCTCTAACCCTTTAAAATAGGCTTCATTAGATAGTTCGTATTGTTTGTCATAGCCATAAGCATGTCCTAATTCATTATAAAGCATGCTTAACTCCCATCTCTTTTTTTGATCATAAACGTCTACTTTTGATGTTTCTAGACAATCGGTGGCGATCTTGATGGCTTCTTTAATATTAACTTTGCTGACCAAAGCGTCTACAAAATTAACACAGTTTAGAAGATAATGATCGCTCTCAGGTGATGAAGTATTAAACAATAATTTATATTTTTCTTCAGCTTCATTGTATTTACCCATTGAATGATCAATATATGCAGAAGCAGAAATTATGTATTCGTTTGATTTCAATGATGCAGGTATTTGATTAAATACTTCATATGCACTTTCACGTTTCTGTAGCGATAGTAACGATCTAATTTTATTACTATAATATCTGACTTGATCATTTTCAGTAAGCTCAGAATGATTGAGAGATGGATCATCTAACAATTCTAGTGCCTCGTTGTAATTACCAGTGTTTAAGTAAGTTCTAGTGATATCTAAAATGAGCTCAGCTTTGGTTTGATCATTAATATTAGATTTATTCTGAATCAAATTTTGGGCCTGCTTAAGTACATCTTTAGCAGTGACTTCTTTATCGAAAGATTGTGTTGGGTCGGCATTCTTGAAAGCCAGACTGAATGTTTCAGATAAAACCTGAGCCTTGTTTCTCTCTTGAATGGCATTATCTTTTTGTAAAGTTATTTCTATGTTTTGAAAAACGGTGAAAACCAACAAAGAAATGATGGATATCAGTGAAATCGAACCGAAAATCACAGCAGCTTTATGGCGATTGATGAATTTTTTGATGTAATAAGGGTAGCCAGATTTATTGGTTTGAATAGGCATACCAGCTCGATACCTTTTCAGTTCATCACTTAACTCAATCACGTTATTAAAGCGTTCTGAAGTATCACCTCTGATGGCTTTGTGGATTATTAAGTCTAAGTCCCCAGTTAACTCTTTACTCAGCTTACTGGAGCTGATTCGTTGACTGGCCAACTCAGGTTCAGTGTTATTGACCGCATTTTCATACTGAGCTGGCGTGAGTTCTGCATGAGAAAAAGGCCGTGTTTCAGTCATTAATTCATATAAAATCACTCCCAAGGAATAGACGTCTGAGGCCAAAGCTACAGGCTTGCCCGATAATTGTTCTGGGCTGGCGTAAGCAGGCGTCATGGCACTGAGTCCTGTTTGAGTCAGTTTATCCTCAGTGTCAAGATCTTTGGAAATGCCGAAGTCGAGTAATTTTAAGCTTTCTTGAGTAACCAGGATGTTACTGGGCTTGATGTCTCTGTGTATGATCAAGTTATTATGTGCGTATTGTACGGCATCACATAATTTCAAAAATATATCGATGCGATCATCGATGCTCATTTGGTTGTTTTTAGCAAAGGTTGTGATGGGATCGCCTTCACAGTATTCCATCACCACATAAGGTGTTTCATTGTGGGTGAAACTGGCATCGATAAAGGTGGATATATTGGGGTGTTTTAATCGTGATAAGATTTTTTGTTCATGTAAAAAACGCCGTTTTGATTGTCCTGCAGAAAACCCAGCTTTGAGTAATTTGATGGCCACTTGATTGCTGAAATCTTGATTGTTAGGTTGACACAAATAGACATCACCCATGCCACCAGAATCAATTTTATGAATCACTTGATAACCATTGAAAATAGGTTTTTCTCCAGAAAGTTGATCGTTGTTATCATTTGAACTTAAGTCCAAGGTTGACTGGGTTGATTCTGCCAAAATACCTAACATTTCAGCCTCCACTTGATCATTGTCGAATGTATTCAAGTTATTATGAGTTTCAAGTAACTGTTTCAGAACACTCTTTAATTCTGGATCATTGGCGCAATTTTCTTCTATATATTCTTTTTGTTGTGACTCATCTAAAGTAATCAAGTGTTCAAATATTTTTTGCGTGTCTTTGTTCATGTTGTTATGTCAGTTTGCTGTGTAACCAAGTTCTGGCGAAAGTCCATTTCCTGCTGACTGAGCGTTCGCTGATATTTAATGTAGCAGCTGTTTCGGCCAGCTCAAGACCAGTAAAGTAGCGCAATAAAACGATGTCATGAGCCACTTGATCTATTTTCTTTAATTCCTTTAGCTTCATTTCCAAGCCAATCCAATTTAAGGATAGTTGGTCAGGCATGACTATTTGTATATGAGATGAATCGATGTTTAAGTCCATCACGCCATCCCCCCGTTTGATCGCACTCTTTTTTCGGTATCGATCAATCAATAAATTTTTCATGGCATGAGAAAAGGTGATTAAAAAGTGAGATTTATTTTGCCATTTGGAAGCTTGAGAATCGATCAGTTTTAAATAAGTCTCATGGACTATTTCTGTGGTTTGTAAGGTGTTTTGATTATGGATACTTTTATTGCGTTTGGCCATTAATTTAATGGTTTTAATGGTCACCTCAATCAACTCATTGATTTCACTGAGGTCTTGAGAATTGTTTTCCATAGATCGAATTGATGTTTAATTTCAGTTTTGTGGTTTTGATGATACATCAAAACAAATTAAATTTAAAAATAAATGAAATTAATTGGCGAGCGTAATGAGTGAAATACGAATATATAACTAATCAATACAAAAAATTAAATTATGAAAATTGTTAACAAGATTATTTATTTCTCTATTTTTGTCGCTATTATGCTGAGTTCAGCAAAAGCCATTCCTATATACACGGATTTAATAATCGGTAATTGGACATATTCTTATCACAATTGTTTTCATTCCGGCTTTGATTTTTCAAGTGCCGGAGATGCAGAAGAAACTGGAATGCAGGTAGCTTATCCTAGCGACTGTGGGGTAACCATTAAGATTGAAGATGATGGTTTTCCTGCTGAGAGTGACCCCGAGCCAAGACCAATATCCTGTGGGGGATTGGGAGAATTTCCAGAGTTTGTATATGGTGTTGCCCATAGAAACAATAAACGGATTAAAGTTGAATATTCTCAATGGTCAAATTCAGACCCCACTATTTGTGTTACAGACACGGGCCCTTTAAATATTAGAAAAAACCGCTTTGTAGGTTGCCACGGTGGCGCATTGCCTGAGTATGTCAGTAGTCTGGATAAATTTATGTGTAAGATAACACATGATCCTGAAAATGATGGTGATCAATGCGGAACCAATGCTGGCAATCCAATCAACACGGCTACCGGAAATAAATTTCATGAAGAAAATATAGATTTAAATTCAGAATTAATTTCTTTTTCTGTCTATTATAATTCCTCAAGGGCCAAGTCATCAGTTTTGTATGGTATGCCCATGGGTCGTGGTTGGACCCATACTTACTCGAAAAAAATGTCTGACGGTGCTTTCTTGGTAGATGGAGTTGAAAGTATTTACACGTATCGAGAAACAGGTCGTGGTGTATTGTTCCAAAAGATAAATGGTGCTTGGGTTAACCAATCATCTTCAAGTGAAGTTTTAAGTCAAACTGGTGATGGTTGGGTGTTACATACCAACAAAGGTGAGATTGAAAAATACGATATTTTTGGTAAATTGGTTGAAGTCATTGCTGATGGGAGAACAGTTTCTATTTCGTATGAAAGTGGTTCAAGAATAGATAAGATCACTGCGGATGATGGCACTTATGTGACCTTTGGGTTTAGTATTAACAGCACCAACGAAATTAAACCACAAACTATAACAGACCTGAATGGAAATCAATGGATATTTGGTTACACAGACAGAAACATGTTAGAAACCATTCAATATCCAGATAACACCATAAAGACTTTTCATTATGAAAACAACAACAAGCATTTATTGACAGGTATTACAAATCGTCATGCAATTGGACAAGTTGGAAAACGTTTTGCAACCTATGGTTATGACAGTGAAAATCGTGCCAATTACGAAAAACACCATGCAAAAGACTTCAATGATAACGATATCAATGTTGAAGAGTTAAGCATCGTTTATAACAACGACAACACCCGAACCATCACCAATTCACGTGGTGAGGTCAGTACCTATGAAGTAGAACAGAATAATGGATTGTGGCAGATCAAAAGTATTACGGGCCCTGGCTGTTCATCGTGTAGTAATGACAACAGTTATTTTGAATACGACCCTGTAACGAATGATTTGATCAGTAAGACAGTTGATGGGGTGACCACAAAATACTTCAATTACGATAACAAAGGCCAATACGCCTTTAAGATCGAGGCTTTTGGTACAGTGGATGCACGTCGCACGGATTATACCTATGATGCCAGGTTTATCAGCAAGATCACTTCGATGACAGAAGCTTCCATCTTTGGCAGTAATAACAAGGTGACCAACTATGTGTATGATGCCAAAGGCCAAATGACCTCAATGACCAAATCAGGTTTTCAACCCAATGGTACTGCTGTCTCCAGAACCACCACTTATGAATACGCTGGACCTTTCAATCAAATCAGTAAAATAACAGATCCGATGGGTAATGAGAATTTGTTTTGGTATTATCCTGAGACCAACCCAGTGCCAGAACGGAGAAATCGCCTGAAAAGAGTCACAGGTCCTGATGGCATTTTTAACAGAAAAGACATCCGCTGGTCAGCCACTGGAAAGGTCACAGAAGAAAAACGTCCCAATGGCATCGTAATCACCAACAGTTATGATGTTGATAACGATCGCTTGATCACCAGTACGCAAAGTGATGGTAATAAAAACATCGTGACGCAATTCACATACCTCGCTACAGGTCACATTGAATCAGTCACCCGTAACTTTGGTACACCAGAGGCCAGTACCTTAAGCCTCACTTATGACGGTGCATTGCGTGTGACTCGAGTTACTGATCAGCTGGGTAACTATGTTGAGTATGAACTGGATACCGAAGGTAATCAGTTGGGCGAGAGAACCTATGACCCTAATTCAACTTTGAAAAAACAGATCACGCAAATCTTCGATGCCTATGATTATGTTGATAGCATGACCCAATCTGGTGTGACCACAGATTATGACTACGGCACCAATGGTGTATTGGACAGTCAAGAAAATGGTAATAACATCACCACTGAGTACAGCTATGATAATCTAAAACGTTTAAGCCAGATCAATCAAGACTATCAAGGCACCAATTCAGCCACAGCCAACACCACCACAGGTTTCACCTATGATGCCGGTCAAAGGGTTAAAACAGTGACTGATGCGCGCAATAACACCACCACCTATAACTATGATGACTTTGGGAATCTGATTTCATTGGTCAGCCCAGATACAGGCACCACTCACTATGTGTATGACCTGAACGGTAACATGACATCGAAAACAGACGCCAAAGGCGTGACCGTTAATATGACTTATGATGCCAGGAATCGCATCACATCGATTGATTATGCTGATAACAACCTTGATACCACATTTGTTTATGATCAAGGAAGTAACTCAACAGGCAGGCTATCTTCATTCACTGACCAAAGCGGGAGCACCACTTTCACCTATGACAGCTTTGGTGGCTTGTTAGATAAAACCCAAGTGAGCACTGGTGCGGCCAGTAGAAACATCGGCGCGAGCTATGATGCATATAACCGCATGAGTTCAATGACTTACCCATCAGGTGTGACTTTGAACTATGAGTATAATGATTTGAACCAGGTAAACAGGATCACCACCACCATTGATGGCCAGGCCGAGGCGGTGGTTGATCAAGTGAGCTATCTGCCATTTGGTCCAGCGACATCGATTAATTATGGTAATGGTAAAAACTACAACGCCAATTTCGATGATGGTTATCGTTTGATTGATTACAGTTATGGTACGGATATAACTGCGGTTTATGCTTATGACAACAACCACAACATCACGGCCATTACCCGTGAGAGTGCTGCCAATAACGACAGCTTTGGCTATGATAACTTAGATCGTTTGACTTATGATTCACATAACATCACCACGCTGGGTTATGATA
>CAZVZJ010000007.1:0-39045 GCA_964631055.1 uncultured Marinicella sp.
CCTGTTTTGGTTTTGATGTCATTCAGCGTAATCGGTTCTCTGACCATCAATACGGCTAATACGGCTTGCTGCTTGCGATCAATGTCAAAGACCGTCATCACCCGATGCGTCACATGTGTGGCCCTTCCTCCATAATCTACCCCAACCAATTGTCTACTTTCTAGTTGGTTAACATTGTGACCCAACTCACCTTCAGTCAAGTTCATTACAGGAACACGGTTGGATTTTTGATTACAAGCCAACAGTAAAGAGTTCATACTTAATGGGTAATTATTCGGTGTGGTTAATTGTTTCTCCATCAAACAAGCCATCACTCTGGCTTCAGTGGCATTAAAATACGCCTGATCTTCTGCATCAGCAATCGATGGGCCTGGGTGTAAATCCTTATCATTCATATGTATTTTGTTATTGAGTTACTCATTGAAAAAATTATAGATGTTATATTGGTTACTATTCTTGCCTTAAGTCCCTGATCAGTCGAAAGCCAATATGGGTCCATGCTTGATCAAACTTCACTTGCTGTACCGCTCCAGAGTCATCAACTCCTGAAAGCCAAGAACGACCAATAGCTGGATTATTATCACACAAATCATCCGGGTTGAAAATGGCTTTAAATTTACCCAGTTTCTCACAACCTGCCAGCCACTCACTGACATTACCATGCAAACCGGTTAATCCCAAAATATCTTTACGGTAACGTTTAGTTGAGGCCACATGTGGGCTGCCATCATCACAACTCAAAAGCTTAATTTTTGTGGGTTTATCTGGGAATTCACTGCCCGCAAGATTAGCTGCACCACAAACATTTGAACGATCACTCAGCTTATCTATGTGTCGCCATTCATTCAATGTAGGCAATCGATAACTCAATCCGGTTTTTTGGCTCAACCAGGCTGCATATTGGTTGGCATCATGCCAAGTAACACAAACCACAGGCATGGCACCATTAACTTTAAAACCTGGTTTGGTATAATTTCTTTGCGAAAAAATCATATTGGCTTTGAGTTTGCTTTTACACCTTTTAAGCTCCCGTCCAGTTGATCTTACAAATGCATCATATTGAGCAAAAGTGATTTCGCTCTGAGTAACCGCAAGACCATAATTCAATAAACCTTTTTTACTTTTGTATTGGGGTGTAATAACCACTGTTTTTTGGCCCTGGGAATCAGTTAAAATTTGACCCGCTTTAAGCATGGTGCTGATTGAGTCTTGTAGCTCATCAGCTAACCTCTGACCAGGAATCACTTTTTCTATCAACGCGATAAATTCTTCGGCATGTTGATGATCTAAAGCTTGCTTAGCCGCTCCAATTTTATCTACCACTGCACTGATCATTAAACTCTTTTCTAAATCTGTATTTTGTTCCAATTGGGCCAAAAGAGCTTGATTTGCCTGCATCGTCCTGTTTCTCACTTCTATAACAGAATCAGCTAATTGATTGGCTTGCTGCATATCACTTTTCAACACAGCTTGGTTTAACAAATCATAATACCCTGCCATAACTTCAGATAAAAGATTCAAGGCCGAAGGATTATTCGGCTCATGCGATAAGATTAATAAGATTTGATCTAAAGCGTTGTTTTTAATCGGCGTGGTTAACTGTTTATTCGCAATATTCTGTTCCGCTTTGGTTAATAGTTTTAAGATTTCTTCACGGCTCAAAAGAGGCTCTTTAACTTGTTCAGCCAAATCTTCTGCTTTAATGGCTCCAGTTTGTTGGCTTTCTGAACTGGCAATTCCTGCATCAAAAAAAGGTTTTTGAATTTCTTGAGAGGATTCATCCTCAGTATTCTGTTGTTTATTTGGAGTTTCGAACACCTCAACAGATGGATTATCTTTTTGTATATACACATATAAAAACATGAGCAAAAAAGCTGAAAATAACAAGGCTGCACTTAACCGATAAAACGATTTATTGCTTGTCACTGAACCAGCCTCAATGGCCAACACAGCTTGTTTTAAACTGTCCATGTTTTGAAATCGTTGATTCGGAGATTTCGCCAAACACTTATCAATGACATGTTGCCAATGAGCCAGTTCTGGGGGTAACTGAGGAATGGGCTCTGAAAGGTGAGCCATCATAATTGACAAATCATCGTCGGCATCAAAGACAGGGTCACCAGTTAACAGCTCAAACAGAATAGCACCCAAACCATAGACATCGGAACGTTTATCTATGTGCTTTGACTGGGCTTGCTCAGGACTCATGTAATAAATACTACCCAATATTTTACGGTCTTTGGTAAAACGTCGCTTTCCTGTACTCAAAGCAATGCCAAAATCTGCAATTTGAACATTACCAAATTGGTCAAACAAAATATTTTCTGGTTTAATGTCCCTGTGAACTATGCCTTGCGTATGAGCAAAGGCCAAACCATCGCAAATACCAGCAATCATTTGCTTTAACTCTTCATCATTTTGGTATGCAACACTGGTTAAGTCACCATGTTGCAAATAAGGCATTGAATAAAACAACACATCATCATTGATATGTCCCACCTCATAAATATTGACAATATTGGGGTGATATAACTTGGCAATTATTTCAGCTTCTTGTTCAAACCTTCTGACCACATTTTCCTCGTCACTCACTATGGGCCGCATGATTTTTAAAGCCACTTCGCGTTTTAATGACTCTTGAAAAGCCAAATAAACTACGCTCATACCACCTTCACCAATTTTTCTGATGATGCGGTAACCAGGAATGTTGATTTTATGATCAATTTTTGTCATGTGAGCAGTATTTTAGCCCAAACTCAATCAATATAACTCATTATCAGCTTTAAACATTGTAGTTGTATAAAAATGACTTAACAAACCGTATTGGGTTGCAGATAATTAACCCAAGAAATTCCTCACAATGAGAGCCGATGGGTAAGATTGAAGCCACAACTAGTAGTCATATTATCAAGTTTAAATGTTCAACTTGTCGAATTAATATTATTTATATCAAAGCCATCAACCATAAAATTAACGACGCGCCTTTCAAAACTGATCAATACATTTGTACAGAATGTACGAATAACATGAAACATGCCATTAACAAACCTCAATCTGACTCAAAAGACTTCGCGTTAACTTGACTCTATAAAATCCATGTCCTAACGATATTTTGGTCTTATAATATCGACATGAAAAATCCGCTCTGGCAACTGAAATACCTCGATGCCACAGAAACAAAACTTGTTAACCAACAACCTTACTCCAACATTTATGATGATGTTTATTACAACGACTTAGGCGGAATAGCAGAATCCAAATATGTATTTATTGAGCAGAACCATTTAATTGAGCGATGGAAAAATAATGCCAACCAGCCTGCCTTTTGTATCGGTGAGACTGGCTTTGGTACTGGATTGAATCTTTTAGTGACCTTGCAGGCTTGGGAATGCACTGAAGTTAAACCAAAGAAGCTACATTTTATCAGTTGTGAAAAGTACCCATTAAACTTCAATGACATGAAGCTTGGACACGCAAATTTCCCTGAACTGAATATATATAGCCAAAAACTTCTGTCCCATTGGAAACTTTTCAACGACGTTTTTAGAGCAGGATTTCATACCATACAAATCTCTAAAGAAGTTACCCTAACATTAGCTTTTGGTGATGCCACTGATAGTTTATACCAGTTAAATGCAACCATAGACGCTTGGTACTTAGATGGTTTTTCACCTAGAAAAAATCCTGATATGTGGCAACTGGAATTATTTAAGCAAGTTGCTTATCTATCTCGCAAAGGCACAACTTTAAGCACATTTACTGCGGCATCACAGGTATCCAAAACATTGAAAAACGTGGGCTTTGATGTGGTAAAAAAACCTGGATTTGGTAAGAAAAGAGAAATGATTACCGCCTCATTTCAAGCTGACCAAGTCGATTCTGATTCAGAGCATATGTGGTACCCCACTCCCAAAGCCAAAACAAGCAACGAATCGATCACCATAATTGGTGGTGGAATTGCTGGCATGTGCTTGGCTTATTATTTTAAACAAGCCAATTATCACGTCACTGTAATTGACCAAAACCCAAGCCCCATGCAAGAGGCTTCGGGCCATGATATGGCCATGGTTATGCCTTTTTTGACTGCTCAACATTCACCGGAATCAGTGTTTTATTTACGGGCATTTGAAACCGCTTTAAATTTTTATCAAAGCAATGAGATAAACTGCATTGGTGTACAACAAAATTTACATAAAGCCAAGCATAAAAAATGGGCAAAAACCATTCAACAACTTGGATTACCTGGTTCCTTATTACATATACCAGATCATAACAACGCCTTATATCCCTCAGCAGGGTATGTCAACAATGCACTGGTAGCTAAACGGCTTTCATCACATGTTGACCAATGGTTAACCACTGAAGTATCACAAATTGATTTCAACAAGTCAGGTGAATGGCAATTATTTAATCACCATGGAAAATTAGTCAAACAAACAGAAACATTGATTATTGCCAATGGTATCAAGGCACAACAGCTATTGAACTGCTATGACTTACCATTAACTGCTAAGCATGGCATGACCACAACCGTAAAACCTCTTAACAACCAAACCTTATCTAACATTCAATTGGCCAATGGTTATGTGATTCCCAGTCATGACAATTCACATTGGTTGTGTGGTGCCACATTTGATCATTTAGATACCCAACAAAGTTACCAAGCCGCTAAGTTACATGATGATCATTGGGAGAAAAATCTTAAGTTATGGCAAGGTTTACCACTTTTTCAACAACTATCACAAACCCAAGTGATCGATGCACATGCAGCGATTCGGGCCACTACTCCAGATCATTTACCCTTATGCGGCCCACTCATTGACCAAACTAAATTTAAACTTGACTACCATGATTTGCACCACGGCCGACACTGGCAATCTTATCCGCCAGCAAAACCAATGAGTAATTTATACATCATGAATGGCCTGGGTTCTCGTGGCTTTACATCTGCTCCATTATTGGCAAAATATTTATGTGCAATGATCAACGGAGATCCTTTGCCACTTGAGATTGACTTGTGTAAGATAATCCACCCCAATCGTTTTTTGTACCGCAGCTTAAAAAAGGCTGTTTAGCATTGATAACTAATAACAGGACATTAAAAGTTAGAGCCTCATCATGAACCAATCCACTGAATTCAAAGATCATTTCTCCACCCAAGCAGAAGATTACAGCTTATATAGGCCTGAATATCCCATCGAAATTTATGCTTGGCTAGCTTCTTTGTGTAAAACACACCAGATGGCATGGGATTGTGCCACTGGCAATGGACAAGTTGCTGTCGCTTTAACTAACCATTTTGGTTATGTTATTGGTACCGATGCCAGTGAATCTCAAATTTATCATGCCACCACCTACCCAAGGGTTGAGTATGAGGTGGCATTGGCGCACCAAAGTCCGCTAAAAGACAACAGTGTAGATCTCATTACAGTCGCCCAAGCTTTACACTGGTTTGAGTTTGACTTATTTTTTCAAGAAGTGAGCCGAGTCGCAAAACCCAATGCAGTTTTGGCAGTTTGGTGTTATGAATTGCACCAAATTTCACCTGCTGTAGATGCAGTGGTGAACAAGTTTTATACCAATATCATTGGTCAATATTGGCCAGCCGAACGCCACCATATAGAACAAGCTTACAGCACCATCGACTTTCCTTTTGCACAGATAAAGTCACCTAAATGCGAAATGAAAAAACAATGGACATTTAAACACTTGATGGGCTACTTAGGGACCTGGTCAGCAACCCAAAATTATTTACAAGACCGCGGTTCTGACCCCCGTGAATTAATTCTTGAAGAGCTCAAAGAAGCATGGGGCCAAGAAGAAACTCAGTCTGTTACTTGGCCAGTTACCATCAAAACATACCGCATTAATCCAACAGAATAATTAAGATATGAAGATAAAAAAATTAGCCGTTTATTGCTCATCATCTGATCAAATTGATCAGGCCTATTTTGACCATGCTGATGCTTTAGGGGCCAACATGGCCAGCAAAAACATCAATTTGGTTTATGGTGGTGGAATGCGGGGGCTTATGGGTCAGGTGGCTCAATCAGTCAAAAAAAACCAAGGTAAAACAATTGGCGTGGTGCCCGAAGCATTGCGAATAGAAGGGGTGGTTAACACCATTGATGACGAATTAATCATTACACCTGACATGCACACAAGAAAAGCAAAAATGATCTCTTTGGCAGATGGATTTATTGGATTAGCTGGTGGCTTTGGAACATTAGAAGAAATGCTTGAAGTGATGACTTTAAAACAATTAGGTTATCATGAAAAGCCCATCATTTTTCTTAATACCGCAGGTTATTACAATCATTTATTTACCATGTTTGAGCACATTTATGCTGAAGACTTTGCCAAAGAAGAATACCGCCAACTGTATCAAATCTGTGACACAGCTGAGCAGGCAACTGACTATTTAGCTGACTACAAACCACCTAGCTTGCCTGATAAATGGTTTGTATAATTAATCCAACATTATCATTCACTATCAATAACTTCTAATTCTCTGATGATGACTTCACCACGGTCGTAGCGGTAATTATAAACATATTCATCAATTACATTTTTAATCTGGTCACCATAAATGACCTCACTGTTCTCAAGTGAGCCATTATCTATTTTCAAGCCAGGTGGGACATAACCAGCAATGCGAGTACCAGTAAACTTTTGTTGTTTGGCCCATTTCAGGCGATTCTTGATAGCTGTAGTGTGATTATGCGTTACTTTTAATTCTGCCAAATATTCGGCGGCAAGAGCCAGGTCATTTTCAGAGAAACCACTTTCTAAAGCTTTAATCAAAAATCCACTCTTACCTACATTGTTTCCAGCCAACTTAAGCCAAGCATGGCCTTTAATCTTCTGTTCTTTTTGTAAATACAATTTACCTAACAGGTATTGGGCATCTTTATTTCCGTACGTGGCAGCACGTTTTAACTTCCATTCCGCATCATTTTTATGCCCTTCAGCATCTGATTTCAATGCCAAGTAAATCAGATAGTCATCTGGATAAATCACTTTACCTTCATCATTAAACTGTGCTTGATAACGAAAAGCCGTTGAAGAATTAAACACAAGCAGCATAACAATCAGTAAAATTAATTTATTCACAATCAACTCCTATTAAATTATTCGTACAAACATATTATGCGCAACATATGAATGAAACCTGAATATAAAAAGAATTAACAACCCTTGAGTTCATTTGGAGTTGTATCATCTATTGTTTAATAAAAAGGTGCCAGTCATGCAAACTAAGTAAAACCAATCTTGCATGTAAGATCCTAGGCCGTGTATTGAAAATCCTCCTAAAATCAACGATCATTGATTACTTTGAGGAAAATCCTCGTCGTTTCGTTTGTTCAAGTATGACACGTTTTCCTTTAATTTATTCAAATGCACCAATGGTTTAACTGCCAGATATACTGTCAACCTTTTTTAATGGTATGCTTACATAAAAGTAGCATTTATTAATAAACCATTTTAGCGCAATGAAAACTAAAGCTACAAGTTATTCTTGATTTCCATTACTCAAACCCATCAGCAAAGATCAAGTCATCATTGACAATAAAGGAAAAATTGATTTCATTACTTGCTAATACTGATCCAGCACCACCCGTTTGATCATATGCCGTCATCTCTAGGGTGTAGTCACCTGGCATGATTGGCATCCCTGCGAAATCACCACCAGTGTCACCAAATAAGGCATAAGGTGCAATGCCTTCAACTTGATTCTGTGTAATCGGACCACTGAGCTCTAAGCGTACACTGTTTGTCCCTTCAGGAACCGCAGTGGCTTCAATGGAAAACTCGGTTAAACCTAATGCGGTTGCGTTTAACAACGCCCCATTATTGATATTGATCACTTGCATGTCATCGAGGCTGTTAACTAACACAGCTTGAATGGTTGGTGTACCTATTTGGATATTAACTGTAGTGCTTGAAGAACTCAATTCACCATCATTGGCTTGATAAGTAAAGCTCACTGTTCCAGAAACATCAGTCATTGGCAAATAGTCAAAACTACCATCTGCATTCAACTTTAAATCGCCTGTTGTTACATCATCGATTAAAATGGCTGTCAGTGGATCCCCATCAGGATCGCTGTCATTCATCAACACCCCAGGGGCTGCCACATTCAATGTTTCATTGATTTCAATTTGGTAGTTATCAAGCAAGGCCACAGGTGGGCGATTACCCACTTCACCAACACGCTCAATAAATACAGCAGCTTCAGTCCCCAATACTGCAGGCACTGTAAATGGACTCATTGAACCATTAACCATTTCAGTGATCCTTTCACCGGTCAGAGGATTAAACCAATTTAATTGATAATCTCCAGCGGTTAATCCAGTCACTCCCATGGTCTGTGGGCTTTCTTTGGCATACAGTATGTATAAGCCTACTGATTCATTGCCCATTGCCCATAAGGCATCGCCAGTGACTAAAGCATCATTGGGTACTAATTCATTGAAGCGGCTGGTTAACATGAAGTTTTTGATGCGGTTTAAATCACCAAGAATCTCTGGACTTGGATCGTGAGGTTGGTTAGCGGGAGCTGGATCGCCGTTTGCATCACGGCTGCATAACCTACCACTGCGAGCACATTCATAAGCATTGTATAGAAGCATATACCCACCACCAATGGCACTGCCCCAATTTGATTGACGAATATTGAGTCGATCATTGTTACCAAGTAAGTCCAAATGCCAAGGATGACATTCTGCCATCACATAAACCCAGTCGCCTTGACTGGCCTGAGCATGCACTCCTTCTGGTGTTCTGTGGCTCTCAGGGCCACATATTTGTTGCGCAAATACATTGATATTTGGGTCGCCACCAAACTGCATAGCCTGGTTGTTGTTATGATGCACTCCAATCGGATGGATTGGATCATGCAATTTGATTTCTGCCGCAATGGCTTCCATCAAAGCCTTATCTTCCGCAGGACTACAACTACCCATCAAAAACTCTTCTCCAGATAACCACACCAAATGATCTAAATCACGGAAACTACTGACCAAAGCTGAGATGTAATCTTTGGCATCTTGATTCAGAGGCAAATCACATCCCCAGGGTCTGGCGGTGTCATCTATCACATGAAACCAAGTCACTATGCCAGCTTTATCAAGTTGGTTCAAAAACCCACGCCATTCAGCAAACACACCAGGTCTGATGCCACTGGTTTCATCTTCGTTGATAATAAATGGATCCTCAAAGTCATACCCATCACCCTCAAAGGAGCGAATAGAATGCATATATAATGCGTTGGCACCTGAATCTATTAATTCATCAACAATCTCTTGGCGACGGGCATCAGTCTCATACAAAAAGCCTTCTGGGCCACCAACTCCAGCCATAAAATAAGGTTGACCTGAATTTTGTTTCTTGAACCATTGACCACTTTCATCAACCACCAAAGGATCGGCCGGAGCAACGCCAGCTGCATAAAGTAACCCACCCAATAAATGGGCTTTGAAGTCATCATTTGAATAACTGGCATCAGTGTGCCCCATGCCTGTATACCAAGAACGCCCGCCATCAAACTCATGATACCAACTGATCGGATGATCAGTCCCCATTTGACCTCCGTTATAAGTACTTTCATCAACAGTCAATAATACATTGATATCAAGTGCTTCATCATCTCTGGGGTTAGTCTGAAAGTTATACCACTCATCTCTTCGCGCCCAAGAAGAAGGCAAACTCGAACTCGATGGGTGGGTACTGTCCTCAACTATAACTGTGGCATCTTGTATTGCTGGATGATTATCAAAATAACTCCCCACCAATTGCCCATACCATGGCCATGAATACTCGGTATCACTGGCAGAATGGACGCCCATGTAACCACCGCCGTTTTGGATATATGCTTCAAATGCCATTTGCTGACCCGCGTTCAAAACATCTCCACTGGTTAAGAGAAACACCACGGCTTCAAACCCAGCCAAGTTAGCGCTATTAAAGTCATTGGCGTTTTCAGTAAATACAGCTGTGAATCCTTGAGACAAAGCCATTTCTTCGAAAGCATCTATGGCCACTGGAATTGAGCCATGGGTGAATCCAGCAGTTTTCGTGAACACCAAAACATCAAATTCGGGTGTATCTTGTGATTGAGCTGTGTTGATTGTTGCTGCCAGCAAAAATCCGAACAACAATAAATATTTAAGGGCCTTTTTCATAACGGTCACCGGTCAATAAAACTCAAGCATAATCACCGAAAATTTATTTTTTTGTAGCCTGAGTCGCATTTTTAAAACACTGTAATGGCGTAATTTGTCGATTTAATTAATTCTTAACCAAATCAATTTTAGTTAACCACCCAAACAGGATGCACCATTGAGCTTGGGTGATATTTTTCCTTGTATACTTGCTTGAATCAAAGTGCATTCATAGCCGCATCATAATCTGGCTCATTAACCACATCTGATACCAACTCGCTGTAAACCACTGTGTGATCGCTGTTTAGCACCAAAGTTGCACGCGCGTACAAACCTGCCAATGGTCCACTTATCATTTTAACGCCATATTTTTCAGCCAAACTGTGAAATCTGAAATCAGAGGTTGTAACTGCATTATCAACACCCTCGGCGCCACAAAAACGATTCAAAGCAAATGGCAAGTCCATTGACGCAAAAAGTAAAATAACATCTTCACTTTGTGCTAATTTCTGACTGAAAGTTTTAAGTTGCAAGGCACAAACTGCTGTATCAACACTAGGAAATATATTGAAAACAATTTGCTTGCCAACAAAGTCGGACAAAGTGGCTACACTTAAATCGGTCTTCACAAGTTGAAAGTCTGGTGCATTTTCACCTATTTGGGGAAAATTACCTTCAGTTTGAATGGGCGCACCTTTAAAATTTATTTGTGTCATTCGATTTTTCCTATTTTTAAGTGGCCACATTGTATCACTCCTGATTACTGCCTAAAATCTCAAAATCATTAGACAATGAGCTATATAGGTGAATCCAAAGCTAAATAGTCCCGAATATGAAAATTCTTGTCCCTTTTTTAAAACATCTGTTCGGGGTAACCCATATAATAAATCATGTTGGTAATGCAAACTGACAACAAGGAAGCTAAGCCCTGCAAGGAGCTAGGGTAAACAAGGCTCAGGATGAGTAATGTTGAAGGATCATTTTGGTTATGTATTACGCTGCAACTGGACTTGAACACAAGGATGTGAATTTATCTCAACCTAAGACCTTTAATATAAAAATTCATTTATGTATTCATGCCATAAATGTTCAATTTATTAAAAATTGAACAAATTGTAACCAAGCCGTGAGAATTTCGTGAGAACTCGCCTTCATAATGCCTCTTCACAATTATTAATCTAGGAGAATCTTATGAAACTAAAAAAACACTTACGCTCGCTGCTGATACCAGCTGGCTTTCTATTAACAGCACAATCTCATGCTGTTGAAGTTAAAGTAACTATTGATAATTTAAGCCCAAATGGTGGCATATTTTTTACTCCTGTGTGGGTGGGATTTCATGACGGCGAATTTGATTTATATGACCGTGGTGCTGCTGTCACAGAAGGGCTTGAAAGGGTAGCTGAAGATGGTTCATTCGACACATTAATAGGTGAATTTGCAGCAGCGTCAAACGGTTTAGATGCCGTGGTATTGAACCCAGATGGATTTGCAGGTGCTCCAGTATTTGATCCCGGCTTAAGCAGTACCGAAGTTTTTGACTTAGACCCATCAACCAACCAGTTCTTCAGTTATGCAACAATGATTTTGCCATCTAATGATGCATTTATTGCCAATGGCAGTCCTACAGCACATCAATTATTTGATGATGCAGGTGAATTTATTGGCCCCATTTCTTTTGTAGTCTATGGCAACGAAGTTTTAGATGCGGGCACAGAAGCCAACACTGAAGTTGATGCAGCCTTTATCAACCAAACCGCTCCAGATTCAGGTGAAACCACTGATGACGTCGTAACACTCCACCCTGGATTTAATGGTTCAGTCACTAACCCAGATTCAACTCCAGTTAATATTTTAGGCGGCACCATTGCTTCAGGTGATGTTATTGATCCAGTTTTAGGTGATTTCTCTCGAGGTTTAGTTCCTGTTATGCGTGTGACTATTCAGAGTAACACCACACCAGTTAGGGTATCGATTAAAAATACAGCACCTGAAGGTGGTATGTATTTAACACCTGTTTGGTTAGGCTACCATGACGGATCGTTTGACTCATTTTCTGCTGGTGAGTTGGCATCACCGGGCATTGAGCGAATGGCTGAAGATGGTGACTTTGCGGCTTTAGCTGAAGAATTTGCAGCTGCAGATGCTGGCACAGGTCAAGTAGTACTTAACCCTGAAGGGTTTGGAGGAGCACCTTTATTTGACCCAGGATTTAGCAGCACTGAAATAGTTAACTTAGATCCTTCCGTTAACCGTTATTTATCTTACGCTGCGATGATTTTACCGTCAAATGATGGGTTTATTGCTAACGACAACCCAGCAGCTTTCCCAATTTTTGATGAAAATGGCCAATTTGCAGGACCAATTAACATCAATGTATTAGGTAGTAGAGTTTGGGATGCTGGTACCGAAGCGAATACTGAAAGTGATGCTGCTTTCTTTGATCAATCCGCTCCTGATACTGGTGAAGCCACTTCTGACGTAATTGCCTTGCATCCTGGATTTAACGGGTCAGTTGGTAACCCAGATGCCACTCCTCAAGTATTTTTAGGTGGCACCAATGGACCAGGCATAAGTTTTGATGAAACAGCCGCCGACTTCACCATTCCTGGTGCGCAAGTTGCTGAGATCAGACTCTCACGAGTTGTCGATGGTGGTCACAGTGGATCATGGTTCAATCCTGCAAGAGATGGTCATGGCTTAGTATTGGAAATTAATAATACTGGCTCTGGTCAACAAGCAGTCGTGTCTTGGTACCATTATGCCGCCGACGGCTCAGGTGAACAAATTTGGTTAACTGGTGTTGGCCCTGTAGTTGGAGACACTGCCATCGTTGAAATGATCATCACAGAAGGTGCTGTTTTTGGCGAAGCATTTAATGCCGATGATGTAACCCGAACTAACTGGGGACAAGTCAGAATCAAATTTGACTCATGCACTTCAGCCACTTTAGATTACGACTCATTGGTAGAAGGTTTTGGTTCTGGCTCAGAGCCTTTGACTCGACTAACCTCTGGTCCCGCTGATTTCAATGGAGCTTGTCAGCTTTAAGTTTGACCTCAATGGCTGAAATCAATTGAAATCAGCCATTCAACCCATTGGCAGGTTGTATGTATTGTTTAATGCTTGCAACCTGTCAAAATTTAAAAAATATTTAATTGTAAGTAAACATGTCTTTTACCTTTCATATATTCAATCACAACAATGAAGACCAAGAATCTTCTGGGGAGATTAAAGATATGCCCAATAAACAAATATTGGTGATTGAAGATGAATTTGACATAGCAGAATTACTGAAAATCCATTTATCGGAATTATGTCAACATGTAGAAATATCACATGACGGCGAACAAGGATTGAATTTAGCTCTGAATAAAAACTGGAGCGCCATAGTACTCGATTTAAAACTACCTTCTATGGATGGTTTAGAAATATGCCGCCGCATCAGAAGCCAATCTAACTATGTACCTATTTTAATGCTCACAGCTAAGTCTACTGAGTTAGACCGTGTCTTAGGCTTAGAAATTGGTGCAGATGATTATTTAACTAAACCCTTCAGTGTCATCGAATTGACAGCCAGAGTTAAAGCCTTAATGCGTAGGTTTGATGCCAGTCAAGGTTATCAGACTAAAAGCTCACCCGCTTTAAACTTCAAAGGCATGGAGATTCATGCAGATCAACGAGCTGTAAAAGTTGACGGCAAAGAAATCAATTTAACAGCCAAAGAGTTCGATTTATTACACTTTTTTGCCAGTCATCCAGATAAAGTATTTAATCGATCGCAGTTGCTTGATCAAGTTTGGGGTTATGGACATGAAGGATATGAACACACAGTCAATTCACATATGAATCGATTGCGAACCAAAATTGAAATCGACAGCCACAACCCTCAATACATCAAAACCATTTGGGGAGTTGGCTACAAATTTATTGCGCCTGAAACGGAGCACAACAAACATTAAAAACCTGTATAAATGATGAATTCTTTAACCAAAAAACTGTCTTTACTCCTGATGGCGCTGTTTGTGCTGATCGGCATTTTACTGGCTTACATTACGCGCTATGCTTCCGTACAATACAATCTGGAAATGACTCAACGTCTCAATGGTTCAATTGCCATGTATGTTGCAGCAGAAGAACAGTTAATCCAAAACGGTCAGCACAATGAAGCTGCGATTAAAAGATTGGCTGAAAGAGCCATGGTTATCAACCCCACTGTTGAAGTGTATTTATTGGATACAGCAGGTCGAATTCTCAGTCATAACTTACCACCAGAAACACAGTTACAAACACATATACCACTGACACAAATCAATACTTTTTTAACTGAAGATTCACATCGTCCTTTGGTTAATTTAGACCCACGCAGCCCTAAAACAGAGAAGGCTTTTTCTGCGGCGAAAGTAAACTTTAATGATCAGCATGAAGGTTATGTCTACGCAATTTTAGGTGGCCAAACTTATGAAGCACTGGCTAAAGACATCAGTAAAAACTTTGTACTCAAGGTGGCACTGGCTAGTATTGTGGCGGTGCTGTTACTAGGCTACCTGATTGGCATACTTGTGGTGAATAAACTGACCAAACCTTTGACCCAATTGACCACAAAAGTACGCGGGTTTCAGCAGCAAATAACAGGTGAAGCGGCTACCCATAAATCCTCAGGCGATGAAATTAAATCCTTGGAGTCGGCATTCCAGCAAATGCAAAGAAAAATCAAAAGACAAATGAAGCAAATACAGTCAGCCGACCAAAATAGACGAGACCTGATCACCAATGTTTCGCATGACTTGAGAACACCGTTGGCATCCATCCAAGGGTATATGGATACTTTATTAATTAAAAAAGAACAACTGGATGATAAACAACGAGATTATTATTTAAACACTGCCAGTAAACATTGTGTCAGATTAAACGATTTGGTCAACGACTTATTTGAACTCTCAAAACTTGATTCACTGGCCGTAAAACCGTCAATTGAAGCTTTCTCTATGTCAGAATTGATGCAGGATGTCAGCATGGAGTTCAAAATGATGGCACAACAACGAAATGTAGACTTACAGATTGACTTGTTAGATGGCAACACCGATGTCAAAGCCGATATTGGCTTGATGCAAAGGGTACTAGAAAACTTGATCAGTAACGCCATTAAACACACCCCAAAGGACGGTAAAGTATTACTCAAACTGGCTCAAAGAGATGACCAATTTAATGTAATCATTCGCGACACAGGTCGTGGAATCAGTGAAAAAGAACTCCCTCACATATTTGATCGATTGTACCGTGCCGAGAACAGCTCAAATTACAACCAAAGCTCTTCTGGATTAGGTTTAGCAATCGTTAAGAAAATCATGGACTTACACAAAACTAAAATTGATGTGATAAGCAAACTTGATAGAGGCACGCAATTTTCTTTTCGACTACCTGTTGCTGCTTAAAATATGGATCAAACTCAGATGATTTAAAGATCAAGCTCATAATAAACGACCTCAATATCACCTAATGGATCTTTATTCAATTCTGATCTAAGGAATTTCATCCCCAGTTTTTTCATGATGCGAATTGAAGCCTCATTGTTTGGCATCGCAATGGCAGAAAACTTACTTATGCCCTGGCTATCTGCAATTGCATGCATGACATGCCGAGCAGCTTCTGTCGCATAACCACAACCCCAAGCGAATCGGTTAAACCGCCACCCTAGCTCCAAATTATCCCACTGAGGTCGCTCACTAAAAAAAGACACCGGCCTAACCAAAATCCATCCAATAAATTGATTGGTTTGGCTGATCATCACCTTCCACATACCCCAACCTTTTTCAGCATCAGTATACTTAGCCAACCTGGGTAAATAAACTTCATGTATTTCACGTTTGGTGGTTATTTTGCCGCCATTGATGTATCGCATAACCTCTACATCTTGGTCTAATTCAAATAACAATTCGGCATCCTTTGCTCCCATAAGTGAATAGCTTAAACGTTCTGATTCATTGATTTGCATTTTGATCACTACACCCTTAAATCTTGATAAACCACATGCTTGTCCATCAAAGCTGCAACAAAAGAGCAGGTCGGAATGACCTTTAAATGTTCTACCCGAGCATAAGCCAAAGCATATTTCACCAACTGAGTACCCAAACCCTGACCGCCCATCTCTCTGGGAACAATGGTATGAGTCAAATCTAAAACATTTTTTGATTTTTCATATTCAATATATGCAACCTTATTTTCTATTTCTATGATAAACCGATGATCTTTGGGTTGATGGACAATCTGTATACGCATTATTGATTTTACCTTTTTGATATCACTCCAATTGTACCAAACACTTTCATGAACCCGAGAGATGATTATTAGCTATTTATCACTCAAATTTCACATTAACATGATATCCTATCGTTCAAATAATTCAACGACTAGACCATGCTCAAAATATACACCTTTATATTGTTCACAATTCTTTTGAGTGCCTGCTCTTATGAAAAAAAACCAAATTTATTTTCACTGACTGATATCCAAAAAATTGCTTTCGGTTCCTGTAACAAGCAAGATTTAGATCAATCTTTTTGGACAACAATTCAAGCCATGAATCCTGACTTATGGATTTGGCTGGGTGACAACATTTATGCAGACACTGAAGACATGTCAGTTATGCAAGCCAAATACCAACAACAAAAATCCAATACTTACTACCAAAAATTCATCAGTGATATTCCAGTGACTGGTATTTGGGATGATCATGATTACGGACAAAATGATGGTAATCGAACCTTTACTTATAAAAACGAATCGAAACAACATTTTTTAGAGTTTCTCGATATCCCAACAGACAACCCAGTTAACCAATACCCAGGAATCTATCGCAGTGAAACTATTGGCCAACCACCCAAACAAATTAAAATCATTCACTTGGATACTCGAACCTTTCAAGATCCACTTGTAAAAACACCCAAAGGCGCTGAAAAAAATTATGTTACACAAGTAAATGGTCAGCTATTAGGCGCTGCTCAATGGCAATGGCTCAGAGAAGAATTAAACAACTCCAAAGCTGACATCAACATCATCACCAGCAGCCTCCAAGTAATTGCAGAAGACCATCGATATGAAATGTGGTCAAATTTTCCCAGTCAAAGAGAACAGTTATTTGACTTAGTTGTTTCCTCTGGTGCCAGCAACCCTCTATTCATGAGTGGTGATCGCCATTTATCAGAAATTTCGGAGCTGGATTGGAAAGGACAAAATTTAGTAGACATCACCTCAAGTGGATTAACTCATTCTTTCAGTGGTAATAAAGAATTCAATCGACACCGCGTAGGCAATTTAATTACCACTGAATCATTTTCAATATTAACTATAGACTGGAGTAAACAATTCATAGATCTTCAGCAGTATGACATGCAATCTAATTTATTGAACAGTCATTTAATTGGACTAAAATAAGATCCAATTATAAAAAACTTATTGCCGTCCCAAAGCCCAAACTCGCCAAGAATCAGGTTCACCTTGTAAAAATGTACCTACCTTTACCTTAAATCCAGAACTTTGATTGGGCGCTAAATCCTTGACACTACTGAATGCATTCCCAGTGCCAATTGGTTTACCACTTGAGTCATAAGCTACAGCCATCAATCGCACATACTTTACAGCGAAATCTTGGTTATTGACCACATCACCAATCAACTCGAAAGTTTTATTCTTTTTCGTCACATTGAAATCAGTTACATTGATCTCAACTTGTGGAGAGCCATAAAGTTTGCTTTGACTGGCAAAAGCATTTAACTCATGTTTATGACTAGCTGTTGGCACCTCATTGATATATACCAAAACAACGGTTTTTTCACCAGGTTCAAGTATTTCACGCAATGACCAACCACCTTGTTCTTCTATTCGATTTCCTTGCTCATTAAACAAGCTCAACATAACGCCTGGTCTAGATAGCGTGCTTTCACTGTTATTCTGAATACCAAGTATCCAATATTGACCACTTCGGCTGGTTGTGCCTGAAACTTGGCTTAGAATTTCTGGTGAATAATTTTGTAACTCTGAAGATTTATTTGAGTTGAGCTCCTTGCTTTTAAGCATCACTTTATTGTTAGCTGCAGCCTTATTCACCGGATCAAACTGTAACTGTTCAACTGGATCTTTCTTATATAACTCGACCGCCCTGTGCTTTCGAATGTTCTGGAATACCAACCAAAAAACCACCATTAAAATAACAACTACAGTTGGAATTAACACCAACAAAACTCCGAGATTCAATGGATTCTTTGGTAATTTATCCACTGGATGGATTGTTTGAGCCTTCGATTCTGAGGAACTTGTGCTTTGTTCGCTGAATGTCATTATCGCACCGCAGTACTCACATTCAAGTAACAGTTTATTCTGATGCTTGATTAAGCTGGATGCACCACATGATTGACATTCGATTTTTTGTCCAATTTTCATAACTTAATTATAAGTTATAGAATTTAAATAATCGATCAATTCTAAATATCTTAAATTTTCAAATTTGGCTAAACTATTATTCGTTTCCAATTCTGGACAAATAAAATTCTTTAATAGCAGATTCATCATTAAAAACCCTTAAACATTCATTAACTATTCATACAATAAATATTGAGAATCCCTTAACTTTTGAATGGGTAGAAACATTACTATTCAACTTCTCTTTTCGTAAGAGATAACGCTTGGAAAGTTAATTTAAATTTAGATTTGAATCTATAAAAAACTTGAAAAGCATTTGTTTAACTAACAACAGGAAAATACAAATATGAAAACTTTATTGATGTTATTATTAATCAGCTTCACAATTATAGGCTCAGCAACAGCAACGCATGGTAATTTAAGTTTGAATCAAGTTGAAGCCAATGAAAATGTTTTAATTGATGTTTTAGATCTTGAAACGACTAACAAAATCAACATTTCTGTTGATGAGAATAACTTAATTCAATTTGGGTTAGCTTATGACCCTTATCAATGTAATCATGGCAGAATCTGTACCAGTAATAGAGTTTGTGGTCCTGGTGGTGAATGTACCATACAAAGTACAACAGGTTATCGAAGGTGTGTCTGTCGCTAAACAAAATGTAACTTTCAAATATTATCAATACAAATTTTTAAGCTAATTTTTGTAACATATTTGATGGTTAAAATTTGAAGAAAATCAACTGCACTTTCAGTTGATTTTCTCCTATTTAAGCTGTTTTAATATTCCTCTGGCATTGTATGTTGGTTTTTTTAATATGACCGCATTAAAAATACTTTTAATCACCTGCGATTATCGACTGCTGCAACAAACTTTATTAACGATTCTTGAGACGGCGTAACATCGAGGTGAAATTTAGCTGAGCCGGCTTTTTATTTGAAACCGATAACAATGACTTGCCTTGATGAAATGCAATTTCATTAACGAAACCTTCGCAAGGCTTTAAAAACTCCTCATCAAAACCGCCATTATCATCAAGCCTGGCGAAACTGAAACGGCTTAATCGACATGAGAAATCTGACTGTCTATCAAAGTTTTCGTGAGTAATTATTTTTTCATCTGAATGCATCTTACTGTCTGATACAACTCGTGTGTGACCATTAATTACTGGGCATATATTGAACTTAAAACCCGAGTCGACCATAGTATTTTACTTAAGCACAAAACATAAGCTTTGAACTCATACTGTTTCAATGATGTAAAACTAACAAATACACCCAAAAATCAATTTTCTTTTATATTGCAGTCATTTCTTTAGGCCATCATCACAATTTTTACACAGTTTTTAGTGATAATATTCAGCTTTAAATGGTCTAAACAACAGTTGTTTCGGAATTGAAGGATTGAAATTAAATTTAAGTAAATATTTTTTATTTATTTTGGCTATGCTGTACTTGCCATTTGGTTTGGTTCAAGCTGAAGACAAATATGTCAAAATTGAATTAATATCAGACCAAACTGAAGTGAGGAATGGTGATATCATAACGGTTGGAGTGGTACAAAACATTGAACCTCATTGGCATGTTTATTGGATTAATCCAGGTGATTCTGGTGAAGCAACAGAAGTACATTGGTCAGGAATAGAAGGTATTTCGGCAAGCGAAATTCAATGGCCCATACCAGATAAAATCCCTTTTGGCCCGATGACCAACTATGGTTATGAGGATCAAGTCGTTCTCCTTCAAACACTACAATTGCCAAGCAAACTACCCGACGGGCCAATTGAACTGGTTGCTGACATCAGTTTATTGGTCTGCGAGGAAATTTGTATTCCTGAGTTTCATCAAGCCACTTTAACTCTAAATGGTGAATTAGTACCTCGTCCTGAACAAATTGAACAAGCAAAAAATCAATTACCTATTCAACAAAACTGGCCAACCAGCTATACCATCGATGGTACCGATGTGATGTTGTCAATCTCTTATGATGCATCAATATTATCACCAGCACAAGCAAGCGATATTGAAGTATTTTTCACAAGTCGTGGCATGGTGAATAATTCTGCCCAAGCAATCGCAAAGCATGATGATACCATTTGGACAATAAAGCAAGACCAAGGAGATATTTTAGCCAGTGATATACCAACCACGAATGTTTTGATAGTTTATCAAGACCCCAGTGGCCAGCGAAATGGCATTGAGTTATCGGCCAATTATCAGACTGCCAACATTAAAAATGCTGACACTTCGCTGTTATTAGCTATTGGCCTGGCCTTATTGGGCGGCCTGGTTTTGAACGTGATGCCTTGTGTATTTCCAGTGTTGGCTCTCAAAGCAATGAGTCTGGTGCATATGCAAAATGAATCATCAAAGCAAGCCAAATTACATGGCTGGGCTTATACGTTCGGAATTTTACTGAGCTTTTTAGTCATTGCTTCAGCATTGATCGGCTTAAAAGCAGCTGGGGCACAAATTGGTTGGGGCTTCCAATTACAAAACCCATTATTTGTGATGTTCTTGGTTTATTTACTGGTTTTAGTTGCCTTAAATTTAGCTGGTTTTTTTGAAGTGGGTTCAGGGCTGACCAATATAGGCTCGAAACTGGCTGACCAACAAGGTTTATCAGGTTCCTTTTATACAGGCATATTAGCCACCTTAGTCGCAACACCTTGCACAGCACCTTTTATGGGTGTGGCCATTGGTTATGCCTTGGTACAACCTTTTTATGTATCAATCATTGTTTTTTTGGCATTAGGTTTTGGTTTGGCTTTGCCCTATTTACTACTGACTATTTTTCCCATCACTCGCAGTTGGTTACCAAAGCCGGGTCCATGGATGATTAAGTTCAAAGAGTTTTTGGCCTTTCCGATGCTAGCTACTGTGGCATGGCTGATTTGGGTATTGAGTATTCAGGCTGGGAGTTATGGTGTGCTACTCGCTTTAATGGGCCTGGTTGTTATGGCCTTAGGCATTTGGTTCACTCAATTAAAAGGTGCTTTTCGTAGGTCTGGATGGGCCTTTATGTTGATTTCTATGTGGCCTTTTTACACCCTATACCGTGCTGAAAGCCAAGCTGAAAAAACGCAAAACTGGCAGCCTTTTTCCAGTACCTCATATGCCAGCGCACAAAGTAACCCAGAACCCATATTTGTCAATATGACTGCAGCCTGGTGCATTACCTGCCAAGTGAATGAACAAGTTGCACTGAACACCGATGAAACCAGAAGTCTATTTTCAAATGAAAAAGTTCAATACCTAAAAGGAGATTGGACAGATTTTGACGCCGACATCACACAGTATCTAGAAAAATACCAAAGAAATGGTGTGCCTATTTACGTATATTACGGTCCAACAGATCCAGTAACTGGTAATAGACCTGAACCCCAGGTGTTACCACAAATTTTAACCCCGGCCATAGTCAATAATTATGTGGCCACAGAATTGAGAGAAAAGTTATGAATAAAAAATACGCAAAAAAGTTAATCAATGGATTATTGCTGTTACTAATCAGCATGCCACTATGGGCTAACAAAGCAGGTGTAATGGCACCTGATTTTACTTTGGTAGATACCCATGGCAACAGCCACAGTTTATCTGACTTTCGAGGCAAAACTGTGATTTTAGAATGGACCAACCATGAATGTCCATACGTTAAAAAACACTATGGCAGCGGTAATATGCAAAAATTACAAGCTGATGCCACAGCTGATGGCATCATTTGGTTATCCATTTTATCCTCAGCACCTGGAAAACAAGGCCACACATCTGCTGAAGAAGCCAATGAAGTGATTAAACAGCAAGGTGCTAAAGCCACTGCCAGATTATTAGATTATGATGGCACAGTTGGCCGATTGTATGATGCCAAGACCACGCCTGAGATGTTCGTTATTGATGCACAAGGCATGATTCAATACGATGGCGCCATTGATGACCAACCCTCATTCAACCCAAAATCTTTAGAAGGCGCAAACAATTATGTAACAGCTGCCTTAACGTCTATGGCCAATGGCACTGAGATTGCTATGACTTCATCTACACCATATGGTTGTTCGGTTAAGTATTGATCTGATTCATTTTGATATAGGTGCTAATGTTCATTAGCACCTATATAATTTTCTAACTAAACACCTTATTTATAAATTGCGAACCTCACTCCCAAACCCAGCCTTCACACCTTCAAAATAAGAGCACTGGTGAGGGCCCCTAACAAAGATGACAACTGGCATTGAACTGTCTTCATTCTGCGAGTTAACCAACACATTAAATGGCGAGTTAAGTAGTAAAGGGTATTTAAAATAAAAATAAGATTTGTCAATATGAATGACTAAAACATCGAAAAAACTATTGAAGTATTTAATTAATAAAATGGTGCCCGGAGGCGGAATCGAACCACCGACACGGGGATTTTCAATCCCCTGCTCTACCGACTGAGCTATCCGGGCGCACCATGTCTGAGATGGGACATCTCAAAAGGAAAGCGAATTATAATAATCGACTTAGGTACTGTCAAACTATAAATTCAAAGTTTGTGATTAAAATCTGATTCAGTATATTTATTTAACCACCTACTTAAATAGTCATATTGATCTTATGATTAAACAGCCCACTCGATAAACTAAAAAGCCGCAGAGTTTGCGGCTTTTTAAATTAAATATATGTAAGCTTATTGATCAGTTAATTTTGCTTCAAGCTCTGCAATACGCTTTTCTTGTTCGATCGTGTACAAGGTCAGTTCTTGAATTTTTTCTAACATCTTCAGTTGTAACTCAACCAAGTCGCCACTTGTATCATCCAATCCTGGAAGGCTTTGGTTGGTTGTAATGTATGACTCTAACTCTGGCAACCCCATGAGTTCCTTCTGCCCTTTAGGACTCAAGACTTTATTGCGTAAATTGATGCCAGGAACATTAACAATAGTTCCAGTAATTTCTATATCACCCGCAGAGTTAATTACAAGACTGTCAGATGGAGCGCCTGGTTCAATACTAAAAGGTACTTGTGAATTACTGAAATCTCGAATGAAAAATTCCGTTTCGTTGCCACCTATATCCCATGTTTGTGATGGGAAGCCACCAGAGCCATCTTGCTGGAATCGTGTTGCTGGCGTATTACCACTGAGAATGTGTTGATCTAACAAAGGCGTACTGGTACCAAAACCCACTCGACCTCTGTCATCAACCAGCAAAGAGTTAGCGGGAGCACCCGCTTCAACTACAAATATTTCATTGTTGTTATCAAGATCAAGGATACCAAATTTATTGGCGCCACCATTGGTCGAATCATTAGCAACCAATTCCCAGTCAGTACCTGGAAATGAAGCCGAGTTACTGGTATCAAAAAAACGAATGCGGGTATTATTCTCTTTTATCCTCAACGTATCAAAATCAAAACTTTCATTGTTAGTACAATCCAGACCCACACATACAGAGCCCACAACCACCAAGTCATCATTAATAGTTTGATCCCTGCCAACTCCATTTTCTTGTGCTGCGGGGTTTAACCAAATTCCAGCATTAATACTCAAAGTACCACTACGGCGCAGTGCGTCATTATCCTTACCTTCTAAATCAACTGGAGTCGATCCCCGAACACCTATATTCCTGGTAAAAGTTAAATAAGTAATTTCGTAGGAATACTGACCGTCTTCAATAGTACCACCAACATCATCCTTGGAATTAAAAAATACAGTCTCACCTGGTGAAAAACTTTCTTCATAAACAAAGTCATTGGGGCCTACCATAATTAAATGCACGCCAGAATCACGTGTGATTGCTGGCGCAGGGCCGAAAGTGACTACCGAGCCTTTAACACTTGGGACAAAGTAGTTATTTTGAGCACTTACCAATAAAGCGCTTAGTAAAAAAAACAAGCTCATTAAAAGTTGCGCTGTTTTAGTGAAGGTTCGAGATTGTGTGTACATTTTTTCCCCTTAGATTCATAAATGTGAAATAACTTAAAAGCAATGGTACTTAAAATATTATGCCCTTGTCACGATATATTTTAAATCTTAAGGTTATTTTTTGATAAAAAAACGGTATCATGTCACACAATATTACAGTTTAATCGTGTTTACAAACCTATAGGGGAAGGTCTCAATGCTAAAAAACAGCCAATTTAATTTTCTGTGCCATAAAAACTTGATAATCACGACATTGCTGGCCATGTTGTTCAGCTTTTCTGTGAGGGCTCAGCCTTCATTCGATGCCAGCTTCATCATCGATGAAATAGGCCCTGGTAGCACAACCACGTTGATTTACACCATTGATAACACTGATCCGGTGAACCCAGTATCTGATTTGGCTTTTGTTAATGTCTTACCAGCCGGTTTAATCATCGCCACACCTTCACAAGCCATATCCGAGTGTATCAATGGCTTATTGGTCGCACCAGAAGGCGGGGGCACCATTACTTTCACAGATGGTCGTATTTCAGCAGCAACCGACTGCACCATACGATTGAATGTTGAATCTTCGTTACCTGGTACATATAACAACACAACAGGTGATCTGACATCAGATGCCGGTAACAGCGGCGGCGCAACAGATGACCTCACCGTCAGTACTGATCGTCCTGGCTTCACCAAAAACTTTTCACCGAATACAGTTAACTTTGGTGATCGATCTACCTTGACATTTACCATAGATAACAGCGCCAATAGCGACGCTGTAAATACAATAACTTTCATTGACAATTTACCTATTGGCATGGTCATATCAGACCCGTCTGGTTTATCTACAAACTGCCCAGACCCCATCACTGCAATAACAGCTATCCCAGACAGTCAACAAATTTCATACAATGGCAATTTTGCAACCACCACCCTTAATGCGGGCGCTACTTGTTCAGTATCTGTTGATGTTAAGGCACAAGCCAGAGGCCGATTAAACAATACAAGTGATAATTTAAATGTTCGTAATCAAACTTTTCAACCCCTTGAAAGTGGTATGGCAGGTGATGTTTTAATTGTTAACAGCACAGGTGACATTCAATTAACCCAATCATTTTTAGATGATCCCGTATCACCAGGCGATCAAGTCAATCTTCAGATTGAACTGATGAATTTAAACAGAAACTTTAATGTGACTGACATCAGTTTCATCAATGACTTAGATACCACGTTAAGCGGTTTAGTGGCTACAGGCTTACCATTAAATGATGTTTGTGGAACAGGGTCAAGCCTCAGCGGAATATCTGTTTTAACCCTTAATAGCGCCAATTTAGGCCCTGAAGAAAGCTGTACTTTTACAGTCACTTTAGATGTTCCTCCCGCGGCTGTAAGCGGTGTTTATCCAAACGCCACCTCACAACCCACAGGACAAATAACAGGACAACCCACCAATGGGAACATCGCAACTGATAACCTATTCATAAATTTCGCACCACAGTTAACAAAAAGCTTCACCCCAGACACCATAACGGCTGGCGAAACCACCAGTATGGAATTCACCATAACCAACACCAGCGCTATTGACACAGTAACAGACATAGCGTTCTCAGATAACTTATCTGCTTTTTTGAGCGGAGCATTAATAAGTGCACTACCAGCCAATGGTTTCTGTGGTGCAGGATCACTTGCTTTTACAACAATAAATGCAGGTGGAACATTCTTCCAGATCGCCGGTGCAAATTTAGCCCCAGGCGCTAGCTGTAACTTCAGCCTAGATTTAAACACCAGTAATAACACCCCTCCTGGAACCTATACCAACACCACCGGATCAATCTCTGCCAACATCGGTGGTCAAAACTTTATGGGAAAAAGCGCCAGTGCCAACCTAACCATTAATGATGCACCAGAATTAAACATGACTTTCGAGAATGATCCCGTTGCACCGGGTGACACTGTCAATGTGCAATACCGCATTGCTGGTGCTGAAGAGGGTAGCCTTAATGCCACCGCCATCAGTTTCACTCAAGATTTTGACGCTACTTTGAGTGGCTTGGTCGCAGTTGGACTACCACTGAATGACGTTTGTGGCACAGGCTCACAACTGAGCGGCACAGGTTTAGTGACTTTAACCGGTGGTTCAATCACTAACGGCTCTGTATGTGAGTTCAACGTCACATTGCAAGTGCCTGCCGCAGCAGCTCCTGGCAATTACCCATCCAGCACATCAACATTAACATCGGTGGTTAATGGCGAAACGCTCACCACTGTTGCCGCCACCGATACTTTACAGATCAACACGCTCCCGTTCTCACATGAGTTCATTGATGATCCATCATTACCTGGAAGCACCGTTATATTGGAATATACCATAGATAACACCAATGCAACCAATGATGCCACTGGCATGTTTTTCACGCATAGTTTAATCTCAGTTCTACCCGGTTTAACTTACTCAGGTGCAACACTGAATGACACCTGTGGTACAGGTTCAAGTTTAACTGGAACCACTTTTATTCTTTTCACTGGCGGTAATTTATTGGCCGGCGAAAGCTGTACCTTCAGCATTCCATTGGATATTCCGGCATCTGCTGCAAATAACATATATGGCAGCATTACTTCAACCTTAACCGGCACAATCAATGGCAATACAGTAGTAGCGCCCGCTTCTAATGACAGCCTTGAAATTAATAATAATCTGTTATTTTTTAATAAAGAGTTCATAGATAACCCTGCTATTCCAGGTGCCATGACATCTTTAGAGTTTACCCTGGTAAACAACGGCACTGATACCATCACAGGAATTAATTTCCAAGATAACCTTGACGCGGTACTGCCTGGTTTAGCCGCTACTGGCCTACCTCTGAATGATGTTTGTGGTACGGGCTCTGTCATTGCTGGCACCAATTTATTAGGTTTTACCGGTGGTAGTCTACCTGCTGGTAACAGCTGTAGCTTCAGTATAGATGTCCTAGTGCCATCTAATGCCTTGACAGGAGAATACCCTAACATAACGACCTCAGTTAACGGTACCATGTCAGGACTGGCCATCAGTGGCGACCCAGCCATTGATGATTTAGTGGTTGGGTTCATAGATTTCAGCAAATCTTTTGACGGCCCTGTTTTCAGCGGCGATACTGCTGTGTTAAATTTCACCATTATTAACAATGAACTTAATGCTGCAAATAACTTAAGCTTTTCAGACGACCTTGATGCCGTACTCAGCGGATTAATAGCAGTAGCACCCTTGCCAATTGACCCCTGTGGCTCAGGCTCTCAAGTCAGTGGCACCAGCCTGATCAGCTTTTCCGGAGGACAAATCGCTGCCAATGACAGCTGTAGTTTTGATGTAACAGTCCAAGTTCCAGCTGGTTTGGGTGATTCAATGCACACCAATGTCACCACTGACTTAACCCAAGCGGGTGTATCAGTTGCACCTGCTGCCACTGCTGAACTTCAGGTTAATGGTGTCCCTATGATTGATATTACTCCAGCCAATATTAATTTTGGTAGCCTTGAAGTTGGTAACACTACAGCTGTTCAAACTGTCACTGTCAGTAACACCGGACTAGGCAACCTGAACATTCAATCCATCACCGCAGCCAGTGGTGACTTCAGCCAAGTAGCCTCTGGGACTTGTGCTGCTGCTCCATTTGTTTTGATTCCTACTGCCAGCTGTACCTTAGACTTTACTTACAGCCCTACTACCGCTGGTTTAACATCACAAGATATCGAAATAAACTCTGATTCAGCAGGAACCAATCCTACCATTGTGGAATTAAGTGGCGAAGGCTTACAAGCCATGCTCACCTTAACACCTGGCCCCGTTGATTTTGGGATCACTGAGCTGAACACCAGTAGCGCACCCATGGTATTAACACTAACCAACAATGGCACGGCAGATCTAGATGTCACAGCAATGACAGCAGCAGCTGGGGATTTCAGCATGGACAGCAATAATTGTGGCACCCTACCTTTCAGCCTGACACCTGCGTCAAGCTGCACCATCAATTATCAATTCACGCCATCAATCATTGGCGTTCAATCTCAGGACATTACCTTCACCAGTGATTCTTCGACTTCACCTGATACAGTAACACTTCAAGGCGAAGGGGTAACAGCAACATTGACTTTGAGCAGTGCTCAGCTCATGTTTCCTAGCACCACCATCAACACCACCTCCACTGAACAATTGATGACGGTCAGTAACAGTGGCTTGGTTGATTTACAAATAACAACTTTAACCGCTGCTACAGGAAACTTTACCCTAAGCGGTGGTAGTTGTTCTGGCATACCAATCACGCTAACACCTGGTACATCATGCACTTTAGGTTACACTTTTTCACCCACTGCTACAGGCAGCTTCGCACAAACCATAAGTCTTGACAGCAATGCAGCCAGCACTCCTGATGATTTCGAACTGACAGGTACAGGCATAGAACCTGGCTTACAACTGAGTGATGCGATTTTAGACTTTCAGTCCATCAACCTGAATGAAACATCCAATCCATTGACACTTACAATCAGCAATACCGGTGTAGCAGATCTCATCATCAACAGCATAGACACTCCAACGGCACCTTTCAGCGTTTCAGGAAGCACTTGTGGCATACTGCCTATTACTTTGGCCACCAATGAAAACTGTTCGTTAAACTATGAGTTCGCACCAACCAATGTCAATGATTTCAACCAAACCATTTCTATACAAAGCAATGCAGCGACCAGTCCAGACGGGTTTGAGCTGAGCGGAAGTGGCGTTGAACCCGGTTTACAATTAAACACTGCTACATTAGATTTTGAAGACATTGAAACCAACTCGACTTCGGCTATTTCCACAATCACCCTTGCAAATACAGGTACTGGTTCATTAAATATCACAGATTTAACTTCTGCATTGCCTCCCTTTAGCAACTCTGGAGGCAGTTGTACTGCCTTACCCATCAATTTGAACAGTGGTGAGAGCTGTACGCTGGATTACCAATTCACGCCAACCACAACTGGTAATTTCAGTCAAAGCATTGAAATAACCAGCAATGCACCTTCCAGCCCATCTGCTTTTGTCTTATCGGGCACTGGTACGGAAGCAACACTCAGTACCAGTGGGAGTACACTGACCTTTGGTTTTACATCTGAAGGAGATGTGCAAACTCAGTCTTTGACCATAACAAACTCTGGTTCAGCAGACGCTATAATCAGCGCCATTTCCATTCCTACAGCAACTCAGGCTTTGAACATCAATCAGAACAAAGCTGGTGGCACTGAATTCTCAATTGACAGCAGTGATTGTGGCACTCTGCCTGCTACGATACCAGTCAGTAACAGCTGTGATTTAGTCATTAGTTATGTTACTCAAAATGTAGCCAGTAACAGCAGCTTTGAAATCAGTAGCAACGACCCCAGCTCACCTTTGCTTATTAACTTGAGAGGTACTGGAATTGTAGAGCCTGTATCAGTGCCTGTGATGAACTTATTAGGTTCAGCGGTTCTGTTACTTTTATTGATGTTAATTGCTTATAGGAAGAAGGTTATCAACCCGATTATAAGATAATATATAAAACTTACTAGCGAAGCGGAATTGATGAATCTGGTTGGCTCGGCGTGATATATTTTTCAAAGTAGCGGCTAACGTTACGAGGTTCTTCTACTCGTACCTTGGTCAGAATGACTCCTGTTTAATATTGAACCAGTCAACAGCTCAACCAGGAGCATATCCCTGAGGCTTAACATCTTTACCTTCAAACAAAAACCCAACCATTTTCTCTTCAATGATTTTACGATGATCTGGATCAATCGGTGAAAAATGGTTTTCATTGATTATCATGGTTTGTTGTGCTAACCATTCTTGCCAGAATTTCAAACTGACTTGTTGATGAATTTTTTGGCCTAAATCGCCAGGGTAAGGCGTGTAAGGAATCGGTTCTTGGCTTTCGCCATATTTAATACAGTTAATGGTTGTCATGCTGGTTCAGTATATGGATCAGTGCTTTAGGGTGTGGTCGATTGTGTAATTCTGAGCGCTCCATCATTTCAACTGTCGAAGACTTCATGGATTGGCTCAAAAAATATACGTGAATTTGCAATATACGATGTGTGAGTTTATGCGTCAAGCTAAAATACGGTCGTGCATCATTGTGGATTTTTGTTAATGACTGTTTATTTTTAAATAAAGGTAAAAACCATAAATTGGGCCAAATACCTAGGTCATCTCTTTGCTCTAAGCCAACCTTGTCTCCATCCACTGATAACAACGCATATAAATCAACTTCTGTTTGTTTGACCTTTTTCTTTTTTTCAGGATAGTGTTCAATCACATCTTTTATTTTTGCTTCACAGCTCACCGCTATTGGACACTGGTCACATTTGGGTTGGTGCTTAGTACATACAGTGGCACCCAGGTCCATTAAACCTTGAGTATAGGCTGCAGGTTCTTGTAATTCCCTGTGCTTTTCAGCCAAATACCACAATTGTTTTAATGTACTGCTTTTATTGGGCTCCCCAGCCACCAGAAATTGCCGTGCAAATACCCGCTTAACGTTACCATCCATGATCGGCTCTGGTTGGTCATAGGCCAAAGACATGATAGCAGCGGCTGTTGATCGGCCAATACCAGGTAAATCGATCAGTTGTTGTAAATCACTGGGTAATTGACTTTGGTAATGCTCTTGACACAGTTTAGCAGTCTTATGCAAATTTCTGGCGCGGTTGTAATAACCCAAGCCAGACCACAAAGCCAGTACTTGTTGTTCATCTGCAAGAGCTAAATCATTGAGTGTAGGCAAGGCCGTTATAAAGCGATCAAAATACTCAACAACCTTAACCACTTGAGTTTGTTGGAGCATGATTTCCGACAACCACACATGATAAGGTTTGTCGACCCCGGTATTTTTTTGCCAAGGCAGCTCTTTACGACCGTGCTGATGGTACCAAGCAACTACTTGTTGGCTGAATTTCAAACTTAGCTGATGATGGCTTGAACAAAATCTTCTGCACGGTATGCTTTCAAATCGGTGGATTTTTCACCCACTCCAATAAATCTAACAGGAATTTTAAATTCAGCGGCTAAATTAAATAAAACACCACCTTTAGGCGTCCCATCTAACTTGGTGATCACCACACCTGTGAGTAAATTGGCCTTATTAAACTCACGCACTTGGGAAATCGCATTTTGACCAGTGCCACCATCAATCACAATTAATGTTTCATGGGGTGCTGAGTCATCATTTTTCCGAATAACACGCGAGATTTTTTCCAGTTCTTGCATCAAATTAGCTTGGGTATGTAAACGCCCAGCTGTATCTGCAATCAACACATCCATATTCCGAGCCTTGGCTGACGTCATCGCATCGAAAATAACCGATGCAGAATCTGCTCCAGTATTTTGTGCCATCACTGGAATGTCTTCCCGCTCTCCCCATGTTTTTAATTGTTCAACTGCTGCAGCCCTAAAAGTATCGCCTGCTGCTAACATCACTTTTTTACCCATGCCTTTGTACTTTCTAGCCAGCTTAGCAATCGTTGTGGTTTTACCCACACCATTAACCCCAACCACTAAAATAACGAAAGGTTGTTTAGACTCATCGATGACCAAAGGCTGTTCAACAACTTTAGCCAGTTCAGTTAAATGCTCTTGTAAGGATTCAAATACGGCATCAGAATCTGATAAGTTCCTTCTTTTTAAAGACTTTCTTACCTTCTCAATCACATCCATGGTAGCGGTGGCACCGACATCTGCCATTAACAAAGTGGTTTCTAATTCTTCAAACAAATCCTCATCAATTTTCTTCTTGATAGAAAAAAGATGCTTCATCTTTTTACCAAAATTATCATTGGTTTTCGTCAATTGCTGACTTAATAAGTACTGATGTGGTTCTACACCTTGGGCTAATAATTCAGGTGGCACTTCAGTATCTGGTTGTTCAACTGCGACAGGATCTGTTACATTTGATGAAGAGCTTGTGTGGCAAACAACCTGATCTTGGTCCTTTTGTTGATTGACTTGTTGGTTATTATCCAACACCTCATTTTGGTCTAATTGCTCTGCTTCAACTGGCTCTTTGGTTTGTTGTTCAACTTTGTTTTTTTTATTTTTTTTCTTAAAAAACTTTATCATGGGGACTTATTAAGGAAATCAGCTAAAATATGGCGCATATTCTAACAAATACAAGGCTTTAGCAGAAAAGTTATATTAAAAAACCATGGGAAAAATTCGCATCACAGGTGGCACCCACCGCTCAAGAAAAATTATTGTTGAAGACCAACCTGGCCTCAGGCCCACTGGAGATCGAGCACGCGAAACTTTATTTAACTGGTTGGGTAACAACTTATCAGGGCTTCAGGTACTGGATCTTTATGCCGGATCAGGAATTCTTGCATTTGAAGCAGCCTCAAGAGGTGCTGCCCACGTGACCTGTATTGACAATAATCGGGCAACAATCATGCAACTGAGACAAAATTTACAAGCCCTTGATTTTAAAAGTATTGATGTTATTCAACAAACAGCCTTAAACTTCGCAAACAACTGTGAGAATGTATATGATTTAATTCTGGTTGACCCACCATTCGAAAGTGATCAATTAGCAGCAATCAATGATATAATCTCACCATTATGTGATGCTGGTGGATATTTATATCGAGAATACAGTATCGATAACAAAGCACCTCGTTTAGAAGAGAAAATTTGGGGCTTGAAAAAACATAAAAAAATTGGCCAAGTTGAAATTGAGCTATGGCAAAAAAATGATATTTATGAACAATAAAAAAAACACCATTGCCATTTACCCGGGCACCTTTGATCCAATAACCAATGGGCATGCTGATTTGGTGAAAAGAGGAGCAAAAATATTTGATCAGTTGGTTGTTGGCATAGCTGATTCTCGCCGCAAAGGGCCGTTATTCAGCTTAACTGAGAGAATAGAGATGGCAAAAGAAATTTTGTCTCCCATGACCAATGTCAAAGTAGTCGGTTTTGATATTCTGTTGGCTGATTTTGCCACCCAAATTAATGCCAATGTCATACTTAGGGGCCTGCGTGCAGTTTCAGACTTTGAATATGAATTTCAACTAGCTAGCATGAATCGTCACCTGATTCCCAACATTGAAACCATGTTCCTGACACCCGCCGAACAGTTCAGTTTTATCTCTTCATCATTGATCAAAGAAATTGCAATGTTAGATGGCGATGTATCTGAATTTGCCCATCCACTGGTGCAACAAGCACTTAAACAAAAGTTCGGCAGTTAATTATGTCTTTAGTTATCACTGATGAATGTATTAACTGCGACGTATGTGAACCCGTATGTCCCAATGAAGCCATTTATATGGGACCAGAAATATTTGAAATTGACCCCGAGTTGTGCACCGAGTGTATTGGGCATTTTGACGAACCTCAATGTGCAGAAATTTGTCCAGTTGAGTGTATACCCAAAGACCCTAACAACGAAGAAACCCACGATGAGCTGATGCTCAAATACCAGAGATTAACAGAAGACTTATGAAAATAATTATTACAAGCATTTTATTTATTTGTAGTTCGGCTCTGGCCGAATCACCCAAAAAATCAGCCATTGCCAGCGCCCACCCAATGGCCACAGAAGCAGGACATAAGATCCTGGAGCAAGGTGGCAACGCCTTTGATGCAGCCATTGCTGTCAGTTCTACTTTGGCAGTTGTGGAACAACAGAGCTCAGGTATTGGTGGTGGAGCTTTTTGGTTATTACATCGGGCTAAAGATGGCAAAAACATCATGATAGATGGCCGCGAGGAAGCGCCGTCCAAAGCATTCGCTGATATGTATTTAGATGAAAAAGGTGAAGTCATTCGAGACTTGGCGTTAAATGGCCCCTTAGCTGCCGCCATTCCTGGGGAAATTGCCGGCTTTGAACATTTAGCCAAACACTATGGTAATTTACCATTATCAGTATCTCTCCAACCTGCCATTGAAGCGGCCGAAAATGGTTTTCCTGCCTACCCAAGAATCATACGAACCATTGAACGCAAAGCCAAAGTGCTGAAACGTTACCCTGCCTCTGAAGCTATTTACTTTCCTGGTGGAAAAATTCCTGAAGAAGGCCAATTAATCATCCAAAAAGACTTGGCTAAAACCTTAAAAGCTGTCGCTAAAGACGGTAAAGCTGCTTTCTATGAAGGTTCAGTAGCCAAAAAAATGGTCAAGGCGGTACAAAAGCACGGTGGCATTTGGACGCTTGATGATTTAAAAAATTACAGCATTAAAGAACGAGAGCCTATAACCACAAATTACCGCGGTCACCAACTGGTGACTGCCGCCCCACCTTCTTCAGGTGGAATTGCCATTGCCACGATTTTAAATATCTTATCTGCTTGGGATTTATCGGCCATGAACAATGATAATGAACGCGCTAATCGCATACACCTGGTCACTGAAGCCATGCGTCGCGCCTATCGAGACCGCAGTATCTATTTAGGAGACACTGACTTTGTTGATGTACCGACCCAGTTGTTAACTCACCCTTACTATGCTGCTGGATTACGTGCAGGTATCAGCCCTCACAAAGCCATGCCATCAGCATTATTACCTGGTATCAATGATAACCCCAAAGGTGAAGACACCACTCACTTTTCTATCATTGATAAAATGGGCAATATGGTGTCAGCCACTTTAACGGTCAATACAGGTTTAGCATCTGGGTTTATTGCCGAAGGAACCGGCGTACTATTAAACAATGAAATGGATGATTTTTCTGCCAAACCAGGAGAACCCAACGCCTTTGGTTTAATCGGCGACGATGCCAATAAAATTGAACCTGGCAAACGCCCCTTATCCAGCATGACTCCTACTTTTGTTTTCTCAGAAGATAAAGTGGCAGTCCTAGGCACACCTGGTGGCAGTCGCATTATCACCATGGTATTACTTGGTTTACTCGATTACTTTGATGGCCATGACGTCCATTCTTGGGTTAAAAAACCACGTTATCACCACCAGTATTTACCTGATCGCTTGTACACCGAAAAGGGCGCTTTCGATCAAGTCACCATTGATGCTCTCAAGGCCAAAGGACACGAGGTGGTTGAACATCGTGGCCAATGGGGAAACATGCACGCAGTCTCCTGGAATAAAAAAACGGGTGAAGTAGATGCAGCCAGCGACCCCAGAACTACAACTGGTTCAGCTATCGTGAAATAAGTTAACTAATTCAGTGCTCTGATATAACGCGCAATTGATACTAAGCAATGCTACCTCTGGCGCACAGTATTTATATCAGAGTAACTTTTTTTCACCTTAGTTAAGTCAACTAATCCTTTCTGTCTTATAGCTTTCAATTGATGTTTTTTACATGAATTTTTATTGACAAAAAGTGACAGCTTCCACAAATTTGATAAGTGTTAGCTGTTAAGAGACGTTGTTTTTAGCTATTTACATAGTTTTACACTGTGACTGTTATGACCAGTACCTAGCATTGTTTTTAAACTTTATTAAACTTATTTTTAAAAACCGTACAAACTTATTAACCGACTATTAAATCTAATAAAATCAAACATTTATAAATATTACAACACCACTTCAGAGTTGTTTATTTAATGACAACTAATATGTTGTTAAAAGATTAAAAAACCACGTAATTGGCACACTTTAAAAAATGTACACCTGATCTGGCACAATTCAAGAATTGCAATTCAAGATTAAGGCGCTGATAATTTATACAGTTACCAATTTAGTGGAAGGAACATGTATAAATCATTGCTGTTATTGTTTTTTGTATTTACAAATGTTAATGCTCAACACTCACTTTTAGACTTTAAAGATCCAGTTAAACCAGACAACAGTAAAGCTGTCAAAACTAATGACAATCAATTTTGTTCTGGCAATTTATTACTGGATCAAGTTCCCAATGCGTCTTCAGGAATATTTAATGATTTAGATTGTGACAATTGTAATACTGGCGTGCAAGTTATTGCAGAAAACTTTAATTTACCCACAGATAATGATTTAGGGGAATTTGTAATTTATACAGGCTACTTTCCAGGCAACACGCCGATTGTAGATACATGGGCATTGACTATTCATGATAACAATTCCGGCTTACCAGGCAATGTTATTTACACCGAAACATCAGTTGCATCCACAAGAACAGATACGGGTGTTGATTTATTTGGAGTCGACCAATATCGAGTTGTTCTTACACCGGCTTCAGCCATATCCTTAACGGCTGGCATTTATTGGGTAGAAATCCATAATGACTCTACAGGCAGCACTGATAGTGTATTTTGGGAGTTAGGGGACGCTGACACCAATTCATTGTTACAAGCAGGGTTTTCCTCTGTTTACCCAAACCCAGTTTGGAATGTTGCCAACTCTAACGGCGATGACATAGATAACATCGCTTTACAAATTTGTCAGGAAGCCTTTGAATTAAATGTTAATGTCACTGGGTTAGCAGCAACCAATACAGTTACTGTACTTAATGCCAAAGATTTAGTTCCAATAGGCGCTAATGGTTTAACCACTGTTTCACGAATTTCTGATGGCTCCGCTTATGCACTCAGTATTAACCAACAACCTGACACACCAAACCAAATTTGTACCATCACTTCAGGGAATGCCAATGGCACCATGACTGCAAGTGGTGTGACAGTAGATATCGACTGTGTGACCACACAATATGATGTCGAAATCAATGTCATTGGTCTAGCTGCCTCCAATTCAGTCAGTTTCGACAATGGTGGCGACACAGCCACTTTCAACGCCGATGGCACACAAACCATCTCTACCTTGGATGATGAATCTCCATACAATGTCAGCATCACATCACAACCTGATACACCCAATCAAGTCTGTACTTTTGACAATGCCAATTCAGGTAACTTAGCCGGTGGCAATGCCATAATTAACGTTTCTTGTAGTACCACTCAATATGATGTGATCTTGAATGTCACGGGTTTAGCGGCCACTAATTCTGTCAGCTTCGGCAATGGCAGTGATACAGCCATATTCAATACCGATGGCTTACAAACCATATCCACTTTAGATGATGAATCTGCCTTCAATGTAAGCATCACGGCACAACCTGATACACCTAATCAAATCTGTACTTTTGACAATGCCAACTCTGGCAACTTAGCTGGTGGCAATGTCAACATTAATGTAAGTTGTACCACCACCCAATATGATGTCAATATCAATGTCACAGGACTGATTACAAACAATAATTTAAGCTTATCCAATGGCGGTGACACCCTCAATTTCAACAACGATGGCACTCAAACCATTTCAACACTGGATGATGAATCTACTTACGATGTGAATATCACTGCTCAACCAGATACACCTGACCAAGTATGTAGTTTTGATACGGCTGACAGCGGCACATTATCTGGTAGTGATGTCACAATCAACATTTCTTGCGTTACAACTCAATACAGTATTGATGTCGATGTCAATGGCTTGGCTGCTGGAAACTCAGTGACTTTCCAAAACAATGGCGGCGATGATTTAACTGTTAATGCTGATGGCATAAGCTCTTTTGCAACAGCATTGGATGACGGTTCTGCTTACGCTGTTACTGTATTAACTCAACCGACAGCGCCTGACCAAACTTGTCTGGTCAGCTCACCTTCAGGCAGCCTCAATGGCAACGATGTAGTATTAATCGTTACTTGTACAACAGATCAATACAATGTCGATGTGTCGGTTACCGGCTTGGCACCAACCAACTCAGTCAGCTTTGCCAATGGCGTTGATACTTTGACCCTGAGTGCTGATGGCACAGGCACCATTTCAACTCTAGATGATGCTTCAGCTTATGCAGTGACCATCACAACTCAACCAGATACCCCCAACCAAGTCTGTAGCTTTGATGACCCTGCTGCAGGAAACTTAGCAGGTGCAAATGTAACGATAGGCGTCACCTGTGTCACAGATCAGCACACTGTAGGGGTCGATGTCACTGGCCTCGCAGCAGGAAATTCAGTTGTTTTCCAAAATAATGCTGGTGATGATTTAACAGTAAATGCCGATGGCATCAGTACGTTTGTAACAGCCTTGGATGATGGCTCGGCATATTCCGTGACTGTTTTAATGCAACCGACAGCGCCTGACCAAACATGTGTTGTCAGTTCATCAGCTGGAACTCTTAATGGCAACGATGTAGTACTAATCGTTACTTGTACAACAGATCAATACAATGTTGATGTGTCGGTTACTGGCTTGGCTGCAACTAACTCGGTCAGTTTTGCCAACGGCTCTGACAATTTAACTCTGAGTGCTGATGGCACAGGTACCATCTCAACTCTAGATGATGGTTCAGCTTATGCAGTCAGCATCACAGCTCAACCTGATACCCCAGACCAAGTGTGTACTGTAACATCAGGTTCTGGCAGCTTAGCTGGTGACGATGTCACTGTTGCGGTGAATTGTGTGACTACGCAATATGATGTGAATGTTTCAGTTACTGGCTTGGCCGCAACTAACTCAGTCAGTTTTGCCAATGGTGCAGACACCTTAACCTTAAGTGCTGATGGCACAGGCACCATTTCTACTTTGGATGATGGTTCAGCTTATGCAGTGACCATCACAGCTCAACCTGATACCCCAGACCAAGTGTG
>CAZVZJ010000007.1:39145-74870 GCA_964631055.1 uncultured Marinicella sp.
GTTCAGCTTATGCAGTGACCATCACAGCTCAACCTGATACCCCAGACCAAGTGTGTACTGTAACATCAGGTTCTGGCAGCTTAGCTGGTGACGATGTCACTGTTGCGGTGAATTGTGTGACTACGCAATATGATGTGAATGTTTCAGTTACTGGCTTGGCCGCAACTAACTCAGTCAGTTTTGCCAATGGTGCAGACACCTTAACCTTAAGTGCTGATGGCACAGGCACCATTTCTACTTTGGATGATGGTTCAGCTTATGCAGTGACCATCACAGCTCAACCTGATACCCCAGACCAAGTGTGCACAGTCACAGCAGGCAGCGGCAACTTAGCAGGAGCTGATGCCAATGTAAGTGTTACCTGTGTAACCACACAATATTCAGTTGGGGCGACTGTATCCGGTCTAGCAGCAGGTAACTCTGTGGTCTTGCAAAATAACGGCGGTGATGATCTAACTTTTAATGCAGATGGCAGCGCCAATTTCAGTACAGATTTAGATGATGGCTCAGCCTACTCAGTAACTGTATTGAGCCAACCAACTGTTCCGAATCAAACCTGTGTGGTCACAGCATCAAGTGGCAACCTGGCTGGCAGCAATGTTAACTTGACTGTCACATGTACCACCAACTTGTATAGTATTAATGTTGATGTTATTGGCCTCGCCACAGACAATGAAGTGGTATTACAGAACAATGCGGGTGATGATTTACTCATTGATGCCGATGGCATAAGCACCTTCGCTACTCAATTAGAAGATTTATCAGCTTATGAAGTCACCGTATTAACTCAGCCAACAGCACCTAACCAAACTTGTGTGCTTGAAAATGAAAACGGCACACTGGCTGGTGCTGATGTCAATGACATCACTTTGACTTGTACCACTGATCAATATGACGTTAACATCAATGTCACAGGCCTGGCATTATCCAACAGTGTCAGCTTTGTTAACGGAACTGACAGCATAACTTTCAATGCCGATGGTTTATTGACACTATCAACACTGGATGATGAATCAGCTTATGATGTCAATATCACATTACAACCTAATACACCTAACCAGATCTGTTCCTTTGTTGATCCCGACGCTGGAACCTTAGCAGGCAGTGATGTCACCATTAATGTCACCTGTCTCACTGTGCAATATACTGTTGGTGTTGATGTGGCTGGATTAGCTACTGGAAACTCATTGGTATTACAAAACAATGGCGGTGATGATTTAATCGTTAATGCCAATGGCATCAGCACGTTTGGTACAGCATTGTTTGATGGCTCCGCCTTTAATGTCACGGTCTTAACTCAACCATCCTCACCCAACCAAACCTGTGTGGTATCTAATCCTACAGGTAGCTTGAATGGCAGCAATGTTGGATTAACTGTTACTTGTACTACCAATCAGTACAATATCAACGTCAATGTGACTGGCTTGGCCACCGGCAATGACGTGATCTTGCAAAATAATGCGGGTGATGATTTAACCGTAAGTACAGATGGTATCAATACCTTCGCCACAGCCTTAGATGACGAAACTGCTTATGCAGTGACTGTACTCACACAGCCTACAACACCCAATCAAACCTGTGTGGTTAGCAACGGATCAGGCACACTGGCTGGTAGCGACGTTACTGATATTGATGTGACTTGTACCACAGAACAATACACCATCAGTGTTGATGTGACTGGGCTGGCCACAGGTAATGACGTGGTCTTACAAAACAACGCAGGTGATGATCTCACCATCAGTGCAGATGGCACCAGCACCTTCTCCACTGCTTTGGATGATGAATCGACTTATGTCGTGACTGTGTTAACACAACCGACTTCTCCCAATCAAACCTGCGTATTGGCTAATCAATCTGGCACCTTGGCCGGCGCAGACATAACTGATGTGACATTGACATGTACCACTGAACAGTATGATGTCATCCTCAACGTAACTGGCTTGGTAGCAACCAACAGTGTCAGCTTTTTAAATGGAATAGATTCTTTGACATTTAATGCCGATGGTTCACAAACCATTTCCACCTTAGATGATGAATCTGCTTATTCGGTAAATATCACTGCCCAACCTGATACACCTAGCCAAGTTTGTAGCTTTGACGACCCTGACACAGGTAATTTAGCGGGTGGTGACGTCACCATCAATGTCACATGTACTGTTGAACAGTACATCATTGGCGTTGATGTTACTGGCCTAGCTGCAGGTAACACTGTGATCTTACAGAATAATGGTGGAGATGATTTATCAGTCAGTAGTAATGGTGCCAATTTATTTACCACCGCTCTGGATGATGAATCTACTTATGATGTAACAATACTAACCCAACCCACTTTACCCAACCAAATTTGTGAAGTAACCAACGGCAGCGGAACATTGGCCGGTGCTGATGTGACTGATATTACCGTAACTTGTGTTACAGAAACATATTTTATAGGCGGTATAGTCACCGGGTTAATTAATAGCAATGACTTTACCCTTGACAACAACAACCAGGAAACTGAGTTAATACGATGTAATGGGCCATTTGTTTTCGATACACCATTAGATGATTTAAGTACCTATTCTGTTATTGAATTAATGGATCCAGAATCACCCCTCCAGGACTGTGATGTCACAATGGGTGATGGCACAGTTAATGGCGATGATGTCACTGACATACTGGTATCATGCGCTGCCACAACTGATACAGATTACATCTTCGGTGAGGGCTTTGATTGTCCAGGTTTTACGCCATAAAACAACGACCATGCCAAAATCACAGTTGTTCTAGAACCCAGAGCAACTGTGATTTATATAACAGCATAAATAACCATTTCGTCATTTTGATTAAAAGCATATTACAAAGTAATATAAATATTCACTTAACTACAGGAGGAAGATCAATGAAAGCTCTTTTAATGTTACTGAGTTTAGTCACAACATCAGCATTTACGCAAAGCTTGTCTTTATTAGATGTATTTTCAAGTAACCCAAATTTACCCAGTCAAAACCGAGGCGGCCCAATACAATACTGTACAGGCAACCTGCTATTAAACCAAGAGCCCATGCAAGCCAATGGTCTATTTAGTGACATTGACTGTGATTTTTGTGGCGCTGGTGTCCAAGTAATGGCTGATAATTTTATACTAACGAATGATGAGACCATTACAGAGTTGGTCATTTATACCGGATACTTCCCTGATAACACCCCATCGACAGATTTATGGACAGTCAGTGTGCATGCAGATAATGCCGGTGCTCCTGGCATGGTTTTACAAACAGAAACCAATGTCCCATCTACCAGAGTCGATACAGGAGTGGACCTATTTGGAGTTGATGAATACAGACACATACTGACACTCAATACACCAGTACCCTTAATAGCTGGCACTTATTGGATAGAAATCCACAATGACTCAGTAGGCAGTACTGAAAGTGTATTCTGGGAAACCGGTAACTTAGATACCAATTCAATAGTTGACTCTCAATTTGCCACTGAGTTTCCTGTTGTCACTTGGACACCTCTAGGAACATCAGAAGAAATGGCTATACAAATATGTGGAGCTACAGAGCCCACCTATTTTATCGGTGGTGAAGTAACAGGCATGTTAACCACCAATGAAGTATTGCTGGATAATAATGGTTCTGAAACTGAACTGGTAACCTGTAACGGACCTTTTGTTTTCGATACACCCATAGCAGACTTAAGCACTTATTCAGTAACTGAATTAATGGATCCAGATTCACCCCTCCAGGACTGTGATGTCACAATGGGTGATGGCACAGTTAACGGCGGTGATGTCACTGAAATACTGGTATCCTGCGCTGCCACAACTGATACAGATTACATCTTCGGTGAGGGCTTTGATTGCCCAGGCTTAACGCCATAATTATTACTTGAAATAAAACCACAAATGTCATAACCATATGACATTTGTGAAATCTATTCAAAGCACCCACTATTTTGATTCCAACAATTAAGATACAATCATCTTATGAAATTGTATTCTTTAGAAGGAAATCGCCAAAAACTTGATGCGGGTGCTATGTTTGGTAATGTGCCAAAAGCTTTGTGGTCACGATGGGTTGAGGTAGATGAACACAATCGCATGGAGCTGGCCTGTCGAGCATTGCTGATCGAAGATTTAAATGGAAAAAATGTATTATTCGAAACAGGGATTGGTAATTTTTTTGAACCTAAATTAAAACAACGTTTTGGTGTTTATCAAGAATCACATGTACTGATTGAATCATTGAATGAAAGGGGGTTAAAACCCAAAGATATTGATGTAGTCGTGCTCAGTCATTTACATTTTGATCATGCAGGTGGCATGTTGACCGAATGGAATGATCATTCAGAGCACGAACTGATATTTGAAAATGCAGATTATTTAGTTGGCGCTGAACATTGGCAACGCGCATTGAACCCTCACCCGAGAGACCGTGCCTCATTCATTCCCATATTAAATGATTTGTTAAAAGCATCAGACCGATTGCATTTAATCGACTCCAAACACCATCCAGTGTTAGGTAATGATGTGAGTTTCAGTTTCACTGATGGGCATACACCTGGTCTGATGCATGCCCAAGTGGCTGATTTAATTTTCGCATCAGATTTGATACCCGGTAGTGCCTGGATTCACATTCCGATTTCTATGGGTTATGACCGTTTCCCAGAACAATTAATCGATGAAAAGACATTTTTTCTTAAAAAGGTAATGACTGAAAACTTGAGATTATTTTTTACCCATGACACTGAAATCAGCACCGCCAATGTTCAACAAAACAATGGTAAATACTTAATAGAAAACCCAATTAAACAACTATCAGAGGAATTTTAATATGTTAGCAATCACTGGGCTTTACGCCTCAATTTTAGGGTTGATCATTTTATGGCTATGCTTTAACGTGGTTAAATTTCGCCGAGGCAAACGAGTTGATATCGGCGATGGTGGCGATGAAATGGGCATCAGGCATATCCGAGCCCAACAAAATGCCGTCGAATACATTCCAATTGCACTCATTTTATTTGCCGTGTGCGAAGTCAATGGCGGCAACACCATGATTTTACACATCGTTGGCATTGCATTGGTTGTTGCACGGCTGATTCACCCTGGCGGCTTAGTTAATGGTAAAGGTGCCACCTTTGGACGTTTCTATGGAACATTGATCACTTGGTTGGTTATCATATTTCTTGCTGGCTTGAATATCTTTACATCTATAATGAGCATGTTGTAATTAGTAACTAAACATGACTTACATCAATACAAAGGTAAAAAAACTGTTCCAAGAAAACAAATATACCCAGGCATTAAAACTACTGAAAAAACACATAAAAAAAACACCATCTGATGCAGAAATAGAGCGTTTAACTGGTGTTACTTTGATGCATTTAAAAAAATTCAAAACAGCTGAGAAACACTTAAAAAAATCATACACCATTAATCCACAATCTCTGCCAACCCTACTTAACTTAGCAAGCTTATATAAAGAACAAGGCTTATATAAAGCAGCGGTTACAACTATAAATAAAGTCCTTGAAAAAGAACCTCATCACCTATCAGCTCTTTTTAATCTTGCAAACACTTATCGCCAGATGGAGCTATGGGAAGAAGCCAATATAAATTATCAAAAAGTACTTAAACTTCACCCTAATCATTTACCTGCATTGACTACATTAGCTTTGATGAAAAAAAACTCAGGTTACATTGAAGAATCTATTAATCTGTTTAAAAAAGCATTGACTATTGATCCATTTAATAAATCAATTTATTTATCTTTAGCTAACTTAAAAAACTACCAATTCACTCAAGATGAAATCAAAACTATCAGCACTATCATCAAACAATCAAATGATATTGAAACGGTCGAACTACTCTTTGCTAAAGCACAACATCTAGAACATTCAGAAAATTACCAAGAAGCATTCGATTACCTCAAACGTGCAAATCAAGCTCATTGTAAAAGAATCAACCATGTTCCATTTGACTGGAACGCCTACAGTCACAGAATAATCGATGTGTTTGATGCCTTAAAACCACCCCCAACTAAAGCATCAGTTGACAACAAACAACCTCAACCACTATTTATAGTTTCAATGCCTCGCTCAGGCTCTACATTAGTGGAACAAATAGTTGCCTCACACTCTTCAGTATTTGGAGCATCTGAACTCAATACTTTTCCTCAACTGATCAAACAAACTGAACAACAAACTAATAAAACTTTTCCAGAATCTTGGATAAATTTAAATCAACATAACCTAAAAAACATTGCTGAACAGTACCAAAAAAAAATAAACACCTATGGTTTGGATTACACATATGTCAGTGATAAAAACCTTGATAATTTTAACTATGTTGGCGCTATACTTTCTGTCATGCCTAATAGTTTATTTATCCACTGCACAAGACATCCACTGGATGTCTGTTTGAGTTGTTATAAACAGTTATTTAATGCTGGGCAGGAATACAGTTATGATCTTAAAGAACTTGCGGAATACTGTCTTCACCATGAAAAAATCATGTCTTTCTGGAAACTAAAGTTTCCTAAACAAATTCTGACCATTAATTACGAACAAGTTATAGACCAAACTGAATCTAATATAGTAGATATTTTGAGTTTTTTAAAACTACCTTGGGAAGATGCATGTTTAGAATTTTACAAAACTAAACGTGTCATTCGGACTGCTAGCGCAGCACAAGTAACACAAAAAATATATAAAGCAGCCAGCCATCGACACAAAAAATATGGCAGTTCATTAGACCAATTAAAGAATCACTTAAAAAGTCTCTTCGTATAGTTAATTTATGCTATTATCTCTGATAAGTGAATCAAACATATGACACACTATTTTACTTTTCATCAGCAGTGCTTTATGATATTGATACTAAATTTTAATTTGACTGAGAGGAAAAAAATGGAAAAGAAAAAATTAATTGGTGCTATTACACCTATATTATTGGCTGCATCTGTGGTTGCCAGCGCACAAATGGCGACAGAGGCTAAAGAAAGCGGACAACGCTACAACTTAGGTGGAACAGGAACTATACTATTTGATCAAACCGGACTGCCTTCGGTCAATGGCGCCCCTGATCAAAACTTTGAGGCTGCCTTCGACGCCTATGATTCATTCGCTGCCGATGATTTTGTGGTCGACGGTGACGGTTGGAGCATAACTCAGGTAGATACCATTGGAACAGCAAGTAATCCAGCCCCAGATAATGTAGCAGATTCAATTTCTATTTCATTCCACGCAGATATAGCTGGAGCTCCTGACCCAGTAGCTATCGTGGATTGTGAATATACAGATTTACCCATTACTGCGCAAATAGATGGTTCATTCACTGTCAATTTGACTTCACCTTGTGATTTAACTCCTGGCACATATTGGGTAGCTATGCAAACCAATCAAGAATTTGCAGTCAGTGGCCAACACTTCTGGTCAAGTACACAAACAGTTAGTGGTTCAGAAGCACACTGGCTCAACCCAGGAGATGGTTTTGGATCTGGTTGTACTACATGGAGTCCTGGAGGTTCAGTTTGTGGAGTTGCTGATGGGGGTAACGGAGCATTTCTCTCTTACGACCACTTGTTCTCATTAACAGGCACACTTCTAGAAGACACGGATTTAATATTTGCGAATGGTTTTGAAGCGATACCCCTTTCTCAAAACTAACAACTAAAATAGTTATGACTAAGCAATAAAAGCTTAGTAACTTCAAAGGCACCTTGTCAGGTGCCTTTTTATTGGATTTAAACAAACAAATTTCAAAAGTAAAATGAATAACCTGATTAAAAAACTCCCCAAAGCTGAGTTGCATATGCATATTGAAGGCAGTTTAGAACCGGAACTGATGTTCAAACTGGCAGAACGCAACGATGTGAACTTACCTTACTCTTCAGTAGATGAATTAAAAGCAAAATACGACTTCAATAACTTACAAGAGTTTTTAGATATATATTACCAAGGTTGTGCTGTACTTCAGACTGAACAGGATTTTTATGACTTGGCTTGGGCTTATTTAGAAAAAGCCAAACAGGATAACGTGGTTCATACTGAAATTTTTTATGACCCACAATCTCATACAGATCGAGGCATTCCATTTGACGCAGCTATCAGCGGTTTGTACAGAGCTTTTGATGATGGACAACAAAAACTAGGCATCAGTTTTCACATCATTGCTTGTTTTCTCAGGCATTTACCAGAACAAGATGCGTTAGACATCTACCCCGACATATTAAAGCACCAAGATAAAATTATTGGCATAGGTTTGGATTCTTCTGAAATGGGCCATCCACCAGAAAAATACCTAAACGTTTTTAACCAAGCCAGAAAAGACGGTTTTAAAGTCGTCGCCCATGCTGGGGAAGAAGGCCCTGCCGAATATGTCAAACAAGCCATCGACTTACTGCAAGTTGACCGCATCGATCATGGCAACCGATGTTTAGATGATGACATATTAACTGCGCAAATTGCTAGAGCTGAACTGGCTTTAACTGTGTGCCCTCTATCGAATTTAAAGCTTAAAGTGGTACCAGACTTGAAAGATCATCCCATTAAATCAATGCTCAGAAAAGGCCTAATAGCCACCATCAACTCAGATGATCCCGCATATTTTGGCGGTTACATCAATGAAAACTTCCAACAACTCTCAGATGCTGTTGGTCTTAATAACAAGGAAATCATGACACTGGTGGAAAATTCTTTTAAGGCGAGTTTTTTACCTCAAAGTATAATTGATATTCATCTGGAAACTTTAAACTCAATTTAAACGATGTACCTATGAAAAAAATATTATTTGTTTGTTATGGCAACATTTGCCGCTCACCCAGCGCTGAGGGCATATTTAAAAGCATGATTAAATCCAAAGATATTGACCACTTATTTGAGGTTGATTCCGCTGGCACTCATGATTTCCACATTGGTAAAGCACCAGACAGCAGAGCCATAAAAGCAGCCAAAGACATCAATGTAGACCTTTCTGAACTCAAATGTAGACAAGTGAAAAAATCAGATTTTTCATACTATGACCTCATTCTGGTTATGGATCAAAAAAACAAAGAAAATTTACTGAAAGTATGTCCAAAAGACATGAAACATAAAATTGTTGAATTTATTTCGTACCTACCAGATTCAGAACTGGATTATGTTCCCGACCCTTTTCATGGTGAACCTCAAGATTTCAGTAATATGATGACTTTATTAAGTGATGTTTGTGAAGCTTCACTCATGTCACTCACAGATTAAAAAGCATAGTTGATTCCCAAGCCTAAAGTAGACTGTTCATCATTTAAATTACCTACTGCATCAACGAAAACTGATGTTCTTTCATTATATTGCCAAGAATATTTACCGAAAACAGTTGTGGCTTTTTCAGTAGCAGCAAAACGCTGACTCAAACCAACTTGACCCCACATTCTTTCAGAAAAATATTTTTTGTATTTTAAAGACACTGAATGACTGTCACCAAAATCTTCATCACTGGAAAAATACATTTGAGCACTTAGGCTGTAGCTCCCAAACTTTGTATATTCCGCACCAGCGAAGGTTAAATTGTTCAGTAATTTCTTATTAGACCATTCAGAAATTTGTCCAAAATGCCCTGACAGAGATTCATTGAATCTATACCCCAACTCATATTGATATTTCAAGATATCATTTTTATCCGACCTTGATCTTTCAGCAACCTTAAACATGCCATTAAATTTCGGTGTGAAATTATAGTTTGTAAATAAAGCCAACTCTTTATCAATTGCTCGATTCTCTCTGATGCCACTTTCTGGTATGGGGTTAAGGCCTAAATTATTATAAAGATAGCTGGCACCCCAACTACTTTTGTATCCGTTCTGATGCTGATAATAAAATGAAGTGGACTTGACTTGAGTTCGCTGTTCACTGCTGAATTGATGCTTTACTCTCAATTTATTTTTGGTTATTTTTTCCAACATGGCCAGCCCTGCATTTGCAGATTCATTACCCTTATCATGAGACAGTACCGCATTAAATTTTACCTTGGCTTCAATCAATTCATAATCAGATATTAATGCAAACCCTAAACCCAATTTAACTGCAATATTATCTGACTCATCCAGCAGAATGTTTTTATATTGTTCGATCGCTTCGTTGACTTTTCCGCGCCAATGCAACATTCTGGCTTTCCCTAATCTTGCAGCAAAATTTTTAGGCTTCCTTGTCAGCACATCCTCATATACTTCTTGTGCTTTGAGTAACAATTTCGATTGCTCATAGGTCACTGCCAGTTCATTTGATGCATTTACGTTACTCGGATCTAATACCTGGGCTCGCTTTAATTGTTTAATTGCTTCAAGGTGATTGCCTAAATGTCGAAAACTGATTCCAAGGAAAAAGACAGCCTCCTTCTTGTATTCATTCTTAACGTCACATTTCATAAACTGTTTTGATGCTGCCTCGTAATTTGCAGCTTTAAATTGATTCATTGCCTGCTCAAAGAGACAGGCTTCCTCAGCAGAAGACAGCATTAAACTAAGCCCCAAAATTAAACCATTCATCTAAATAAACCTCTCTGATTACTACCAATAGTGTTAAAACTAAAAACACAAATATTTCTTTTATCCATAACTTTTTTTCAACTTTTAAGTCCTCATCTAACTCCTTTAAATAAGTCTCTTTGTCACTCATGACTTGATCTGAACCTTTCCAGTTTTTTCAGTTTTATCCCATTTCATCTCCTTGCCTCTTATCTCTGATATGTATGAGTTGAATGTAATGGCACACAACAATGGACCATAACCAGAAATCAACAGCATCGGTTTACTCAGCCACTTTAGATGTTTAACTTTCTCGATCACCTTAGCTCCAAAAGCTGCAACCATGCTTAATGACAACCACAGATACATAAATAAAATAATAACCATGGGTGTTAAATCTAATGTCTTCCAATTTAAGTGTTTTTCATTGTCGAGTATGAGGTACTCAAGCAAGCCAGGAATGTAAGACAATATAATGATGCAAAGCGAAATCAAACCTGGAAATACGATACCAGCGAGCCAAGACTGCCTGGCGCTGATTGGGTCAATTAAAAAAGAAAATAATGTAACAAACACATAAACCACAACATTCAAAATCCAAAACATTTTGAATAATTTCCAAGAAAGCGGAAAATCAAGAAAAAATAAGCTGGCCAAACCAATGGATGCCAATATCATAAAAATTGGCATCAACAATATAGAGAACCAAATAAATGAGAAACTGATAGAACCTAAATGAGGGTGCATTTTCTTGTTAAGCCACAAGTGGCTGTATTGTTTGGTAATTTGTAAATTCCCTCTGGCCCACCTTAAGCGCTGTTTCCATAAGCCATCAATATTATCTGGCTCTTCAGCCCAAACTATGGCATTACCGTCGAATATGGCTTTTCTACCATTTAATTGTGTTTTAAAAGTTGTGAAGGTGTCTTCGGCCAAAGAGCTGGTATCAATTCTCCCACCTATGGCCAAAAGATTTTCTCGCGTATGCAATTGTGCACCACCAGCCAAGCAAGCCATGAATGCCAAAATATTTTGAGCCCGCCTCGAAGCTGCTTGAGCTGTGATGTATTCAAAGTCAATAAAACTTGTCATTAAACTGCCCGGGCGGCTGCCTTCTTTTATATAGGCTGTTACAGCACCAACATCTGGGTCCCTTAAATGACGAGTCATTTTTCTTAACGCATTTTTTTCGAACAATACATCTGCATCCATAATCAAAAAGGCCTCAGACCAACTTTCGTTTAAAACTTCATTGATACCATGGTTTAAGGTATGGGCTTTTCCCTCACCTCCTTTATGTCTGCGAATGTGAAAAACATTTCCTGGGAATTTAGCCATCTTTTTTTTCATCAAATCAGGGGTTGAATCAGTGCTGGCATCATCAATAATGTAAATTCTCAACTTTTCTTTGGGGTAGAACATATCCATTAGGCTTTCAATGGTCGAATCCAATACATTCACTTCATTCCAAGCAGGTACCAAGATAGAAACTTGAGGAAAGTGGCAACCAGTCAAAGGATAATGGTTTTTAAATGAATGTAGTCCAATCAGAAAAAATTGATACAAAGATATAACCAGCGGCACACACCCTAAAAAGACAAAAGCAACCATTAACATATTGACCACAGAATAGATCACACCAGCGCCCCTACCTGCTGATTCTGAAATTCATTGATTGGCATAAAGACTTCCTGCCAGTATCTAACCATCGCAATTTCTTCATATGGATAGTAAGAGTTTAAAGAAAGTCCCATGGCTTCACGTATAGACATTTCTGGCATGTTAACCCCAGCTGCAACAGTCAACGAGATAGTCCCTGGATACCTGGGATTGATTTCTAATAAACAAGGAACGCCATCTTCATTCAATTTGAATTGAACATTGACCGCATAACGTAACTTCAAATGCTCAGCGATTCTGGCTGCCAGTGAACTCAGCTTTGACATCTCCAAGGTTTTAGACACGACCGCAACACCTCCATATATTTTCACCCTTTCTCTGACCACACTTGCGATGGCATGATTTTCTTCATTTAAATACACATCGACAGAATACTCTTTACCCGGCAAAAACTCTTGAATCATATAAGAATCATCCAAGGGTAAAGATGCCAAATCCTCAGCTAACTCAATTATTTTGATGCCTCGTGAACCTGAATCGCATCGAGGTTTTGATAAACAAGGAAACACCAAGTCATTCACATCTAAATCTGCGTCGTAATTTTTAAACCACGCCAATTTGAATTCATTCTCCAAGCAAGTCATCAGTTTATATTTATCAAGTACATTTGAAATAGCAGCATATGAAGAACTCACTACTTTGATTCCATTGTTTTCAAATAAATGACTGTTCTTAGTAACCTTTAAAAGCTCTGAATCAACAGTTGGAATCAATACATCCATATCATTATTAATACAAAGCTGAAATAAATCATCAATGAACTCTGCTTCATCAGCTGCTTTCAACAAATACCTGTTTGCAGGTTTGACCAAATACAACCCAGTTGAATGAGGGCTCATATCAGCCATGAAAACATTGATATCCATACATTTAACAGACTGATAGAAAGCAATGGCCGCGGCGCCACCTGCACCAGTAATTAACACATTCAGTTTTTTCATCATATACTCCTGATCACTTCAAACGGTTCGACCATTGAATAGTTTGCAAACCGGCCCCAATATTCAGCGTTGGCTTTAATAAATGAGCTTTTGAGGTAATCACATTTATTTGTTTGTGTTTCATAGCATTGAATCAAGTCCATCTTCCTTTCCATTTGTTTGGAAATATCTACGAATCTAGAAGGTTTAAAGTCGATGGTAGCTGAAGGGCTTTGGTAACACTCTATGGATGAGACAGTTCTTCCTGCTACCATCGTGGCTTTATGCACATTGCGATGATCTTGATGGGCATCATTATTTGAATGGGTATAAATTAAATCAGGTTTGATTTGAGCTATGACTTTCTCAATGACTGAGATGGTTTCATTACCTGCTGAAATATGGGTATCAATTAAATCACATAAAGTTAAACTGGCACCTAATTTATGAGATGCATGTCTTGCCTCATAGGCCCTTACGGATGGATTACCACCTTGTTCACCATTAGACAGTGTCAACACAGAGACTTCATCTCCGTGATTTTTGTGGTTTAACAAGGTACCTCCGCAACCAATTTCCACATCATCTGGGTGAGCGCCAATCGCCAAAACTTTTCTGGGTATAATGATTTGCTTCGACATATTCACCAAATCGTTAACTCTTTTTAGAAATTGGCTTGAATCAAAGGGCTTCAGCAAATACGAATCCACTTTCAGGTTTAATGCCTCAATAACAATACTGGCATCCGAATCACCGGTGATCATTAACGTTTTGGCCAAATCATTATGCTGCCTGGCATAACTGACAATCTCTAAACCAGTGCAATCCGGTAGATTGACATCAGTGATTACCAAATCCCAATTATTGTTTTTTAATTTAGATTTCGCTTCTTTCCCATCTTTGGCTATCGATAAAAAATAGCCAGTATGCCTTTCTATGATTTTAGACAATAAAAATAAAATGTCTTGATCGTCATCTATAAGTAATATTTTTTTCATGATTTTTTCCTGATTGATTTGATACCTCCATATTAATTAAATCGATTGAACAAACCATTGGCAAAAAGGACACAAAGAACATATCAATTGATCGCACATAACCAAAAGTATAGGTTCAAAACTATCCTTATGGAGTAGTGCGATTATTCAAGATTAATCATATGATTAGTTTTTCTCTGATTTTTGTTATTTATGAAAGGTCTTATCTTTAGAAGTTTTCTCGAATATGCAGAAGATCAACTGGGCTTAGAGTTTGTTGATAATATGTTGCACAAGACTGAAACTGATTCAAATGGTGTATATACCAATATTGGTACTTACGACCACATCGAACTGATTCAATACATCAGTTATATTTGCCAAAATAAGGGCTTAGATATAGATCAACTGGTCGAAAGTTTTGGCATGTACTTATTTGACTTTCTCGGAAACACCTATCCCAATTTAATAAAACAATATTCCAACAGCCTTGACTGTATCTATCATATTGACCAAACCATTCATAAAAACGTAACAAAAATATACCCCAATGCTGAACTGCCCAATTTGAATGCCACATTTACTGAAGCTGATAAAGAATTAATCCTCACTTATGAATCAAGTAGACCTTTTATGTTTTTAGCACTGGGCTTAATCAAAGGCTGTATACGACATTATAGGAATAGGATCGATGTTAAAATGAAAGACTTATCTGAAGGAAAACACACCAAAGCCTTATTCACACTTACATGTCAGACCAAATAAAACTTTTAAAAAACAAACTTGCTCGTGAAACTCTGGCCAGAGAAGAAGCTGAACAATTACTCGAAAAAAAAACCGATGAACTTTATGACACACTGCTTAATGTAAGTGAAAATCAAACACTATTAAAATCTGCATTAGCAGGCATGCAAGAAGGTTTTCTTCTGACTGATCAGGATTCCTATATCCTACTTTTCAATAACCAATTAAAAAATATTTATGCCCAATGGGCTCCTTCTATTCACGATGGCATGAATATCAAAGATTTTTTGTTTCCAGTCACTGAACACCCTGCCTACCAAAACATGATCAGCGATGGTCAGAATAAATGCACATTTGAAATCAAATTAGAAACTGGCGAAGTCATTGCAGTTACTGTTAACCGAAATAAGGAAAATATGATTGCCAGTACTCACAGAAATATCACCAAAGATAAGGCAATCCTTGCTGAACAACAGAAAACAATTCTCAAATTACTGCAAGCACAAAAAATGGAATCTATAGGTAAAATGGCAAGTACAGTCGCTCACGACTTTAATAATGTAATAGCTGCCATCAAGGGTTATACTTCTTTTTTAATCGAAGACATACCCCAGGATGATAAAGGGTTGATAGATTCTGTTGAAAAGATTCAACAAGCGGCAAACAGAGCAGAAGACATGGTTAAACAAATACTCAACTATTCTAACCATGATAAACCCACTTTTGAATTGACTCATGTTGGACGAATGATCAGAGAATCTATAGACCTGATCGAACCAAACTTACCTAAGCATATCGGCCTCGCTTACACCGCTAAAGATGAGCCTATTTTCACCTTAGGCAATACCAGCCAGTTAACTCAGGTGATTGTAAATATAATTAATAACGCGATTAATGCCATAGGAAAAAATCAAGGTGAAATAAAAGTTAGTTATGAAATAGTCGCACAAATAGACCTCAACCAGCCCAACTACAAAATACAACAATTCCTACCCAAAGATGCCCATCATGTTATTGCTGGTTTACATGTATTTACTGATCAATGTATCAAAGTAAATATTCATGACAATGGACCTGGCATGACGCCCAATATAATGGATCAATTGTTCGATTTATTTTTTACAACGCGCAACTCCAATACAGGCACCGGGCTAGGCATGTACGGAGCAGCTAAAATCATTACTGACCACATAGGTGGCATTAAAGTTTATTCCAAACAAAACTATGGTACCTATATTGAAATCATATTACCCTTGAAGGAAAAACACACTGAAAACAAGTCACTTGATACCTCAATACATCAATCAGAAATAAAAGAAAAATTTCAAGTTTTAATCATAGACGATAACCAGGAAGTTGGTTTATTTTTGAACAAGAACTTGTCCAGGGCAGGTTTTATATCTAAATACGTTGACAATCCTGAGCTCGGCTTACAAGAAATTTTGATGTATCCAAAGCGATGGAAAGTCATTATCTGTGATCAAAAAATGCCAAATTTAAAGGGTCTAAATATACTCAAAACGATCAGAGCTCAAGGGATAGATACTCCTTTTATATTGGCATCTGGCTATATTGATGAATATGCAGAAGCCCTAGATACGAAATTAGCCAATCACATGATTGCAAAACCTATAGATGTAGTAAATTTAAATAGAATTTTAAGAGGGTATTTTGAGAAATCAACCAACTGAACCTTCCTCTTCCTTGACCCATTTTCAACTGCATGCTATTGTTTAGAAATACATGAAATTTAGAATTTAATGAATATTTTAATCGCAGATGACCATGATTTAGTCAGGGACGCCATTGCGAGCTTGATCACCAGAGGAGATGCTCAAGCCAATGTTTTTCTAGCCAGTAATTTTCAACAGTCACTTGATATATTATCTCAAGAAAAGAATATCGATCTTGTGTTACTAGATGTTAATATGCCTGGAATGAATCACTTAGAAAGCATCAAGACTGTTGTCAAGCAATACCCTGACATTCCGGTTGCTATGATTTCTGGAATAATCAAAAAAACGGAAGTTGAACTTTCTTTCGATTATGGCGCTAAAGGTTTTATACCTAAAACAATGAATGGCAAGGCACTATTGTCAGTGCTCAACATGATCATCAACGGGACCAAATATGTACCGGAAATTTACCTAGACAAAAATACAGCTCATAAACAAGAAGAATCAAATGACAACACCCTAAGTCAAAGAGAAAGAGATGTTTTGAATCAATTATTTAAAGGGCTGTCAAATAAGCAAATTGCAAAAAGTCTTTTCATTGAAGAAACCACCGTAAAGCTTCACCTGAGGTCTTTATTTTCCAAGTTAGAAGCTACTAACAGGACGGAAGTTGTTGTTAAAGCTATAAAATTGGGTCTACATTCATAGGATCAATATTAAATTGAGGATATAGCTTTCATCCTAATAAAAAAGTTGTTGATACAGGCTTGATCACAATATCTTAAGCAATGTGTTCAATTTGGTGGCATAGTTTTTATTTAATTCACCATTTTCAAACCCATAAACTACGATCTGTTGAAATAAGTTATCAATGTAATAACGATTGCTGATGAATTTCATAGACCATTTCGCAAACATGCGCTTTTTAATTTCTTTGGATTGAATAACTGTTACTTCTTTGTGTCTAGAATCTGTTTTGATTCTTTTCAAAGTTTCCTCAACGTCTTTTTTTCGTCCTTCAAGGCGTTGAAAGAAGGTGTAGTTACCATAGTACAACAAACCCGTTATATCATTTTGTTTGTTCTTATCAATACAGTCACTGGCTATATTTTCGGTGAACATTTTAATTTGTTGATAATCTAAATCTTGATCAACAACAATTTTGCTGACATAAGCTATGGCATATAGACCCTTTTCCTTAATATTGGTATCAAACCCCAATATATTGCCTATTTTTGTTGTTAAGCTCAAATCCTTAATTAACTTGTGTTGATTACTACTAGTTTAATATAAAAATCGAAGCTCTAGAGAATTTAATTTTTAATAACAAAAATTCAGCCATTAAACATTAAGTAATGCATTGGCTTTAATAAGATGCTTTTGTTATGTTTTTTCAGCCAATTGTTTACGCTGTTTTTCCATTTTAGACTCAATCTTTTGCAACTCCTCTTGTGTTGAGGAAAGCTGAAGCATCTCCTGCAAATAGGGTAAATGATAGCCTCTCCACCAATCTTGAATCTCGCCCGAATCGAAAATTTCTGCATAAGCTTTGGCTGCTAACTGAGGTTTATTTTCGATCGCCAGTATCGCTGCAGACGAATGTCTTACTCGGTAAGGATCGGTTGCATTCAATAATGTTTTTATACCTTCAATCAATTCATTGGCTTGGGAGTTTTCACCGCTTTGTTTTAATGACCAGGCTAAATTAATGGCTGCATCTAAGTTATTATAAAAAGGGCTGAAGTCTTCAACCATACTATTAACATCGCTTTCTTTCCATAGGTCAATCACAGTTTGGTAATTTCCATTAACCATGGCATAGAATGAATAAATGCTTTTTAAATTTAACTCATCCGGATTTTCTTTGACCGCATTGGCAAATAAAGCTTCAGCTGCAGCATAGTTTTTCAAATACAAATATAGAGTGGCTTGATAATAAATTAATTCCCCATTATCTGGATCTATCTTTTGCAATGTTTGTAGTTCATTTTCTGCTGCTACTGGATTTCCCATATTTAAATAAATGGGTATTAATAAAAACCGGTACCGCAAATTGCCAGGATCAAGCATGATTGCCTTTTCACTCCAGACAATCGCTTCATCCATCAACCCCAGCCTCATATTTACCATCGCCATTGCGTTGGCCGCGCCAGGAAAACGAGGATCAAGTTCAGCAACACGCTGGTATTGTGTTTTGGCCTGTACTGTCTCACCTTGACTTAATAAACTGTGCCCTATATTTAATTGAATGATGGGTGACAAAGGGTCCAATTCACCTGCTTTTCTGAACAATGCCAAAGCTTCATCATATTGCTCCAAGCTGTTTTTCAATAACCCATACCAGTGATATGTTGTGGCATAGTTAGGGTTAAGTTCTAACGAATATTTAAAAGTGGTTTCAGCAATCTTGAACTTTTTCTGACTCCAAAAATAACTGGCTTGTGTGGTATGCGCCTCAGCCAGTTCAGCATCTATGTCTAGTGCTTTTGCTATCAAAAAACGTCCCTCTTGAAACTGAACCTCTTCCGATAAATCACTGTATTCATTCAGCAAGCTCAAAGTATCCGCCTTGCCAACATATGCCAGTGCGTAATTTGGGTCTAACTCGATTGCTTTAGAAAACAATTCATAAGCTTCCTTTAATGAGCTACTTGAACGTAACAACATGCGCTGTCGACCAGCAAGGTAAGCATTATAAGCATCCATATTATTGGTTGGCACCGTCTCTAAACCCTTAATTTCTTGAGAAGTTAATTGTGCTTTCAAGGCGGTGGTAATTTCCTCAGAAATTTCAGTTTGAATCTTAAAAATATTTTCTGTGGATAATTCACGATCAAATATTTCTGCCCACAGATGCTCATCAGTTTCAGCGTCAATCAGTTGCACATTGATACGTATTTGATTTCCCGAGCGTTGAACACCACCTTCTAAAATATTTGCAACACCCAACTCAGCAGCTATTTCTTTGATTGGTTTTTGAGTGCCTGCATACCTCAGAACAGAGGTTCTCGAAATGACTTTCAATGCAGAAATTTTTGAAAGATGAGTTAATAGATCATCATGAATCCCAAGGGTGAATGGCTCATTATCCGGATTATTAGCCATGTTTTGAAATGGTAATACCGCAATTGAATTGGCGTCTATGGGTTTATTTTCACTTAAGTCCACTGGGAACTCAGCTGCTGTCAAAGCTTTTTGCGTCTCGGCTTTTGACTGATCGCCTACAGCTGTCTCATCACTGCTCCAATGTTGCCACAGACTCATGCCACCCACAAGAACAAGCACAATCATGGTGATGTAATCTAATTTTTTTGCAGTATTTTGCTCTTGAATTTCATTTCTTGGCAGGTCTTTATCCCTTTTTATACCCTCTGGTGTCATTTCAAATGCCCAAGAGAATAAAACTGTAGGAATTAAACCCAACAGCACCAAAGCCATCAATAAACGATTGGCACTGGCATCCACTTCTAAAGCCTCAAATACAACGTCACCTACTTGTAAAAGTAGCCAAGAAATCACTACATAGGCAGCAGTGACCCTGAAAACATTGCGACGTTTTAATTCAGCAAATAAGCTCATGCGAATATTGTATGCGGATTAGGCCACTATAATCAATCAAGAGTCATCCAACATTTAAAATATCTGACTGTAAGAACAGTTCATTTCACGGTAGGTTAGCCTACATTCAACTTAATGAGTGATTGCTGATGCTTATCATAATAAGGCACAGTTTCGAATTGAGTATTGCAAAACCAATCATTGCAACTGAATTCCACTGTGACAATCCCCTAATGATCTTATAATCTCTACAAATGTATCTCTGCAAACTTATGAGATTGCCACCTCGCTGGGGCTCCTCGCAATCACGTTCAGCTTGTTTAAGGCATAAGTTTATAGTTAACTTTTAACTAGCCGTGACAAATCAGCGACGCAACCGGTTAGATCGGAGACTTGAGTTAATTGAGTCAAGCGATTTATTTTCACTTGCTCATTATCAGCATTAACCATCACATCTTCAAAGTAGCGGTCTAAAGGCTCTGCCAAGCTGGCTAATAACTCATAAATCTGATCGTAGTTTTTATTTTCAAGCAAGCCACCCAAGTCTTTATCAACAACATTTAAACTCTCAAACAGTTGTTTTTCGATGGGTGCATCGAATAATCCAGGTTCAATTTGGTTATGACAAATATCAATAGACAAGTCTTTATTCGATTTCTGAATGATGTTGGATGCTCTTTTATTGGCTTCTATCAACGATTTTGCAAATGGTTGTGTTTTAAAGTTTACTGTAGCATTAACCCTGGCATCAAAATCAACCAAATCTTTAGGTAACTTGGCAGCAACACTTCTGACCACATCATGTGAAATACCTTGATCTTGATATTGATTCCTCAGTCTTTCATTAAAAAACAAATTAATTTCATCGAACTTATCTGTCGCATCAAAAGGCATTGTTTTCAGTGACTCTTTTATCAATGAACCATAATCAATTGAAAGTTTCTTTTCTTTTAAAATATTAATCACTGACAAAGCTGCTCGGCGCAGTGCAAATGGATCTTTCGAGCCTGTAGGTTTCTTTCCCACCGCAAATATGCCGCACAGGGTATCAATTTTATCTGCAATGGCTACTGCTTGGCCCAACGTGGTTTCAGGTAATTGATCACCCACGAACTTTGGCAAATACTGATCACGAATGGCTTTTGCCACCTCAGTTGATTCACCTTGGGCTGTCGCATAGTAACCGCCCATCAGGCCTTGTAAGTCAGGAAACTCATCTACCATGTCGCTCATCAAATCACACTTCATAAGTAACGCGACTCTTTGTGCATCACCTTCATTAAAATCTAATTTAGACCACATCCATTCAAGCAGTTTAGCTATTCTGTTGGTTTTATCAGCCAAGGTTCCCAATGTCTTCTCGAAAACCATCTTTTCCAGTAATGGGATGTTATCAGCCAATGGCCTGGCCTGATCTTTCTCCCAGAAAAAACGTGCATCAGCCAATCTCGGCGTAATGACTTTCTCAAAACCTTTTTTTACAACTGTTGGATTTTTCGAATCAATATTAGCCAAGGCCACAAAATATGGCATCAGCTCACCTTCATTAGACTCCACCGAAAAATACTTTTGATGTTTTTCCATCGATGAAATCAAAGCTTCTTTAGGCACGGCCAAAAAATCTTCACTGAATTCGCCCAATATGGCGACGGGTTTTTCAACTATGCTTGATACTTCTGACAACAAGCTTGGGCTTATTTGCGCCACACCATCAACAGTTGCAGCTGCAGCCAGAACTTGTTTTTCGATTAATTGCTCGCGTTTTACTTGATCTACCATGATATGAGCGTCTTGCATTACAGCCACATAATCATTGGCATGGTTTATCGTGATGTATTTATTATGATGAAAGCGATGCCCTAAACTTTGATTGCCTGTGCTCAAGCCAAACATTTCCATTGGAATGACTTCACTGTCTTTCAATAACACCATCCAATGCACAGGACGGATAAAACTGTAATCATTGCTGCCCCAACGCATCGGTTTAGGAATGGGCATCTTTTTAATCGATTGAGCAATCATTGCTGGTAAAACAGCTTCAATGCTTTGACCTTTTTCCAACACAGTGTAGGCCAAATAATCGCCCTTATCAGTTTCAATGCGACCCAATTCGGACACTTCTACACCAACCGAACGTGCAAAACCCATGGCAGCAGGTTTGGCATTGCCTTGATCATCAAATGCTGCGACTACAGCTGGACCACGTTTTTCAATTTGCTTATCTGCTAATTGTTCTGTGATGTTATGCAATTGAAATGCCAATCGTCTTGGTGATGCATACCACCTTGAATCATCGCCAAACTCAAAACCTTCAGCCTGTAACTGTTTTGTTACACCTGTAAATAATGCCTCGGCCAAGCCGTACAAGGCTTTAGGTGGTAACTCCTCACATCCCAATTCAAATAAAATATCAGCCATGATTATTTCGCCTCCTGTGTATTTGTAGTCTCACATCCTGGAAACCCCAAAGCTTCTCGAGATTGATAATACATTTGTGCCACCTGTTTAGACATGTTCCTGACTTTCAAAATAAACTGCTGCCGCTCCGTAACACTGATGGCTTTACGCGCATCCAACAAGTTAAAGAAGTGCGATGCTTTAAAGGCTTTTTCATAGGCTGGTAACGCCAACTCTTTTTCAATTAAATCCAAACAGGCTTTTTCCGCCTGTTCAAACGAGTTGAATAATTCTGGCACATCCGCATATTCAAAATTATAAGCAGATTGCTCAACTTCATTTTGATGATACACATCACCATAAGTCACTGTTCCATTCGGAGTCTCAGCCCAAATTAAATCATAAATGCTGTCTTTGTTTTGTAAATACATGGCCAAACGTTCCAGACCATAAGTAATTTCACCCATCACCGGTTTACACTCCAAGCCACCTACTTGTTGGAAATATGTAAATTGAGTGACCTCCATACCATTAAGCCAGACTTCCCAACCCAAACCCCATGCACCCAGGGTGGGTGACTCCCAATTGTCCTCTAAAAATCTTACATCATGCTCCAGTGTGTCTACACCAATGGCAGCCAATGATTGTAAATACAGCTCTTGTATATTCTTTGGCGATGGCTTCAATACCACTTGAAATTGATAGTAATGCTGAAGTCTATTGGGATTTTCGCCATACCTTCCATCTGTCGGACGACGACAAGGTTGCACATAGGCACTGTTCCAAGGCTCTGGCCCAATCGAACGCAAGAAAGTCGCAGGATGAAAAGTACCCGCACCCACTTCCATATCCAACGGCTGAATAATCACACAACCATGTGACGCCCAAAAATCTTGCAGCTTAAGGATTAAATCCTGAAAGGTAAGGAATTTGTGTTTGTTATTTTCCATTGTGGAATTCGTGAATTAAACAAAGCATGACATTATACTGGAGCTGACATTTTTTAACATCATAGATAATATGAAATAGCCACTGGATACAGTCAATTTCAGATCAGTACTCAATCCACAATCATTTCGTCAGTCTTCTGCAGTGAATCTAAACATTTTTACGCCGTTTAACACCTGTAAATTAAAAGTTATCGCTAATTATTTTTTTACCCAGTACAACATTTATAAAATCATGCCATTTGGCACAATTCTTGGCATTCGATTTTGATACAATCACTTACGATTAATTTAGGAGTTATTTATGCGTACACTTTTATCAGCATTTTTTATACTTATTTCAACCCATTTTGCCGTTGCACAAGACGCCATCACTTATCAAAAACCACCCAAAGAAATCCTGGAATTAATTGATATTGAACGTGCCCCATCAGTGTTTACTGATTCAAAGAAACAAAAGATGGTTTTGGTATTCCGCGATCAATATAAGTCAATTGCAGAACTATCAGAGAAAGAGCTGAGATTGGCTGGCTTACGCATCAACCCCAAAACCAACATCGGTAGTCGCACCACGTATTTTAATAACATGAAATTATTAACGGTTGCCTCTCAAAATGTCAACGACATCGGAGGTTTGCCCAAAAATCCCAGGCTGGCAAATTTTAACTGGTCAAATGATGAGTCTAAAATTGCTTTCACACACACCACTGAACAAGGTGCAGAGCTGTGGTATGTAGATTTAACCAACTTTCAAGCCAAACGACTGACAGAAGCTAAATTAAATGCCAATATGGGCTCAGTCATTCAATGGTTCAAAAATGACGAGTCATTATTGGTCAAATTTTTACCTCAAGACAGAAAAGCTTTGGTTGATTCCGCCAATGCCGTTCCTGTGGGTCCCACCGTATCAAACAGCGATGGTTCGAAAGCGCAAAACCGCACTTATCAAGACTTATTAAAAAACCCCAATGATGAATTTAACTTTGAACAATTAGCACATGCCGAGTTGGTTGAAGTCAGTTTAAAAGGCAAAACCAAACCCTGGCTAGCTAGTGCCATGTACACCAGCGTAAACATCTCACCTGATGGAAACTACGTTGCGGTCACGCAAGTCAAGCGCCCTTTTTCTTACTTAGTTCCTTACCGAAGATTTCCACAACAAACTCAAATTTTAGATACCAGTGGTCAGTTAATATCAGATTTCAATCAAGTTCCATTGGTAGAGGAAATACCCAAAGGCTTTATGGCTGTTAGAACCGGTAAAAGAAGGCTACAGTGGCGCGCTGACCAACCTGCCACCATGATATACGCCGAAGCACTGGATGGGGGAGACCCTGAAAATCAAGTCGAGTATCGTGATGAAATATTTCAAGTTAAAGCTCCATTTAATGGACAACCTGAATCACTATTTAAAACCAAAGACCGTTATTCTCAAGTAACTTGGGGTGATGAAAGTCACGCCATCTTTTACGATTACTGGTGGAATACGCGTCAGCTGAGAACCTCTTTATTCGACCCTTCCGATCTAGATCAGGATCCGGTTGAATTGAACGTCAGAAATTATCAAGATGCATATAATGACCCAGGAAGTTTTGTGACCAAAAGAAATTCTTTAGGCGAAGATGTTCTGCTCATAGAAGACGGCCAAACTTATTTAATAGGTGATGGCTTTACAGATGAAGGACAATACCCATTCATTGACCAATTTAACCTAAAGACCAAGCAAACTGAACGCGTCTATCAGTCAAAGTACACCGATAAAGTCGAGGACTTAAATGATGCCATTGATCTGAAGTCAGGGAAAATACTGGTCAGAATCGAATCACCTACTGAATTTCCAAATTATTATATTCGTGACTTCAAGAAGGATCAATTAACCCAAATTACCGAGTTTAAAAACCCCTTTGCCAGCATCAATGGTATTCATAAAGAACTGATCAAATATCAACGCGATGATGGTTTGGAGCTTTCTGGTACATTGTATTTACCAGCTGATTATGACTTTAAAAACAAACCCAAACTCCCTATGATCATTTGGGCATACCCAACTGAATTCAAAGATAAAAACAGCGCCTCACAAAATACCAACAACCCCAATGAATTCACATATCCTTATTACGGTTCGATGATATATTGGGTTACACAAGGTTACGCCATTTTGGATGATGCTTCATTTCCAATTGTTGGTGAAGGTGAAACGGAACCCAATGATACATACATCAAACAACTGGTTGCTAATGGTAAAGCTGCCATTGATGCAGTAGAAAAACTAGGGTATATAGATCGCAAGCGCGTCGGTGTTGCAGGTCATTCCTATGGTGCTTTTATGGCTGCCAACTTACTCAGTCACTCTGATGACTATGCGGCTGGCATTGCTCGCAGTGGCGCTTATAACAGAACCCTTACACCGTTTGGGTTTCAGGCCGAAGAAAGAAGTTATTGGGAAGCTCCTGAGATCTATTACAACATGTCTCCCTTTATGCATGCCAACACCATGAACCAACCCTTGCTGCTCATTCACGGCGAAGCTGATAATAACTCTGGAACTTATCCGCTGCAAACTGAACGTTATTTCAATGCACTGAAAGGTTTAGGCGCTACCGCTAGAATGGTGATGTTACCTAAAGAATCCCATGGTTATCGAGCAAAAGAATCAATCTTACATGTGATTTGGGAACAGCATGAATGGCTGGAAAAATACGTTAAGAATAAATAACCACAACCAACTCAGGCAGCTGAAATTTCTCAGCTGCCTGTTTTATTCATTCAAAACCATCTGCAAAAATCAAATCGATAAACACATCAAACCCATCACTGAAAATTAAATCATTGTTAACCATCACTGCTGGCTCGCAATTGTAACAAGCGAATGCAAAATCTTGTTGCGGCATATCTGGCACATGAGGGTTAAGCGCATCAGCCATGATATTACTGGCCAATACTTCGACACTGATCGACTGACCATTGTGCTGATCTACTCGAAGAAAAACTGCTTCCATGTTATTGATAACATCTGCCGAACCACCAGCAACAGAATAAGCATCAGTACCAAATTGATTGCCTAAGTAAAGCTGATCGGCAGTAACAGATAAATCCAAATCATTCACCCAAGCTGCATTAGAACCGCCCAAACCAGCTCCTGGTGCATCGGTCCATACCAACATAAGGCGCATGGGTTCAGTTGGATCAATTGGGATCAAGTTTTGTTGCCAATTCTCACCTGAAGTTGTGAAAATAGTTACCTGATCATATAACCAAAAACCAGCTTCAGGATTAATCACACGATCCAAATCCACCCGCCCCCAACCCTGTTGGCGATTAGGAGCACGACTCATGACATTACCATCTGCATCATCTTGACCAACCAAGTCATCTGTCACCACAGTGAATACCGCCTTAATCAAGGCCGGACTGGGCTCAGCACCATATTCATTGCGGTATTGTTCGATAAATAAAGCAATAGAACCCGAAATCACTGGCGAAGCCATAGAAGTCCCACAATCCATAGAATAACCTGTGCTGGTACCAGTTGATTCGGTTCTACAACCAGGTGCTACAATATGAGGCACTAAACGCCCATCACAAGCAGGCCCATGCGCACTGTTAGATGACACATCTAATACATCTGACACTTGTGTGGCATTGGTGTTTTGCAAGGCAGTAGAACCTACAGCAAATAAATTTTTAGCTTCATCTGGCGAACCTAACGAGGAAGGCGAACATGCACTGTTCGAATCACCATTGCCATTCATGATCGACCAAACCGCCAAGACTGGTTGATCACCTGCCACATCTGGGTTCGCATCACGACTGATCATATCCACTTCCATGGTAGGTATGTCATAACCTTGAGGTGTTCCTGTTGGCCCCCAAGAATTATTACTTAAAGTCGCACCGCTGGTAGCCGAATCCTTATAAATAGAAAGCATACCTCCTGCAACCATCCCCCCTGGACCTCCTCCTAACAATGGCGGATACAGTTGTTCGACTATTTCAGTTGCTGGAGCCACCCCCATGCCTCGGTTAAAGCCAGCAGCATTCAATGATCCATTAACACCAGTACCAGCAACAGCTCCAGCAACATGGCTGCCATGAGAGCCATTGCCATCAATACAGCTGGCACCAACACCTGTACAAGCCACTACATTACCCAAATCAGGGTGGTTTTGAAAAATACCACCATCAACCACTGCTACAGTCACACCATTGCCATCTAGACCAGTATCATCTAACCAAGTCTGATAACCTGTCTGAACCACGCCACTGCCGTCAATATTGCCTACAATCGATTGTTGACTCATTTCACCTCGAGGCCCTGCATCTTGTTGAATTTTTTGAACTGTTAGCATGGCAGGAATTTGCGCCGCAGCCAAATACTGTGTGCCAGGTAAAGTAAAATTCAAAGCACTCAAACGATCATTGATTCTCACCGGAAGCACATTTTGTGCTCCCAACGATATTAATTGTTCAATACTATGGTTCAACTGTTGGCTCAACACTAAAGCCATAGAAGGGGTTGGGTGGCTAGGTAAATTTCGGTTGGTTTCGCTGACCCGAAAAGCCTGATAAAAGTATTCACTTACTCGCACTGCTACATTTTGTTCAATGGATGCAATTTGTTCTGCATCAGCCCAAACGATCCAAGAAAAAGGAGCCATAGGACTGACCAACTGAACTTGTTGTTGCTCAAGTTCATTTAACCACTCAGGCTTAATCGGCCCATTGAATTGAACCAAATGGAAACCAATGCCACTGTTTTCTGGGGCAGTTAACCATGGGGATGTTGAAAGCGTGTCCGTACTAAGGTCCACATAAAAATCATCAATGCGAAAATGAAAAGGCCGAATAATTTCTTGGCTCTGGAGTGAGTTTAATTCTGTTGCTACCAATGTGTTTTCAACATCACTTTTTTTTATGAAGATGAAATTGTCGTAATGGATGCCTTGATCTTTTAATGATGCTTTAATGCTACTGTCTGGGTGATTGATTTTAAGCCAGGTATCTGCTTGGCTCCAGCAATTGAAACTCAATAAAGTTGAAAACAATAGAATATTTAAACGTGTGGATAATTTAAGAATAATAATTTTTCCGAAGTAAGAGTAGCTATTTAATTATAGCCTTAACTGAAGTGTCTTTGAAACTCCTTAATGATGAAAAAGACGCTTAAATTAACGCACCATCTGTTGTAATAAGATGTAATTGGTACAATAATACACCCTTGAGTTGGTCGGACAATCGCGGGTTGAATTTTCGGCTCGAGGAAAGTCCGGGCTCCAATAGGGCAAGGTGCCGGATAACGTCCGGGAGGCGCGAGCCTACGGCCAGTGCAGCAGAAAAGATACCGCCACTTTTCGAAGTGGTAAGGGTGAAATGGTGCGGTAAGAGCGCACCGCGACTTTGGTAACAAAGGCGGCATGGTAAACCCCACCTGGAGCAAGATCAAATAGGAAAACTATAGGTGTGTGCCCACACTGTTTTCGGGTAGATTGCTTGAGGCTGGCAGCAATGTCAGATCCAGATGAATGATTGTCGCGTATTTATACGAACAGAACCCGGCTTACAGACCAACTCATTATTTTTCCAGAATGAAACAAAGAGTAAACTGTTCAATCATGGCCACAACAGAAAAAAGTCTTATCAATGATTTATGGTTAGATGATAACCACTGTTCTATTGCACATGGAGATAAAGTATTTGCAGTTTTAAAGGAATTAAAAGCTGACGATGAAATGATTGATGTTTATAAATGGTTCCATGCCATCCGCATAAATCAGTTAGAAATTGAATCTTTAACCAATATAGCCAATGAAAAACAGCTGAACACGCTGAAAGATTTAATTAAAATTCACCAGGCAGACTGGTTGCTCAAACCCAAGTCAAACAATGCCGAGGGATTGCGTCGTTTGTTGTTCGCCATGATAAATGATGTGCGACTGGTGCTGATTTTACTGGCTGAACAATTGGTTTTGATGCGAGCAGCAGTAGATTTTGACGAAGCCACACAAAATCGTCTGGCCACCTCAACCATGACTTATCACGCAGCATTAGCCAACCGCCTGGGTGTTTGGCAAATCAAATGGGAGCTTGAAGATTTATCATTCAGGTTCCTACAAACAAAACAATACCAATCCATTGCAAAAAAATTGGCTGAAAAACGTCAAGATCGAGAACAATTCATCCAAAAGAGCTCTGAAAAGCTGACGACAGCATTGGCTCAAAACAACATTCAAGCTGATATTGCAGGAAGGCCTAAACACATCTTCAGCATTTATAAGAAGATGCAACAAAAAAACTTAGAGTTTGAGGGTCTTTTCGATATCCGCGCCATTCGAGTATTGGTAGATTCCGTGGCTGATTGTTATGCCACATTAGGCATTGTGCACGGCACATGGTCACACATACCTAAAGAGTTTGATGACTACATTGCTCAACCCAAAGGCAATAACTATCAATCTTTACACACGGTTGTGGTGGTTGATGGTAAAACCTTGGAAGTTCAAATCAGGACCTATGAAATGCATGAACATGCCGAGTTAGGTGTGGCTGCACATTGGCGTTACAAAGACGGTTCCAAACAAGACCTAAGTTATGACAACAAGGTAAATTGGATGCGTCAATTACTCTCAGAACATGGTCACGCGGATGATTTGTTAGACGCCTTCCAATCTGACACCCAAGAAGAACGCATCTATGTATTTACTCCCAGTGGTGACGTAGTCGATTTGCCTTTTGGCTCAACCCCTGTAGATTTTGCTTACCAAGTACATACTGAAGTAGGCCATCGCTGTCGAGGTGCCAAAGTTAATGGTTCCATTGTGCCTTTGACCCGCAGCTTGCATACCGGGGACCAGATAGAAATTCTCACTGCAAAAGTTGCGAAACCTTCCAGAGATTGGTTACATGAACAATCTGGCTATTTAAAAAGTGCCCGCAGCAGAGCTAAAGTTCGTCAATGGTTCAGAGAAAATGATTTTGATAAGAACTTACAAATTGGCAAAGAAATGTTGGAAACTGAACTCAATAAATTCGCTTTAGAAAATGCTGATCTACAAAATTTATTGGAGTCTTTTAACTTACAACACACCGATAAGTTATACACCAGAATTGCCACTGGAGACATCACAGTAAAACAGGTGCTCAGAAGGGCCGAATTACAACTTAACCCGGTTAAAAAACACAACCAAAAATCCATACCGAAAAAAGCCAAACCGACTCAATATACAGGTGGCTTAATTGTGGAAGGCGTTGATTCCCTCAAAACCACGTTAGCCAGCTGTTGCAGTCCAGTTCATGGTGATGCGATCGGCGGCTTTATTACCAGGACACGAGGCATCAGCGTTCACCAAGCCGGTTGTGATAATTATTTGCACATGATTTCAGAACAACCAAACCGTTTAGTGAATGTTAAATGGAATGACGATGTTTCTGAAAACACCATCGCTGCTTTGAAAATTCAAGCCAATAACCGCAAACATGTAATCAAGGACATCAGTGCAATTTTGGCTCATTTAAAAGTTGACATCATGGCGTTAAATGCCGAACCTGACAATGAGGCTGGTTTAGTAAACATCGATTTATCAGTACAGATCAAAGACTTTGACCATTTAAGTGAGGTTATGAATCGTATATCCAGCTTACAACACATCATTCATATACAACGCCAAATTTCTTAATCTATACCCACGGTTTAATTCTGTTTTTCATCACTCCAGGTCCAATAAATATGTGGTAATTTCCAAAATTTCATCAGACGTTTTCAAATGATCAAAATTGGGTTTATATCGACCGTTTACCACCAAAGTGGGAACACCACCAACTCCCATAGCCTGCGCCATTTGCTTGTCTTTTCTGAGTTGGCTGTCTACTGCAAAAGACGCTGCAGTAGATAGAAACTTTTGAGCATCTATTTTAAATGATTTGTCCAACCATTTTGCAATGTCATCTAAATTCCTCAGTGGTTTTTTGTATTGGTGTATCGCTGCAAACAAAGCTTCATGAGTTTGATCTAAATGACCCATCATTTTTAAGGCATGAAATGCCTTGGCGTGCGGTTCCCACTGAGCATAGAAAGCCACTGGAACCCTGACTATTTTTTGTGACTCGCTGATTTTTTCTTCCAACTTCTGCATGATTGGCTCAAAGCCGTTACAGCCAGGGCACATATAACTAAAAAACTCATACACCACTGCCGCATCATCTTCAGCTGACCAGGCTGGTGTAATTAAATCATAATGTAAACCAGCTTGAAATTGACTTTGCTTGGCCTTGGAACCTAAAACTTCATTTGAACCCGGCAGTGATTGCGCCTGAATAGCAAAGACTGAAAAGAATGCTGCTATGCACCATATTAACTTCATAGAAAGCCTGTTGTAATTTTGAGTGCTGGTATAGACTAGAAATTAGCCCATTGGTTCATTAAATAAAACCTCTAAATCTATTAAATTTTTACATTTAATTCCAGCAAAAAAAACCGACATTGGCGTCGGTTTTTTTGCTTTCATGTGTTTTTAATTAGTCACATCGCTTCTATTTCTTGATTCACTAAATACTGCGTGATTTCGATGATGTCATTTCTTGACTTTAAGGCTTTACTGTTAGGTGTAAATTTACCGTTTGTAACCAATGTCGGAGTAGAAGATACACCCATGACTTGTAGCATTTTCATACCTTTACGAACTTGACCATCAACAACAAATGATTTCGCTGTTGATAAAAACTTCTCTTTATCCACGCCAAAAGAACTGGCTGCCCACACGGCAATTGCGTCTATGGTTCTGAATTGTTTTTTATGTTGATGAATGGCTTCAAACATAGGGCCATGTGCTTGTTCAGTAATTCCCAAAGCTTCAAATGTATAATAAGCTTGAGCCAGAGGTTGCCATTGAGCGTTGAATACCACAGGAACTCTTACTATGGTCGCTTTTTCCGGCATAGAAGCTTCTAGCTTATGCATATAAGGTTCAAATGTTGCACAGTGACCACATCCATAGCTGAAGAATTCATAAACAATCACTTCATCACTGTTTGTTTCATAAGCTGGATTAATTACATTGTAGTGTATACCTGCCTGATAAGCCGATGCTTTGCTGATTTTATCTTTGGTAGTAACCACAAGTTGATCACTCACTTTACCAACAGTTTCATTGGTGGCAGAATTGATATGATCATGTGCATGGCCTTGGACTTTATCCATGGCTTTACCTTTAACAGCATCTACTTGATCACTTACCGCATCATTAGTCATTGCAGACACTTTGTCTGTGGCTTTTTCCATCGCTTCTGCTTTAACGGCTTCAACTTGGTCAGTAACCACTTCTTTGGCAACTGTTTTAGCGCCTTCAACAACCTCAGAATCTTGAGCTTGTGAACAACCCCACATCAATATAATCGATAAAACCAGGGTAACTTTCTTCATAAATATATCCTCGTAAATTTTTGTTTGACTCAGTTGGCCATAATTAGTTTCAAATTTTAATGTGGCCCATATTTCTTGACTGAATTCTATTGTGCCGCTCTGATACCTTGAACATAGCTGGCCACAGCCTCTATTTCTTCTTCTGTCATAAACCGCGCAACATCAGCCATGATTTGACCTTTAACATCACCTTTATCTGGTACTGTCTTACCAGCTTTGTATTCTTGTAATTGTTTCACTGTATAAGCAGCATGTTGGTTGGCTAAAATTGGATAACCTGTCAAAGGGTTACCTTGAGCAGTTGGTCCATGGCATGACATGCAAGCTGGAATATTCCGTGACATATCACCACCTTGGTAAATTTTCCTTCCTAATTCAACTGATTCAGGAGTGGCAGCCTTTGCTGCCAGTTTTTGACTTGAAAAGTAAGCAGCTAAATCAGCAATGTCTTGATCAGAAAGATCAGCAACTACTGGACTCATTAATTCATTCTCACGCTCACCATCTCTAAAGAGTGTAATTTGGCGTTCTAAACAAAAATCATGTTGACCGGCTAAATTTGGCCAAATAGGATTAACACTGTTACCATCCATACCATGACAAGCCGCACACGTGGCAGCCAACACTTGACCTCTTTCTTTATCACCAGCAGCGATCAAATTGAATGATATCAACAGCAAAGCTGGCATAATAAGCTTATTTATATTTAGTTGCATAAAAACCCCTGATGGTTTCATTTCTTCAAAAACGCCGTATTATAACGCAATCAACCATTCCAAACATATCAAATTTAGCTCATCTCATTTAAAATATTCACTTTTTTAAACCCACACATTCATGTCAAATCTGTTTTCCAATTGCGAATTTTTAATCAGTGCCTATAAAACCAGCCAACTACCTGATGATGATGGCATGGAAATAGCTTTTGCAGGACGTTCTAATTCAGGAAAATCAACAACCATCAATGCATTAACCAACCACAAAGGTTTGGCCAAAGTATCGAAAACACCAGGGCGCACACAGTTATTTAATTGCTTTGAATTCAAACCCAATATGCGCCTGGTTGATCTACCTGGCTATGGATATGCCAAAGTTCCAAAAAAAATGAAAAAACATTGGGAAAAGGAAATTGACACCTACTTAATGAATCGAGAAAGTTTGATAGGAGTGGTCATTATCATGGATATCAGACACCCCATGAAAGTTTTTGATGAGCAGATGCTGACTTGGGCTGATCAATCTGGTTTACATTCTCATGTGTTGTTAAATAAATCTGATAAATTAAATAACAATGACATCAAAAAAACTTTGATGAAAGTTACACAAGAGATTGCGAAATACAGTCAATCCACAACCTGCCAAGTCTTTTCAGCATTGCGCAAGGTGGGAACTGCTGAGCTGTCTCAGGTAGTTAGTCCATGGTTTGATAATTCTGACGTTACACCTAAAAGTTAATGAAATACCCATATACATGTGATGGTATGTTAACCATTGAATGCCAAGCGCCGATTAAATCAACACTGAATAAATTGCAAGCCAGCGAATTAAGTGCTTTGGTCGCCAAAGATTTGAATGCTGTATTGCAAGTAAGCAATCAATCTGCCTTAGTATTTTGTGGCGGCGCTTTTACATCAGAACAACTGCTACAACCCAAGTTTCCCATTCAAAAACACATCACTCAATATGCGTCTGCTGCTTTTCAAGGACAACTCAACGAAGATCAAATTTTATCAATCGGTGCCACCCATGCTAAAAATAAAGAAGGCCTTATGCCTGAGGGTTTACAACCCGAGCCCAGCTCACAAAGCTTATTACACTTCCCATTTTGCATGTACACCCATGATCTTACATTAGCAGAAAGGTTTGAAGCTGACCTCATGCACAAAGGCATGGTTTCACCACCCACTTATGCACTTTTGCGTGAACAACTTCAAGTCGGCATCAACCATGCCAATTACATGACCTATCTTGATTTGGTGGCGATGATGCACAATCATTACCAACAATTAGGCCTATCACATTTGTGGCAAGTGATCGAAATGGCTTTGGTCAACAATGACCCAAAAACAGCGGTCCAGACTGAAACCAACAACCATTTCTATCTGGTTGATCACCTCTTGTTCACGCCATTTTTCTCTTGGCCGCAATTCTGTCAATATTTTGCAAGCAACGAATCAGAAGCCTACATCAACTGGTTAATGGCACAACGATTGTCATTGGGTGCTTTTGCTGTACACGGCTTAGAAATCAAACCTTTCAAAACTCAAAGTTGGCCACCTGGCGATCAACAAATCACTAAAATTTGTTTGGGGGAGTTTGAGAAAAACATCATCACTTCCTCTTTTTGGACGGAAGACACGCAAAAAATTGATGATTCTTTGGAATCACCAGTAATTCATTACACCCATCCACAAGCTGGAGTGGTAGCAATAGTTTCACAAATACCCAATCAATCCAGAACAATTTACTATCCAATCAACCCAAAAGCTTTAATTGACATTGAGCAAGAATTGCGAAATCAGCTGGGTCAAGAATACGCTACAATAAACTGCAAATTCAACAGCCATGCACAACAACTTTTGTAACTAGACAACGATCAAGACTTTCATGACACTTAACACTGAAGACATCCTAAAAAGCCTCAATGAAAACCAAGCAGAGGCCGTCACCACCGAAGCACAACATGCCCTAGTTCTGGCAGGGGCTGGCAGCGGTAAAACTCGTGTTTTGGTTCATCGAATTGCCTGGCTGATTTCTGCTGAATTTGTATCACCATATAGCATTTTAGCTGTTACATTCACCAATAAAGCGGCGGCTGAAATGCGCAATCGCATTGCTTTTATGTTGAAACGTGAAATCAGAGACATGTGGATAGGTACCTTTCATGGTATTGCCCTGAAACTATTACAAATCAACACTGAAGC
>CAZVZJ010000008.1:0-73241 GCA_964631055.1 uncultured Marinicella sp.
AAATACTAAGATAAATAAACCTATGATTTTAAAATTAAACATATGAAAACTCCCTTATAAAAACACTCAATACGCTTTCAACGAGAATTTCATGACATCAAAAACAAAAAAACCTCAATTAAATTGAGGTTTTTTTAAGTTTCTTTTCAATTAAAAAAAGCATCAGAAGGGTATTTCATCATCAAAGTCATCAAAGTTCGGTGCTGGATTGTTGTTATTTTGTTGTTGATTATTTGCTTTAGGTGCTGATGGCATACCACCACCGCTACTGAAACCACCTTGACCTGAATCACCACCACGCCCACCAAGCATTTGCATTTCGTTAGCCAAGATCTCAGTGGTGTACCGGTCTTGACCGTTTTTATCTTGCCATTTATTAGTTCTTAACTTACCTTCTATATAAACTTGACTTCCTTTTTTAAGGTATTCGCCAGCAATTTCAGCCAAACGACTGAAAAAAACCACTCTGTGCCATTCAGTTTTTTCTTGTTTATTGCCTTCCTTGTCTTTCCAGTTTTCTGTCGTTGCCAATGAAATTGTTGTGACAGCTGCACCAGCTGGGGTGTACCTGACTTCGGGGTCATTACCCATATTGCCGACCAAGATGACTTTATTAATGCCTCGTGCCATGATAAAAATCCTAAAATTTAAAAGTTGATTATAGGGCGCGAACACAGCCGATTCAAGTTAGCATAATTTAATTTTCAGTCAAAAAATACCTGAAACGTCAGAATAAATTGACACTCCATTCAGAATACAACTATGGCGCAGACAAAAAGGAATTGGGACAATCGTTTATTTTGGAGAACATCGATGCCATCAAAGCAACGTATAAAAGGATTTACCTTCATTGAGCTGATCATTACCTTAAGTATCATTGCTATTTTAACTGCCTATGGTATCCCTAATTACCGGACTTTTAAACAAAACCAAATAATGACTCAGGAGATTAATAGACTGTCATCAACCATCAGTTTTGCCCGAAGTCAGAGCATTGTCATCGGTGAACATGTTATTTTATGTGCCACAGAGTCTTTCATCACATGTGACGGAGATTCCCAATGGCATTTGGGGTGGATGGTTTTTACAGACACCAATCGCAATCGAATATTCGACGCTAACGACAGGATGCTACTGAATGAAGACAGTATGAGCACAGATTTACAGGCATTGGCTTCTGTACACAGACCTAAAATTCGATTTGATACCACGGGATTTGCTCCTGGTACTAATTTAACAATTCGATTTTGTGACCATCGGGGTGTAGCGCACGGAAAAGCCATTATCATCAGTAATGTCGGCAGACCACGAATAGCCCAACAAATTAACAGTTGCGGTTAAATGTGTAAAATAAATTTTAGTTTGTAGTGAAGCTCTCGCCACAGCCACAAGAGCCTGTGGCATTCGGGTTTTTATAGACGAATATTTGGTTGATACCTTGCTTTTCATAATCAATCACAGTTCCGTCGATTTTATCGATGGCATCCTTGGGGACCACTAATTTAACACCTCTGTCCTCAAGTGTCATTTCACCTTCATTGATCTCGTGAGCCAAAGCAACATCGTAGCCCCAGCCCGAACAGCCCATTTTTTTCACAGAAACTCTAAATCCAACTGCCGAATCATCCAGCGACATAAAATGTAAGATACGATCAGCGGCTTGTTGGGTGAGTTGTAATGACATGATGAGTAATTTTACTTGATTATTTATTGATGTATGGGAATTATTTCTTTTTTCAAGCGCTCAAATTTTTAAAAACCTTAAATGACAGGTTGTTTATTGTGTTATAAACTCGAATTTTAGACAAAAAAAACAGCAACCATCCTTGGTTACTGCTGGGGGACGAGGTACAAACTCGTGATTGATTAAGCTGAATTCTTTATGCAGCTTTTTTGGTATCAATCTTTTTGATTTCTTTGATTAAAGTTTCAACACGTTTGCTCAAACCTTTTAAATCATCAACAGTTGGGATGTCTAACTTGTTTAATGCGCTTTCTACTTTAGTTTCAAAAACGTTCTCAATTTTATTGAATTGTTTAGTAGCAATATTTCTGATGTTGCTTATCTTGCCTTCTGCTTTGTTGGTCAATTGATCAACAGATTTTTTAGATTTCTTTTCTAAAGACTTACCTTCTTTTAATAAAGTATCGTAAAATTTATTAGCTTCTTTAGATGCTTTTCCGTAAACTTTTGCAGCTTCTTTTTGTGCGATTGAAACGACACCTAAGCCAGCCAATACTGCATTTTTTGCAGATTCTTTAATTTGTTTAGTATTCATGTGGAACCTCTCAATATGTTGTGTTTTGTTGTTGATGTGCGTATAGTAATCAGCAGTTGTAGAGTAAACACACTAAACAAAATAAAAATTAATAAATAATTAAAATAAGTCCTTAATCATGAAAATATCAAACTGGCAGAACACTGAAAAAATATTCATTCAATCAATGAACGAAGATGAATTACTTAACCAATGGCAAGAACTGCATGCAGCAGATTTAGCTGAGTCTCCTGATAATGCATTATTAAGTGCTTGGTTATTGTTTCATAATGGCTATTTCTCGGATGCCGCAAAAGCAGCTTTAGAATTAGGCGCTGAAGGAACGCCAGTGCTGATCAGGTCTGTAGTAGCTTACACTGATTATATTGGTGAGGATGAGGATGAAAACACAGAATTATTAGAACAATCATATTTACTTGGGGAAGAACACTGTACTGAAAATCCAGACTGTCAGTTCACAACCGCTTTGGCAATGGGTCGCTATTCACAATCCATTTCAATCACCAAAGCATTGGCCAAAGGCTTAGGAGGTAAAGTTAAAAATTTACTGAGCCATGTTTTAGAAAACCAACCTAACCATGCAGAAGCTCATTTAGCCATGGCCATGTATCATGCCGAAATTATTGACAAAGTTGGTGCAACATTAGGCGGACTGACTTACGGTGCAAAAGCAAAAACAGCATTTAAACACATAGATCAATCGTTAGAATTGGTACCAAACGCCATTAACTTAATCGAAGCTGGTAATGCAACAATATTACTGAAAGGCGATAAAGGCATGGATGAAGCAACAACACTTTACCAGCAAGCCGCAAAATGTAAACCTTTAGATACTTTACAAGCTATGGATGTAGACTTTGCTCAATCACAGCTTGAAGACTGAGACTAACGGACCTAAACGAAATTTATAATAAATTTAGACTAAGCAAGTAAACCGTTGGGCAACATGGTATCGAGAACTTTATCTTTTTTACCATTCAATGTCACGATTTCATAAGCAGATTCATCGGCTAATAAGGCTCGAGCCAATTCATTATTCAACGCATGGCCAGATTTATATCCGTGATATTCCCCTATGATTGGATGACCTAGTTGATATATATCACCAATTGCATCCAGTAATTTATGGCGAACAAACTCTGCTTCATAACGCAAACCATCATTATTCAGAACTCGATAATCATCTAAAACAATGGCATTGTCCATACTGCCACCCAAACCAAGGTTATTATTACGCAACATCTCAATGTCACGCATAAAACCAAATGTTCTGGCTCGTGAAATTTCTTTAATAAATGATTGACTATTTAAATCAATAACGGCGTGATTATGATGATCCTCAAATGCCGGATGATCAAACTCAATATCAAAAGAGTATTTACTGCCTGAATAAGGTGACAATGTAGCAGACTTATCACCCACTTCGATTTTAACTTCTTTCTTAATTTTTAAGAATTTCCGAGCTGCTGATTGCTCAGTGATCCCTGCAGATTGAATCAAAAAGACAAATGGGCCAGCTGAACCATCCATTACAGGTACTTCAGAAGCACTTAAATCGACATAACAGTTATCAATATTCATGCCAGCGAAAGCAGCCATTAAATGCTCAACTGTTCCGACTTTAATACCATTTTTAACCAGTGTGGTTGACATGCTGGTCTCACCCACGTTAATAGCTGTAGCACGAATAGGTACAGGACGCTTGTAATCAACACGACGGAACACAATACCCGTATCGACAGGTGCTGGGCTGAGCGTAATGAATACTTTTTGTCCAGAATGAATACCCACTCCAGTGGCACGGACTGTATTTTTCAATGTTTGTTGTGCAATCATAGGCAGCGTAAATATCGGTTAAGTATATGATTATTTCATCAATTTTTGTGAATTGTAGCACATTAGTGTCATGATTCAACCTACTTTGTGGTATTTTTACAACGCATGTGACTTTTATACCACAACTAAAGACTCCAAGCATCAACTCAAGTAAAAGGTGCCGACCACAGGAGGTGATGTGGCCGGCTAGGTCGACGTTTCTATTGACAATCTAAATTGGGCTATTTGATTGTCTTTATTATGATCATTTCACAATTAATCCAATTGATTCCTTAAAAATGTTGGGATGTCTAGATAGTCGTCATTTTCAGCTGCAGGTTTCCCTTCACGCAATTGATCAATAACAGCTTGGCCATCACTTGAATTGCCCGAATGGCTACTACCAACCATTTCATTCTCATCGCGGGTTGCACGAATTGGGTGTTCCACTTGATTATTGGTGGCATTTCGAACTATTTCTACAGATTTAAATTGTTTTTGCTTGACCGCTTTATTTAATCCCGTTGCAACCACAGTGACCCTAACCTCATCTTTCATATCCATATCGATTGAGGTACCAACCACTACTGTGGCTTCATCAGATGCATATTCTTTGATTAAGTCACCAATCTCCTCGTACTCACCAATGGTCATATCCATACCTGCAGTGATGTTTACCAACACGCCATTGGCACCATGCATATCAATGTCTTCTAACAAAGGAGAGTTCATTGCTAATTCAGTGGCTGCTGCTGCTCTGTCATCACCTTTACCAACACCTGAGCCCATCATTGCCATTCCCATCTCAGACATGACTGTTTTTACATCAGCGAAATCCACATTAACTAAGCCTGGACAGGTAATCAGCTCAGCAATACCCTGAACAGCGCCTTGCAATACATCATTGGCTGCTTTAAAAGCATTGAGTAACGTCACATCTCGACCAAAATGAGTCAGTAATTTAGCATTAGGAATGGTAATTAAAGAATCTACATGCTGCTCTAGATCTTGTATACCTTTGTTAGCCACATCCATTCTGCGTTTCCCTTCGAATGGGAATGGCTTAGTTACCACTGCCACCGTCAAAATACCCATTTCTTTGGCAATGGCTGCTATGACTGGTGCAGCACCTGTTCCGGTGCCACCACCCATGCCTGCAGTAATAAATACCATGTCAGTGTTGGCCAAACACTCTTTAAGTCGCTCAGTGTCTTCCAAAGCCGCTTGACGACCCACTTCTGGATTAGCACCTGCACCTAAACCTTTGGTTACATTTTGACCTATTCTGACAACATTTTTACAATGCGTTTTTTCCAAAGCTTGCATATCGGTGTTGGCGCAAATAAATTCTACCCCATCAATATCAGCTTCTACCATTTGTTGTACGGTGTTACCACCACCGCCACCCACACCAATCACCTTAATGACTGCGCCAGTGTTCTCAGTTTCCATTAATTCAAACATTTGTTTATACCTCCGAACGTTTAATAATTATTTTGGTTTTATATCTCATTTGTAACATTAAATTCTTTACGAACTTTTAATCGTAAACTCCCTCAATAGTCACCTAAAAACCATTTTTTAAATTTATGTAACCAGCCCTCTGATTCCATAACACTGTCGGTAACAAAATCTGTATTACCGCCATATTGCAATAACCCAACACCTGTCGCATGCACAGGGTTATTGACAACCTCTTTCAAGCCAGCCACATTCACTGGAACACCCAATCTAACGGGCACATGAAATATCTCTTCCGCTAACTCAACAGCACCTTCCATTCTGGATGCACCACCTGTCAGCACGATACCTGCAGCGATTAAATCAATATAACCACTGCGCTGTAAATCAGCTTGAACCAAACTGAATAATTCTTCATAACGGGGTTCAACCACTTCAGCCAATGTCTGCCTAGCCAACCGTCTGGGTTGACGATCTCCTACACTGGGTACTGAAATGGTTTCCTCCGCTGATGCCAATTGCCGCAGAGCACAGGCATATTTTAATTTGATGTCTTCTGCATGTTGGGTGGGGGTTCGCATTGAAACGGCGATGTCATTGGTCACTTGATCACCTGCAATAGGTATCGCTGACACGTGCCTGATTGCCCCATTGGTGAAAACCGCTATATCGGTAGTACCTGCACCAATATCAACCATACAAACACCCAACTCCTTTTCATCTTCCGTCAATACGGCAGTTGATGAAGCCAATTGCTCTACGATCATCTGATCTACCGACAAACCGCAACGAGCCACACATTTTGTGATATTTTGTGCTGCGCTTTCAGAGCCAGTGATTAAATGTACGCGCGACTCTAAACGAACACCTGACATCCCTATTGGATGCCTGATTCCATCTTGTCCATCAATAACATACTCTTGTGGCAATACATGCAAAACCTTTTGGTCGTTAGGGATAGGTACAGCTTTGGCCGCATCTAACACTTTTTCCACATCAGTCTTAGTCACTTCTTTGTCTTTAATTGCAACAATGCCATCTGAATTTATACTGCGAATATGACTGCCTGCTATGCCAACATATACAGACTGAATCTCACACCCAGCCATCAACTCAGCTTCCTCTATCGCCCTTTTAATAGATTGCACAGTTGATTCAATATCAACCACCACACCTCTTTTTAATCCGCGAGACGGAGAAGAGCCTATGCCCACTACTTCAATGGATCCATCTAAGTGGTGTTCTCCGACAATAGCGACCACCTTAGAGGTTCCTATGTCTAAACCAACTTGTAATTTTGTTTCATGCTTTTTAGCCATGTCTATCCCATATCTCGTTGATCTGTATTCAACTCACCATTTATAACTTGAGTTGGCTTTTTATCATTACGCCATCGGACAACGTATCCATTGCTGTAACGCAAATCAATGCGTTCTGGCAATTGTTCTGATGCGGCCAAAAGTTGTTCCCAAGTTTCTGCCAGACGCAAGACTCTGGCCTCATGTTTTTCAGAACCGAGCATGACTTCCAAACCGTTGCGCAACGTTAACTGCCAATCACCACGTTCATTGACCTTGGCCAAATTAATTTCAAAACCAACTGGCTTCAGCAGTTGATTAAACCTTTTGAAATTTTCCAGTGTCATCGCTGAGTTTTCATTCAAGCCATGTATCTGTGGCAATGCCTTTAAATGATCTACCGCATCAACCTGAAAGACTTCACCTGACTCGTTCAGCAATTCTTTTTCATTCCAGATTGCAATGGCTCTGTGTTCTTTGATCGTTATTTTAAGTGTATCAGGCCATTGCTTAACCACATGCGCATAACGAACCCATGACATGGATTCAATATTGGCTTTAACTTGCTCTGCATCCAGTCTAAAAAATGACCGTTCTGCTGTTTTAGCCACCATTAAGCGCAGTTGTTCAGGTGTGATGCGTTTGTATTCAGCGGCCACTTCTAATTGGCTTATTTTCCAACGATCTGACTGAATAAGCCCGCTCATCATTGCCACCACCAACAACAGCACCAACAAACTGAAAATAACCATCAATTGCATGCCTTTACTCATGACATGCTCTTTCAGAACCAGTTTTGGCAGTTGCTAAAATTTGAGCCACCAACCCATTAAAATCCCAACCATATGCCGCTGCCGCTTTGGGTAGCAAACTGTTGTTGGTCATGCCAGGAGTGGTGTTAATTTCTAGAAACCAACGACCTCCCTGATCATCAACGATGAAATCAACTCGACACCAACCATTCATACCAAGCGCCTGGCATGCTTTTTTTGCATCTTGCTGCAATGCTAACTGCCATTGCGATTCAAATTTAGCTGGACAGTGGTATTGCGTATCATTACTTTGATATTTGGCATGATAATCATACAAACCGGATGCTGGGACAATACCAACAACAGGTAATACCACATCACCAACCACTCCTACTGTGCATTCTGTACCATCAATATAATCTTCAACCAATACCTGATCTGCCACATCAAAAGCACTGTTAACAGCATCTACTAATTTTGAAGGGTTATCGACTTTGAATAATCCCACACTGGAACCTTCAGTCGCCGGCTTCACAATCCATGGACCTGACTTGCTGATTGATGTACAGTCAGGGTTAAAATCGCAATTGTTTTTTAATAACTGACTACCAGGAGTCAACACACCTTCTTTCGCAACCAATATTTTAGCTTGGTCTTTATGCCAACTTAAATTGGCGGCTGCAAAATCAACACATGTTGATTGATAACCTTCTAAGTTTAACCATGCCGCTAATTGACCATCCTCACCATCAGCTCCATGTAACACATTGAAAACCAAATCAATGTCTTGTTTATTAATTTGTTTTAAGCCCTCGATACCATCAACTTTGTAGACTTGATGTCCCAATGCTTCTAAAGCAACATGAACAGCTTTTCCTGATTGCAGTGATATCTCACGTTCTGCCGAACGGCCTCCCATGAGTAAAGCCACATTGAGGCTTTTGCTGTACTTACTCATGCGCACCTCTTGATTCCACCATGGTTTGTATCAAGGTACCAATGTCACCAGCACCAACCATCAATACCACATCATTATTTTCCACCACATGATTTAAAGCTTCTGGCACTGCTTTGATGTCTTGGACGAAAACTGGATCTAATTTGCCTCGATTCCTGATGCTTCGACATAAATCATTGGCTGTAGCACCTGAAATAACTTCTTCACCAGCAGGATAAACTTCTGAAACCACAAGCACGTCAACGGCATTAGACACATCAGCAAAATCATCAAATAAGTCACGAGTTCGGCTGTATCGATGTGGTTGAAAAACCATCACCAACCTACTTTCTGGCCAACCCGCTTTACACGCTTTAATAGCAGCTGACAATTCAGTTGGATGATGTGCATAATCATCTACTAAAGTCACATTCTTACCATCTAAGTCAAAGCCGTCATATATATTAAAACGCCTTCCAACTCCATTGAATTCAGCCAAAGCTTTGTGCATAGCTTGCATATCAACTTCCAGTTCAATGCCTATTGCAATAGCCGCCAATGCATTTAAAACATTGTGCTCACCCGGTAAGTTTAATTTCACCTGTTGTAATACAATTTGATCATTGATCATCACATCAAACCACATATGCTGTTTAATTTGTTTTAAATTTATGGCTTGAATTTGTGCCCTATCAGATAAACCATAAGTGATTTGATGGCGAGAAATTTGCTGAGCCAATTCAAAAACATGGTCATCATCAACACACAACACAGTCACACCATAAAATGGTACTCTGTGTAAAAATGTAGCAAACGATTGCTTCAACTGACCTATGTCATTATCAAAGGTAGCCATATGATCTTCATCAATATTGGTAACGACAGCCATTACAGGTTGCAGTAACTGAAACGAGCCATCAGACTCATCTGCTTCTGCCACTAGATATTCACTGGTACCTAAACCTGCATTGGTACCAGCAGATGTCAACAAACCACCAATCACAAAAGTTGGGTCTAGACTTGCTTCTGTCAATATACTGGCCACTAAACTGGTCGTAGTTGTCTTGCCATGTGTACCGGCCACGGCGATTCCAATTTTAAAACGCATCAGTTCCGCCAACATTTCAGCCCTTGTCAGGACCGGAATATATGCTGCCCTAGCCGCTTTCAATTCCTGGTTTGTTTCCCTTATAGCTGATGAATAGACCACCACATCTGCCATTTCAACATGAGCTGCATCATGACCAAAAACGATGTCAATGCCCATCCCAATCAGACGTTTAGTTACTTTACTTTCACTCAAGTCTGAGCCACTGACTTTAAAATCCAAGTTATGCAATACCTCAGCAATTCCCGACATCCCAGAACCACCAATACCAATTAAATGAATGTGTTGCATTCGACTGGCAAACTTATGTTCAGGATTCAAATAACTCATGCCACCACCTGTTCACATAAATCTGCAATTTGATCCGATACTTGAGTTTTACGCACCTGCATCATGGCGGCTACGATGTCACTGCGGTTCTCAGCAGTCATTAAGTATTTAAAATGATCAACCAACAAGTGCTTATCTGTCGATTCTTGCCACATCAATGCGGCTTTTTTATTCACTAAACTCAAAGCATTATGTGTTTGGTGATCATCAACTGCATGTGGATAAGGAACAAATATGGTAGGAATTCCAACTGTACTTATTTCTGCAATTGTCAGCGCACCTGCGCGGCATATACACACGTCAGCCCATTGGTATGCAGCTGCCATGTTTTGTATAAATTCTTGGATATCTACTTGCAAAGACAAATCACCATATGCAGTTTGAGTCGCTCGCAATTTCCCACGACCACATTGATGTTTTATCTTGATTGAATCGTTTTTAATCCACTCATATAAACATTCTGGTACCATGGTATTAAGTGATTGCGCGCCTAAAGAACCGCCAAGAACCAGCACATTAAGCGGGGTAGTCCGGTTAGAATTTTTGTTGATATTTTCGATACTATCTCGCACTGGATTTCCAACCCACTTAGAGCCAAATTGTCCAGTTAAATCAAAACCTGTCATTACCAAGTTAGCTCTTTTTGCCAAACTTTTATTGGTCATACCAAATACACTGTTTTGTTCATGCACGATTAATTTGGTTTTACACAATGCTGTGGCAAATCCACCAGGAGCGGCCACATAACCCCCCATACTGATGGCGGCATCAATTTGCTTGGCTTTAAAAAATTTACGGGCCTGCATGATGCCTCTTAACAACCTGAATGGCATTGTTATCAAACCCAATACACCTTTACCTCTCAAAGGTTTGATCGGCAATAACGTTAGCTGCACACCATATTGTTTAACTATTCTCTCTTCCATGCCACCTTGGGCTCCTAACCAAAAAATGGTATGCCCTTTTTTCTGTAAAGATTTAGCAACCGCAATGCCAGGAAATATATGTCCACCTGTGCCACCTGCCATAATTGCAAAATTCATGCTGCAGCCTCCTGCTTACCAGCTCTGAAATGAATTTTACGATTTTCGTAAGAAATTCTGAACACCACACTCAAGGCGATGATATTCATCATAATCGCACTACCTCCTGAAGATATAAACGGCAAAGTCAGTCCTTTTGTAGGTAACATGCCTAAGTTAACCCCCATACTCAGAAAAGCCTGTAATGCCATCCAAACTGCAATGCCAGTACACATAAAACCTGCAAAATCATTACCTTGGTCAAATGCATTTCGAGCCACTTTAAAAATGCGATAAATCAATAACACAAACAAAGCGATTAACGTCAAAACGCCAATAAACCCCATCTCTTCGGCATAAACAGCAAAAATAAAATCGGTGTGCGCTTCTGGCAGGTAAAACAACTTTTGAATACTTGATCCAATTCCTACACCGGTGATTTCACCTCGGCCCACCGCAATCAATGCTTGTACCAGTTGAAAACCAGCATTGAATGGATCCTGCCATGGGTCAACAAAATTAACTAATCTTCTGACTCTATAGGGTTCAGCCCAAGCGATCACCATCATTGCTGAACCGGCCAGTAAACTGATCACTGTCAAGTCTCGATAACGCGCACCAGCAATGTAAACCATAACTAAGGTTATGATCATCAGCAATACGGCAGAACCGAAATCTGGCTGAACAAGCAATAATCCTGCAATAAGCACCACAATTATCAATGGTTTTAGAACCCCAAGCATTGAGCGCTGTATGCCTTTTTTATGCTTGACCACATAAGTGGCTAATGACATGATTAAAGCCAACTTAACGGCTTCTACAACCTGAAACCTTGAAACACCTAAGTTTATCCACCGCTTGGCCCCATTCACTTCAACACCAATTCCAGGAATCAATACCAAAACCAATGCAACAATGCCTAAAATCAAAGCCGGACGACTCAGTCGATTCATCCAGTCCGATGAAATATTCATCATTAAAACACCAAAAGCCGTGCCTAAACCAATGAATAAAATATGACGCTTAAAGTAATAAAATGCATCGTTGGTTGAACTTTCTGCGACAGCGATTGAAGACGATGCCACCATAACAGCACCTATGGTAATCAATAACAAAAATGACATGGCCAGCCAACCATCTACACCTACGATGTACCATTTACTCTTGACCTTTTTATTTGCACTTGCTGTCATACTTATCTGATCTTTAATGTGGCCAAACCAATGAGCACCAAAATAATTGAAATAATCCAAAACCTGACAATGACTTTAGGTTCTGCCCAGCCTTTTAATTCGAAATGATGGTGTATGGGTGCCATTTTAAAAATTCTTTTACCTGTTAACTTAAAGGAAGCCACCTGCAAAATCACTGAAACAGTCTCCATGACAAATATGCCACCCATGATAAAGAAAACGAACTCTTGGCGAGTAATGAATGCCACTAAACCCAAAGCTGCACCTAAAGCCAAAGCACCCACATCACCCATAAAAACTTGGGCCGGATAAGTGTTAAACCACAGAAACCCTAAACCAGAACCCGCAATCGCGGCACAAAATATTGCCAGCTCGCCTGTTCCTGGAATAAACGGCAACAACAAATAATCTGAGATAACACCATTACCTGAAACATAAGCAAAAACACCTAATGCAGAACCAACCAATACAGTAGGCATAATGGCCAGCCCATCTAACCCGTCTGTCAAATTAACAGCATTACTAGAACCAACGATCACAAAATAACCCAGCGGCATGGCCAGCCAACCAAGATGCCAGTTGTAATCACTGATCATAGGTAGCACCAATTGTTCTTGAATACTGCTGTGTCCATACTGATACAAATACAAAACAGCCAAAATTCCAACCAGTGATTGCATGCTGTATTTCCATTTAGCTGACAATCCTGCCGAACTTTTTAAATGTATCTTCTTGTAATCATCAACCCAACCAATCAAACCAAATCCGATCAGAACAAAAAGTGAAAGCCAAACGTACTGGCTGTACAAATCGCCCCATAACAGTGTTGTCATGATAATAATCGCCAAGATCATGGCGCCACCCATAGTCGGCGTACCCTGTTTACTTAAATGAGATTCAGGCCCCAAACTTCTGACTTGTTGACCTATTTGTTTAATCTCTAAAGTTCTGATAAACCAGGGTCCTAAAAACAATGATAACAACAAGGCTGTTAAGGCAGCCATGATTGCTCTAAAAGTCAAATAACTGAAAAGATTCAATCCAGAAAACTGTTCACTAAAATGTTGAGTTAACCAATAAATCATGTAGTTTCTCCTTCGGCCAACACTTCAACGACTCGCTCCAAACGCATGCTTCGAGAACCTTTAACCAAAACTGTACCTTGTCTTGTTTTGTTTTGTTTTATATGAATCATTAACTCGTCCACAGCATTGAATACTTGACAATCAATTGGCTTCGATTCAGCCACAATTTCAGTTGACCCACTCCCATCACAAACATTTTGTGCGTACTCACCCACCACCAACAGTTGATCCAAGCCTGCCTTAACTGCATATTGCCCAACACGCTCATGCATATCACGTGCGTATTCGCCCAATTCCGCCATATCACCTAAAATCAAGCAAGTTGGTTTTTTTTGTTCTTTCAAAACATCTATCGCTGCATGAACGGACGCCGGATTGGCATTGTAACTGTCGTTAATTAAGCTTAAATCTTCATTGATTTGTTGCCATTGCAAACGACCAACTTCAGGTTCAAAAACAGCCAAACCAGTTGCAATTTCGGAAAAATCCAAATGCATGCTTAATGCTATCGCCACCACGACGGTGGCATTCATGTAGTTATGCTCGCCTAAAACAGGGAGTTTTAATTGAAGTTTTTCTCCACGGTGAGTAACTACTTGATATCCATCGGTATTTTTTTGTAACCGAAAATCAGCACCTTCACTCATACCAAAAGTCAACACACGACCTTTTACCTTTTCTCTGAAATCATTTTGATAAGGTGAGTCTACATTAATCAAGGCCAAGCCATCTTCATCCAATGCCTCATATATCTCTGCCTTACCAATAGCTATGTTATCGACGCTACCAAACCTCCCTATATGAGCATCACCAATGTTGGTAACCAAAGTGATATCGGGTTTGATGATATCTGTTAAGTGTGCAATATCACCTATCTTTGCCGCACCCATTTCGATGACCGCCACCTGATTCTCTTGACTGATTGATAATAAAGATAATGGCACACCAATCTCGTTATTAAAATTACCCTGGGTTGCGAAACAACTGAATTTTTGACTGAGTACAGAGCACAACATATTTTTTACTGTTGTTTTTCCATTTGAACCAGTTACACCTATTACTTTAACGCCGGTTTGTTTTACCCAAGCAGAAGCCATGGCCTGTAACGCGACCAATGTATCTTTAACAATCAATTGAGGTACACTTACTTCCACCGCATTAGCTACCAGTACCGCAGCGGCTCCATTTTCAACAGCTGCTTGGCAGTAATCTTCTCCATTGAAATATTCTCCTTTTAAAGCCACGAACAACTTCCCTTTACAATCGCCCCTAGAGTCTGTTGTCACACCTTGTATGCGCGCCTCTTTACCCACAAAATTACCACCAACGATGGCTGAAATTTGATGCAAATTCATGATAATCATACAGCCACCTGCAACAGTTCTTTGGCCGTTTCAATGTCATTAAACGGCAATAATTTACCGCTCACTTCCTGAGTAGACTCATGCCCTTTGCCAGCAATCAAAATAATGTCTCCACGTTGACTGTGATCAAGCACATAAGCCATGGCCTGTTTTCTGTTATTGATAACATGTGGCTTTTGTGTCATCCCTGTTTCAATATCGGCAATAATTTGAGCAGGTGATTCAAAACGGGGATTATCATCGGTTAATACAACATGATCGGCATATTGCTCAGCTATTTCACCCATCATGGCACGTTTGCCTTTATCTCTATTACCGCCACATCCAAAAACACACCACAACTTTCCACTTGTATGATCACGTAAAGCCTTAAGCACCTGTAACAATGCATCTGGCGTGTGCGCATAATCAACCACCACAATGACACCATTAAGTTCATCGTCAATGCGATTCATACGGCCCGGCACTGGTTGTAATTTATTTATGACCTGAGAAATTTCTTTTCCAGAATGTCCTGCCCAATCAAGCGCAGCTATCACAGCTAAGGTGTTCAATACATTGAAACCGCCCAATAAAGAAGTTTCTATAGCTAAATTTTGTTGTTGAGTAGAAAGTTCAAATGCAATTCCTGCAGACAAAAGTTCAATGTTTTCGGCTTTGAATTCGGCGTTAACATTTTTGATGGCATAAGAAAGGGTTTGTTGCTGACTCAGTTCACTTTTAAGCCACTTTGCACCAACAGAATCATCAATATTAATTATGCTCACATCAGGTTTAAAGTGAGTAAACAACTTCAGTTTTGCTGCTGCATATGCATCCATGGTCTGATGGTAGTCCAAATGATCGCGGCTTAAATTAGTAAAAACTGCAGTCTTAACACGCGTGCCATTGAAGCGATTTTGATCCAAGGCGTGTGATGAAACTTCAATACAAACATGTTGACAACCTGCTGCAAGCATTTTTGCCATATTTTTTTGTATGGCAATTGCAGACGGCGTGGTGTTTTGTATTTGGGTTAACTGATCAATACCACCCACACCTAAAGTTCCGATGTAACCAGCCTTAATGCCCAACTGTTCTAGGGCATGCATCATTAACCATGCTGTAGAAGTTTTACCGTTGGTGCCAGTGATGGCAGTCACCTGCATTTTTTGACTGGGCTTATCATAGAACGCACTGGCTAAATCGCCCAATACCTCACTTAAATCTCTGCATTCAATAACAGGTATTTTTAATGGCTTTTGACGTCTAACGAAACCAGCTCTTTGCGCTTTAGTCGGTTCAGCGATAACCGCAACAGCGCCAGCTCTTTCTGCTTGATACGCATAATCCAATCCATGAACATTAAATCCTGATAACGCAATAAAAACATCACCTGACTTCACCTGCCTACTGTCTAAGCACAAATCATTAACCGCTGTTTTAGAATCAAGTGCAACAGAATCAGCAGTCAGTTCAAAATCAGACAACTGATTTAATTGCCGCTGCAACCAGGCCATATCCTTACTTGTTGATAAATAGTTACCCTGCATCTTCACCATCCGCAGCAGCCTGCTTATTCAAGTCAACTAAAGTTCTGGTGACTTGATCAGCTGGCACATTAAGTAGACGCAAACCAGTTTTCATTATTTCAGAAAAAACTGGCGCAGCCACTAAACCACCATAATACTCGTCACCTCTGGGGTTATTGATGCTTACCGCCACCACCAATCGAGGGGAGGAAACAGGAGAAAAGCCTACGAATGAAGACATGTAGTTATCTGAATAACCTCCTTTTTCAGCTATTCTTGCTGTGCCAGTTTTACCAGCCACACTGTAATTGGGAATAAATGCCTTGTGTCCCTCGTTATCCATAACCACATGAGACAACATATCTGTTAGTTGTGATGCAATCATCGGATCAATAATGGCTTTATCTTCATTGATATTACCTTTGATGAAGGTCGGTGCACGATAACGTCCTTGATTGGCAAAGACTGAATAAGCTGAGGCTAATTGGAGTGTTGTTACAGATAAGTTATAGCCACGAGACAAAGCCGCATGATCAGCTGTTCTCCAACGTTCGTGATGGGGCAAATAACCAGCTGACTCTCCCATGAATCCACTGCCCGAAGATTGACCATAACCAAAACGTTGATAGACATCCCACAAGTGTTCCTTACCCAAACCCAAAACTAATTTTGCAACGCCTATATTGCTGGATTTCACCAAGATATCGACCAAGCTCAACTCACCATAATCCCTGAAGTCATGAATTACAAAACCATCTACCTCATACTCTCCCGGCGAAGTATTTACCACAGAATCAGTTGTATACTCTGCACTTTCTAAGGCAGCAACCACAGCAAATGGCTTCATCACCGAACCTGGCTCGTAAATATCAGTGACTGAGCGGTTACGCAAACCTTCATTGGTATCTTTACTGCCATTTGGATTGAATGATGGTTGGTTCACCATGGCAAGAATTTCACCGGTTTTAACATCAAGTACCACCGCAGAGCCTGATGTGGCGCGATGTTTGTACACAGCTTTCTTTAATCCCAAGTATGCAGCGTATTGCAAACGCCTGTCTATACTCAAGTGCAAGTCCTTACCAGGCTTTGCTGCTTCTAATTCATCAATATCAATATCTGCAACTACTTGCCCTAATAAGTCTTTGACCACTGTTTTCTTACCTGATGTACCAGTCAACCAATTATCATAGGTTCTCTCAAGACCTTCTTGACCAACATCTTCCACATCAGTAAAACCAACTACATTGGCCAATATTTCACCCGTGGGGTAAAACCTTTTGAATTCAGTCCTGAATTCCACACCCTCCATATTCAGCGCTTTGACTTGGTCTGCTAACATGGGTGTTATGCGGCGTTTGATGAATAAAAAATGCCGATCTTTTCTGGCAGTAATGATTTGTTTAAGTTCATTTGCATCTAACTCTAAAACTTCAGCCAACTGCTCAACCTTGCTGAATTGATCCAGCAATTGTCCAGGCACGATTCCGACTGAAACCATGGCTGTGCTCAAGGCTAATGGCTCGCCATTTCGATCATATATAGAACCTCGTGAAACAGGTATTTCTACTTCTCTCACATGCCTTTTTTCACCCTGTGTTTGATAAAACTCTGCACCACGCACCTGGATTGAGAACGCTCGAACAACCACCACCACAAAGCAACACAATAAAAAAGCCATAACTATGGCAATTCTCAAACTGATGTTAACTTGTTTGTGCTGCGATTTTCTCATCTTACTATGACCATAACCTGTTCATCTTGTGGCAATTTCATGTTCAACTGATCTCTAGCAACCTGTTCAATTCGGCTGTTTGACACCAATGTAGACATCTCAATTTGCAACCTTGCCCATTCAGCATTCAGCTCTAACTTTTCTTTTTCGACCCCTTGCGTCTCTGCAAAAAGCTTTCTTGTTTCATTCTGGAAATACACATAACTAACCAGCACCGCAACCAGTAAAATAGTCAAAAACACTGTTAATCCATTTTGTATATTCATATTTTTTCAGCCACTCGCATGATGGCGCTTCTGGCGCGTATATTCTCTTCATGATCGACCGCTTTAATAGGTTTTCCAAGCGACTTCATCACTGGCTGCTTAGCATCATCGGGTATCATCGGCATTCGTCGATCAACTTTGGCTGGCTGAGACAAAGTCCTGATAAATCTTTTTACTAAGCGGTCCTCTAATGAATGAAAACTGATCACCACTAAACGACCACCTCGTTTTAACAAATCAAAAGCCACTGGCAATACACGCTCAACTTGCCCCAGTTCATCATTGATGAAAATTCTGATTGCTTGAAAAACACGGGTAGCCGGGTGTTTTTTTATTTTATAAAAAGGTGGATTAACCTCACTGACCACATCTGCCAAGTCAAAAGTAGTTGCAAATGGTTTTTCTTTTCGCACTTCAATTATTTTTTTAGCAATACGCCCAGCATTTTTTTCTTCAGCATAACGCCAAAATACTTTTTTCATTTCATCCGCTGAAGCGGTATTGACCCACTCTGCCGCAGTCATTCCAATTGAGTTATTCATTCGCATATCCAACGGCCCATTTTTTTGAAAACTAAAGCCACGCTCTGCTTGGTCGATTTGAGGCGACGAAACCCCAAAATCAAACAAAATACCATCAAACTGAATGCCTTTACTCTGCATCCCTATTAACGCTTGCTCAAAACCATCGGCATAAACAGACAAACGAGCATCTTGATGTTGTAATTTTTTAGCCACTTCCACAGCTTCAGGATCACAATCAACCACAAACAACTCTCCAGCCTTACCTAGCTGCGACAAAATCAACTGACTGTGGCCGCCGCGACCAAATGTAGCATCCAAGTAACGACCCGAACATTTCACAGAAAGGGCTTCCACTGCTTGATCGAGTAGAACTGATTGATGAGCAGATTGATTCATTACAACACCAGTGATTTCATGGCATCTGAAACTTCACCATTCATGGCTGGAACTTCGTGCCTGGTTTTTTGTAACGCATCTTCATTCCATATCTCAAACTTAGCACCCAGGCCCAACATAACCACTCGTTTTTCCATTGAAGCCACCTGCCGCAATGTAATGGGTAACAAAATTCGGGAGCCTTTGTCAGGAGTCACATGAAAGGCACTACCCACTAAACGTCTTTGCAAAGCTCGATGCATGGGATCAAAGGTACTGAGGGACATAACTGAGTCACGAACCTTTTCCCACTCTTGCTCTGGGTAAAGCCATAGCGAGTCATTTTCATAGGCGTTATAAGTGAGCACCAATCGATTATCACAGGCGTCACTGATCGGTTCGCGATACATAGAAGGTATCGCCAACCGGCCTTTAACGTCTAAATTCAATGCTATTTCACCGTAAAACACTACTAAATCCCACTAAAATACACTTTACTCCACATTTATGCACTTTATGATTAAACAAGCGCTAAGTCAAGCCAGAAATAGAAAAAAATGAATAGAATCAATAACTTATGAAATACATTACATTAACTATACTCTGTAAGTCATTGATTTATATGATGTTGACATTAATTTACATAACCGCTCAAACAGTCATAACACTCAAAAAGAACCATTACATAAACAATTTGACCCCACCTTTCACCACCTCAACTATTTAAGGTCTTTGGCTCACTTTAAATGGTGGTTTAACATGCGATTAAGCAAGAAACTCATGCATATTTATCATATTCATTAGATAAATCAAATGATGTTTAAGGTAAGTTATGTGTATAATTTATAATGGATCAAAGGAAAAACATAAGCCATGTCATTTTATGAAAAATTGCCAGTATGCATAGCACAGTAAAAGTCATTGCTTTTATATTTTGTCTATTGCATTTTTGGCAGTCTTTAGCTGCTCAAACCCAGAGCCACAGCTTGGACCCCAGATTTATCAAATATGACGAACAACTCAGTAAAAATCCACGTCAAGTACTTAATGAGTTGTTAGCAGATCCGGCCAGTGAAACAAACCCTGAACTGGCCGCTCAATATCATTATACAATTGGTCATGCTTATTTAAATTTAACGTATCCACAAGAATCCTTGGCAGCAACCAACCAAGCCTTATCGTATTTACCAGAAAAAGAACCCGCATGGCTTTATCACCGCATCTTGATCACCAAATCTCAAGCCATGGAATTAAGTGGACAAGCCAATGAGGCACTACCTTTAGCACAACAAGCTTTAAGTTGGGCCGAGTCCCAGGAAAAAACACCCAATAATCGATCAATGGTCATTGATGCATTGATTGCATTAGGTTATATCGAAAACACACTTGGAAACTCAGTGGCTGCTTTAGATGCATTTATGCAGGCCTATAATATGGCCCCACTCACTGATGCCACAACCACCAGAAGTGCGATTGCCAGCAGCCTTGCTTTGGTGTATGAATACCGACGTGAAGACACTTTAGCCATACCTTATTTTGAGGAGGCTGTGATATACCATCGACAAACGGGTAACAATTTGGAGCTATCCATCGCCCTATATGGGCTAGGCAGAGCCAATAAAAACATTGGCAAAATTGAAACAGGAAAAAATCAACTACAAGAATCTCTCAACATTTCCAGAACCATAAATGACTCACAAGGGGTCGCTTATGCACTGAAAGAATTGGCACCACTTTACATGCAGACTGAACAATTCGATCAAGCAGAGTCAATGCTCCAAGAAGCCGCTGATTTATTTGGCTTGAGTCAAAATAAATTTATGTTGTTTGATCTGCATAAAACTTTGAGCCAGCTTTATCTCGCAAAAAATGACAGCCACAATGCCCAACTTAATATCAAACTCGCTAAAGGGTACTTAAATCCCAAGCGCATGCCTATCCAAGCCATTTCATTGGAAGAATTAGAGTCCCAAGTGCATGCTTCTCAAGGTTTTTTTCAAAAGGCCTTTACTCAACTGATAGGAACTGTAGGCAAAAAACAAAAATTACTCTCTGAACAAAGCACGCAACAATTACATGAGTTAAGGTCTCAATTTGAATTAGAAGCCCAGGCCAATGAAAACTCCTTATTGGCTCAAGAAAATGCTGAACAAAAACTTCAACTTCTCAGAGAGGAACAACAAAACCAAAGATTAATGTGGGCCATCATTGCAACGGCCACTCTGGTGGTGTTATTGATTGGCACACAAATTCACAACAGGAAGCAACAAAACATATTGTACCGTTTAGCCAACTATGATCAACTCACTGGCTTACCCAATCGCACATATACACTACAAAAACTTCAAGCCAGTCATCAAAAATTAAAACCAAAGCATTCGATATACATCGTGATGCTTGATCTCGATTATTTTAAACAAATCAATGATCAATTAGGGCACGATGTGGGCGACCAAGTGTTAAGCCAAATCGGAAAACTGTTTCAAAAACATATATCACAACCTCATTTAGTAGGTAGGTTTGGTGGCGAAGAGTTTCTGCTAGCCTTCATTGACAGCCAGATTGAAGAAGTAAAAAGAGTCATTGAAAAGTTACGTCAAGATGCATATAACATCAACCGCCATGTCAAGACCCCAGAGCAAAAAGAATGTCCCCCCATTCGCTTTTCAGCTGGACTCAGCAGTTGCCAAAGTAACACAACCGTATTGGACTCCATTAAGCAAGCTGACATAGCAATGTACCAAGCGAAAAATGCAGGGCGTGATCAAACAATGGCGTCTTAAAGCAAGAAAAAAGCCTGCAAAGTGTCACAGACTTTTTTTAATCCGCAAGAGAAATATTCTACAATTAATTAAATCGAAGTAATGATACCATTCAATGTTTCACTGGGGCGCATGGCTGCTTCTGCCAATTGATTATTCGGCTCATAATAACCACCAATTTCAACTGCAACACTTTGAGCATCTAATAACTCTTGTAATATGACTGATTCATTTTGCTGTAATTGTTCATAGACTTGCTTGAACTTTGTTTGCAAAGCAGCATCAACATTTTGTTCAGACAAGGCTTTGGCCCAGTATTTTGTTAAGTAGTATTGCGATCCTCGATTATCTAACTCGTTGACTTTTCGAGAAGGTGATTTATTTTCACTCAAGTACTTTTCATTGGCATCATCCAATGCCGCTGCCAACACTTTGGCTTGTTTGTTACTGGTTTTGTCAGCCATGTCTTCTAATGAAACTGCCAAAGCCAAGAACTCACCCAAAGAGTCCCAACGTAAGTGCCCTTCTTCAACAAATTGTTGCACATGTTTTGGAGCAGAACCACCCGCACCTGTCTCAAATAAGCCACCACCAGCCAATAAAGGTACTATAGACAACATTTTTGCACTGGTTCCCAGCTCTAATATTGGAAACAAATCAGTCAAATAATCTCGCAGAACATTACCTGTGACTGAAATGGTATCTAAACCAGCAGTCACTCGTTCACAGGTATAACGCATCGCAGCTTTGGGGTTCATGACTTTTATTTCCAAGCCTGAAGTATCATGTTCAGGCAGGTAAGCTTCAACCTTTGCTATCAAGTTGCGATCATGGGCTCGATTTTCATCCAACCAAAATATCGCAGCAGATCCAGTGTTTCTGGCACGAGTAACTGCCAACTTGACCCAATCTCTGATTGGTAGATCTTTGGTTTGACAAGCACGCCAAATATCACCGGGCTCAACCTCATGCTGCATTAAAATTTCTCCAGCAGAATTCACCACCCTCATCATGCCAGCATGTTCAATTTCAAAAGTCTTATCGTGCGAGCCATATTCTTGGGCTTTTTGCGCCATTAACCCAACATTACAAACATTGCCCATACTGACCACATCAAAAGCACCATGTTCTTGACAGTATTCAATAATTTCTTGATATATCCCCGCATAACTGCGATCAGGAATAATCGCCATGGTATCTTGTAACTGGCCCTCAGCATTCCACATTTTTGCGGAAGATTTTATCGCCGCCGGCATGGATGCATCAATGATCACATTATTCGGCACATGCAAATTTGTTATGCCCTTATCTGAATCAACCATGGCTAAATCAGGTCCATTGGCATAACATGCCTCTATATCAGCTTTAATTTCATTTTGCTTAGCCGTTGGTAAGGTTTCGATTTTGTTATAAACATTGCCGATACCATTGTTAACCTCAACACCCAACTCATCAAATAAAGCGCCATGTTTAGCAAAAACATCGGCGTAAAAAACCTCAACCGCATGACCAAACATGATTGGATCTGATACTTTCATCATGGTGGCTTTCAGGTGTAAAGACAGCAACAAGCCAGAGGACTTGGCTGTTTTAATGGATTGGGTAAAAAACTCTCGTAAAGCGTTTTTACTCATACACGATGAATCAATCACTTCATGGGCTTGTAGCTGCAAGCCAGCTTTCATCACTGTGATTTTTCCCTCGGCACAAACATGTTCAATGCGCACTTCATCTGCTTGTGGCATCACATAAGACTGCTCACTGCCATAAAAGTCATTGGCATCCATATGAGCCACATGAGTTTTTGAACTTGATTTAATTTCACCCAAACGATGTGGGTTATTTTTCGCATAGGCTTTAACCGCCGCAGCCACCCTTCTGTCAGAATTACCCTCACGCAAAACCGGATTAACAGCACTGCCTAAAACTTTGGCATATTTATTTTGTATAGCTTGTTGTTCTTCACTCTCAGCTTCTTCTGGATATTCCGGTAAATCATAACCTTTGGCTTGTAGCTCTTTGATCGCAGCATTCAATTGTGGCACTGAAGCAGAAATATTAGGTAATTTGATGATATTGGCTTCTGGGGTTTTAGCCAAGGCACCCAAATCGCCCAATGCATCATTGGTTCTTTGCGAATCTTTCAACCTATCTGGAAACTGAGCCAAAATCCGGCTGGCTAAAGAAATGTCTTTGGTCTCGACTTCCACGCCAGCTTGAGCAGCAAATTTTTGTACAATGGGTAAAAAAGAATAAGTCGCCAAAGCTGGCGCCTCATCGGTGATGGTATAAATGATGGTTTGTTTGGTCATGTCCGCTCCAGTTAAGTTTTGACGACTCATGGCTGATCAATTTATCAGCCATGAGTCGTCATATTTAGTGGCGCGAATTATAGCAAACAACCTCAATTAATTCACGACAAGGCCTCATTCTTTTTTACCTTTAGATTACAAAAATCACTGAAAACCATTGCGGAATATAATATCGTTAACACCAGTTAATCTGACTCTAAATCCGTTGGTAACTTGTTCTAAGATTTCGACTTGGTAACCATCAATTGGATCCACAAAAGTTTCACCTACTTTCCACATAACGCCTTCAGTATTGGCAAAATTAGCCGGCGGATTATCCGCATCTACTATCCACGCAGGCTGACCTCTTGAAGTATCTACATGATGAATAATAACAGCCGTATCAACAATATTACTCTCATATTGGCCAGACTCTTGCCTGGCTTCAATAAAATATGAAGTGCCATCTGAGAGAGGAATACGAATGAATTTTTCGTTGGCTGTCGTGGTCAAAGCTGTCCAATTGACTGTTTTGGTTAGATTATCACCAGGTTGAACTGTGTAACCATCGACGTCCTCCACCCAGTCTAAGCGGTATTTGTGATACATATTGATGTGTTTACCCAAGCGACCATATACATTGTCATTGACCGCATTACTGGTTGCTGAACTCATCACATCCCAAGGGCTGTCATAGGGGTCACCATCACCATCTGAGTTGTTTGAATGCGGTAAGCCCATACCATGACCCATCTCATGGGCAATCACCGCAGAATTTGCAAATGCCCAAGGTGGGTTCCAAGTTACCCGCCACGACTGAAATTGACCATCCAAAGTAGCACCGCGACCACCTCCCCATGCACAACAATTCAACGAGTCATTAAACATCATATTGATGCCAACAAAACCATCGGTGAAATCCACAAAAGGATCCGCTGCTGCAGTACAGTCTTCGAACAATGGGCCTAAAATTGAACTGCTGTTGCCACTACCTGGAGTGGGGATATAGCTTGTCTGTGGAGAGGGTAACTCCACCCAATCAACAGCAATGGACCCAGCTACATTGACTTTGTCATAAGAAACCTCACGCCAATAATGATCTAAGCCTGCCGGGGTATTGGCGTACATTTCTTGGAAATAAGCCAGGTTTTCTTGTTCAGCTGGTTTATCACTGAACTTACATAACAATGAGATCCATTTTTGTGTCCCTGAAACCCCACCTCCTCTTGAAGACTCACCTTCCAATAATTCGATTGCAAATATATCTCTTTGGTCACCAGACTTGGCATCCGCATCTTTAAATGTGACAGATATCTGCTTTCCTGACCAGGCATGCAAAGGCATTCTGTCTTTGAAAGCTTGACTGGCATTAAGTGGGATAAGAGCGTCTCTTGTTTGTAGATAAAAATTTTCGTACGACACACTGCCATCTTTTGTATCTCCAACCTCATAGATCAGCAAGCCTTCTTGACTTTCTGCTGCCAATAACGCAGGTGAAACCAACAACAATAAAATACATATAAATTTCATGATTCTCGACCTATAAAGTAGTTAGGACATTATTCTACTACTGGAGCTGTACCAATAAGTTTACAATTTATCACAATTGTGCAGTGGTTCTCACTAAGCAAGGTTTTTTAGCATTTTATTGATTGATTGACGCCACAAATGACGTAATATGACACCTTTGTCAGACATTTTCAGCTCAGCATCCAGGTATGCTGACTTGGCATGCTCAAGTTGAATGGCATGGATGTGATGACTGGGCTGTCCATAATGGCGCGTGATGAATCCACCTTTAAACCGATCATTGCTCACAAAACTAAAATCATTCTGGGCAGATAATTGGTCTATCAGCAATCGTTCAATATGGCCATCACAACTGAGACCAGAAAAAGTACCCACATTAATATCTGGCAAGACACCAGTAAAGAATCTCGGCACTTGATCATTAATGCTGTGTGCATCAATCAACAGACAAAAACCAAACTGATTGACTGCTGTATCTATCAACACCCTCAACTGATCATGATAGGGCTGCCAGTATAATTGTATTCTTCTGTTAATTTCATTTTGGCTGAGTCTATATCCAGTTTGGTAAATGGCTTGATGATCAAAAGTTGTGCTTGGACACAATTCTGTTTCAGCCTGGTCTTGGTATAAGGCCTCACCCGTCGCAGGTCGATTTAAATCAACCACATGGCGTGAATAATTGGCTTTGATTTTTGAATAAGACCAATCATCAAATTTAAACACTTCATTAATTAAGTAATCGCGATCAGAAGAGTTGAGCACTGATGGGTTCATATTGGATCTGATATCATCAGGAATCAGCCCACCATCGTGTGGCACACTGATCACCAATGGCGAAGCTTGTTGTCTCAGTTCAAAGAGGGACATAAACCATAAACGAAGTCATTCAAATCACCTGAAAGCACCAAGTTTTGCATGTGATTGATATCCGGTGACAACAGTCGGTCCTGAGCCAAGAAAGGCACATCTTCTCGAACCTTTTGATATACATCGTACAAGGTTTTTGATGTTTTAAAACCCTCATGGAAGTCAATGCTTTGACATGCTCCCATGATTTCAATACCAATCACAGCCGCTGAATTCATCGCCATATCAGTTAATTTACGCGCGGCAAAAGTAGCCATGCTGACATGATCTTCTTGATTGGCTGATGTCGGAATGGTATCAACACTGGCGGGATGAGCCAAAGTTTTGTTTTCAGAAGCCAATGCAGCAGCTGTCACATGAGCAATCATAAAACCTGAATTAACTCCTGAATCAGGCACTAAAAATGCGGGCAAACGACTTAAATTAGGATCAATCAACATCGCCATACGGCGTTCGGACATGTTCGCCATATCGGCCATACCTATACCAATAAAGTCAGCCACCAAAGCCACTGGCTCAGCATGAAAATTACCACCTGAAAGCACATCACCTTGCATTGCATCTGAAAAAACCAAGGGATTATCAGTTGCCGCATTGGCTTCGATTAACAACTTATTGGCCGCATGATCAATGGTGTCTAACACGGCGCCCATGACCTGAGGTTGACAGCGTAAACAATAGGGATCTTGAACTCGGTCACAGTCTTCATGTGAGTGTACGATTTGACTGTCCTTAAGTAAATCACGAATAATTTGTGCCACCTTTATTTGCCCGATTTGTCCGCGCGCTTGATGGATACGTTCATCAAAAGGTGTCAAAGAACCTTTGGCTGCATCAATGGATAAAGCACCCGCTAGAATGGCTGCGTTAAAACAATTTTCAGTCAAAAACAAGCCTTTCAAAGCCAAACCACAAGACACTTGCGTGCCATTCAATAAAGCCAGCCCCTCTTTAGGGCCCAATTTGATCGGTTTTAGACCAGCTGCTGTTAATGCTTCTAAAGCTGACACCACATCTCCATGATAGCTCACCTCTCCCAAACCAATCATGGCAGCCGTTAAATGAGCCAATGGCGACAAATCACCCGACGCACCCACCGATCCTTTCTCGGGGATAACAGGGTATATTTCATGATTAATCATACCTAATAAAAGATTTAAGGTATTGGGGTGAATTCCTGAGAACCCTTGAGATAAACTGATGGCTTTCAGTGCCATTATTAATCGCGTGGTATCTGTATCTATGGCCTGGCCCACGCCTACCGCATGAGAAATGACCAAGTTGCGCTGTAAGGTATCTAACTCTTCTTTGGCAATTTTGACATTGGCCAATAAACCAAACCCAGTATTCACACCATAAACAGTTTCATCAGATGCCGCCACTTTTTCAATGGTTTTACGCGACTTAATCACACCTTGTAGCATGTGATCATCAACTGTTAATTTAATCGGCTGTTGCCAAATATGACGCAATTCTTTGAGTGAAAACCCTTTGCTATTGATCGTCAAATTCATTTTACTTTCTCCTTAATCCTGTTTAAGCATAGGTAAATTTAAATCATGTTCATGCGCACACGTTTCAGCGATGTCATAACCTGCATCGGCATGTCGCATAACCCCAGTAGCTGGATCATTCCATAATACCCTTTCAATTCTTTTTGCTGCGGCATCCGTGCCATCACAGCATATCACCACACCTGAATGCTGAGAATAGCCCATACCAACGCCTCCACCATGATGTAAAGACACCCATGTGGCACCACCTGCCACATTGAGCATCGCATTGAGTAAAGGCCAATCTGAAACGGCATCTGATCCATCAAGCATACTTTCAGTTTCTCGATTGGGTGATGCTACTGAGCCTGAATCCAAATGATCACGGCCTATCACCACAGGTGCTTTGAGCACTCCAGATTTGACCATCTCGTTGAAGGCCAACCCTAATTTGTGCCTTAAACCCAATCCCACCCAGCAAATCCTGGCTGGCAACCCTTGAAAATGTATTCTTTCACGTGCCATGTCTAACCAGTTATGTAAATGTGCATCATCTGGAATCAACTCTTTGACTTTGGCATCGGTTTTATAAATATCTTCTGGATCACCTGACAAAGCCGTCCAACGAAATGGACCCACACCTCGACAAAACAATGGCCTGACATAAGCAGGCACAAAACCAGGAAAGTCAAAAGCATTTTCAACACCCACGTTATAAGCTTCTTGTCGAATGTTATTGCCGTAATCGACTGTCGGAATGCCTAAAGCATGAAAATCCAGCATGGCTTGGACTTGAACAGCCATAGATTTTCTGGCAGCTTGAGCGACTTTTTCTGGTTCGTCTTTAGCCGCGGCCCGCCACTGTTCTAATGTCCACTGTTGAGGCAAGTAACCATTAATCGGATCGTGCGCTGAAGTTTGGTCCGTTACTACATCAGGGCGAATACCGGTTTCATACATTTGAGGAAAAACGTCTGCAGCATTACCCAACAAACCGATTGAAATGGCTTCACCTTTTTTAATTGCGGCCTCCAACAAATGCATGGCTTCTTCAACAGAGCGTGCCTTCTGATCCACATATCCCGTTTTCATTCTGAAATCAATGCGACTCTCATCACACTCAACAGCAATCATACAAAAACCAGCCATGGTCGCTGCCAATGGTTGCGCGCCCCCCATGCCACCTAATCCCCCAGTTAATATCCAATTGCCTTTCGTCTCGCCTGAAAAATGTTGACGACCAGCCTCTACAAAAGTTTCATACGTACCTTGAACAATTCCTTGAGATCCAATATAAATCCAAGAACCTGCTGTCATTTGCCCATACATCATCAAGCCTTTTCTGTCTAACTCATTGAAATGTTTCCAATTGGCCCAGTTAGGCACTAAATTCGAATTGGCAATCAATACCCTGGGCGCATCAATATGCGTTCTAAAAACACCAACAGGCTTACCTGATTGAACCAACAAGGTCTCATCATCTGCCAACTTTTTCAACGCATCGACAATGGCATCAAAACAAGCCCAGTTTCTCGCAGCTTTGCCAATTCCCCCGTAAACAACCAAATCATCAGGACGCTCAGCCACCTCTGGATCCAAATTGTTCATCAACATTCTTAACGGTGCCTCTGTGAGCCACGATCTGGCATTCAACTGAGTTCCTCTGGGTGCTTTAATTATTCGGCTGTTTAATTTTTTATATTTATCTGTCATGGTTTTTAAGGGTTGTTTTGATTTATTTCTGTGAAACGGCTGAACAAGTCTTTGTTCCTCAAACCTTCAATTGCTGCGGTTAAAATTTGATAGAGATCGGCATTGATCTCATTGGAAAGATTGGCGTAAACCTGGAACATTGAATGTTGTGTCAACAGATCAGATTGCCTGCTTCCCAAATCAGTCAAATGATACAGGACACGCCTTTTATCATTCGGATCATTGCTCAAATCAATTAGACCTAATTTTAACAACCTGGGCAATTTTTGTTTGACCAGTTGGTGAGATTGACTCAGTCCTTTGGCTATTTCTGTTACGGTACATTGGCCTTGTTTACCCAAATAGTGAACAACTGAACATGATTTAACTGGTACAACTATACCTAATGATTGATAAACAGGTTTAATCTGCTCACTGATCAACTGCCCCAAATCATCGGCTTGCTTGCCTATAAATGAATTTTCAAAAGCTTCTTTTTCGGTTGATGTAGCCATTATTGTATTGTGTTAACTGAGTGTTCATTATGGATATATGCAATATATTGCGCAACATATTTAATATATTTTTAATTAAGCTCATTAAAAACATGGTAAAACAAAAATAATATTGTAATGATAATGATTATCATTTATATTAAAGTCATTCAATTAAATTAACTTTTATGATCTGGCAATTAAAACTCACTGCAAACCATCAACAATCAGGTGAATTCTGTTTATCTTTAAGCCAAGGAAAAAGAAACCATCTATTGCGTCGTTGGTTTGGCCCATTGGCGCAACATTTATTTCAACAACCAGTTTGTTCACGAGAAAAAACCCCTGCTACCATTGATCAAGACATTAATATCGATAAACAAATGGCACAGCATTTATTGATTCAAGCCAGTTTTTTTCATCAACGTTGCCTCCAACAATATCAGATCCAAAATCACCTCAAACAACAATGTCAGCATTACAGTCACGAATTATGCGAATTATTGTTGTTTATTCGAATGAGTTCACAACACCCTTGTCAGAAAACATTACAGCTTTTTGTTGATTGTCAAATGCCATGGTGTACTGATATTGAAGCTGAAATCAACACCTTACTTGATGCCAGACTTATCCAAAAAATAAAATATAAAGATCTCATCTTTTATGACAAAAACCCTTACCCACATGACCACCTTTTAAACCTTAAAACTTCTCAACTAAAAGACTTTAACAGCCATGATACAAAGATTAACCATCAAGAGTTATTGATTTGTCAGTCTCCTTAAAAGTTAATTACTCAATCCCTTTTTATACTCCAGTATTTAAATGTGAGAATTTAATAAAATAAAGTGGTGGTCATCAGTATCACAGTTTCGGTAAAATGGAGTTGTTTAAGTAATTGGCAACTCATGAAATTCGAATCAACTGATCGGCAAATTCGCAGCTTTGTACTGCGAAAAGGGAAGATGACTACTGGTCAGAAAAAAGCAGTTGATAAACTGATGCCAATTTACGCATTCAATCCCAAAAGCGTAATTGATTTTAGAGTACTATACGGTAATGACAACCCTGTTTGGTTGGATATTGGCTTTGGTAATGGTGAATCCATCATTCATGCAGCACAACAAAATCCAGCCGTTAATTTTCTGGGTATTGAGGTTCACTTACCTGGCGTAGGTCATTTATTAATGGCCATTGAAGAACTCAATCTTAAAAATGTTCGCATCATCAGAAATGACGCGGTTGATATACTGAATTTATTTATCGCAGATCATTCTTTAGCAGCAATCCATATATATTTTCCTGACCCATGGCATAAAAAAAGACACCACAAAAGACGAATTATAAATCAAGAATTTCTCGATTTAATTCAAGTTAAACTGACTCAAGGCGGGCGCCTGCATTACGCTTCGGACTGGGAACCCTATGCGTTAGAAGTACAGCAATTATTTACTGAGAATTCTTGGCTAGTAAACCAACAACCCAATAACAATTTCGCTCCCAGACCGGCGTGGCGCCCGATAACCAAGTTCGAAAGAAGAGGACAACGACTAGAACATGGCACTTATGACTTAATCATGCAAAAACACTGATGGAGATGTTACCTCTGACAAACGAGATGTTGATGGTATTTGCCATATTGGCTTACACCATTTTGATGTTCGTTACTGAGGTGATACGGATAGATGTTGCTGCTTTATTGATTTTAGTGATGTTGGGTTTATCCGGACTGGTTCCCGACACTCATTTGTTTGATGGTTTTGCTTCCAATGCCGTAATCGCCATCATTGCGGTGATGATTTTGGGTGCAGGGCTTGACAGAACTGGCGTCATGACAGCTGTGGCAAAACTGATTTTAAAAGTAGGTGGAAAAACTGAAAAAACAGTGATGCCAATCGTTTCATTGACCGTAGGTAGCATTTCAGGTTTCATGCAAAACGTAGGCGCAACCGCCCTTTTCTTGCCTGTTATGAGCAAAATTTCTAGCACTGCTGAAATTCCAATCTCCCGCTTATTGATGCCGATGGGTTATTGTGCCATCCTAGGCGGCACTGTAACCATGGTTGGTTCATCGCCTTTGATATTATTGAATGATTTGATTGAAACTTCCAATCGCTCATTACCCGCTGGGGCTGATACCATGGAGTCATTCAGTCTATTTTCCACCACCCCAATTGGCTTGGCTTTACTGGCAAGTGGTGTGCTTTATTTCTTGATTCTTGGTCGCTTCTTATTGCCCAAAGCCAAAGAAGTGTCACACATCAATAACCACAAGTCCGATTCATACTTTCGTGATAATTACGGCATTGATAAAAACATCACTGAAATGATTGTTAATAAGGACAGCCCTTTGGTCGGTAAAATGGTACAAGAATTAGAATTTGATACGCACATACCAAATATTGTTGCTCTTTTTACTGAAGATGAATCGACCTTATCCCCACCAAGAACCAAATTCATTTGGAATGGCGCAGTGTTAGGCGTAATGGGCAGTAAAGAACAGATTAAAAGTTTTGCTGAAGAGTTCAACCTCACTATTTTACCTAAACTGAAACAGTTTAAATTAGATTTCAATCCGTCAATCTCAGGCACATCAGAGGCAGTGGTTGTTCCAGGTTCAAGGTATTTAGGGGTCAAATTATCAGAGTTTCATTTTCGTAAAGAATATGCCATCACAATCTTGGCTGTCTCCAGGAACAATCGAATCTATACTGGTGAGGAAATGTATGAACTTGAATTACAATTAGGTGATACCTTCATCATTCATGGGCGCTGGACTGACCAAATGGGCTTGGGCAGGTCACGAAATGTGGCTTTAGTCAGTGATGTCCCGGCTGAACCACAAAGACCACAAAAAATTCCATTCGCCTTGTTGTTCTTTTCTCTCAGTATCTTTCTGGTTATTTTTACAGATTTAAAACTGTCCTTATCACTGTTAACAGGTGCCATTGGTATGATTGTCTTTGGCGTAATAAACATGGATGAAGCTTATCGAGCTGTCAGCTGGAAAACAGTCTTTTTGTTGGCCTGTTTAATACCATTGGGTTATGCCATGGAACACACAGGTGCTGCCGCATGGATTGCGCAAAATGTCATCAACACTTTGGGAACTGTGCCACAATTCGTTTACCAAATAGCGATTGCCACTTTGGCCACCTTGTTTTCGTTGGTGATGTCCAATGTCGGAGCCACCGTTTTACTGGTGCCATTGGCCATTAACATAGCCATAGAAACTGGTGGCAACCCAGTTGTTTTTGCCTTAATTGTAGCCATTTCAACCTCCAATGCCTTCCTCTTGCCAACACACCAGGTTTCGGCATTAATCATGGGCCCGGGTGGTTACAGTGTCAGTGATTTTCTTAAAGTAGGCATCATCATGACTTTAACATTTATGGCAGTTTCCTTGAGTATGATCAACTGGCTTTTTTAATCTGACAAGCTTGCTCAATTTTCAATTTAAATAATTCGCTGAGCAACCTTTTACTTTTTTGATCTATGCCCTGTTTACAATAGTTACACTCTGCCAATTGATTGATGATGGATTCAATTTCATTCATGACTTTTTTTAATTCTATTTGGTTCATCTGTATTCCCAGCCTCAAACTTATTCTTATTATTGATATGGTTTTAATTTTAAGCATGGGAACAACTGTGAACCATCGCAAAACTCTTACTGACTTGTAAGAAAATATAGACACTCATGATATAATTGCATTATTTAGAAATTAAGAAAGTTATGATCAAATTGGTGTTATTAAGGCATGGAGAGAGCGAATGGAACCTGGCCAATAGATTTACCGGGTGGAAGGACGTTGATTTAACGGACAATGGCATCAAACAGGCAGAAGCAGCTGGCCAGTTACTGAAAGAAGCGGGTTTTGAATTTGATCAAGCCTATACATCTGTACTTAAACGCGCAATCAAAACTTTCAACATCGCTGCTGACAAAATGGAGCAATCTTGGTTACCTGTTAATCGCAGTTGGCGATTGAACGAACGACACTATGGTGCGCTACAAGGCCTTAACAAAGCAGAAACCGCAGCCAAGTACGGTGATGAACAAGTTCATATTTGGCGTCGAAGCTATGCCACTCCGCCACCTAAATTAGAATGGAATGATGAGCGCAATATAGCCAATGACCGCAGATACAAGGATTTGACCAAAGAGCAAATACCACTGGGAGAGTGCTTAAAAGATACCGTTGAAAGGGTATTGCCATTTTGGCATCAGGCCATTGAACCTGACCTCAAAGCAGGCAAACGCCTGATCATAACTGCTCATGGTAACTCCCTACGTTCTGTGGTGCAGTACCTGGACAATGTTTCAGAAACAGAAATTTTGAAATTAAACATCCCCACAGGAATGCCTTTGGTATATGAATTAGACGAACAACTCAAACCGATTAAAAGCTATTACTTAGGCGACCAACAAGCCCTCAATGAAGCCATGGATGCTGTAGCCAAACAAGGCAAGGCAAAAGCATAACGAATCCTAACCAAGAATCGATCATGAAAACCATAGAACCCATGCAGTATCCATTGTTAGATCACATCAACATCCCTGCGGATTTACGCCTACTTGAAAAATCTCAATTACCACAAGCTGCTGATGAGTTACGTGCATATTTGATTGAGAAGATTTCACAATGTGGTGGGCATTTTGGCTCTGGGCTTGGTACCGTTGAATTGACAGTGGCTTTACATTATGTGTTTCAAACGCCGCATGATAGAATTGTATGGGATGTGGGTCACCAAGCATATCCACACAAAATATTAACTGGTCGCAAAGATCGACTGACCACCATCAAAAAACAAAATGGCTTAGCACCTTTCCCCAAACGAACTGAAAGCGAATACGACACCTTTGGTGTAGGCCACTCATCCACCTCCATTGGTGCAGCTTTAGGCATGTCTTTGGGCAGCCAAATCACCGGAAAAGAGCGTGAAGTGGTGGCTGTGATTGGCGATGGCGCCATGACTGCAGGAATGGCCTATGAAGCCCTGAATCATGGTGGCGAGTTAGATACCAACATGTTGGTTGTCTTGAATGAAAATGAAATGTCTATTTCACCTAATGTGGGCGCATTAACAAGGATGTTAATCAAAATTGTCAGCGGCCGAACTTACAATAGAATGCGGGAAAAATCTAAACGCATCATGCGCAGAGGTTCATGGCTGTGGCGTTTTATGTCCCGCTGGGAAGAGCATGCCAAAGGTATGTTTGTGCCCAACACATTATTCGAAGAATTAGGTTTTCACCACTTAGGACCCATCGATGGGCATGATGTAGGCCAACTGGTAGAAAAATTAGAAGTCGCCAAAGAAATAAAAGGTCCAAAGCTGCTGCACATCATCACCAAAAAAGGCAAAGGCTACAAACCAGCTGAAGATGATCCCATTAAATACCATGCCGTAGGCACTTTTAACCCGGCCGAAGGCATACAGACCAAAGCCAAACCATCTAAACCCAGCTACACCGAAGTATTTGGACAATGGCTTTGTGACATGGCTCGAATTGACAATCACTTGGTAGGCATCACCCCTGCCATGCGAGAAGGATCCGGGTTGGTTGAATTTTCAAAACTCTTTCCCAAGCGTTACTTCGATGTTGGAATCGCAGAACAACATGCAGTCACATTAGCCGCTGGTATGGCCTGTGAAGGTGCCAAACCAGTGGTTGCTATTTATTCAACATTCTTACAACGCGCCTATGATCAATTGATTCATGATGTCGCGATTCAAGATCTCGACGTGCTTTTTGCAATTGATCGCGCTGGTGTAGTTGGTCCTGATGGAGCCACTCATGCCGGCAATATGGACCTGAGTTTTCTTAGGTGTGTACCCAATATGGTTATCATGGCACCGGCCAACGAAAATGAATGCCGCCAAATGCTGTATACAGGGTATCAACATTCTGGGCCTGTTGCGGTCCGCTACCCTCGTGGTAAAGGTCCAGGTGCTGCCATAGTTCCCAAAATGTCTGAACTGGATATAGGTGCGGCCGAACGGGTTCGAAAAGGCGATACAAATCTGGCCATACTTTCATTCGGCGCCCTATTAGAAGAAGCCAAAGAAGTGGCCGAACAATTGGATGCCACTCTGGTCAATATGCGTTTCATCAAACCGATAGATCGTAACATGATTGAAAAAATTGCACGGACACATGAGCACATTATCACTGTTGAGGACAATGTGATCCAAGGTGGTGCTGGCAGTAGAGTCAACGAAGTTTTGAATGAACTTAAACTCGATACCTCAGTATTAAATCTTGGGCTGCCAAATAAATTTCAAGACCATGGCTCAAGAGAAGAGTTGTTATCAGAAGCTGGGCTTACTGCTGAAATGATGTCACAACAAATCAACGCCTTTATCAAGAAAAAACCAAATACCCAGGTCTATTCTCTGTAAATTTGTAATAACCAAGAAGTTTGACCTTCAAATGCGCTTGCATATTTAAATTCACAAGGGCAAAACAGAGGCTGGAATAAGATTCCAACCTCGTTTGACATCTTTAATTTTGTTTAAGAATTAATTACTGACGGCAAAATACAGAAGTTTGCCTCACTTTGACCAATCAAATAGTATGTGAAATTATTCATTCAAAAGTTAGATATACAATTAATATCAGCTGTAATTTAACTGATGGGATCAATTGTCAGAGGTTATGTGGCTTTGTTTTTTTTAGAAATGATGTACTGCGTCATTTCATGATCGGGATAGTGCCATTTTAGATAATTTTTATAACTGGCAGTTTTCTTCTCAGCACCTTTTTCTTCAAGGAAGTTGATGATTGCCACCAAGGCATCAACAAATTCTGGCAACTCACATTCTTTGCGAATCATGCTGTTAATGATGTACACCGCATTATTTTCAAAGCCATTAGCAGCAAACACCACAGACAACTTCACCAGCGTTTCATTATCTAATTGAATTCGACCTTGAGTAGTGGTCATGTATTTAACAAAATCGGCGTGAATTTTCTCACCTGATACATCAAATTGCATTTGTAAGTTGAAATAGTCTATGGCTGCTTGATGGTGGAATTCATCGAATGGGATATATTTGCCATATTCGAAGCGTAAACGAGCCAAATCCAAACTATTGGGATATTTTTTAAAGGTATTGGCCAATATTTTCATGGCCTTTTTATAATTACCTTTTTCTATGTACTTTTCAGCACGGGCAACTGGATTTAATCTATTTCCAAACACTGACCTATATATTCTTTTTCAATTTGGTATATAGCTTAACAAATAATGACTTAAAAATCATATCATTTGGTGACTGGCCATTGAAAATGTTTTGCTCACTCCTACAATAAAATGATCTAAAACTTTGACATCTATTAAACCCAAGGTTTGTTTAAGTTGTTTGGTTAGCCTGATATCAGATTGGCTTGGGTTAACGTCTCCCGAAGGGTGGTTGTGTGCAAAAATGACCGCTGCCGCGTTGCATTTAAGGCAATATTGTGCGATTGTTCTGGGATAAACCTGAGCAGAATTAATACCACCATTGAATAAATAATCGAATTTAATTAAATGATTCTTGCTGTTCAAAAATAACCCAGCAAACCGCTCGTGTTCGGTCTGTTCAAAATTTGTTAATAAAAATTGATCAACCACAGTCGGTTCATTGAAACAGGTTTGGGTATTAAACCCTTGATTGATGGCACGCTTAACCAATTCACTCGCTGCCTGTAACTGTGTATACTTTGCCAAACCCAAGCCCTTTATGGCACAAAAGTCCTCAAGTGAAGCGCTGATAACTTGCTTAACACCACCAAAGTGCTCCAACATATGCTCTGCTAATTGGATGGCCGTTTTACCAGCCACCCCTGTTCTCAAAAAAATGGCAATCAATTCTGCATCAGTCAGATTAGCTGTGCCACTTTGAACCAATTTTTCACGCGGCATGAGCGATTTCTTGGCTTGAATTGTGAAATTAAACGGCTTTTGAATTTTCATGAAATGAGTGACAAAAAATGATGATATTAAACATATTTTTGAGATTTAACCATCAATCTATTCTTACTTGTATGTAAGAAAGCATAACATTGGAGATTTTTGCACAGGTGGTTTAAAATCAATGCTAATTTATTCTTTTAGATGGCATTGATGCATCCTGTTGACTTAAAAATAATGGCGCCTGAGTTCATTGCAGAGTTTGGTTTACCAGAATATAGTACGGCTGGAGCTGCAGGTTTGGACTTAAGAGCTTGTATTGATACAACCATGCCTATTGAAGCAGGTGACACTCAATTAATTCCAACAGGCATTGCTGTGCATATAAAAGATCCAAATCTGGCTGCTGTCATATTACCACGTTCTGGTTTGGGCCATAAAAAAGGCATTGTATTAGGTAATCTTGTAGGACTGATTGATGCCGATTATCAAGGACAATTGTTTGTTTCATGTTGGAATCGATCTAACACCACATATCAACTAAACCGGGGTGATAGGCTGGCACAGTTAGCCTTCATACCCATTGTGCAAGTCAATTTCATTCCAGTTGAATCATTTGATAACACACTTCGAGGTGAAGGTGGCTTTGGACATACAGGAGTTAAATAAGTGGACATTAATAAATTATTTTCAAAAATAAATAAGACTGATAAAAATGAAGATGTAGCTGAAAATGACACCGACCAAAAAGTCAGTATAAAAAAGCCAAAATATAACTTAAGTGATGAAATTTTATGGACCAGCGGTTTTGTTATAGCAACACTATGTGCTTTGTTGTTTGGTTATATATTGAAAAATAATTTTTTTGAATCCAACGCACTTTCCCAACTAAAAAAACAAAGTCAAGAACTGGCATTTTCAGTACAACAAAGGACTGATGAAGTAAAGTCTCTGGCTGCCGGAATAATAGCCAGCAACCCTGATGCCGATAACATTGATGAATTAATAACAAGCGAAGTTGAAAATACATTAAGGGTTTTAAGAATTACAGAACCAGTAAATGATGTACAACCCGATACAGTCTTTCCTGGTATCAATTTTGCCACCTTAGACATGTTGAAAACAACCAGTGAAACACAGCAAGAACAATTACCAGAAATTCATTTATATGGCCAACGTAATCAATACCTGAATTTCGTCTACATTCAAAAGCCTAAAGAAGCTTACGTAGTTGTTAGTTATCCAGTTGAAATGATCATTAAACCTCAAAAGTTACAGTTCGAAAAAAGCGAGTTGGTCCTAACCCAACAATCAGGCCAGTATAGCAACATAGAACTGCAAAAATGGGGGAAAATTAATCAGAATTCAGCCACCAGTTTTCAACAGTCCAGTGTACCTAACTCAAACTTCTATGTGTCATATGCCGTTGAAAAAAATTATACTGGTTTATTTAGCTTGTCTTATTTCAGCAGTGCAGTAGCATTTTTTGCCTCATTGCTACTTGCTGTTTTAACCTTTATCAAACGCAAACAACGGATTGAACTTTTAAATGCTAAAAAACAATCTGACCAAGAAGAACCTGTTTACGTTCATCAATCTAAACCTGAAACCACAGAAGCTATAACCCATATGGATGACACCAAAAAAGAAACTGAAAAAGCCACGGCCGCTATTGCACAAGTCAAAACCGGTGACTTACCAGACCGCTCAATTTTCAAAGCATATGACATCAGAGGCATTGTTGATCAAACCTTAACCAAGGATGCTGTGGAGCAAATTGGTCAGGCCATTGGCTCGGAAAATTTAAACCGCGGCCGCAAATCTATAGTGGTTGCTCGTGATGGCCGCTTATCTGGCCCCAGCTTATTAGAAGCATTAATTTCAGGAATTACTCGCAGTGGCTGTGATGTCATTAACATCGGCGCAGTGCCTACTGGTGTACTTTATTTCTCAACCCACCACTTGGAAACTGGCTCCGGTGTGATGTTAACTGGAAGTCATAACCCAGCTAATTACAATGGCTTGAAAATTATGCTAGATGGCGAAACGCTGGCTGGTAAATTAATTGCCAATTTATATGACATGATCGCCAGTGGAGATTTATTAACTGGTGAAGGCTCCGTGCAAGAGTTAGACATTGCTGATGATTACGTTGATTATATCAGTTCTGAAATTCAACTTGAAAACGAACCCACTGTAGTGGTGGACTGCGGTAATGGCATACCCGGCATTTTAGGGCCAGAAGTACTTGAAGAAATCGGTTGTAACGTGATTCCGCTGCACTGCGAAGTAGATGGCAATTTTCCAAATCACCACCCAGACCCCAGTGTACCTGAAAACCTACAAGACTTAGTTACTACACTTAAATCGGTAGATGCTGACTTAGGCATCGCATTTGATGGCGATGGAGACAGATTGGGTGTGGTTACCAAGTCAGGTGAAATCATCAACCCTGACAGATTATTGATGCTCTTTGCTAAAGATGTGCTCAGCCGACAGCCTGGTTCCAGTATCATCTTCGATGTTAAGTGTACAGGTAAGTTACCTAAATCAATTGTTAAGCATGGTGGAATGCCCATCATGTGGAAAACAGGACATTCTTTCATGAAAGCCAAGCTCAAAGAAACCAATGCTGCTTTGGCAGGTGAAATGAGCGGGCATTTCTTCTTCAATGAACGTTGGTTTGGATTTGATGATGGCATCTATGCCGCCGCACGTTTATTAGAAATTCTTGATCAAGAAATTGACTCTCCTCAAGAAGTATTTGATACTTTGCCTAACAGTGTAAACACACCAGAACTTAAGGTCCATATGGATGAAGGTGAACATTACAAGTTCATGGAAAAATTCTTAAGCAAAGCAGAGTTTCCTGACGCCAAAATCACTACCATTGATGGTATCAGAGCCGATTTTGCACACGGCTGGGGCTTAGTCAGGTGTTCTAATACCACACCCTGTTTGGTGATTCGTTTTGACGCTGATGACCAAGAGTCATTAGACAAAATTAAAGAAGAATTCAGAACCCAATTATTGGCCATAGATACTGATTTAGATTTGCCATTTTAAACGGCTGAACACTGATCGAATATTGCCCTTTCATTCAATACAGACAAAGACTACCAAACAAATTTGGATAGACTGACTTGAGTTGATAACTTGGACATCAAATCATGTACCTTGTCGATATCTAAATAATGAATATTGATGTCTTGGTTAATTGGATTTGACCCCGCCGTATCGACCGTAATTCGAGCCATGCCATTGCGACGATCAAAAGGTGTTTGTAAGTATGATATGTTTTGTATCTTTGCCACTTTAACCACACTGATGGTATGGAAAATCACACCATGCCTATAAGCAATTATTTCGTCATTCATGGCATAACCCGCTTTTTTTACATAAGCCTTGGCATAGATAAATGCCAATGGTATTAAAGTCAAAAGCAACAAGCCCCATGCGTGATAAAAGTACACCAAAGGAGCCATGGGAAGGAAAATAAACAAACTCACTCTTTTAAATACCCTTTTCCAAGCGCGTTCTTCTAACCGCTGCCACTTAATCGCACTCCAGTCCACTTCGGGTTGAATTGAAGTAACCAAGTTCTGTGCATGAGGCCTGGAAATTAATGGTGCTATCCAACTCATGGTGATACCACTCTTTTCAGTCACACCTCCTGCCGTTTCCATTTTCACACTCACTTTCTTGAAATAGCGATGTAACGGAGAATGTTTGATTTTGAGCAGTTGAATACGCTTAATTGGTATATTGGCGGTGATTTTCGTCAACAAACCCATTTGCGCCAGCAAATTATTTCCTTGTCGACTTAACTTAAATTGGTATAATTTTAAAAAGGCCAATAAGATTGAAGACAACCATATGGTTATTAAAGTAAACAAAGCAAATCCAAGGCCATACAACAACCATTCGGTAATCGCCCAGCGTTCAACGTGCAACTCACCAACAAATTTTTGCACGACATTAAAAAATTTATTCCTATAAAAATCATTCTGAGAAAGTACCGAAGCAACGATACCTATGGGCACCAACGCACGATGTGAAATAAAACCAAAGGTAGTAACGTCTTTATTAGACATTTGATATAAAGGTGATGCTCCACTTTTATCTGCATCATCTGTCGAAGATACTTTTGGATCAGTATCGTCTTGAATGACAGTATGCGCACGTTCTTTAATGACACCTTGTATGTGTGTTACCTGCTGGTCAGAAATCACCCTAATTACTGCTTCTGGTTTTGTGCCCGATGCCGATTCAACTTGTAATGTTGCAACGTTAAATATGCGGTGTAAAATATTTTTTTCTACATTGAGATTCTGAATCCGTTCGTAGGGAACTTGTCTGAGAGACTTAAATAAAATGCCCTCTTTAACCACCAAGCGATCCTCTTCTAACCAATAGTGATAAAACCAAAACTGAATGATAGTAATCACCGATGCCAAAACAGCAATAGCGATAATGATGAAATCTTGTTTATCTCCACTGGTTCCTACAATACCAAATAAAAGCGGTATAACACTCTTTTTAATCGCCTCAATAAATAAGAACAACGGTGAAATATTATGCAGCCTGTAACCTTCAGTTTTGAGTTCCATTGATTAAACCGTGTCTTCTTCTTGATTACTGTTGATCAATTCTTGGCGCAAATCGGCAGCATCTTGATGCAACAAACCTGGTAAAGTAACCGTGGCATTTCGGGTACCTGCAGTATGAACCACCAACTTACTCAAATCATACCTTCGTTCAAGTGGTCCTGTGGTGATGTCAATGTGTTGTACTCGATTCCTAGGAACCATATTTTGTTGTTGCCAAAAAACACCTTTGTGAATTTTTAACCCAGCTTCCGATAATTTATATTTATAAGCTTTAAACCAATGAATTGAATACCAGTGATACAGGACATAAATAAAAAACCAAATAACAAAAAACGCAGGAATCCGCCAAGCCCAGCTTAAATCCAATAGTAACGACGAGCCGACGGTAAATGGAATGGAAATCAAAATTGCAGCGAGGGCAAAACTGATTCTGGAAATTTTTAAATAGTTTAATTCCAGCGCCTTAAAGTCAAATATTTTCATTCAGCTGATTCCTTCTCAAATAATAAACATCAGTGACGAGTTGAGTAATACAACTCGTCAAATCAATAAAAAAAATTTATATTAATTACTTTGGATCTGATAAATGCATCAATGGCAAAGGTTGTGGTGAGTCACTGTCAATGAAATATATTTTAGAAGCAGGGTCCTTCGAAATACTTTTCAACGCTTCTAACGCTTGAAGCTTGACATAGTTAGGGTTGTTGCCAATGGCGGTATTGATTTTTTCAATTTCATAAGCCTGGGCATCAGCCAACAATCTTCTCTGTTCGGCCTGCTGTTCGGCCGCTTTTTTCTGCGCTTCGGCTTGAGCCACTAATTGTTGCTGCTCTGTTCGGTATCGTTCCAACTCAGCTTTTTGCTTTTCAACTTCCTGCTCACGTTCTTTCTTCGCCTCAATCGCCTTGGTAATAAATGGTGGCAGCGAAATATCCCTAATCAAAACCGCAGAAACACTGATGCCTTTAGGTGTTAAATATTCAGCCAGACCTTGGGTTAGGTCAGTTTGTAACTGCACTTGTGTTTCCTCTAAAAAAAAGTCTTCTGCTCGACGAATTGACTTGCCTTGTTCTCTGAGCAATGAACGTAATTTAGGCACCAATTGAACCGAAATCATACTGTCTACATTACCTGTTTCTTTCAATATGTTAAAAGCCATATCTCCATTCAAACGATACTGAACACTGACTTCAATAGAAGTTTGTAATTGGTCTTGTGATGGAACCTGTGCTTTTTCTTTGTGGGTTTTTTCCCTGACGTCAAACTGATGGAATTTAAGTAAAGGGTTTACTGGAATTGTTAACCCTTCTGGATAGGTGTCCTTTTGTACTTCCCCAAATAAAGTGGCCACAGCCACATGACCAACAGGCACGCTGACCCAAAACCTAGATCCTATTAAAATCAAAACAAGAACAACCACAATGGGAATGAACTTGACTACCGATATTTTATCTGTCATATGCTACTCTCTTTTAAATTAACAATCTAATAATTGTATCAATAATGATTGTAAAAGTCGCATGTTAGAAGTCATATACCAAATGAGAAAGACACATAATAGATAAATTATTTCGGCTGATCTGACAAACCAAAACCAAAATCATGTTCAGTGTTGGCCGCCATTGCTACCACTACCACCCAAGCGGCCACATTTTGAGCCAATTCAGCCGGTACAATCTTATCCAAAGTATCATTTGCAGTATGGTGATAATCAAAGTATTTGGTGCCGTCTTGTTTTAAACTAAATACTGCCATTCCAGCGTTTCTCAATGGAATCAAATCTGGTGCTGAAGAACTTTGGTTATTGGTGTATTTAATATCCAAGGGCTCAAGCATTTCAGTAATTGCTTGCACTATTGGCATGGCTGCTTCTGCCACTCGAGTTCCAAAGCCATAAATGATGCCTGCACCAAAATCTGATTCACCACCTAAAATATGTTTATCCAATTGGTGCTTATGGGCATCATGGTATGCATTTGCCCCAGACAACCCATATTCTTCATTGGCCCATAACACCACTCGAATGGTTTTTTTCAACGGGCCTAAGTGCGTTTTGATTAATTTTGCAGCAGCCATGGTAATACCACAACCTGATGCATCATCAATGGCTCCCGTGCCTAAGTCCCATGCATCTAGATGACAACCAATAACGATGTATTGATCAGCCTGTTCAGAACCCAGCATATCACCAATAACGTTTTGTGAAGTGTACTCATCACCCCATTGCGATGTTAATGTCACCTTTACCGTGACTGGTGTATTTCTTTTCAGCATATTGACCAATAAATCCGCGTCAGGATTTGAAATGGCTCCTGCTGGCACCGAAGCCACTTTTTCATCATACCTAGCAGCGCCAGTATGCGGTGTGCGGTTATCATCAGTACCTATAGAACGAATGATGGCTGCGATACCACCTTTGGCTGCTGTAATTTGCGCAGTAGAACTGCGCGCACCAACGGCCTTACCATATCCTGAGCCATCTTTGTGCCGCTCCATACGATGGCTTATAAAGGTAATTTTTCCTTTCACTGATGCTGGGTCAGCAGCTTCTAAATCTGACAAGGTTTCAAAGTGAACAATTTCACCGGTCAAACCGCCGGCTGGTGTAGGTACAGTTCGGCCCAAGCCGGTAATGGTTAATTTTTGAGCAAAAGGAGCGGTTATTTCAGCTTTTTCTTCACCACGAACCCAGCGTTTGAAAGTCACAGGTTCTAATGTCACCCGATCAAAATTCAAAGCTTCAAACTTTGCTTTAGCCCAAGCCACCGCTTTCGCATCACCTGGACTGCCAGCCAAGCGTGAACCCACCTCTGTTGTTAATGACTCTGTGATTTGGTAAGCCAAAGGATGGTCCAACGCTTTATCGCGTAAAGCAGCCACTTGCTGTAGAAATTCATCGGCATACAATGCTCCATCGCTTTCATGTGCATTCACTGGCTGAACTGCCAGCCCCAAAAAGGCAAAAACAAGTATTAATCTCATCGATATTCTCTACAGTTTAAAAAATTGATTGTATCAAAAAATCTACCAAATCTTTTCTCATGATAAAAAAATCCCCACTGATAGGTGGGGATCTCAAATTGACTCTTTTAGTATTGAGTTTAAGTTATTCTGCCATCATTTTTTTAGAGTCACCAGCTTTGATTATAGAAAAACTATCCGCCTTCACATATTTATTGAAAGCCATATTCACTTGTAATATGGTTAATTTTTCAATCGCAGCTTCATAATTTTTATTCCACTGTTGGGTTCGATCTAAATCAATATAATTAGCCAGCTGCCTTGCCAAACGGTTATCTTTGGCTCGATCTATGCGGTTATTTTGTAAAACACCTTTTCTTGCATCATCAAGTTCTTGTTGGGTAAAACCACTGTCTATCACTTTCTGTAATTCTTCAGTGAAACCAACCTCAACCTTGTCTAAATTTTCCGGCGCACAAATTGCAAATGCACCAAATGTAGCCACTTCATCGAATGAAGAAACATTGAAAAAAGAACCAGCACCATAACTCAAACCATCTTGTTGGCGCAATCTATTGGCTAAACGACTGCTGATAAACCCACCGCCGAACATTTGATTCGCCATCATTAATGCAGGGTAATCAGGATGGTCATCGTTGATAGGCATACGCATCATGGCACCAAATGCCGCACCAGACTTATCAGGCGTGTCGACAAACTTATTGATACTATCTACCACCGCATATGATGCAGGAACACGCTTATATTCAACTTGACTTGTCCAACCTTTGAGTAAGTTATTAACTTTTTCAGTCACTGCCACTTCATCAAAATCACCAACCACACTAAAGTCAGCATGTTGTCCGCCATAAAATTCACTATGAAAAGCTTTGATTTGGGCAGCACTGGCAGCTCTGATTTCTGCTATTTGATCATCAATGGCCATTTGGAACCGAGGATGACCTGGCTCATAAGGATCTAAATGTTGACCCAGTTGTCTGAATACCTGCGTAGTAGGCTGTTGTTTCTGTTGTTCTAATCCAACAATCAATTCTTCTTTAAGAACTTCTAATTCCTTTGCATCAAAGGCAGGTCTTTTCAAAACTTCATCCATCAATTCAATGACCGCCGGCAAATTTTCTCTGGTCGTTCTGACACTGATATTAGCACCGCGTGAACTGCCTGAAACATTGACATTGGCTTTCAACTCATCGAACTTTGCTTTTAATTGATTACGGGTGTAATTTTCTGTACCACGATCCAGCATATTACCTGCCAACACCCCGACAGTTGATTTGTTGAACAAAGCTTGTTCATTGCCCAAATCTAAGCGCACATTCATCACCACCGAATCACCACGAGTCTCTTTATTTAATTTAACCAATTTGGCACCATTAACTAAGTCCACACGCTTGGTTCGGGCATCGATGTTATCAAATGAAGGGTCAAAGTCTTCCCCTTGTGCGACAGCTTCGCGACCCGCATAACCTTCAACTTTGGCTTTAACCTCTGCCAATGTATAACGTTTAATTGAGTCAGCACGATCAAAATCAGTTTCTGGAATGAACAAGCCCAAAGTTCGATTGTCATTAACTAAATACTCTTCAGCTGCAGTTTGCACTTGGGCAACGGTAACAGCTTCAGTGAGATCACGATCTCTGAACATCAAACGCCAATCTCCCATACCAACCCACTCACTCAATGTTCGCGCAATACCTTCCGATGAGTTAAATGATAATTCGAATTGTTTGATTAAGTTGGCCTTAGCAGCTTTCACTTCTTCTTCGGTTATGGGATTGCTCTTTACATTTTCTAAAGTATCTAAAAATGCCGCTTGTGCTGCTGACAAGTCTTTGTCTTTAGCGACCTGTATCATATAGTTACTGACACCTGGTTCAGCCCATTGAAAGTTAAAACCAAAAGATCCTGCTGCCAAGCCTTTTTTAACTACATTTTCATTCAATCGTCCAGATGTTGGGTTGGCCATTACTTGAGATAAAACATTTAAGGCAGGAAATGCCTCATCGGAACCTGCTGGTGCTCTGTACATGGCACCAACCACTTGTACGTCACCTGCACGTCTTACTGTCACAGAACGCTCACCATCTTGAATAGGCTCTTCAGTGTAAAGTTCGCGCAACTTCCTTTTTGGCTTAGGAATCTTGCCGTAATGTTTTTTGATCAGCTGTAAAGTTTTGTCTACATCAATTTTTCCTGCCACCACTAAAGTGGCGTTATCTGGTTGATAGTATTTACGATAAAACGCCTGTAGATTGCTGATATCAACATTTTCTAAATCCGCACGTGCACCAATGGTACTTTTTCCATAGTTATGCCAATCCATCGACACTGCACCCATTCTTTGTAACAACACCCTAATTGGGTTGTTATCACCATTTTCTAACTCATTCCTTACCACAGTCATTTCTGAATCCAGATCTTCCTTCGCAATGAATGAATTAATCATGCGATCGGCTTCTAATTCTAAGGCCCACTCTAAATTATCATCAGAAGCAGCGACCGTTTCGAAATAGTTGGTTCGATCAGTCCAGGTCGTGCCATTAGGCTCTGCACCACGATCAGTTAATTCTTTGGTTATATCTGGGTGGTTAGGAGTTCCTTTAAAAACCAAATGCTCTAGCAAGTGAGCCATACCCGTTTCACCATAATTTTCATGTTTAGAGCCTACATGGTATGTGATGTTAACTGTTTGAGTCTCTTGTGATTGGTCTGGAAATAATAAAACCTGTAAACCATTATCTAATCTGTATTCAGTGATACCTTCTACGGAAGTTATTTCTTCAATACCTTTGGGCAATTTAGCCAATGCCTGGCCCATAACAAATAATGACAGCAGCACAAGCCACTTTAAAGCTGATTGAATAGACATAAAATTCCTCTGTAAGTAAGCGTAAAAAAAAAACCAATTCACATTATTACATACCCAAATGTGTGGTTCGATAAAAAAGAGCTCAGCTTATACCATCAGAAAACCCCAGTCATCAGACAAAAGTCATGAAAATAATTGAAACGAATAATGAGAGGCCCAATTAATCAATTGGGCAAATACAGCACTTCTCCAACCAGTAAACGGTTACTGGTCTTATTGTTCATAGATTTAATTTCAGCCATGCTGATGCCATTTTTACTGGCAATATCACTGAGGGTGTCGCCTGATTGAACCACATGTTTAATTTTCTTACTCTTAGCTTGAGCAGCAATCCACGTATTCGGAGGCGGGCTTTGATAGAAATACGCTCGTATGCCTTGGGCAATTTGTTGAGTTAATTTATCGACATGTTTTGGGTCTTTCAATTTTTTTTCATCCCCAGGATTACTGATATAACCTGTTTCAACCAGTATAGAAGGTACATCTGGGGATTTAAGTACCAAAAAGTTAGCTTGTCCAAAACCCTTTCCATGCAGCTTGACCACTTGTTTTAGAGAACCTTGAACAGATTTTGCAGCTTTGTGGCTTTCCTCTAACGCTGCGTTTTGTGATAAATCATACAAGACTTGTGACAGCACATCCTTTTTGTCCTCAATCACCACACCACCAATTTGATCAGATTTATTTTCAGATTGTGCCAACCACTTAGCTGCTTCTGATGATGCGCCTCGCTGAGACAAAATATATACACTGGCTCCGTTTACTTTGCTGCTGTGAAAAGCATCAGCGTGAATGGAAACAAATAAATCTGCTCCTTTCTCGCGTGCTTTTTCGAATCTTTTGCGGTGCTTGATGTAATAATCACCTGTCCTAACAATCAAAGCTTTCATGCCTTTTTGCTTGTCTATTTTCTTTGCCAGTTCTTTGGCTATATTAAGCACCACAACTTTTTCATATGTTCCAGAAGGTCCTATAGCACCAGGATCCTCACCTCCATGACCGGCATCTATAGCCACAACGACATCTCTATTGGGCTTAGCCACTGCAGCAACGGTTTTAACCTGAGGTTTGATGTCACGATTGAGATCCACCACTAATCGATGTCCATATTCACCCGTTGGTTTCAGCAGAAAACTTTTAGTTTTCAAGGGCGCGTGTAAGTCAAGAACAATACGCACCTTATTTTTTTCAGAACTGAACCTAACCTTTTTTATATCCTTATTATTCTTTACCTTTAGGTCTGCAGCCAATTGTGACTCATCTAAATCGATGACCACCCTCGAGGGGTTTTTCAATTCAAAAAGCTTGTACTCAGCATCTCCACTGAGATCAAATACAGCACGGGTATGATCAGGCCCTGTCCACACACGCATGCCTTCGATTTTTGTGGCCTGACTGACAGCACAAATCAATAAAATAAACAGGGTTGTAAACAGCTTTTTCATCATCGCATGGTTCTTAATTGACTAGATTTTATGGAAAAACATGTTTTCATTCAAGTATTTTTGCATAATATCAAGAAGATAGGCTATTTTTTTGATGTTATCATTAAGGTTCGATTCAGGTTATTCAATTTAAATTCAAACAACCAATCAGGTTTTGGCATTACCCCCAGCCCTTTTTCTGGCCACTCTACCAATAAAACATTTTGACCATTAGCCAAGTCTTCTATGCCAAGAAAATACAGTTCTTCAGGATCTGTTAAACGATATAAATCCATATGGACAAAGCTCAATTCTGTCGCCAAATATGTTTCATATAAGTTATATGTTGGACTTTTCACATGTTCTTTGACCCCGCCCTCCCTCAATAGATACTGAGCAAAAGTGGTTTTTCCTGCCCCTAACTCACCTATTAAATAAATCACATCTCCGGATTTAAGATTAGGAAGAATTTCTGCGGCTGCTGACTGCAGTTGATCCAATTGATTGATTTCTTTTGTTTCTATTTCACGCATATTTTTGATATAAGACCAAGTGTAAAGTATTCAACAAATCAGAAGCAGTCATGGTTAAACCGTACTCACTGTATTCACCACAGATGGCATGCCATAAGACCGACATTTGTGCTGCTTCTTTTGCACCAAAACCCTGTGCCATAAATCCAGCGACCATTCCTGCCAACACATCACCTGATCCGGCCGTGGCCAAATTGGCATTACCATATGGACAACACCAATTGAAGCTACCATCTGAAACCAAAGTGCCAGAACCTTTTAATACAGCAATACATTGGTATTTTTGTGCCAATAGTTTGACTGCATACCAACGATTATTTTGCACATCATCAACTGATATTTTCAATAAAGTAGCTGCTTCTTTGGGGTGTGGCGTGATGACTTTCAAATTATCTGGGATACTGGCTACCGAAGCCAGCAAATTGAGACCATCAGCATCCAAGACCAATGGCAATTCTGACTTCAAACAACTTTTGAAAAGCTGTTTGGACCATTGTGACCGCCCCAAACCCATACCACAAAGTAATACTTTTAAAGTATTGGTTTTGTCCACTGACAATTGGAGTAAACCAGCACCATAATCTTCACGGCCATATGGTTGGCTCATCAATTCGGGTAAATACAATGCCACAGAATCGGCATGACTGGCTTCTGTAACCACAGTGACTGAACCAGCACCTGATTTTAACGAAGCTTTTGCTGCAAGCAAAACAGCGCCCAGCATTCCTTTTTGACCTCCTGCTGCCAGCACATCTCCAAACTGACCTTTGTGGCTGTTATGTGGCCTAGAAGTTAATTTTGACAACATGGATTTTTGCAATAACTCACCGCAATGGTTAATGCTTTGATAGACTTCACTAGGTACCTGTAAAGTTTCATAACTGACATTTCCACAACAGTCTCGACCATCATTGGTATACAAACCTCTATTCTGTGCCAAGATTGAAATGGTTTCGGTCGCTTTGACAGCCACGCCTTCAATCTGACCAGTGTCACCATTTAAACCACTGGGAATATCCACAGCAATCACTTTTTGCTTCAATCGATTCAACCAATAAATAACATCTTTATAAGGCGCATCAATTGTTCGTGTCAATCCTGTACCAAACATGGCATCAACAACCACTTCAAACGCTGTGTTTTTTACCAGAGAAAAATCCCCTAAATCAAACACCTTCCCCTGATACAATTTGGCTGCCAATCGTGCATCACCTGACAATTCACTAACTGACCGCAAAGTCATTAGACTCACCACTTGGCCTTGTTTTCTGGCAAGTTCTGCAATCACAAAACCATCGCCGCCATTATTACCTGGCCCGGTAATGACCAATATATGCTGGTATTGCTTAATGTGTTGATAGACAGCTGCACCGGCTAATTGCATCAATTCGAAAGAGTTAACTCCAAGGTACTGAGCAGCCAACTGATCAATTTGTTTAGTTTTATCTGTACTGTATAGTTTAATCATGCCCTGCTTTATCTCACCGGTGGTCTATAATAACCCTATTAATCGGCCATTTTAACAGTTAGCAGTATGCAGCAAAACATTGATTACCAACAACTCAAAGCACAAATAAAAAACTGGGCTATTGAATTGGGTTTTCAACAAGCCGGTATCAGTGATATTGACCTGAGTGAAGCAGGAGAACACCTTGATAACTGGCTCAAAAAACAATACCACGGCAATATGGAATATATGGCTCGACATGGCACTAAGCGCTACAGCCCTGCACAATTGATTCCAGATACCCTGAGTATTATTTCAGTGCGGCTTGACTACATGCCGGCCAACTTAACGGCCTACGAGGAATTAACCAACCAACCCAGTAAAGCTGCTATATCCAGGTATGCCTTGGGCCGAGATTACCACAAAGTCATTCGCCAAAAATTGAAAAAGCTGGCTTGTAAGATCAGTGAAAATATAGGTGATTTTGGCCATCGTGTATTCACCGATTCAGCGCCTGTGATGGAAAAAGCCATCGCCGAAAAAGCAGGCTTAGGCTGGATCGGCAAACACAGTAATTTACTCAACTCTAAAGCGGGTTCATATTTTTTCCTCGGCGAAATTTATACCGACTTACCGTTAGAGCCTGATCAAAGACAAAACTTTCATTGCGGCAGTTGCACCCAATGTATACAAGACTGTCCCACAAATGCGATCGTTGCACCTTTTCAAGTTGATGCCAGGCGTTGCATTTCATACTTAACCATAGAAAACAAAGGCCCTATTCCGATCGAATTCCGACAAGCAATGGGCAATCGCATTTATGGCTGTGATGACTGCCAAGTGGTATGCCCCTGGAATAAATTCACCCGCAACACTGAAGAATCTGACTTTCACCCTCGACACCATTTAGATGACATTGAATTGTTGACCTTATTTAACTGGACCGAACAAGAGTTTCTTAGCAACACTGAAGGCTCCCCGATCCGCAGGATTGGTTATGAAGCGTGGCAACGAAACTTGGCCGTAGGTATAGGCAACATTAAAAGCAACGAAAAAACCAAGCAAAAGATCATTACAACATTAAAGGCCAAACTGGATCAATCCAGTGACTTAGTTAAAGAGCATATCGAATGGGCACTTAATCAAATCCAATAAAAAACCCGCTTGATTTAAATATTGTATGCGCACAACAACAAATAACTGGTCAAGCAAAGCCATATCATTCATGAAAAACCTTGCTAATTTATTTAAATGATGTAATCTGATCATCAACGTTATTGTCACTTATTTTAGGAAATCACTTTTTCATTTAACAGAGTTTTCTGATTTCCCCCAATACCTGGCTTAGCTTTTTTGCTTTAACAGGAATAAAAATAATGACCAACCCATTGCGCATTCGTTACCAAACCATAGAAATTGGCGCCATTGACATCCACATATGTACACTCCGAGACAACCAACAATTCAATGACCCTGAAGGCATTGCTGCAGAACTCGGAATTTCATCAGCCACATGGCCTATTTTCGGCATTATATGGCCATCGAGTCTGGTCCTGGCTCATTACATATCAAGCTACCCAACCAGCAACAAAAGAATTCTGGAAATGGGTTGTGGTATGGCTTTATCTAGCTTGTTACTGAACGAGCAAAACGCCAACATTACTGCCACTGATCATCATCCCGAAGCTGAGTTTTTTCTGCAAAGAAATACCTTGCTCAATGACGGCAAAAATATCGATTATCGGCGTATTGACTGGGCTAATAAAAGCAATGAATTGGGGTTATTTGACCTCATCATTGGCAGTGACATACTGTATGAAAAGCAACATGTTCAATTAGTGGCTGATTTCATCGATTGTCACGCCAATCCACATAGCGAAATCATTTTAGTTGACCCTGGTCGTGGCAATAAAAACAAATTGGCCAAAAAAATGCAACAGAAAGGATATCACTACACAGCCATCAAACCTGAACATACAGATTATTTAGACCAACCGTTTAAAGGCCATATTTTAAAGTTTTGGCGTAATGGCTGAAAATCTTATGATTAACTTTTAAATAGATATATGCATTAGTTTAAAAACTTACTGGCAAAGCAATGGTATTTACTTAGCTACTGTAACATTTCAAGTAAACCAGCTGCATCAATCGGTCCTATATGTTTCTTATGGCGCATCCCATCTGCGTTATATACAATTGTTGTTGGCAGCCCTAAACCACCTTCTTGGGCAAACTCTGGTGGGTTATAAACATCAATGGTGAGCAAAGGGTAATTGACGTTAAAGTCTTTGGCAAAACTTTTCAGCTTATCAATGCTGGTATCTTCGTAGGCTATCCCAACCACCTGAACAGAGTCAGCATTCTCGTCCTGAAACTTAACCAATTCTGGCATTTCGTCACGACAAGGAGCACACCAAGTGGCCCAGTAATTAATCACCAACCACTTGCCCTTGAAATCGTTGGCTTGAACTACTTCACCATCTAGATTATTTAAACTAAATTCCAAAGGTAAATCGAAGCCATCACCAGGCTTATCTGCTTCATTGCTTGCTGTATTAAGCGCAGATACCTGAGTAGATTCTTTCTCTGTAACCTGTGATTTTTCAATAACGGTTTCTTCGTTTTGATTGTTGTTATCTGAACATGCTGACGTTATACACAAGGTCGCTAGTATTAAAGTTATAGGTAATTTCTTGATGTTGTTTTTCATTTTAATTGGTTTCATTTGATTGTTTTTGCTGTTCATATAAATGATGGTTAAATATTTTTTCTATAGATTGATTTAGCATGCCATCTACAGGCTGCCAGTAAGTATCTAGTAAATGCTGATAATGAGCAAAATGCTTAGACGCCTTGATGGGTATTTTATAGCCACCATTCTTGTATAGACTCTTAAAATTAAGTGCTGATAAATCATGCCTGAGTAAATACTCACCGGCTTGGTTGATCGCAATATATTTATTTTCTTCCAACCATTTAAGTTGTCTACTGAATTCATCATCAGGTACGAAATACAGATGACCGCATAACTCATTATAACTGACAGTTTTTCCTTGTTGACTGCCTTGCCATAAAATTTTCAGTACCTCTATCACCAAAAGCAAACGTTCATTGGTCTGATAATTCTGAACATGTAAACGCCAACGAGAAGTTTCTAAGGTGGCGGCGATGGTCCCTCCCAGCAAGATGATATTCCATGATAAAAACATCCAAATCAAGAACAATGGTATGGTCGCCAAAGCACCATAAACTTTTTGGTAGCTTGGAATAGAAGTTACATACAACGCAAAACCCCTTTTGGCCAACTCAAAACAGATCGCCGAAAACAAAGCTCCAATCAGGGCGTTTCTCCATTTAACTTTGCGATTTGGCACCCACAAATATATCAGAAAGAAACCTACTGTCGAAGACAATATTGGCAATGCTTTGACCAAAAAGCCTTTCATGCTAGCGAAGGCTGAATATTTAAACACCAATGATGACAGTGCGATCCCACCACCAACCAATAATGGGCCCATAGTTAAAACCGCCCAATACATCATCAATTTAGTTTTAAATCGGCCCGAAGATTTACTGTCAAAGATACGATTCAATGCTTTTTCCATGGTATGCATCATTAAGATTGAGGTGACAAAAACAGCCAGAAACATGGTCACTGTTAACCCCCTGGCTTTTTCAACAAATCCAATAATATATTCTTGAATCACAGCACCTGTGGTGGGCACAAAGTTTTGAAAAATAAAATCTTGTAATTGTTGTGATGCTTCTTCGAACAGTGGCATGGCTGAAAAGACTGTAATTAATACCGACATAAACGGCACCAAAGATAGCAGTGCTGTGTAAGCCAAGGAACTGGCTGCCAACGAAGTTTCATCATCACGATAGCGACGTATGACCTCAATTGAGAAGTTTTTTAAATTGGCAGAAAATCGCTTAAGTTCATTCATCAGCCTATTGTCATTGAGTTGGAACAAAAATACAAATCAGTTCTCACCAATCGAGTGCCTTATTCATGGTATTCAGCCATTCTAATTTTCTCATGAATAATTACTAAACCCACAACAGGCCTGAACGATCTCAGGCCTTTACATAAGTGTTATGGTATTTAAGAATCACCCATAACTCAATGTAAAACAATACCGGGTTATTAAATGCAATTATCTCACATTCATGCTATATTATTTAAGGATAAATTATTGGGGGTATTAATTCTGCGCACATTTTTTCATTTTTTGTGTTCTTAAAAACAGCTCTCAACACGACTTAATTGGACTAACCCGGTGTGTACTCATGTTTAAAGAAACGACCCATGAAAAAACGCGTTTAAAGTTGGTAAAAGCTTTTAACTTAATTGGCATGACTGTCACCTTATTGATGCTTTCTGGCTGCGATGAGCGCCAAAAAATCATCCAGTTCAAAGCCTTTGATGAACGCTTTAATACTGTGATAGATACCACAGATGCCAAAAAACTATCAACTTTCAGTGAATTATTTTACGACAGAAGACAGGCAGAAAACTTAACTGCTGATCTCGGCTTTAAATATTTGTTTGATGTAACCACTTCTGAAGGCACCGAAAGATGGAGTTGTACAACCAATGGTTACTGTAAAGAACGGGTTGAAGGTTTCGTCTCTACAATAGAAATTTTTTACCTGGAACGCTATAAAGAATTATATGCTTTAGCTAACCTCGATTAAGCGCTGTTAAAAAAGCCAATAGCAACTGAGTCGATTTTTTACCAGCTTGCTCTATGTATTGACTGAAATTGATTGGCGCACTGCTTCCAGCCACATCAGATAAATTTCGCAAAATTAAAAAATCCAGTTGATGCAAATAGCATACTTGAGCTACAGCAGCCGCTTCCATCTCACAAGCAACCACTCCTTTGAACCTTTTTTGGATTTGCTCTACTTGATGGTCATGATAGATAAATGATTCTCCAGAAGCAATAACACCTATGTGATGTGTCTCCTGTTGCTCAGTAGATACTTTAGATAATAACTCAAGCCAGGTTTTTTTTATCGGATAAAAAATTGGTAAGCGCGGTAGCTCGCCATATTGATAACCAATCGGACTGACATCAATATCATGATGACATACCTGATCTGCAAATACAAAATCACCCACTTGTACACCATCCTTGATGCCACCTGCCGAACCTGTGTTAATTACCAAATCTGGTTTAAATTCGCGTGCCAACCATTCTGCTGCCAAACTGGCATTAACTTTTCCAATTCCAGATTCTAGTAAACAAACTTCATGCTCAGCCCAAATACCATGAGTGATTTTTATATCTAAATACCGAGATGTAAAAGTTTCGAAGAGACGCTTCCGCAAAAACTCACATTCAAGGTGCATGGCACCAATGATGCCAATTCGACTCATACCATTCCAGACATCAATAAGGCTAATTGCTTTCCTGGATCATCATGTCGCATCAACGACTCTCCAATGAGGAACGTATGAATGTCATTTTGTTGTAAAAATTTGATGTCTTTACTGTCATGAATTCCACTTTCACTGACCACTACCCTGTCAGCGCCGGTCACCATAGGTTTTAAGACTTGACTGGTTTTAAGACTGGTTTCAAATGTTTTTAAATTGCGGTTATTTATCCCTATTAAGTTAGCCGATGTGCGCAAAGCACGATCCATCTCCAATTCATCATGAACCTCTATTAAGACGTCCATGCCTAGATCTTGAGCCAGATCATTGAATTCAAATAACTGATCGTCGCTCAAACAAGCCACAATCAACAAAACACAGTCAGCACCTAAGGCACGAGATTGATGAATTTGCCATGGATCAACCATAAAATCTTTACGTAAAACTGGCAGTTCAACCACCTGTTTTACTTGTTGCAAGTAATCATCATTGCCCTTGAAATAAGCTTGATCAGTCAATACCGATAAACAAGTAGCGCCTCCCGCCTGGTAAGACTGGGCTATTGCGGTTGGATCAAAATCTTCACGAATGATGCCTTTAGAAGGAGACGCTTTTTTGACCTCAGCAATGACCGCCGTGCAACCACCTGCAACTTGTTTTTCTATGGCATTAAAAAAACCTCTGGGTGGTGATTGCTGTTGAATCACTTGTCCTAAGTCTTTAATGCTTTGTTTTTGTTTCCCAACAACCACTTCTTGTTGTTTAGTTGCTATGATTCGATCCAGGATATTGGTGTTTTTTTGACTCATTTGTGTTGTTATTAAATTATCAAACTTTCATGTAAAAGAACGGGTAAAAATAGACAGGTTTTGTATCAGCTGCCAAGCTGTACCTTGTTCCATAATTGCTTGTGCTTTAAGCACACCTTGTTGCATGTTTTCACTGCGGCCAGCAACATATATAGCTGCACCCGCATTCAATGCCAATATATCGGCAGCAGGACCTGGCTGCCCTGTTAATGCTTGCTCAATCAAAGCCAAGCTTTCTGCTGCATTATCAACCACCAAAGTATCAATCGCTTGCCTCTTCAGGCCATAATCTTCCGGGCTGATTGTGTATTCAATTATTTGGCCTGTTTTCAATTCGGCTATATCTGTCGGTGCAGCCAAGGATATTTCATCCATACCATCTTGAGAATGTACCACCATGACATGCTCAGAACCCAATTCCTTAAGCACTTCAGCTGCTGTCCTGACCCATTGTTTAGCAAAAATCCCCATAACTTGATAAGGTGTATCCGCCGGATTAGTTAATGGGCCCAGTAAGTTAAACATGGTTCTTACACCCAATTCTTTTCGAGGGCCAACGGCATATTTTGTAGCGCCATGATGAGCTGGAGCGAACAAAAAGCCAATATTAAATTTTCCAATACATTGGGCCACCTGAACAGCATTCAAATTCAAGTTAAACCCTGCCGCCTCAAGCACATCAGCAGAACCGGTGGAAGATGAAACCGAACGATTTCCATGTTTGGCCACGCGACAGCCTGCTGCCGCAGCAATAAAAGCCACAGCCGTAGAGACATTAAAAATACCTACCCCATCTCCTCCTGTTCCACAGGTATCAATTAAATGTGTCTTCTCAACCTCAACTTTAATGGCTCTTTCTCTCATCACTTTGGCGGCTTCAGTAATTACTTCAACAGATTCTCCATTCAACTTAAGAGCCATCAATAAACCACCAATCTGCGCAGGAGTCGCGTCTCCATTCATGATTTGGTGCATCACATCTGTCATACCACCGACTGGAAGTTGTTGTTGTTCGCCAAGTAAGTCTAAAGCTATTTGGATAGGGTTTTTATTCATGATTGTGGCTTCTTTATGTGTTCAGGACGTCTGATTCAAAAAATTTTGTAGCATTTGATGACCATGTTCAGTCAAAATACTTTCAGGGTGAAATTGCACACCAGACATGGCATATTCTTTGTGCCTAAAACCCATAATCTCATCCAATTTATGATCATCAGTTTGGGTCCAAGCTGTGACTTCCAGACAATCTGGAAGGGTATTTTGATCCACCACCAACGAATGATATCTGGTGGCATTAAAGGGCTTATCTAAACCGATAAACACATCGTCGTTATTGTGATAAACAGGAGAAATTTTACCGTGCATGATGGTTTTTGCGCGAACCACATCACCGCCAAACACTTGACCAATTGATTGGTGACCCAAACAAACACCTAACAATGGAATTTGGCCAGCACATGCTTTGATCAAATCCATAGAAATACCTGCTTTATCAGGGTTCCTGGGACCTGGCGATATAACGACATGATCAGGTTTTAAGGCCAGCGCCTTTTGCACTGTAATCTCATCATTACGGTATACTTGCACCTCACAATCGAGCTCACCAAAATACTGAACCAAGTTATAGGTAAAAGAATCGTAATTATCAAGCATCAGTAACATCTGATCATTCCGGTCAAATCATGCATTGTACAGAAATTTATCTGTCGGTGAAATTAAAAACGGCTTCAATGAAGCCGTTTTTTATATTGCAACTGTATGAAAATGAATTAAAACTTAACAGTTGCCCTGACATAACCAAATTGACCTTCGCCATCATAATTTGATGGGTCATATCCATTTAAGGAACAGCTGAAACAAGTGGGTGGTTGTTTATCAGTGATGTTATTCACACCCAACTCAAATTGCACCGTGTTCCACTCAGGAAAAATCACCTGCAGATCATGGTAGGCTGTGCCACCTAGACTATTGGTACCAGCCGCTTCATCACTACACAATCCTTGGCCAATCAAGAAATCAGCACAATTTTCTGTTAACCCGCCTATGAATCTCGTTCCCCAAGTGATTTTCCAATCCCTGACATTAAATGTTGTGTAGAGGTTAGAGTTCCAATTTGGAATACCAGAATCACTGACTTCTATACCGTCTAGATCTCTACCGATAAAACCTGAAGCATTATTCGAAGGGTTGAACTCTGTATATTCATTAACAAAGGAATTATTCCATGTTGACTGAATAAATCCCCAGTTGTATTGAGGTGAAGTCCAGCTTACATTGAAGTCAACACCCGAGGTTTCAATAGATCCGATATTTGTCAACTGGGTACTGAAGTCCTGAATATTACCAAAACTATCACGAGTGAACGCTGAACATAGTACGTCGGCTGGGTTTTGCGCACAGGTGTCGAGTATCAACTGAGCATCAACGGCTTGAATCGCACCATCTACTTCTATATCGTAATAGGTAATTTCAAAATCCAAACTGTTAGACCAACTTGTGCCATCAGCCCAAGCAGGCGAATAAACCACGCCTAGGGTCAAAGTTTCAGCTTCTTCAGGTGATAGATTTGGATTACCCCCTGTTACCGTCGAAATTTGTGGATTCAACTGCTCATAATCACTGGGCACTCCCGCACAACCTGGGGCTCCATTACCACCAAAATTACAAGGGTCATTCAATTGCGCATCGAAACGAGCTTGAGAACCAAATAATTCACCAATTGATGGTGCCCTTAATCCTTCAGCGAATGTGCCTCTGAGTAATAAGTTTTGCGTTGGCATATATTTAAAACCGAACTTGCTGGTGGTATCCGAACCCGACGTACTGTAGTCTGAGCTTCTGAAAGCCACTGAGAAATCCAACAGCTCAGCACCTGGCACATCTGCCAAAGCCGGGATCAAAAACTCAGCATAAAACTCATCCACGCTGAACTCACCAGATGTCGGACTGGCTGGAACACCATTACTTTCTCCGGCCACTACAATGGCATCAGGTTGGAAGAATCCAGATTTTTTTCGGTACTCATAACCAACAGCCACAGATAATGGACCTGCTGGCAATTCAATTAAATCACCACTGATGTTTGCGGTAAAATCGGTTAATTCCTGCTCTGAATTATCAGATTGGATAAAGGAAATGTAATTCAACATTTCTGGTGTGATAGTTCCTTCTCCGCCACCTTGGCCACCAAAAATATTTAATGGCACACATCCTGGCGTGTTGTTACACACGTCAACTGGTCCTAAAGCCGTCGCTATTCTGGCAATATTCAAAGCACCCGTTTTTCTTTGGTTCGCTTGATTTTGCCCATAGGCTCCTTTAACGTCCCAAAACCAGTTTCTTTCAGCTGCAGTAAAAGAACCTTCTAAACCAGTAGAAAAATAAACTGTATCAACATCTTGGTTAAATACCCTCGGACCAGCTTCTAACGGCCTTCTGCCAATGAATCCAAAACCGTCTTCAAATACATTCACACCAAATGGGTTGTATGGGTTAGATGCATCAATGACGATGTTATCAGCAATGGCTCCAGCTTCTGCAAAAGGACCAATAAATATTGGCTCAGGTGCTGCTTGGTTGGTTGATTTCCTGTTGTTATAAACACCTTTAACAAACCATGAAACATCTTCAGTCAATTCAACATTGACTTGTCCAAAAACATTGGCTCTCTTTGAAGGAGTTACATAAAAGTTAAACGGGGCAAAATTAAAACGATCGCCATTATCCCATGTATTGTAATCATCTCCATTACATGGGGAGTTTGAGTCATAATTAATGGGGCCCACAACGCCTGCATTCAAGGTACAATCAATGGTTGTTCCATTGATATCGTTCAATAAAAACCTACCCTGTGGCGTACCTGAGCTTCCTCGGGTTACACCGGTAAAAGGCACCGGAAAAGCAGATAAGACCCGATCGGCTGCAGAAACTTCTTTTTGATCGGTATAACCCACATTAAAAATCAAGTCTATTTTATCTGTTTGTGTACCAAAGGTTAGGTCTATACTGCCTGTTTCACCATCTCCTTCATCAAATGCGCCAGCATAAGCTCGGATTTCTACACCTTGCATAGATTTTTTAGTGATGATATTAACCACACCAGCAATTGCATCAGCACCATAAATAGCAGAAGCACCGTCTTTCAAGATATCTATACGTTCAATGATACCAACTGGAATGGTATTCATATCTACGGCATTACTAACCCCAGACGCCGAACTGCCGGCCACCCAACGCAACCCATCAACCAAAACCAAAACTCGACCTGGATCTAAATGCCTCATATCAACCTGTGTGGCACCTGCTCCTATACCACCGCCATTAGAAGGAAAACCAAAGTTACCACTGGAATTAAACCGAGTATTTAATGCAGAGCCTGATTGTGTGAGTTGTTGCAGGATATCACCTACAGATGTCAATCCTGATCGATCAATATCTTCTCGACTGATGGTTTGAGTCGGTTCAATGCCTTCTATTTGAGATTGCCTGATTCTTGAACCTGTGACTTGGACTTTGCCCAGCTCTTCAACCGAATCATCCTGTGCAAAGACTGCTGGCGTTGTTAAGGCGCAACCCAAGCCTAAACACAAAGCCATAGAAAGCTCTGTGCGTTTTAAATTTTTAATCATTATAAAACCCTCTTTTTTTTATTTATTTTTATTTATTAAGTATCTTTTGACGCCCTTTACATAGCAAAACATAGCCTATGCATTTGAGTCTACAGTGCTGAAAAGCACATGGGCGCAGTTAATTTATTTGAAAATGAAATTTTTTGCAATGCAATTATGAATTAATTTACTGCACCCAAAGCATCACTAATTTTGCAACAAAATATTATTTGATTTTGTGAATTAGGTCACTGACTTAGAACTACATCTCTTTTTTTATAGAGGCTGTGCGCTTATAAAGAATAAATATAGATAAAAATTAAAGGCCTTTTGTTGCTAACTCAACAGCTTTAAAGACAGCCCCTGCTTTGTTCATAATTTCATTCCACTCACCTTCAGCCGTACTGTCTGCTACAATTCCGGCGCCGGCTTGCACATGCAATTCTTGATCTTTAATTACAGCTGTCCTGATGGCAATTGCCATATCCATATCACCATGCCACCCCCAATAACCAACAGCACCGGCATAAACATTACGTTTTACTTTTTCTAATTCAGCAATCACTTCCATCGCCCTCACCTTTGCTGCACCAGATAAAGTGCCTGCTGGAAAAACTGCTTTGATGATATCCGCATTTGACTGTCCTGTTTTAATTTTTGCTTTGATTTCAGACACTATGTGCATGACATGTGAATAGTGTTCAATGACCATTTTATCCTTCAGCTCTACAGAGCCTATTTCTGCAATTCGACCTAAATCATTACGTCCCAAATCAATGAGCATCAGATGCTCAGCGATTTCTTTTGGGTCACTCAATAGATCCACTTCTAAGGCTTGGTCTTCTTCTGCAGTCTTACCTCTGGGCCGTGTTCCCGCTATTGGCCTCAATGTCACCTCATTAGCTTCGCGTTTAACCAAAACTTCAGGAGATGAACCAACCACCTGATAGTCATCAAAATCCATAAAGTACATATAAGGACTGGGGTTTGATGCACGCAGTGCCCGATAAACATCCAATGGTCGTGCATTGAATTGAGTTGAGATACGTTGCGACAGAACCACTTGCATGATATCACCAGATTCAATATATGTCTTACATTGATCAATCGCTTGATTGAATTCTGTTTGCGTAAAACCTGTTTTAAAGTCTGTGGTATTAATGCTGTTTTGATTAATCATTTCAGCATACCCAGTGGTGCCAGAACGTAATCTATGAATTAAATCTCGAAGTCGTTTGCTGCCCTTTTCATAAGCCAATTCTTGATCCGGATTTACATGAGTAATCAGCCAAACTTTACCGGCTAAATTATCAAACACAGCAACATCCTCTGCCAGCATCATCTGTATATCAGGAATTTGTAACTGGTCTTCTGGAGCCAAACCAGTGAGTTTGTCTTCTATCTGTTCAATGATTTCATACCCAAAATATCCAACCAAACCACCATTAAAAGCAGGTAGTTCTGAGATAACTGGCACCGAATAACGTGCCTTGATGGCCTCAACCTGTTCAAGCACATCTTCTACCTCATATTCGTCAACCAAAGTGTCGTAAGCAAACTCTTTAAACCTTTGACCACTTACTTGAAACCTAAAATTAGCCGATAAACCAATGATTGAATATCGACCCCACCGAGCACCACCCTCAACTGATTCTAATAAAAAAGTGTGCTTACCATTAGCCAACTTTAACCAAGCACTCAACGGAGTGTCTAAATCAGCAGAAATACAACGGTACATGGGAATGCGGTTATGACCTTGGGCCGCCAATTGTTTGAATTTATTTTTATCCATGATAAAAAATCTATTGTGAGTTATTTTCGATATCTTACAGCGTTGTTGAGTCTCTGAAAACCCATATCTTGTTCAGGCCTCACCAAAAGAATCATCTAATGAGTATTTTGGAGTAAATTAATGGGGATGGAACGCCAGCCACTCAGAGATAAATATGCAAACACACTTTGCAGCCGGTCAAAACATACAATCATTTCACTTTTAACATGAGCAATACAACTTTAAATATTAATCAGCAGGAGTTACAATAAATATACTTTTAATTGATATTCAGGGTTTAAACATGAAATTATTATGTTTTGTTTTACTGTCATTGCTTTTTACAAATAACTCAGTCGCAAATGAGTCTCATCAAATAAAAGCCGTCAGAACTATAATAGATGCTGTCAATTTAAAACAACCTACATTATACGTATCTGTATTTGCAGAAAACGTTCAAATATACCTCGAACATACACTTAAGGTAGATGGTAAAAAATCACTTTTAACCAACCGCACAGAACACTTTGCCAAACATCCACGAGCCAAGTCTGTCATCCAGCATTTGGTTGAAATTGATAACAAAGTCATCATGCATGATCATGTTTGGTTAGATAGAGACAACGGTAATGCTCAAGATATTGTTGAGGTTTATACCTTTGAGGATGGTTTAATTGTTAGGGTTGATGTGATTCAACCCAGCGATCTTTTTGCACAACCAGTTCCATGACTGAACAACCTAACAATCAACCCGAATAATCATAATCGCCACCTTTTTCTAGTGCACGCTGATAAGCTGGTCGCGCCTGAAAATTATCAACATATTGGTAAATATGTGGGTGTGAGATGGCTGTAATCGCTTTTTTTGCAACACTGGCTTCTAATGGAAATGACATTTGTATGTCTGCACCTGTCATGTCATCACCCGCAAAGTATTTATTAGCAGACAAATGCTGTTCTACATAGTTAAAATGTTTTTTAATATTCGGGGTTACGAATGATTCCATGACTTTATTGGCAATTCCATGTGCTACCGGCTTAACAAAAAAAGGCATTTTGCTGGTCTTAACTTTATCAAATACAATTTTAAGCAACAAAGGTGACATCAAGGAACCTTCAGCATAGTGCAACCAATACATATAAGGTTTATATTTTTTATTATCACGCCGTGGCACCCATTCGCCGTAACCGTATTTATAACCTAACTGGTCTATGATCGCTCCAGACTCAGCCAGAACCTCTGTACCATCGACCACCACTGGTGATTTTCCCAGGGGATGAATCTGTTTTAGTTCATCAGGTGCCAACTGTGTCTCAACATCTCGATCGTAAGATTTGATTTCATATTCAACACCTAACTCTTCCAGTAACCACAGTATACGTTGCGATCTTGAGTTATTAAGGTGATGCACTGTCAACATTGTCTTCTCGGTGTTCTGATTTCTTTACAGTCTAACATCATTGCAATGCGGACAGTAAGCTTAATATTTCTTGACGCACACCATCAATACCGGATTCTATAGCCAATTTGCTTGCTTGATCCTCATGCAATGTGGACCAATACTGATCCCAGGTTGTTTTCAGCTTCATGACCGACTGAACAGATGAGTCAGGTAAAACCATTGCTAAATCTTGAATGGTCAACACATAGGTCCAACCCAATCGCGGATTACCTTTATGTTGCAAATCTTTTTCATAGTGATTGTAAAAAACCACCTGTTGTAGCTCATTAATTTTTAATAAAATCTCAAAAGCTGCATATCTTTGATTGCGATTGTCCTCAGTTAACTCATTTCGCCAAGTGTTATATGACAAACTGGTAATCGCAATGAAGATACTGATCAAAGCAATGGCATTATCTTTGATCTGATTCTTTAAACTGATACGCTTCTTTTCACTCATATATTTTCTTCGTTGACTTGTTAAGTCATTACTTGGTCAGTACCACTTTACCGTTGCGTCCACCTGAAGCAGCCAGTGCAACTGCTTGCTTGATATCTTTCAAGTGATAAGTACCGTGAACAGGTGCAGACAGTTGCCCTTTAGCTATTAAACCAATCAGATAACTATACAACTCTTGTTGTTGTGCGGGCGTAGAAGTGCGAAACCATTTTGCCAACCAAAAACCTTTGACCGTGATGTCTTTAAATATAATCACGGTGGGTGGCATTACACAAGATTCACCACTCATGGCGCCATAGTTAACCAAAGTCGCTCCTTCACACAGCACCTCTCCCAGCCGCGCAGTAGCTGACCCACCAACAGCATCTATACCTAATTTTACATCGGCGCCTCCAGTGGCTTTCTTAACTTGTTCTGACAAGTCATCACCATCAACTAAAACCACATCGGCTCCAAGTGCTAACAAAGGCTCCACCAACGACTCTCGTCGCACCACATTAATGGTTTTGATACCCTGTATTTTAGCCAGTGCTATTAAATAAGAACCCACACCAGAATTGGCCGCATTTTGGATAACCCAATCTCCTGGCTTAAGCTCAACAAACTCACTGAGCATCAATGAAGCCGTGGGTGGATTGACAGTGATCATTGATAATTGAACAGGATCAACCTCATTAGGCAAAACAACCAAGCCACTGGCATCGGCGACCATATGTGAGGCCCAAGTGCCAATACCCACAGGCAACAATACAGTTTGTCCGATTGGTGGATTGCTTACCTCAGGTCCATGTTCAACCACTCTCGCCACACCTTCATTCCCACCTATGGCAGGCAAAGGTGGCAGAATACCATACTGGCCAGTTAAAGTAAGCACATCCGATGGGTTAATCGGCGCTGCCAACATTTCCAGTAAAACCTGCCCTGCCTGCAATTCAGGTTTCTCAAATGGTACAGCCTCAATCAGGTCTTGTGGAACGGGCCCGCGGGCTTGATAGACTGCTCTTAACATAAATCTGCTCCTAAAGATGAATCAATACCAAAAGTGCATATTGTACATTCAACATAAAACCTTTAACATTTTTTTAGACAAACAATTACGAACCTATTTATTTGTTCAAATTCGAACTGTTGAACCGTATTTTGATTATCTAATAAACTCTGCTGATGACATTAATTTTTAAAGTAACAGGATGTACCAATCCCTTAACGAAAAATATATTTAAATCAAACTTTATTAATCATAATTTCATACTTCTCAGCACTTCCCAAATCATTAATAAAGCCAACAGTAACGATAACAATGCACATCCAATTAAACCAACTGCCAAATCAGGAAAAAAAGGATAAATAGATAACAGGTTAATTTTGAACATGGCTGGAATTATATAACCCATAAAATAACTAAAACTTAATAACATTGATGGCCAAATAAGGTGTGTGAATTTAAAAGAAAGACTTTGCCTTTTTTTCTTCCGGCTATATATGGCATATAAAAGCAAGAATATCGACAAATACATTGCTATCAAAAAAACTAAATTCACTTTATTAATGCGATTTGGTAAAGGTTCAGCACCTAAGATCACCTCCCTTAAACCCCAAACAAATTGATCATACAGAGCACTTGATGCGTTTGACAAAATGACAAAACCAATACCATTTTCAAATCCAGCAGCATCACTGAATCCAAGCATAGAACCAAAACCACCATTGGCTCCATCATGTTGATACAACAACCCATTTTTAAAAGCTTTTAACTCCCAGCCCAAAGCATATCCATTAATGCTATTCTGCTCTGCATTGAGCAAGTTATCTCTCATCTCTTTTGAAACAACACCAAGCCCTCCTGTAGCCATTTCAATAACATACTGACCCATGTCCTCCACGCTAGCTACCATGCCACCATCTCCCATTTTCATGCGTCCAAGAATGAATGAACGTTCAATAGGGTGACCAAACCAATGTGGAAATCCAACAGCAGGTACAGGTGTTTTTCTGTCAGTTATCTGAACAAAACTATCATGCATTTTCATCGGTGCTAATATGCGTTCATACATTACTTCTTCAAAAGGCTTTCCCTCAACAACTTCTATCAAGTGACTTAGAATGTGAAAATTACTATTAGAATACTGAAAGACCTCACCAGGAGGTGAGTGTAACCGAGTATCAAGAAGCTTTTTAACCGACAACTCAGTAGCATCCTGACCACGGTAAGTTGTATTTTGTGTCCAGTTACCACTTCGAGTGGTGAGTCCGCTGTTATGTTGTAATAGATGGCGAATGGTAATCTGGTCTGATAATGACTTGTCAGTAGTTCTGAACCACGGAATATGCTTAATTATATAGTCACTTAATAAAAGTTTGCCATCTGCTTCTAATTGAACCACAAGCAGAGCAGTGAATGTTTTGGTTACTGAAGCTAACTGAAAAGGTGTTTGCGACGTTACTAAATTTCCATTACCATCAGCCACTCCAAAACCTTTTTGATAAACCACCCCGCCTCCTTCAATCAACGCCACAGCAACACCAGGGACTTTATTTTCAGCCATACTATTTTGGATATAATTTTCTATGACTGCAAGCCTGTTATCTGTAAAAAATGACTGACTATGATTAGGCTTAGCCAACACTGAACATATAGTAAACGAACTAAAAATGATCACACAATATTTAACAAAAAGTAACATCTCAACACACCTAATATAGAACAATAATACTTTACCTAAATAGGTGTTTTTTTCAGATTATTTTGCATGAATGGTATTGTTTTATTCGTATAATGCATTTATTTTCATTTCACGATTCGCGAAATACAACATAACCTTGACTATGAAAACCAGACACATATTCATTACCTTGATAGCGATATTAGTCTGGAGTGGCGTATTTACCTTTTTAGGAGTTTATGACACTGATACTATGTCCTTTATAAAAGGCTTTACTTTTTGGTTGGCAACAATCAGTACAGGCATTTGCGCTAGCCTGCTATGCACACAAAGCATTTTCAATGGCTGCCTTAAAAAACAACAAATCTTCATAAAATTAATAGCTGTAGCTGCTATCGCATCAATACCTGTTGTTTTGGTAATTGCGTCTTTCAGTGGAGGCTTTACCGGCCAATGGCCATGGTTTAACTGGTTCAATCAATATTTGCTGTCTTTCCCTATAGCTTTTCTGATTCTTGGAGGCAGCTATCTGATGATTAAAACCAATAGCGAATTTACTTACAAAAGTTCAGACAACGAAAAGAGACTTGCAATATCACATTTCACAGAACGCTTACCTGCCCGCTTTCATCAGGCCGAACTATTCGCACTTTCTGCAGAAGACCATTATCTTCGCGTACATACAGACAAAGGTGAGGAGTTGATTCTCATGCGATTTTCTGATGCCATTAATGTATTGATTGGTGCTGACGGTTTACAAACACATCGATCATGGTGGGTTGCTCGATCAGGTATAGCAAAACCAGTCACAAAAAACGGGAAATACAGCTTGGTGCTAAAATCAGGTACTGTCGCCCCCATTTCTCGGTCATTTTCTCGCAAAGTACGTCAAGAATATTTTAAATAAACTCAAATCAATATAGATTGTTATTCTGCAAGTACTTTATCAAACCTTGGCCAATTCCTGTGCCTGTCTTTGCCATCGCTGAATGATTAATTCGCACACCGCAGGATTCTGCCGCATCAAATTAACTGCCATGGCTTTGGCTTGTTTAAACAATTCAGCATCCTGTTCAGGGTTAGAAAACCTGAATTCCATACTGCCTTTTTGACGGGTGCCAAGGATTTCACCTGGCCCACGCAATTTCAAATCTTGTTGTGCAATTTTAAAGCCGTCATTGGTTTCACGCATGGTTTGTAACCGCACTTGGGCATTTTCACTCAACGGCGCTTGGTACATCAAAACACAATGGCTTTGTCGATTACCTCGCCCTACTCGACCACGCAATTGGTGCAATTGCGACAAACCCAAACGTTCAGCATTTTCTATCACCATCAGGCTGGCATTGGCCACATCAACACCCACTTCAATAACAGTGGTCGCCACCAAAACTTGAATTTCATTGGCTTTAAAACGATCCATCACCGCTTGTTTTTCATCACTTTTTAAGCGTCCATGAATCAACCCAACCTCTAGGTCAGGAAACCTATCTTTAAGCTCATCAAATGTGTCTTGTGCCGCTTTGGCTCGCAAATGTTCAGACTCTTCTATCAAAGTACATACCCAATAGGCTTGTTCTCCTTGGTCGCAAGCTTGTCGAATACGTGTTGCTAACTGTGGCATTTTTTGGTTATCCAATAAGACTGTATTGATGGCTTTTCTGTTTGGGGGCAATTCATCAATTACCGATACATCCAAGTTGGCATAGGCTATTTGAGCCAAAGTGCGAGGAATTGGCGTTGCTGTCATGATCAAACTGTGCGGCACCAAGGCTGCGTCGTTTTCTTCACTGGTTTGACCTTTTTGTTTCAACATTAAACGCTGATGAACACCAAATCGATGCTGCTCATCAATGACAACCAATGCCAAATCTCGATAAATTACATCAGCTTGAAACAATGCATGGGTGCCAATAATGACATCTGCCTCACTGGCAATTTCAGCCAATGTTTCAGTCCTGGCTTTGCCTTTCACTTTTCCTGATAGAAAAACCACTCGTTGTTGAGGAAAGTACGACTTCAACGTCAACAAATGCTGTTCAGCCAAAATTTCAGTTGGGGCCATCATCACAGCTTGTTTACCATGTACCAAAGCGCCTTGAATGGCCAATGCAGCAACCACAGTTTTTCCGCTGCCAACATCTCCCTGCACCAGCCGCTGCATAGGATGATTTAAAGCCATGTCCTGATGAATTTCATTAACCACCCTGGCTTGAGCCCCAGTTAATTCAAAGGGCAAAAGATTTAAGAGGTCTAGTTTTTGTTGCTCATTTATTAGTAGTAAAGGTGCATTAAGTTTTTGCACCGCTGTTCTGGCTTGATGCATGGCTAAAAAATGTGCCAAGATTTCTTCAATCTTGAGTCTTTGTTGAGCTGGATGAGTCTGATTAATCAAACGAAGAATATCCGCGTCAGCAGGTGGACAATGTACAAACTGCAATGCCTCCTTTAAAGTTGGCATTTTATTTTGTGACAACCACCCTTGTGGTAACAATTCATCTAGTTTCAGAGTTTCGTTTTGCAACAACTCAATGGCTTGGGCTGCTGCTTTTTGTAACAGTTTTTGAGAAATGCCTTCTGATTTTGGATAAACAGGCGATAACGCCTTGGCTAATGGTGGTTGCTTTTCTCCCAAACTGAATTCCGGATGAATAATTTCCATACCATACATGCCATGTTTAACTTCACCATAAGCACGAATACACATACCCGCTTTCATTTTTATCTTTTGCGAATAATAAAAATTAAAGAATTTTAATTGCATGAAAGCGGTGCCATCATCTACCTCACAAACCAGAATGGGCCTATTACCTTGGGTCACGTATGACTTGGTGATTTCACCTTCTACTTGCGCATAGCTGAACCCGACCAATTCATCCATCGGGGTGATTCGAGTTTTGTCTTCATAACGAAGTGGTAAATGAAACAATAAATCCATCACATCGGTTAAACCGAAATCATTGAGTTTTATTGCTGTTGTCTTACCTATTCCCTTAAGTTCAGTCAGCTCCATTGTCATTAAGTTAGCTGTTTTTAACTGATGGCTATAATGGCATCAATCTCTATTAAAGAGTCTTTAGGTAAGCGGGCCACTTGGATCGCGGCACGAGCGGGGTAAGGTTCTTTGATGTACTCTCCCATCACTTGGTTTAACTGCGCAAAATCTTCTAAGTCTTGCATAAAGACATTCAGCTTAATGGCGTTTTGTAAAGACGTCCCAGCCTCTTCAGCTATTGCAATCAAGTTCTTAAACACTTGATGCGCTTGTAGTTCAAATTCTGCAGGCAGCATATCACCGGTTGCTGGATCAATGGGTATTTGCCCAGATGTGTATAAGGTATTGCCATGTACAATGGCCTGAGAATAAGTCCCTATGGCTGCGGGGGCTTGGTCGGTATTAATTATTTTTTTCATGATAAACTCGTTTTACGTTAACTACTTCTCGATGGCTTTTTAATTGATCCATCAAACTAATGGCATGTTGTTCACTAGACACTTCAACAACAAATAACAATTGAGAAAAACCCGTGTCGCGGTCATTCTGATCAATGGTTACAATATTCACATCCTCACCAGCAATCACTGAAGCCAAGTTGGCAAGAACACCTGTGCGATTTACCACATCAATCTCTAAAGCAGTTTTAAAGTTACCTGTGGTGTTCACACTCCAACTACAATAAACCTTTCGTTCTGGCGAACCTTTTAATGTTTCTAATAAATTAACACAACCGCTGCGATGAATCACGACTCCTTTGGCTGGACTTAAATAACCAGTGATGTCATCACCTGGCAAAGGCATACAGCAATTCGGGTAATTAACAATTGATCCTTCTGAACCATCTATAAACAATGCCTCTTTGGGTTGATAATCCTTATTCAATTTACGCTGTTTCATCAGCGGCATTAATTTTCTCGCAGCAATCGAAGGTAATAATTGCCCAAAGGCAAACGACTTCAACAATTCGTCCATACTTTTCAACTGATAATGCTTTAAAACCCTCTTGATCGAACGAGGATCTAACTTTTCAAACGAATACCCAAAAGTATCCAAGGCCCTATCCAACATGCGATGCCCGAGAATTAAAGCGTCTTCATCTTTGATATCCTTTAGCTCTTTTCTGATAGCTGTTCTGGCCTTACTGGTCACTAC
>CAZVZJ010000009.1:0-19529 GCA_964631055.1 uncultured Marinicella sp.
GTCAGCTGTTCCTCATCAAATCATCTCTATAGCCATTAACGAAGAAGACACTGGGTGAGTGTAAGGTTTATCATATAAAATAGGAATCGGATTAATTTATACTTACTTATATGATGGTGATGGCAATCTTATCTGGCGTAAACCTATTGTCAATAATAAGCCAATATACCAAGGTGTATTTTGGGTTGCCATCAGTGGTAATGGTCAGTTTGTCGCCTCAGGTGGAGAGACAGCTGACACTGATCCCCAGACACAAACGAGCACACCAGGTTTTTTACAAGCTTTCCAAGCTGATACGGGTGAACAACTGATTAACATCTCCTTAAGCGATAGAATTAACCAAGTTAGTTTAAGCCAAGACGGCCAATATTTAGCGGTTTGTTATGGTAAAAATATTGAAGTATATCAATTGAAACAAAACCTTGTAAATTCAAGTGAGCCCATCAATTCTTATGAAAGCATATACAAATACACTTCACCTAACTTTAGCATAAATAGCTGTGTTATTAGTTATGATGGCAGCACAATTATCGCATCTGGTATTGCTTATTCTGATGGATCTGATGCATCTATTAACCAAACCAATGAACAAGCAGAGGTTGCTACGACAGGAACTGTCTTATCATATATCGTTAGTGATGGAGTCGTCAGCTCATTAGGTGTTCATGAACTGAATTCTGGTTCTATGCGAGTGGCAGTAACAGCAGATGGAAAACACTGGGCTGCGTCTTTACATGATGGCAGTTGTGCTTTATTCAGTTTCGATAACCCTAGTGAAAAAACATGGCAATGCACTCCCCCTCAAACTAACTTGATGTTGGCATATGCAGTTGATATCACCCAAACAGATCAAGGGGATGTATATGTGGCATGTGGGGCCAACTTGTCTGGAAATGGTCCAGGAGGGTTTCTTTATCTGGTTAAGTCAGTGGCTGTTGAATTTAGTAACAACCACAGCAAGGATGGTTATCCCATCAACCAGAAACAAGGCGTTATCCAATGGTCTCAAGAATTACAGTTTGGTGTCAACCCCGGCGTAACAATGGATAAAAATGCCAATTTCGTTACCGCTACAGATGGTAAACCTGTTGGCCAGACCATAGAAGAGTCTGCCGGCAGCTTTTATTTATTTAACGGCACAACCAGTGATTTAATATGGCAACAAAAAACCACCATGATGAATTGGCCAATGATGCTATCCAGAGATGGTAGCAGTGTTGTAGGTGGCAGTGATGATGGTAGTTTTTTTTATTGGAAGACACCCCAAGCTTAAATGTCTTAAACTCTAAGTACCTCAACAAACAAAATACATGATTGACGCATTAATAAAAACACTAAACCAATCAAGCCTTTCAAGAACGTTTTTCTTATTTATTGCATGGTTAGGTGTTTGGGAAGCTGGTAGGATTGTTGAGTATACAGACCATGCCAGTGTCTGGTTCCCTGCATCAGGATTTACCTTCGCCTGTATGTTAGTTCTTGGCCAACGAGCATTTCTTCCAATCATGTTTGGGGCGATAGTTATCACACTTTGGCAAGGTCACATTTACCAATCTCATCTCAGTCATTTACAGTTATCCTGGGCAGGTTTTATATTTGGCTTAGCTCACATTTTTCCCTATTGGTTAGGCGCCAATCTGGTTAAACACATATCAAGTAAAACCCACTCAAACGCACCTAAACTGATTGTCAGCTTCTTAATAATTGCTGGTATATCGACATTAATCACCACTATTTTAGTGGTTTACTCATTGGTTTTCACCGATCAAATGTCCTCCGACAATGTAACCAAAACCTTATTACCTTTTTGGATTGGTGACTTAGCAGGCATTGTTGTTTTAACACCTTTGTTTTGTGGCATGTTAATCAAACTATTTCCCAATACAAAATTTTCTCTAGAAGAATTTACCAACGATCTATTGGGATCTAACAAAAAGTTGTTGCACAAATTAAGTATCAATTTCCTTATAATTATTGTCACAATGCTCACAGCCTATTGGTTCGACTCTAAAGAAAGTGCATTCGCTATTTTCTTCCTCGCTGTGACTCATATGTGGATTGCTTGCACTGAAAGTCCAAAATTCAATGTCATCAGTTTGGCCCTTAGCAGTATCATGATCATTATCTTGGTTCATTACTTTAAATTAATGGACTACATTATGGTTTATCAGTTTGCCATTATTGTCATTGCAGCCAATGCTTTATTCGGCATAGCCATTCCTCAACTGCAAGCTCACAATAAAACCTTACAAGAAATGGTTTTTACGGACAGTTTGACACAAGTTTCTTCACGTCAATATATGAATCAACGCGCTCAATTAGAAATTGCCCAGAGTTTAGAAAGAGGTCAACCATTAACTTTAGTTATTTTTGACTTAGATAACTTTAAAGCCATTAATGATCAACACGGCCATGCAGCAGGTGACAAAATTTTGCAAAACATAGCAGCAACAGCAAAATCTTTACTGCGTCGCAATGATGTTATTGCTAGATTTGGAGGTGATGAATTTGTTATTCTATTACCCGGATTGAGCCAAATTGACACTCAAGCTGTTTTAGAAAGAATCAGGCAACATATTATAGAAAACTCTGACCAGTTGATTGCCGTTCATGCCAGTTTTGGCATGGCGGAACTTCAAGCTGATGAAGGTTTTACTGCCTTATTTAAACGTGCTGACCATGCACTTTATCAATCAAAAGAACTGGGTGGAAATCGAATATCTGTGGCTGCCTGCTGAACCATGCATCAAACATGAAAAAAATCATGCCATGGCTTTCGCACGAGCCCTATGCAATTTCTGGTAACTTTCTATCAGCCTGAGGTGTTTATCTAACCCCTCAAGCTTCATACTTGTTGGCGTTAAGCCATCGAACCTGGACTCACCCTGCACCACTTCAATCACTCTTTTAACAGTCTGCTCACCAAACATGCGATTAAAATTAACTGTATAATTATTCAATTCTAAATCTTCACCTAACACCACTTCTAAAACAGCATTAACAGTCTGATAATACAAGCCTCTTTCTACGGTATTGTCATTGTACTGCAAAAATTCTTTAACCAAATCCAAGGCCTCTTCAGTATTGCCAACTGCTAAATATAACATAATTTTCAATTCCAGTATGGTCAATTGCCCCCATACAGTGTTTTCATCAAACTCAATACCAATCAAGGTTTTGATATCCATATAGTTATCTAACTGACTGTCTTCTAAACGCTCTACCAATTGCAGAAGAGCTTCATCACTCAATGCATGAATATTTAAAATATCTGCTCGATAATCAAGCGCTTTATTGGTGTTATCCCAAATCAAGTCTTCAACCAAATATACCTCAGAATAACCTGGAACCAAAATACGACAAGCCGACGTACCCAAAACATTAAACTCAGCCACATAAGCAGTTTTACCTATTTTATTTAATATGTCATACAAGTAAGCACACTCTTCTTCATTGCTGCCAGAGAAGTCCCATTCACAAAAATCATAATCAGATTGAGCACTGAAAAATCGCCATGATATAACACCAGTAGAATCAATGAAATGATCAACGAAGTTTTCTGGTTCGGTCACAGCTAAACTGTTAAAAGTAGGACGGGGTACATCATTCAAACCCTCGAAACTTCGGCCCTGTAATAGCTCAGTTAAACTCCGTTCTAAAGCCACCTCAAAATTTGGATGAGCACCAAAAGATGCAAATACCCCACCCGTTTTCGGGTTCATTAAAGTAACACACATCACCGGAAACTGCCCCCCCAATGAAGCATCTTTTATCACCACCGGAAAACCTTGATCCTCCAGCGCTTTTATACCAGCTAATATACTTGGGTATTTTTCTAATATTTCATGTGGCACATCGGGTAAGGTTATTTCTTCTGTTATGATTTGTTTCTTAACCGCTCTCTCAAAAATTTCGGACAAACACTGAACCTGTGCTTCTGCCAGGTTATTACCAGCACTCATACCATTACTGAGAAATAAATTTTCAATTAAATTACTGGGAAAATAGACAGTTTCTCCATCAGACTGACGCTTATATGGAATAGAACAGACACCACGATCTACTCTGCCTGAATTGGTATCAATTAAATGTGAACCTCGTAATTCACCATCTGCGTTATAAATACCTAAACAATAATCATCTAAAATTCCTTGAGGTAATTCATCATTCGGCCCTGGTTTAAACCATTTTTCATTGGGGTAATGAACAAAATCACTGTTGGCAATCTCTTCACCAAAGTATTGGTCGTTATAAAAAAAATTACAATTCAGGCGTTCAATAAACTCACCTAATGCTGAACATAAAGCACTTTCTTTGCTGGCACCTTTACCATTGGTAAAGCATAAAGGCGATGTGGTATCTCGAATATTCAAAGACCATACGTGAGGTACAATATTTCGCCATGAAGAAATTTCAACTTTCATACCTAGGTCTGTCAGAATACCAGTCATATTTTCAATGGTTTGTTCTAAAGACAGATCTTTTCCTAAGATAAACGTATTGGTATCATTGATAGGTTTTTCTATCAACAAGTTCTGTTCATGCTTTTCAAGGCTAGCGACCGCATCAACTTTAAACTCAAGTCCTGTTTGAATTACTTTTTTCACCGTGCACCGGTCAATTGATCTCAAGATACCTTGGCGGTCTTTTTCAGATATTTCTTCAGGTAACTCAACTTGAATTTGAAAAATTTGTTTGTAGCGGTTTTCTGGATCTACAATGTTATTTTGTGAAATCTTAATATGTTCTGTAGGTATATCACGAGCCAAACAATAAACACGAACAAAATAACCAGCACATAATGCCGATGAGGCCAAAAAATAATCAAAGGGACTGGGTGCCGACCCATCCCCTTTATAACGTATCGGTTGATCGGTGATGACATTGAAGTCATCAAATGTAGCCTCAACTCGGAGGTTCTCTAGAAAATTGACTTTGATTTCCATATGGAAGTCTGCAAGAATAAATGGAATACACTATTCTAACCTTTTCAGCTGCCTGTTAAAACCAAGAATTCACTTGTCCCAACAACAAATTGTTGCCATTAATCAGTTGTTAATGATGGTGTTGTTTTGTAACACAATGTCCTGATTAGTGCCTGTTAACTCAACTTCTCTGTTCAACTCACTGTTAATAACACTGATGCGATTACTGTTAGCAATTCTGGCACGAAAATTACCACTGGAATCAATAAAACAACTGTCAAAAGTAACTTGTCCATTCGCATTGTTCTGATTCATTCTATCAATCAAAAATGGTTCTCTTTGAACATCAATCGTTTCATTAAAAAATAGAGCATCTTGACTGTCACTGATAAAACCCCAGACACCTCGGCTGTTAAACTGAGCGCTTTCATACACATTATCTGCAAACAACCCACCTTCTAAATTTACAATTCGAATTCCAGTTGAAAAGTCTGTAACCGTATTGTCATAAAACGCTATATTGTTACCTCCCAGAACTACTCCATTATCAAAACCACTGATCTGATTGTTATGTATGTCGAAATTATAATTCAATTCCTCACCAGTCGCTTGCACAACTCTAGAAGTAAAAATAATTCCAATAGACGCAGGATCAAATTCTACGCTGGCATTTTCAAAAACGTTGTGCCTGATTTCAATGTCCTGGGCAGCTACTGAAGATATGCCATTGGTGAAATAATTATTATCAACCAACACTTGACTGGTGGTGAACAAAATCAAATCAGAAACTTCATTATTTAAAAATTGATTGTTAATAATAGTGACTTCACTGATGCGCTCATATTCTATCAATTCTCCAGTTTCAGGAATACGCACTCGCCATGCTTCCATATCTATGCCTGCACGGGGATATGTCCCTGCTGAAGAATAAACCAACACGGTTTCAAATACTGGGTTACCATCTTCATCAAGTACAGGATTCCCATCCTCATCTAATAGTGGCACCTCTTCAGTAATTTGTTCACCACCTCCGGCATCAGATATGATGTTGTTATCTAAAGTAATGAATTCCCCATCAACCAAACTGATGTTATTTCGTCGGTTATTTTTGATTAAACTATTTTTCACAACTACATTTTGAGTTTGACGAACCCCCGGCGGAATTGTGCCATCTGGTCTTCTCAAACCAGAACTGCCAACAAACAAACCATCACCACTGCTATCAAGCAAATTGACATCATCAATCACGATGTCATGTGCACCAGCCAGGTGTATCAAAAAGCTGTATTCGTGGGTGTCTCTGTTATTACCAAATATATCTTCAACGGGTGAGTAATCATGGTCTTCACGATCACCAATTAATGTTCCACCACTGATGGTTACATGACTGTCATTAAGAATGCCCAACAACTTACCATTCGTATGAGACGGTTGTAACCTGAGAATTGTATGATCACTCATCACCCATTTAAAATCAGAAGGTAGCCTGATGGCATTTCTTTCAATACCTCTGGTGGCATTTATCTCAAAATGATCCCCATAAAAATAAGCATCAATATGGTCTAATCTAAATTCAGTTGCACCCAATCTTTTAACCAAGCTAATGACTTCATTCATTTCGTCCTTATTGGCAATGGCACGGCTTTGAGAAATTTCATGCTGTATCACATCCCAGCGCTCAACTCGAAATAAAAAGACTGAGCTAATTAACGATGTATCGCCTTCTATTTCCACCGTGGTATTCAATAATTCTCCGTCTATTGCACCACCATCCATCTCTAAAGTGCCGTTTCGAATACTGCCACCGGCTTCTTCAAGCACAACATCACTGGCTAATACAATCGTTTCTTCACTGAGGTCTAAGTCACAACTCACGGCAAAAGTCTCGCCGGCCGAAATGGTTGTTAAATCAAGTTCGCATAACTCAAATGTGTTCTTAAAGATATAATCTCCTCCACCAGCATGGCTTTCAGAAATCAGTAAAAACGCACAGCAATAAATACTGTATTTTTGTATAAAACTCATCAATCTTTTATTTCTTAAATTCAGCATTAAAATTTCATCCCATTAGATTTCGATTTATCCACATAAACTTGGATTTCTTTGAGGTAAGTTGGGTCTGTCAATGTCAGTTTGGGAGTCGTTAGCTCCAGTTTGGCACCAATGGCGTTAAAACAAGTATTGAATTTGATGGTTTCATCATATTTACACCAACTGTATTTGGTGCTTACATGATCTGCTTCTCTGATGCCATTGGTTGGTATCCCGTATTTTTCAAATGCTATATCTCGCATTTTCATCATGTTGTCATTGATTCTGTTCGACTCATAAGCAATTAAATTAGCTCGCAGCGGATGGTCATTATCTATGGGTACAGCTGCCACAAAACTCACTTGTATCCTTAAGTCATCATTATCAAAAACAAAATACTTGGGAATTTTTTTCTTTAACACAATATCTTCCCTCAAATTCTTATCCATGCGTAAATCACTTTCCTTGATATTGAGTTGATTGGTCAATGCACCTACAGCTTCATTCCAATTCATACCCAAGCGGACACCTGCTATATCGAAATCACTGGCATCATATTGAGTTCCCTGTTCAGTGGCATGTGGTAATGAGACCACCATTATCAATACCAAACACACGACCTTCTTCATATTTACTTGTGTTTCAAAAATCAGAGAACGCAATCATACCGAAAATCAACGCCCCATTTTTGTGATGAAATACTCGAATTAGAGACAATTTAATTCATTACCTTTTTTTAAATTCCATGTAAAGATTAAATGCCACATTATGTTGGTAGTGCCATTGGGTGACAGTGACCGCATTGAACAGATGAAATTTGACGATATAGACTTTGCTTGCACGCAAATCAATTTGAGTAACTTTAAGGCTTACCTAATTCTAATTTCCTCGGCCATTTCCTCGCCCATCCTGATTCGATTCTAATGATTTTTTAAAATTTAATTCATCTTCCTTTTGCTGTTTTAAGCTTTGCTCTTGGTATTCACGTGTATTGATCATAAATCCTGGGATTGAGTAAGCTGTTGGAAAACCCATATCAGCAAGCGAAAATGATGCAGATATAACACCTAAACCAGAGCAGCGCATTTCATTGTAACGGAGTTTGGCTTTTGTTGGACAGCATAAGTGATTGACAGGGCTTTCCTTACTATAAACGGAATCAATGTTGTCACCTGAACAGCTAGGTGCGGATTCAAAACAATCATCTAAGCTGTTGTTTTGATTTTTAGTACAGGCTAATAAACTGAAATGGCACAGCTCTGCATGATCTGCTGTCAGTGGGTCTTCATGCTCATCAAACATGCTATTAATTAGCGATAAATATTCAGAGTTGTTCCCATAATCAGCAATATTGCGTTTGCCAATTTTACATTGAGGATCAAATTCAACCCCTGTTTCTTGGCGGACTAATAGTCCCAGATCATCATGCGCTCCATTTTCTATCAAAAGCCTTCGAATTTCTTCTTTATTATGGGTATTCTTATACGTTTTTACATTCAATATAGATTTTCCACGGAATAACCTATCCAATTGTATATCCGTCCCAAGAAGCGAACTTATCACATCTATATCCCCATTTTTAATTGCACCAGAGAGTTGATCTAACCCATTGTATTTAAATAAATTCAAATCAAGACCACGCCCCATTAACATGGTTATTTGTTCAGCGCTAACAAATCCATTCATCCTTCTATCAAGCATTGAATAATCAACAGTTGAATTATTAAGCACTGAAAAATTCAAAGTTGGGTCTAATTCTAACAACCAAATTATCCTGGGTAAGTGACCTTTGGTGATAGCTTGTTCAAGTTCATTAGAAGTACTGATCGATAAGGCATCCAGTTGAATCAGGTTGCTGGAAAAAACTTCATATATGTCCTTGGATTGAGGGCCTTGTTTCAAGGCATCAAAAACTGCTTGATCTAAATTGTTTTCAGTAATATAACTTGGGTGATTTTTTAACAGTAGCTCAGCCAGTTGATATCTACCCTGCTGAAAAATCAACGAAAACATATCCATCTTGCGTCTATCTTGAGATCTTCCTTTGTTGATAGAAACAATATAATCTTCGGACATCAGAACACCATTATTAAGTAACTGCTCAGCCACATTGGCCTTGTTACTTTTAATGCTCCGCCAAAGTAGTTTCTCCCAAAGTTTATTGCCTTTATCGGCAAATGAAACTCCTGCTAACAATTCTGGTAAACGTTCATGATTAACTAACCGTTGTTCAATATGTTCATATGACTCATAACAACCTAACTCAGCCCATTTATTAAACATGGAAGAATGAGATGTCAATATGGCATCCAATGTTTTGTAACGAATGCTACCTATCTTGTTAAATAATATCGAGTCTCCTTTAAACTGTTCATGTGTTGCGGTACAAGCTATGCCATTGACGTGTATGATCTCGAAGCCATTGACATAGTTATTTTTAATTGCCTGGACATATAAATCTTCTGGAAAGTGCTGTTTCTTGGCATTCATTAATAATGTGGTTAAGCTTTGGTCGTTTTTAGCATCAATGGCTTCTTTCAGATTCACTGCCAGCAATTCGCGTTCTTTTATATTGGCTCTTTTTTGTAAAACTTTTGCTTTGTACTCATTGAACGGAACCTGTTGACGCTTTGCTTCTTCACGGATTTGCAAATCATCCTTTGACATAAAATTGGCAGTAAATTCCTCCCAAATAATATGTTTTTTATCATACCAACCCGGAAAAATCGCGGTCATTCCCAGAATCACCATAAAACCCAACAAGGCAACTCTGATTGATAGCAATGAAAAGTTCTTCAAGGCTGATTTATTCATTATTTTTTATAAGATGGATGTAAAACATGAAATATAGCAGGCTAACAACTTACCAGCTCAAACATTTTTCTTCTCAACTGACCAACGGTCAAATTCCATGGACGAATGTACTGAGGTTAGATATATTTGCTTCAATGAAGGGCATTTATTGACTCTTCAATCCAGTTAGAGTTGACTGATAATTTTTTCAGCCATTGTTTGATTCGTTTGCCAATTGCTCGGTGCTGCTTGTATGGTTACAACGAATAAATCATTGTTTTGTTCATCGATATAGAATTCAGTCAACAGCATTTGTTGTTTGTGGTTTTGGTATTTGATGTTGAACACTTTATAATTTGGGTGTGCTTTGAATTGACTGTCTAGTAACTGAAAAGATCCATTGTCACGAATTTGGTGGTACAGTTGTAAAGCTTTGGCAAATGAATCTAGTCCTGATGCTTTCATGGTGTCGCTGTACACTGAAAGTTTCACCCCATGTTTAAAATCATTTGTGGTCTTAAGTTGCGCCCGACTTAAATACAATTGTTGATAATTGTTGGAATTGGCCTTGAGTCTGGCCCAATTTGCGGGCAAGTATCGATCCCACCCCGCATTAAAATAAGGGCTTCGACCTGAAGCTTTCTTATCATTTGGATCAATTGAACGTTTAGAAATTTGCGCAGGTAATTTAGTTTGGCGCTTACTGGAGGGTGTGCTTTGGTTTCGCGTTCGTTGATTTACTTGAGATTTTTTTTGTTTATTGGCTTTGTTCTGGTGCAAATCAGTTATCATACATCGCCGATCTTGTACAACAACCGTTCCGTCTGTTTGTGTACAGCGGTATATCTCAAGTTTCTTGGCCGCTACCTCACTGGTCAATACCAACAATAATATCCACAGTTTATATTTCACAAATAAAATTTCATCAAAAAATAATCAGCTTTGCTCAAAAAGGCATACCTCCGGGCATTTTTCCACCTAATTTTTGCATCATTTTCATCATGCCTTTACCTTTTAACTTGCGCATCATTTTCTGCATCTGTGTAAATTCCTTCAGTAGCTTTGAAACATCTTGAATACTGGTGCCAGAACCATTGGCTATGCGTCTTTTTCTGGACCCTTTAATTAACTGAGGATAACGCCTTTCTTTGAGTGTCATTGAGTTAATTACCGCTATTTTTTTACCCGTTATATCAGCCCCAGCTTGATCGTTGACTTGATCTTTAATGGTGTCAGGCAAGTTACTCATTCCAGGAATTTTGTCTAACATCGCAGTCATGTCGCCCATGTTTTGCATTTGTAACAACTGCGATTGAAAATCCTCTAAGGTAAATTTATTGCCTTTAGCGACCTTCTTAGCCAGTTTTTCAGCTTCTTTCTTATCAACTTTCCGTTCAACTTCCTCAACCAAAGAAAGTACATCACCCATACCCAATATGCTGGAAGCAATTCGATCAGGATGAAAGGGCTCCAAAGCATCCATTTTTTCGCCCACACCTTGATATTTAATGGGTTTACCCGTGATTGTTTTCACTGACAACGCAGCACCACCTCGGGCATCACCATCAACTTTGGTCAATACCACACCAGTTAGCTCCAGTGCATCAGAAAAAGCTTTGGCTGTATTGGCTGCATCTTGGCCCGTCATGGCATCTACCACAAATAAGGTTTCGCTGGGTTGAATGCTGTTTTGTAAAGACTTGATCTCCTTCATCATGGCTTCATCTACCGCCAATCGACCAGCCGTATCAACAATCAACACATCGAAATAACCTTTCTTGGCGGCTTGCAAGGCTGTCATACCAATCGTAACCGGATCATCAATGACAGATGAAGGATGACATTCAACACCCACCTGCTCTGCCACTGTTTGTAGTTGCTCTATCGCTGCTGGACGATATACATCAGCTGAAACTACCATAACTTTTTTATTTTCTCGTTCCTTGAGGTATTTGGCCAATTTACCAGTGGTGGTGGTTTTACCAGCACCTTGTAAGCCGGCCATTAAAATAACAACAGGTGGCTGAGCTTTGAAATTAATACCTTCTGTGGCTTCACCCAGTACTTTAACCAACTCCTCTTGTACAACTTTAACCAGAACTTGTGCTGGTTTTAAGCTGGTTAGAACCTCAGTACCCAAGGCTCTGACTTTGATGTCATCAATAAATGACTTAACCACAGGTAATGCAACATCTGCTTCAAGTAATGCAATACGCACTTCTCGCAAAGCTTCTTTGATGTTATCTTCAGACAGATTAGCCTGCCCTCTGATCTTTTGAATACTTTTGGAAAGTTTGTCGGTTAAATTATCAAACATGATGTTGATTATCCTGTTGGTAAAAAATTAGACCTGCTATTATAATGCTGTTCTCATCAAATATAAATGAGGCGGTTAAAAAATCTAGCCTCTTTTAAAATATGACATACCTATTTGCCGCTACTGCATTCAGCCATTTGTTTGCTTTAGTCAATATCAAGAACTATAAAATATCAGTTATTTTTTTTATTTTAGCTGCTTTATTACAAGCAGCACTCACCGGTAATTTATTAATATCATCAGCCGGTTGGTCATTTAATGCACAAAATGTTTGTATAGTGATCAGTTGTTTGGCCAATTTCATTACTATATTGGCCCAGTTCAGGTTGTATTGGGTCAGATCATTGCTTCATTTAATAGCCATGGCGGTGTTGGGCTGGATTTTCTTTTTGCCCTTTCCAACTGCAGCTAAACCCTATGTGTGGGCCATTGACTTACATATATTTTTATCAATCATTGCCTATGCCCTGTTGTTTGTGTCCTCTTTGGTGGCCGTTAATTTAGGTTGGCAAATCAAACACATGAAATCACATGTGTTTGATACACATAATATGACCATTAACAGTCTATTAAAAAATGAAGAAAAACTGTTCAAATTGATCTTTTTGGGTTGGTTGTTTCTCAGTTGTGCTTTGGTTACCGGAATCATTTTCGTACAAGGTTTTTTATCTCAAGGCATGGGACATAAAATCATTTTCTCATTACTTGCTTGGGTTTTATTCGCCATATTAATCGTTGGTCGTGTGACCAAAGGTTGGCGAGGTAAAAAAGCCATCAAACTCAATTTAATTGCCATGACATTGTTGATGCTGGGCTTTTTAGGTAGCTATGTGGTTTTGGATTATTTGATATAACTCATGTTAGAAAATATTTCAATCAATGTACTTTTGGCTGTCATTGCGCTTTTATTGGTTTTGTCCGCTTTCTTCTCTAGTTCTGAGACGGCTTTAATGGCCTTAAATCGAATCAAACTGAAAAATGATGCCAAACAAAAAAAAGGTGCTTATTTAGCCCAAAAATTACTAGAAAAACCCGATCGATTGATTGGCTTGATTCTGATTGGCAATAATTTCATCAACATTGCAGCCACCGCTTTAACCACCATTGTTGCGATTAAAATAGCTGGTGATAAAGGGGTCGCATACGGTACTGCAATTTTGACTTTTGCCATACTCATTTTCTCAGAAGTAACACCCAAGACATACGCAGCTTTACACCCAGAAAAACTTGGCTATATCGCCTCATTTGTTTTGACTCCATTGCTTAAATTGCTCTATCCCATAGTTTGGGTAACTAACTTAGTCACCAACGGTCTCTTGCGTTTACTGGGAGTTCCCAAAGACATAGCCGAAGAAGCGTTATCCAGAGAAGAACTTAAAACTTTGGTGATTGAAAATGATTTGATCAACCCGGATGTACACCAAAAAATGATGATCAATGTGATGAATCTAGATCACATCAATATAGAAGATGTCATGGTACCTCGCAATGAAATTCAAGGCATTAACATCAATGACGATTGGGATGTGATCGAAAAACAATTGGTCAATACTTACTTAACTCGCCTCCCCGTATATGTAGATAACATTGACCAAGTACTCGGCATTTTACACATCAGAACCATTCTAACCATGCTGAAAAACCAAAACTTAGATATCAAAAAGCTCAAGCGCATACTAAGAAAGCCATACTTTGTACCAGAAACTGCCAGCTTATCAGCTCAACTTAGAGAATTTCAGAACAAAGAAAGACGCATGGGTTTAGTGGTAGATGAATATGGTGACCTGGTCGGCTTGGTTACTTTAGATGATATCCTGGAAGAAATTGTAGGTAAATTTACTTCAGAACCTGGGGATCGAGGCTTAAAAATCATCAAACAAGGTGAAAAACAATACCTGGTGAAAGGCCGTATTGCAGTCAGGTCATTAAATAGACGTCTTCAATGGGATTTACCCACTGATGATGCAACCACAATCAATGGTTTAATTACAGAGCACTTAAAGGACTTACCAACTCAAGATTTAACGGTTTCGATTAATGGTTATCACATGACTATCTTAGAAACCACCGAAGATAATATCATCAGTAAAGTTTTGATCGAAACTTCATAAAAAACTCAACATATTCAAGGTAAATAAATGTGAGTTTTTGTGAGTTAAAGTGAAATACTATGCATAGTATGTGCGTTTAACACCACATCTCTTGACCAGCCTCTACATTGTATTTTTAAATCTGTTTAAATCAAATTTAGAAATATGATGAACATCAAAGCAAAAACGCTGTTTTTTACGGCAACTTACCTATTTTTAACCCTCGTTAAAGCCAACCACCTCTGTGCTAAAAATGGTTCCAATAAAAGTGACGCTTATTTTGATAGAGGCATTGATTTCACAAGATATTTCACTTATAGAGAAGGTACATTGCCTATCATCATATCCATTACCCATGGGGGCACAATCGAATTTGAAGAGTTTGATTTCTACAACGATAGAGGCTATGAAAGTCATGTTATTGATATAGGTAATGAAATTGATGGTTTATTCATGGAAAACACTGGTAAAAGACCTTACATCGTATTCAACAAAATCCACCCCAATCGATACAAAATGAATGTAAGCCATAATCCTCCAAATAGTCCCGCCTATGAAGATCCTGATGTGGCGCCAGTGTATGATTTTCATCGTGATATATTACAGCAGTATAGAGTTCAAATTCGAGAACAATGGAATGGAGTTGGGTTAATGTTAGAACTGCATGGTTTTAGTATTGGCAATCCTGAAAATCTCGTCATCAGGGGCACACGTAACAAACGCAGTATTGAAAAATTGTTGATGACTTTTGGCGATGACGCGTTAGTCGGACCCAAAAGTTTTTTTGGCGTATTGGATGCCGCTGGTATAGATGTAGAACCAGATATCAACGACCCAAATGCGCCAGAAACAAGATACACTGGTGGCAATCTAACAAAGGTATCTGGCAGTGACCAACCCACTGGCATTGATACATATCAAATTGAAATATCCAGAGATTTGCGTAATGACATTAACCAAATTGCATTTGATGTATACACAGGTTTACTCAGTCATTTTACCGCATATATTGACACAATAAGCGCGGATGGGTTTGAAGGATAAAACTATATCTTAACTCAATAAATCTGCATGAACTTCGCCATCCCAGGGATGCATCATCATCAATTCTTTGAGTTGTTCAAACTGTTCTGGAAATCGCACAATGACTTCATGAGGTTGAGGCACACATTTTTTATCAACGATCAAACCAAATTCAACTTGGCCATTGTAGGACAGGATACTGATTCCCATACCTATGGTACCGTTTTGTGGCACCCAAAACATGGTTTTCTCTACTTTACAACCTGCCATATATAACGGGACTGATGGTCCAGGTACATTGGTCAAAACAGCAGTTGCTTTCTTAGAAAATAAGTCAAGCAACATATTTTGTACTGATTGAGGTGCCAACCCAATCATACTTAACAAACCTAAAGACACCAATGCTTGTTTTGATTTTTTTAATTCATTCATCTCATGATGTACATAAGCTAAACGCGCCAATGGATTGGCTTCAAATATAGGTAAGTTCAAAAATACCAATCCGAAATGATTGCCCAGCTCCTTGGCATGTTTTAATGGGCGTAAATTTACTGGAACTGTAGCCCTGATCACCTTTTTATCTGGTTTATCGCCTCGTTCAATCATATATTCACGCAATGCACCAGCTAAATTAGATATCAAAACATCATTAACAGTGGTTCCGGTGGCTTTGGCGATGGCCTTAACCTCATCTAATGGTAGTGACTCTGCCCATGCCACCCGCTTACGTGTACATAATTCCGATTTATAAACTGTTTCTGGATCATCACTCAATGTTAATGCATTAAACAACTCTTCAGCAATATCAACAGAATCACCCACCGTTTTTTCAATCAATGAGGGGTCTTGAAAGACCTTTTTACCCAATTCTGTGGCGTCATTAAGTAACTTTAATGAGTGTGCAAATTGTTTTTTTGCTGGATTAATAACTTGTTTTAGTAAACCCAGTTTTTGATGTTCTTCTTTGGTGGTTTCATTGACTTCAAAGTCTAAACTTTTGGCACGGCTTGTACTGGTCATGGACAACAACACTTGAATCAATGCAATGCCATCGGCATAACAATGGTGAATTCTCGAAACCACTACGGGGCCTTTTTCATAGTTTTCAACGATATGAAATGACCACAAAGGTTTGTTTTTATCCAATGGGGTTGAAGCCAGGTTACTCACATAGTCTTGTAACTCTTTATAATCACATTTACCAGGTAATGCCACCCGCCTGACATGAGCAGCCATATCAAAATATCGGTCTTCTTGCCAATAACACCCACTGGCAGATTGATGAGCCAATTGTTTAAATCTTCGATATTTAAGGAATTTTTTTTCCAATGCTTCTGAAAATTGAACTAAATTGGGCATTCGATCTAAAAACATCAACCCTGTGATCATCATCAAGTTATGCGGCGATTCCATTCGCAGCCAAGCCGTATCGACTTTTCGCATAGGTTCTTTTTTATTGTCACTTGGTTGAAACATAGGAAAAAATTTTCGTATTAATTTTGTCTTCCTTCATTATAATAGAAAGCATGAATAAATATAGCACCCTCTGCATTTAATGGAAGATTCCTTTCAAATACAAATACCTAATTTCACATTAGGCAAAGAAATCGGCCGTGGAGGCATGGCACGTGTCTTTTTAGGTGAACAATTAGAACCCAAACGTAAAGTAGCCATTAAGATTGTAACACCTCAAGGCAATGATCAAAAAATCCTGGAAGATTTACAAAAAGAAGGTGATACCGTTGCCCAATTTTCTCACCCCAATATTGTAACTGTATTTTCCTGTGGTGTTATTGATCAGAATTATTATTTGGCCATGGAAATTTTAGGTGGTGGAGACCTGAAACAAAAAATTGAATCAGGGATGACTGAATTAGAAGCTTTTAATATCATGTTAGATATTGCCAAGGCTTTAGAACATGCTCACAAACGAGGAACACTGCACCGAGACATCAAACCTGAAAATATTTTATTTCATGAAGATGGTCAAGCTGTTTTGGTGGATTTTGGTATTGCTAAAGCTCAAAACACAGTCAGTGAATTTACCCGTGTTGGCGCTGTGGTAGGCACACCACATTACATGAGCCCAGAACGTGCTTTGGGTAAAGAAATCGATGAGCGATCGGATGTATATGCACTAGGAGTCGTTATGTATGAAATGCTCATGGGTAAAAAAGTATTTGAAGGCAGCGATACTTTTGCGATCAGTTATGCCCACGTGCATGAGCCAGTTCCAGACTTACCCGATGAAAAAGCCAAATACCAAAGTTTATTGAATAAATTATTGGCAAAAAACCCTGATGATCGCTTTCAAAACACCACACAGTTAATTGCTCAGCTTAAGAAATACATAAGACGCCTAAAACCCATAAACGACACCACCCACTCATTTGCGCCCTTACCTGAGTTGGCTGCAATAAAAAAGAAAAGAAGTCCGATGCCATTTATTATTACTGGCCTGGTCGTTGTTGTGGCTGTGTTAGCTGGTGTATGGTTTATGAATCAAAGTAAAACCGCTATTGATGTCAATCTAACTGCATTAACACCTGCACAAAAAGTTGAAATGTCACAAAAACTAGCTGCAGCTAACAGTTTTTTTAATATGGAAAGTTTTGATGTCGCTGAAGAGCACTACACAGACATATTAACCAATTACAACTGCAAAGAAGAAGATGCCAGAGGCAGATTAAAAGTCATTAACCCTGAAAAATTACAGCAAATTATTGACTCTTGTGATTAAAGAAAGTTACTCATAAACCAACAATTAATAAAAGCGACTCATCGATGAGCCACTTTTAATAAATTTTCTTTTATCCACTAAATTGTTTTTGGTAAGAAATAGAATTCACTGCCCTCATGTCCTGCGTGTTTTACGGCTGTGTACTCTGGGCTTTGTTGAATACCAGATAACTTAGATCTTAACTTCACTTGTTGTTCTAAAGCTTTAAATAGTCTGTATCCTTCCATCACACCATCATTCTCTTTCAAGACATCCAGTAAAGCAGAAGCAAAAATAGAATGACCATCTCCTCCGCTGTCCAAAACAGGTTGTAAGCCACCTGATGTTAATACAGTCCGTGCTTTAACTCGTGATGTGAAAAGGATGTCATTCTCAGCGACATCTTCTGGGAAAGGTCTGATTGCCGAACCAGACATGGTTCCTGAATAACAAGAATCTGCAATCACCATTACATGTTTGGCATTCATACTGGACATGAATTCGCTGATAACTTTGTTTGGAATCCATGTGGATTTATCAGCCATGCTGGCATCGGTTGGAATCCAATAACCATTTTGACGTTCATCAATCAGCCCATGACCAGCATAGTAAACCACCAAGTTGTCTAATTTGCCCAGTTTATCTTGGTAGTCGGCCAGTGCTTGAACAATTTGTAAATGAGTGGCATTCTCTAAAACCTGGGTTTTATAACCATAGTTTTTCTTCAGGATCATACCTATTTGTTGTGCATCGTTGATTGCAGTGCCTAAATCTTCTATATCAGAATATTCATTGTTGCCAATTACCAAAGCATGGTAATCACCCAAGTCTTTTTTAAATCGTTTGGTAAATAAATCACTCAAGTAGCGTGGTTTGATTTGCTCCAGTATTTTTCTAACCACCACGAATCGTTCAACTGATTTTGAACCATCTTTCTTGACCGCTTCAATACTGACTGGTGTGTCATCATTTTCAAGCAATGGTACATCTACACTGAAAATTCCTGTATCGGTCAATTTTTCAGTGATGTTTTCATTGTTTAATGATAAACCTGCTACTTCTGCAGGTGGGTTAACACTGCCCATAATAGACATGAACTTGGCTTTATTATTAGCAACTGGAATGCTTCTGATTCCTCGGGTTAATAGGATATCAGGCGTTATGACATTAATGCCGAATTGATCATTAACCATAGCTATTTCTTGTCCACTATCGGCTGCAATTTTGCGCACCAATGTTGATGCCAACTCTTTACTTTCCTCATTTTCAGCATTCAAGTCTTTAACTTGTTTTTCTAATTTGGCGATTTGTTTCTTAACTTCTGAGTTATTTTGGTTATTACGCAATTGAGATTGAAGTCGCTGTAACTCACTGTTTGCAGTTTTTATATAGTCTTGAGTTTTCAAATAATTATCATTAACATCCGATAATTCATTGCGCAAGTTAGACACTTCACGTTCTAATTGTATTCTCATCGACTCTTTCTCACGTCGCTCAACCAAATCCTGCTCAGTTACTAATTCAATTTTCGCCTCAGTAACTCCCGCAGCCTGTCGATATAAGTTAATGGCTTTGATTGAGTCCTGTGGCACGCCTAAACCTTGCTCATATAAGTTACCTAAATTTAATTG
>CAZVZJ010000009.1:19629-69273 GCA_964631055.1 uncultured Marinicella sp.
TTGAGTCCTGTGGCACGCCTAAACCTTGCTCATATAAGTTACCTAAATTTAATTGAGCAGACGAAAAACCTTGGTCAGCCGCTTTTTGATACCAACTGGCTGCAGATTGATAGTCAGGTGTACCATTAATTCCTTTTTCAAACAGTTCACCCATATAGTTCTGCGCTGTGGCATCTCCTCCATCAGCTTGTTGTTTCCAAACCTTGGCGACCGTAGCAAAATTCGACTCATCATAAGCCACATATTCACCACCTCGCAGTGCACATTCCTTAGCGGTTAATTTCGCAGGTTTTCTGGGTGGTATATATGTATAGTTCTGACCTAATTGTCTGATTTGTGGCGGCAATAAACAGTCCACAATATACAGTTGATCAGGGGTGATTTGCCCTTCTTTAACAGCAGTGACTTTTTTAGAGCGTTTCGCATTCGCTTCACTCACAGGAAATGAGGATAAACTGACCACCATAGCAAGCAATCCAATCATAGAATATTTATATACAACGTTTTTCATATTATTACCTTAAAACTCAAATCTGGCACCGACATTAATCGTACCTCGTGTAAACCCTTCCAAACCAAAAATACTGCGGTAATTGACGTAAGCCTGTTTACCATTAGAGCCTATAAACACCAGGCCCAAACCAGCTGAACCAAAAGTGCGGTCCGGCTCATCAGTACCAATTAAAAAGATTTCATCATCTGGGGCATTTATAAATCTGGCTTCCAAAAATCCACCATCATTCTCTGTTTCACGACTTAAATTAAAATCAAACTGTGGCGATATTACCCCGTTCTTCAAACTGATTGCTTTGGACACACTGGCTCCGACTGACCAAACCATACTGGTAACCTCTTGTTCTCCAAATGCAAAATTAAAACCACCCGCTCCCGATTCCTGAAAAGCGTCAATGGTGGTTCTTACATACCTAACAGAGGCATTGGGTGTTATCGCCCATGAGTTTTTGTTGAAATGATAACCTGCACTCATGGCTAGGGAGTATTGATTCGAATCGGTTTTTCCAGTAGCAACCCGGTCTATCACAATGTCTTCAACTGCAAAGTTAATTCGACGTTTCTGTTCAAAATCTGGATTACCGTAACTGATCCTAGCATCCACATAAAAATTGTCTTGTAGATAAAAAGAGCCATACCCAGTCAATGTAACACCCGTTGACTTCATTTCAGCCTCGCCTTCTATCTCTGAATCGAAATTGGCATAACCAAGCGCTAAACCAGCCACTCTGGTTGGACTAAAACGATAATCCACACCTGCAGTGACTCCAAATGTATCAAAGTCGAACCCTAACTCCCTACCAGTGGCATCACGCTCACCCATAGAAATACTGCCATTAACAAAGAATCCCCAAGGCGAAACAAAGTCATTGATATTACTGGCTGACTGTTCTGCTTCTGATTGGTTCAAATAGGCAAGCATACCTAATGGAATTGATTCATTGCCATACCTACCATTCAAACCTGCAATATTAAAACCAGCACCACCGCCACCTCGTAGCTGTGCCAATCTTGAACCCACGTTACGGAACTGTGAAGTGATAATTTCTGCTGCGGAGTTAGATTGCGCCGCCACTTCATTTGGTGTTAACTCTTCCATTGCGTTAATGATTGCACTGCCATTTTCGGGTGTTGCACCATTGATAAAGTCTTCACACAACCCCTCAATGGCCATAAAGTATTCTCTTGCACAATAACTGGATACATTACGAATTGATTGGATGACAGTTTCACTGGCCCCACTGCCTACAGCATTTTCAAAGGCTGCAAAAATTTCATCTTCAGTCGGGGTCCTACTAACTTCACTACTGAAGCCAACCATATTGTTTCCGGGCTGGCTATCAATGCCCTCAGACTGAATCGATGCACTGTAACTGAAGGCTTGTGACTCCTGAACAACTTGGGTAGTTTGTACACTCAATCTGATGTTTGACATCTGCCCCACATTAAAATCACCCGGAAAACTACAATCTAACGAACCGTTGTTATTGAAAGCCTGACAAACCCAACCACCTGAGTCCAATACCTGTACCGTATCAATTAAACCATTGAACTGTCCTGTTATGTTTGTGCTTACTGCACGATCAGGGCCTAAATTCTTGGCAATCAAGTTAAACTCGATTTGATCGCCTTGCTGGATTTGTTGAGTAGTTGTACTCAGCTCTAATGATAAATCAGAGTCTAAACTTCCAGCATCGCTCACCATCACTTGTACACTGCTGTTGTTATTCGATGGGTTATTATCAATGGCATCAGATTCGACTTCAACTGTATTAATGATTGAACCAGAAAAGCCATTGGTAAAACCACCTTCTAAAATAATTTCGGTGCTCTGATTGACTGCTAATGCAGCTATATCACATTGCAATGATGACTGCAGCAGGGTACACTCAGCTCCATCAGTAACTTGTACATTTTCAGCAACAAAGCCAATGGGTAAATTGTTAGTGATTATGACATTCTCAGCAGTATCAGGTCCCAAATTAGATATTTCAATTTGCCAACTCACTTGTTCTGTATTCAGAACTTCTGTGGTATCTCCAGAAATCACAACGGCTAAATCAGCTCTGACGGCGCCTCCCCCTCCTTGACCATCAACTACATTAACTGACACAGAAGAGCTGTCATTGCTCGCATTCTCATCTTCAGTGAGGTTAACAGCAGCGGTATTTGTAATAACACCAACGTCTGCAGGTGCAATCACATCAACAGTCAATTGAGTTTGATTGCTAGCTGCCAATGAACCATTAAATTGGCAATTTAATGGACTATTACCATCACAACTCCAGTTTTCACCAGTGAAAGATTGATACACCACCCCATCAGGAAGTTGGTCAATAATTGCAAAATTGGTTTGGGTTTCACTGCCCAAGTTAACGACATCAAATTGATATGCGAATAATTCATTTTGAGCCACGCTGCTTGAGGACGCAGTTTTAGATAAAGCCAAATCGTTTTCAACCACATTCATAATTTGGGTGGTAGTATTGGCAGACTTAATTATGCCATCAGCATTCACTGAAGCAGTGGCACTGAGTAACCCAACGAAGTCATTAACAATTAAATTAACTTCTATCTGTGCATTCTCACCACTCTCTAATGGTTGGATGTATTCACAACTGAAAAAACCTGATGATACCGTACAATTGAAATCATTGGCCACGACGCTTTGCACAGTAGCCATACTGGGCAATGAATAGAAAGCCGCTACATTAACTAGATCAAATGTCCCACTGTTACTCACTTGAATCACATGTTTAAACGGGCTACCCGGAAGCGCCTGTTGCGGAACACTGTTCAGAATGATAGATACATCACTGCTACTGAATGCCACATTGAGTGATTCAAAAATATCATTGATTAACTCATCAGCACTTAAGGTTACATTCAAAATGGATGGCGGATTCATTTTGTTGGTTGACTTTTGCTGTGAAGAAAGAGCGGATATTGTTGTGCTTTCGATATTCAGCATGGTCGAGGCGTTACCAACCAAAGTTCCAGCGTACATACATATCACTTCACCGGCATTCTCATTACATGTCCATGCAGCATCGCCAGAAAATCCATTGTATGTAAATCCTGTTGGCAGTTCACTGCTGACCATCACATTGGTCAAATCAACCGCACCAGTGTTATCAACTTCAATATTGAAATCCACATCACCACCTGGGTCTACTGGATTAGGGGTTTGACTTAAAATCAAATTGGCTTGAGAGTTTTGCAAGTTAACAACGACCGTGGCATTAACTTCAGGCCCAATATTATCACCATTCACATCCATGGTATTACTGATAGAGCTGATAGTTTGATTACTGGTAGCCATAACTTCTACAGTAATTTGTGCAGAGGATCCAGGAATTAAAGGTGTATCCAAGACACAATCCACATCTCCTCCGGCATTGGCACAAGTCCAACCAACTGCTTGGGTAGCAACCCAATTCACATCTGTTGGTAAAGTATCTGTGACGGTCACATTTTCAGCATCATTTGCACCGATATTTTCTACCTCAAGGATATACTCAAAAGCTTGACCATAATTAACTTCAGACACCAACACACCTGCTATTGATGCTGTTTTACTGGCAGTAACGGTCGTTAAGGCGGGTCCATTGATTACCACAGTCATGGCGTTATCTGTGTTGTTATTAGCAGTACCATCTGGATCAGAATTGGTTTCTACTGTGGCACTGTTATCGACATTAGCACTGGCAGTCACTGCAGTTACATTGAGATCTACAGTAACCGTTTCACCTGGAGGAAATGGTGCACCTGAAGTATCACAACTGAATAACCCACCGGTCACAGCACCATCATGAGTACAAACAACTGTGGTACCCAAGTTAGTTGCGACCATATGAGAATCATAACTAACTTCAATAGGTAATGTATCATTTATGACCACGTCAGTAGGACTGGCAGTAGATGAAGCGGGATTACTTACAGCCAAAATATATGTAAAAGTATCTCCAGTATCAAAATCATTACCACTGACTGTTTTGTTGATATCGAAATCACTCACACCTGGATTAATTATATCTGATTGACTGGCTGTATTATTGGTCAATAAATTATCAGCGGCACTGTTGATACTCGCTTGAAAAATCACATTAACTGATTGGGATTGAGCGATAACCGAGACACCAAAATCATGGGTTGTGAATGAATTAAAAGGTGCGCCGCCTAAGTCACAATTGATCATACCTCCATTTAAACTGCCATCATGTGAACAGGTCCAGCCTGGTGCTCCGCTGATATCCGTATTTACAAAACTCACTTCATTAGGCAAAACCACTTCAACAGTCACATCAGAAGGGCTGGCAGTTGAACTCATTGGATTATTGATTTGAAATGTATAATCAATTGGATCACTTGCAGTGTAAACACCTGCTGTTGAGGTCATTTGAATGGACAGGTCAGCAACGCCTGCAAAGATATCAATTGCTGTTGAGCTGATGTTATTACTGGGATTCGGGTCAAAATCACTGCTTACTGTACTATTAATTGTGGTCAATGTTGTCGTGGCTGATGCAGCCACTGCTACAATTTCAACTTCAGCTATAGAGCCAATAAGAAGTGGGTTACCTTGACTGTTACAGGTTACATCACCGCCAGTCACCGCCCCATCATGAGAACAAGACCAACCTGCCACATTAGTCACTTGAGCCGAGGTATAAACCGACTCAACTGGTAAACTGGTGACTACGCTAACATTTGTGGGCGCTCCAGTAGAATAAATTGGATTATCAATTGAAATTGCTAAATTGATCAAATCACCAACTATATAGGTTGTTTCATCACTGCTTATAGACAAACCTAAATCAGCAATAGGAGCAATGACAGTAAAAGAAGTTGATGCAGAATTATTCCCAACTATTCCATCAACAAATGAAGAAGATGCCGTATTAGTCACATCTGAACCAATGAGGCCGTCGACTACAGCAAAGATCCTTACCCCATCAGCACTGGCAGTGTTGGGCAGTGTTGGCGCATTACAACTAACTGTAGGAGCTGAATATGTACAAGTAAAATTAGGGCCTAACTCTAAATGACTGTCATAAGTTACACCAACGGGCAAAACATCATTCAAGTCTACATCAAGCGCATCAGTTGTGCCTATGTTATTAACTTCAACTATATACTCTACTAGAGCACCTTGTATGACTTGAGTTTCATTATTAGCAGTTGATTTTAAAACTTCTATTTCTGGCGCTCCACCAGCTATGATTTCTATGTCATATTGGGGCATATTATTACTTGGATCAGAATCGCCTGCAGTATTGAACATGCTAACAGCAACCGCATTAATTATATTCGCCGGTACCGGCACGTTATCAGGAATAGGGATATTAAGGTTAATGGTACTGGTTTCTCCCGGAAGAAAAGGGACAAAGTTATCACAAGTAATATCAACAGAACCTAAAAAACAATTCCAATTGGGATCGGGAGAATCGGCAGAGGCAGGGTTTGAAAATAAAGGATCTAAATCTGGACTGATGTTGAAAACAACAGAGGTTTGAGTTCCCTCTGGAGCCGCCCCAATATTTGCTATTTCAAACTCCATGGTTTGCATGCCACTTCCGGCAGGGTATTGAATAGGAGGTGATGGGTTAGTCAGTGTTACTTGAAAATCAGCAGACCCCACTGCAGTATACTCAATATCTACCACCAAATTATTATTGGCAATATTAACGTCAGTTCCAGATGGGTCGGTGATATTGATGATAAGAGCTGGAGTGAGCGAAAATTTCCCAGGTTGAATGACCATTCCTATGTCTATAAATGCTGGAGTAAACGGCTCAAACGTGGTGGGAATTAATGTGCAATCCATGCTGGTTATGTTGTCTATACAGCTGAATTCTGCACTCGAAAAACCAGTGAAAGCAAATGTTGGATCAGCGAACATGTCCTTGGTAAAGGAAACTTCTACACCTGTAGCTGGATTAGGACCCAAGTTATTAAATTCAAATGAAATGATATTTTCCAGACCATCTCCGCTAAACTCATAATTATCCTGGGTGGTAACAATGCTTAAATCTGATTGTGACCAAACTTGCAAACTGGCAAATACGCCAATTATCATTGAATATAACTTTAACCCTTTCATATCCCTTCTCTCTCTAATATGTTCGTCCTCAAACGATACTGTGATAACTTAACTATAGATTATTTTGAACACCAAACGGTTATTTTTCAATCATTTAGCGCATTAATTTATGTTTTTTGTGGAAAGAATCACAAAATAAATCCGGAGAATTTGTTTATTTCTATAAAAATTACTTAAATTTTCAGTTCGTAAATGGTATCTGAGAAGCTATATCATAAAATGTAAGTCAAAATACATATTCAATTTTTAATTGTAAACTGCGTCGATTCCTGAACTCATTAACCATCATTTGATACCCGACATGTATGCTGTGATCTTCAGCAACAAAATCATTGGGATGTCGATTGAAAGCGATGGCAGCAATTTGTTTTTGTAAATCAGTTGTTTGCAAAATTAATTTTGTGTGGTTATCTCCTATCAATCTCTTTTGCTTAACAATAAACCAATCATCAAATAAGGGTTGCTCAAAATGTTGTCCCCATGGGCCTGCTTGTTGAATCATTTCTGCTGTGTGTAAACTCATGTCTTCAACCGTTACTTCGCCATCTGAATAAACAATTTTTTCTAAACCATTCTTGGTTAAATTTTTAGTGACCCATGAGTTGAACTGTTGCTGAAACTTTTGCAAATGATTTCTCTTCAATGACAATCCAGCAGCCATAGCATGCCCACCAAATTTTTTAATCAATTCGGGGTTGGCTGCATCTATTTCAACTAAAACATCTCTGATATTCAACCCATGAATACTTCGAGCAGACCCTTTAAGCCACTCTGATTCGGGGTTTTCCTTAGCAAAAGCAATCACTGGCCGATGAGTGAATTCTTTGACTTTTGAAGCAAGCAAACCCACCACTCCTTGGTGCCAGTTTTTATGATACAAACAAATGGCATCAGGGAAATGTTTCTTCTCTTTAAGTTCATTAACCACAGAATCGGCAAATGTTTGCATGTCTGCTTGTATTTCTTTGCGTTGATGATTAATTTTTTGTAATTGCTCAGCCAACAACTTGGCTTCTCTTGGGTCATCCGTTAATAGCAAGTTAATGCCAATGCTCATGTCTTCTAGCCGTCCTGCTGCATTCAACCGAGGTGCAATATAAAATGCCAAACTTGTGGCATCAGCTGTTTTTTGATCAACTTCTGCAACCTCAAACAAGGCACTGATACCAATAGCACATTTTCTCAACTTGATTTGACTGAGGCCAGAGTTGACTAAAATTCGATTGTTGCCATCCAGTGGCACTAAATCAGCCACAGTCCCTAGAGCCACTAAATCCATTAAATTTGCAAAATTCGGCACCGCTAACTGCCTATTTTCAAACCAATTTTCTTGTCGTAATTGACTGCGAACTGCTGATATCAAATAAAATGCAACCCCTACCCCAGCCAATGCTTTACTGGGAAATTCATCACCTTCACAATTAGGGTTAACGATCGCATCTGCTACAGGCAGCTGCTCTGGAGGTAAATGATGATCTGTTATAACCACCTTCATAGCCAAAGATTTTGCTTTAGCAACGCCATCGACAGAAGAAATACCATTATCAACAGTAATGACCAAATCCGCTTTGAGTTTTACCAGCTCATCAACCAACTCAGTCGTCAAGCCATAACCATAATCAAACCTGTTTGGCACCAAAAAACTGACATATTCTGCTCCCATTTGTCGTAAAGCCCTGATGACCAATGCACTTGACGTAGCACCGTCTGCATCAAAATCACCCACTATAACAATATGCGATCTATTTTTTATGCACTCGATAATAATTTGGGCAGCTTGGTTTAAGCCATTAAAACCAATGGGCTGATGAAGGTTTTTTAATTGGTAGTCAACCTCATTGTAAGACTTTATACCTCGAGCCAAATAAAGACGTTGAACCAATGTGTGTAAATGTGTACCACCTGGTAAAACTTGTTCGGTGATTGGCCGGCGAATCAGCTTGGCTTTTGCCATTCGATTAATTTAAATATACTGAATTGATTCTATAAAATAAATAATATCTCCAGCTGGAGCCCTCACTTCAACTTCATCATCTTCACTCTTGCCAATCAGTGCTCGTGCGATAGGAGAGCTGATTGAAATTTTACCTGCATCAATGTCAGCCTCGGCATCGCCAACTATTTGATAAGTCACATGGTCACCACTCTCTTCTTCTTCAAGCACCACTGTGGCACCAAAAACAACCTTATCCCCAACATTGAGTTTTGTCACATCAATAACTTGTGAATTACTGATAATGCCTTCTAACTCAGCAATCCGCCCTTCAGTGAAAGATTGCTGTTCTCTGGCTGCGTGATATTCAGCATTTTCTTTTAAATCACCATGAGCTCTTGCTTCGGCTACTGCGTCGATAATTTTAGGTCGCTCTTCAGTTTTAAGTCTTTTTAATTCTGCTTTGAGTAAATCAGCACCTTTTTGTGTGATGGGTTCTCTGTTCATTTATTCATACCTTATCAATTAATCTGCTATTCATGTAACTCTTTTAATGAGTATATTTCTTGTTGATTCAAATAATCATAGGCTGCAATTGTAGCAGCTGCTCCAGCTATTGTTGTGGTGTAATTGATGCTTTGCTTCAAAGCTTCTTTTCTGATTGAAGCAGAATCAGCAATGGCTTGAGCACCCTCTGTCGTATTGACAATAAAGTCTATTTCCTTACTTTTTATTTTATCAACAATATGCGGGCGGCCTTCAATAACTTTATTAACACTTTCACAAAATAATCCAGCCTTGCGCAATAAATCACAAGTACCATGGGTGGCCACCAATTCAAAATTTAAATCTCGCAATTTTTTTGCCAGGGGAATTAATTTTTCTTTGTCCGCCTCACGTACACTGACAAACGCTTTACCTTGCCTAGGCATATAGACACTGGCAGCCATTTTAGCAGCAGCCACAGCAGCCCCAAAAGACTTCCCAATACCCATCACTTCTCCTGTTGAACGCATTTCAGGGCCTAAGATTGGGTCAACTCCAGGAAATTTCACAAAAGGAAAGACCGGTTCTTTAATTGAAAAGTGATTCAAGTCTAAGCGAGCTTGTACATCCTGCTCAGCCAAGCCAGTTCCTGCCATACATAAAGCGGCTATTTTAGCCAGTGGCAAACCAGATGCCTTTGAGACAAATGGAACAGTTCTTGATGCCCTTGGGTTGACTTCCAATATATATATGTCATCACCCTGAATAGCAAATTGTGTATTCATTAAACCCACCACATTTAACTCTTTGGCCATCAACTCACATTGTCGAGCCAATTCAGCCTGTATCTCACTGGACAATGTAAATGGAGGTATACAACATGCTGAATCACCGGAATGGACCCCAGCTTGTTCAATGTGTTCCATGATACCACCGACCATGAAATTTTCACCATCACAAATGATGTCTACATCAACTTCTATGGCATGATCTAAAAATCGATCCAATAAAACAGGTGAATCGTTTGAAACTTGTACAGCCTCTCTCATGTAACGCTTGAGTTCAGCTTGTGAGTGAACCACTTCCATGGCCCTTCCACCCAACACATATGACGGTCTGACTACCAAAGGAAAGCCAATTTGATCGGCTACTTCTACGGCCTGGTGCTCTGAAGTTACGGTACCATTGGGTGGTTGGCGCAACTGTAATTTATCCAGCATGGTCTTAAACTGTTCACGGTCTTCCGCTTTATCAATACATTCAGGAGAAGAGCCTATGATGGGTACTCCAGCACTTTGTAACGCTTCAGCCAAATTCAGTGGCGTTTGTCCGCCATATTGGACGATAACACCTTGCGGTTGTTCAATAGCAACTATCTCTAACACATCTTCTAAAGTGAGCGATTCAAAATACAAACGATCAGATGTGTCATAATCAGTAGAAACTGTCTCAGGGTTGCAATTTACCATAATGGTTTCAAACCCGGCTTCTCTGAGTGCCAAAGACGCGTGGACACAACAATAATCAAACTCAATACCTTGACCAATTCGATTAGGCCCCCCACCCAAAATCATGATTTTTTTCTGGTCGGTAGGATTGGCCTCACAGTGAGTCTCATAAGTGGAATAAAAGTAGGCTGTGGGTGCATCAAATTCCGCTGCACATGAGTCTACACGCTTAAAAACTGGTTTAATGTTCAAAGCATGTCTTTTTTCTCGAATGGCTTGTTCAGTAGAGCCCATCAATTCTGCTAATCTGACATCCGAAAAGCCTTCCCTTTTCAATTGTTGCATCTGTTCAGCCGTGATGTCTGCTAAATGCGTGCCAGGTAAGGCTGTTTCTATAGCTACTAGCCTCTCTATTTGAGCTAAAAACCAAGGATCTATTTTTGATATTTCATAGATTTTCTCGGCACTAAAACCTTGTCGAAAGCCATCTGCTACATAAAATATTCTTTCAGAAGAAGGTTCGCGAATTTCTTTGACCAAATCAAAGCCATTAACCATCTCTTCTGCAGTAACCAAAGGATCTAAGCCGGACTTTCCTGTTTCCAAACCACGCAGTGCTTTTTGGAAAGACTCATTAAAAGTTCGACCTATAGCCATGACCTCGCCCACAGATTTCATTTGAGTACTTAATCGATCAAGGCTGTTATTAAATTTTTCGAAAGCGAAACGTGGTATTTTAGTTACCACATAATCAATGGTTGGTTCAAAAGAGGCTGGCGTGGCTCCGCCAGTTATTTCATTTTGTAACTCATCCAATGTATAACCAATGGCTAATTTTGCTGCAACTTTAGCAATAGGGAAGCCTGTCGCCTTTGAAGCCAGTGCCGATGATCTAGATACACGAGGATTCATTTCTATCACAATCATTCGACCATCTTCAGGGTTGATCGAAAACTGTACATTTGAACCACCAGTTTCTACCCCAATTTTACGCAAAACTGCCAATGATGCATCTCGCATCACTTGATATTCTTTATCAGTCAGTGTTTGTGCTGGTGCCACTGTAATAGAATCACCTGTGTGCACGCCCATAGGATCCAAATTTTCTATCGAACAAATAATGATGCAATTATCAGCTTTATCTCGCACCACCTCCATTTCATACTCTTTCCAACCCAACAGTGATTCTTCTAATAAAACTTCTGTGGTCGGCGAAAGCTTTAACCCTTCAGCTGTGATTGCTTCAAACTCTTCAAGGTTATATGCAATTCCACCGCCGGTACCACCTAATGTAAATGAAGGTCTGATAATAACTGGATAGCCTATGTGTTTTTGTGCCACCCTTGCCTCATCCATGTCATGCACAATATAAGACTGAGCACATTCAAGACCAATGTCCTCCATCGCAACTCTGAACTGCTCTCGATCTTCAGCCATGTCTATGGCTTTTCTCGAAGCACCGATCATTTCAACACCATACTGGGCTAAAACACCTTGACTGACTAAGTCCAACGAACAATTCAAAGCCGTCTGTCCACCCATGGTTGGTAACAATGCATCAGGTTTTTCTAACTCAATAATTTTTGCAACCGTTTGCCAATTGATCGGCTGGATATAAATACTGTCCGCTGTTTCTGGATCAGTCATGATGGTAGCAGGATTAGAGTTGATCAAAATAACTCGATAGCCTTCATCTTTTAAAGCTTTACAAGCTTGGGTGCCAGAATAATCAAATTCGCAAGCTTGACCAATCACAATAGGGCCAGCACCAATGACCAAAATACTTTTAATGTCAGTTCTTTTACCCATGACTGTTCTCTCCTTCATTAGCCGATTTTTTTGTCTTTTGCATAGCAGTGATAAAAGGTTCAAATAATACTTTGGCCTCATGGGGGCCTGGGCTTGCTTCAGGGTGACCTTGAAAGCCATAAGCATGTTGTGAAGTATGTCTAACTCCTTGGATTGAACCATCGAATAATGATCTGTGGGTTACTTCCAACGCAGCTGGAATTGAAGCCTCAGCAACAGCAAAATTATGATTTTGACTGGTGATTAAAACTGTTTTATCTGCACTGTTTTCTACAGGGTGATTGGCACCATGATGACCGAACTTCATTTTTGTTGTTTTCGCGCCCATTGCCAATGCCATAATCTGATGTCCCAAACAAATTCCAAATAAAGGCACTTTTTGTGCTAAAAATTGTTGGCATGCTTCAATGGCATAATGACAAGCAGCCGGATCACCTGGACCATTCGATAAAAACACACCATCAGGTTTTAATGCCATAACATCAGCAGCAGAAGTCTGAGCCGGAACCACGGTTAATTCACAACCTAAGTCATGAAGAATCCTTAGAATGTTATGTTTAATACCAAAATCATAACAAACGACTTTGAATTGAGCAGATTCAGTCGATTCGAATTGATTACTCGACAAATTCAACAATCCTTCCTTCCATGGATACGTTTCTTCACTTGTGACTTCTTTAGCCAAATCTTTACCTTTGGTCCCAGCAAAATTTTGCGCTTGAGCAATGGCTTCATTTTCATCCAGCCCGTCACCACTCATGATACAGCCATTCAATGAGCCATTAATTCGCAATAAGTTAGTCAAAGCCCGGGTATCAATGTCACTGATTGCAACGATACCTTGCTGCAACAAATATTCATTCAAATCTAATTGATTGCGCCAATTGCTTGCCACCAAAGAATAATCTCGAATGATCAGCCCTTGCGCATAGGTTTGTTTTGATTCATTATCAGCTTGATTGGTTCCTGTGTTACCAATGTGCGGATAAGTTAATGTCACCATTTGTCCTGAATACGAAGGGTCAGAAAGTATTTCTTGGTATCCAGTCATGGCTGTATTAAATACAACCTCTGCTACAGTGGTACCTGTAGCGCCTAATGCGACACCATAAAAAACACTGCCATCTTCCAATGCCAAAATGGCTGGAGTTTGGTAACGAGAGGGAAATAATATTTGGTTTAAATTTGACACTTTGCTCAACTCTAATTAACTTTGCTTAACATTTAAAGGCGTAAAAAAAGCTGGCGTTTACCAGCTTTTTACTGTTATCGAATTGAAGTGGAATTTTAACTCAATAGATTCAAAAACACCACCCAACAAGTTGTTTATTTCATATAATAATCGGATGCAAGTTCATCTCACCATTTATCATCCTAAACATGCTGGCATTTTAAGTGCCGCAGTTGAGCTCAACGCCGATCAACTCATTTTGTTACACAGGAAAGAAGACGATATCAGTGGACTAAAATCAACAATTCTAGCTCGTGGCATCAAATGCACCAGTGAATGGCTGAATTTCGATACACAACTAGCCAGAGAACAGTTTGTAAGAGTCATAGCAAACAACCAACAAAACAACCTAGTTTTTAATGCATCCAGTGGATATAACAAACTGATATTAATTGCATTTGAACAATTCAATGCACTGGGCCTACCTGTATTTATGGTGGACAAGTTCACCGACCGATTGTCATGGCTGAACACCTCAGATAATAACCAAGAATCAACTCAAACTGAAATTCACTTAGGTCACCACATCAAACTTAAAGAGTATTTAAAATCATTCAACACCCAAGTTCTTAAGCAAGGCCAAACAACACCCGAGCCTGAATCATCTAGACAATTGACTAACTGGATCATTAGCCAGTTGGGTAAAGCAGACAAAGCCATTGCCAGCCTCAACTTCATGGCCATGAGTGCCGATGCCAATCACCGTTTTCAGTTAAGTACAGCTGATCTAAAAAATCACCAACTTCAACAGTTATTAGAATATTTTGAGGTGGCTGAAAAGTTAACAATACGTGGTAGAAAACTTAAGTTCAAAGATCAGGACAGTCGTTTTTATAGTAACGGTGGCTGGTTAGAAAATCATGTTTTTTCACTGTTATATGGTATGCGAAAAAACCGCCCAGCTTTGGCTGACTTAGCAAAAGGCATGACCATAGTAAGGAATCAAGGCACTGTTAAAAATGAGCTTGATGTAGCAGCAATTATCCATAACCGCCTACATATCATCGAATGTAAAACAAGACGTTTTAGTAACTCCAAAGCTGATAAAACGGCGGCCAACACAGCCATCTATCGCTTGGACACCATTAAGTCAATCAGTGGCGGGCATTCTGGCCGAGCCATGTTGATCAGTTATCAAGCCTTGAATAAATATACTTTGTCACGCGCCAAAGACTTAGGAATCTACTGCTGTTCTCACACACAATTGAAACAATTAGAAAGACACTTGTATCAATTTATCGACCAACAAAGTACACAGTAATTCAATGAACTAATTATTAACCCTAAAAGCACTCTATCGAACAATAAGAAATGAATTTCAGAAGCGACAACGAAGCACCGATCAACCATATAATCCTACAAGCCATTGTGGATGCCAACCAAGGATTTGAAGAATCATATGGTTACGACAATTTCAGTGCGCATTTTACTGAAAAATGCCAACAACTGTTCCAAAGTTGGTGTGAAGTACTCCCTTTAACCACTGGCACAGCAGCTAACTCAATAGCAATGACTTTGGCCTGCCCTCCTTATGGTTCAATCTTGTGCCATCAACATTCGCATATGAATGAAGATGAATGTGGTGCTCCAGAGTTTTTCACCGCAGGGGCAAAATTAATTCCTATACCTGGTGAGCATGGAAAAATAGATTTAGATTATCTAGACCAATATTTAGCCGGCTCTGGTGTCCATGGTGAACATGAATCATTACCCAGTGTGATCAGCATCACGCAATGCACTGAAGCTGGAACATTGTATTCATTAGATGAACTTAAAGTTCTGAAAGCCATCAAACTAAAATATAATTTATCCTTGCATATGGATGGAGCCAGATTCGCCAATGCCTTGGTATCATTGAATTGTTCTGCTGCCGAACTCACCTGGCAAGCAGGAATCGACTTACTTTCATTTGGAGCCACCAAAAATGGTGCCATGATGGCTGAAGCATTGATTGTTTTCAACCCTGATTTGACCAACCAAATTAAGCGTTTAAGAAAAAGATCGGGACATTTAATCAGCAAAATGAGATTCATTAGCTCACAGTTGAACGCCTATTTAAAAGATGACTTGTGGTTGAAACTTGCTCATCATGCTAATTTGATGGCTGCCACTTTCAAACAACAAGCCAAAAGCAATGTTGAGTTCATTCATCAAGTTGAAGCCAATGAGGTATTTTGTCGGTTACCCATCCCATTGATTAAACATTTGCAGAGTCAGGGATTTGAATTTCATATTTGGCCTGGCCATAATGACGTTATTCGCCTGGTCTTTTCTCATGCCACAGAACTGAGCCAAGTTGAAAAATTAGTCGAAACCATCAACCAGTTCAGCGATTTTTAGCGATCAACTTAACCAGTAATTAATTGATATAGATCATAAAACCTCATGGGTTTTTTGAAAAAATAGCCTTGGACTTGGTCACACGACTCTTGCTTGAGTATGTTCAGTTGCACTTCACTTTCAACCCCCTCAGCGACCGTCGTAATCTTGAGATTTTTACCCATTGAAATCATGGTTTTAACCAACTCCAGATCATCACTATCAGAATCAATGTCTTGGATAAAGGACTTATCAATTTTTAACACATCAACAGGAAAGTTTTTCAAGTATGAAAGCGATGAATATCCAGTGCCAAAATCATCAATGGCTATACTCATGCCTAAATTGGATAATTCTTTTAAGATGTATTGGCTGTTCTCTACATTTTGGATCAACGTTTGTTCTGTCAACTCCAGTTCAAGCCTATTTGGCGGGAAGTCGTTTTTAGCCAAAGTGGATTGGATGTTTTTTAAAAAATCAGGGTGTTCTAGTAGTTTGGCTGAAACATTGAACGACATGAATAAATCTGCTTGATAATTCAATAACTTTAAAAACTGCTTACATGACAGATCCAACATTCTCCATGAGATAGGAATGATTAAAGATGTTTCTTCTAACAGATCAATAAATGACATCGGTTCGACCACCCTGTCATTGGTTTTTTTCCACCTGATCAATGCTTCTGCACCAATAACTTGATTACTCGCTAAACTATATCTAGGTTGAAAATACATTTCGAACTCATCGTTATCATTGGCGTTATGTAAGCGATTGATTAATTTAATGCGATCCTTGGCTTTCTGTTCTATTTCTGAATCATAAATGGCAAAAGTATTTCTACCTTTGTCTTTGGCTCGATATAATGCGGCATCAGCATGCGATAACAATTCGGTCACATTGGCGCCATGCTGTGGAAAAAATGCCACACCTACACTGCCAGTTAAGCGAATCAAATGTTCACCAATTTGAATGGGGTATTCCAATGAATGTAAAAATCTTTCCACCATTTTTTTGACTTGTGCTTCACTCATTTCACCAGGCAAATAAACAACAAACTCATCACCTCCCATTCTTGCAATCACATCATCGTGACGAAAAACCTTGTTAAATAATATAGGTAGTTTTTTTAACATCTCATCACCCACAGCATGGCCTAATGTGTCATTGATGTCTTTAAAATGATCCAAATCAATAAACATGATGGTAAATTTTTGTTTACTGTGTTCAGAAAACTTAACCCTGGTTTCAATAAAATTAGTGATGTAATGACGGTTTGGTAGGTGTGTCAAAGTGTCATGGTTGGCTAAATATTCAAGCTCAAATTGAATTTTTTCTTTTTCACTGATTTCAGTGGCCAATTGATTTGATTCATATTTGGCTTTTTGCTTTGACCACAAAGCCAGCATAAACAATAAAGCAATGATGCCTCCAGTTATAGAGATAAAATAGGGTAATGAGTTTATCATCAGCCCTCGTGTCACTTCTGTCGGATACACTTTAAAAACCCAAGAGTTTTGATCTTGATCAAGATTCAACTTGAATACATGTAAATATGAATCATTTTTAAGTTCTGGGCCATTGGTATAAACGACCTGATCACTTTCATATGCTTTGGTGTAATAACCTGATCTGACAGGATCACCCAGTATATAATCAATATATATTTGTACTTTCACTTCAATAGCAATAAAGCCATCAAAAGACTCACCTTTTCCAATCGGTTGAAAAATATAAACTCTTTTTTCATCACCTACTGAATAAGCTTGAGTGAACTCTGTGGTGTAGGTCTTTTGTGACCTGGATAGTTTAAAAATATTTTCTGGGGCACTGATCAACTTATTACAATTCTGTTGAACACCAGCGGGGCTATCTTCGATCCATTTACAATTAATTTCTCGGTCAAGTAACCACATGGATTTAACACCTTCAAATCGTCCGATGAAATCTCTGGCATCAGCGCGCCATTTTTCTTCAGGGGTACCACCATTGCTTATCCAACGCTTAGACATGCCAGTCATATCGGCCATGAGGTGAGATACACTGTTCAAAACTTTGACTTTTGTAAGGTCTCCATGACCAGTTAAGATTTTTTGCAATACTTGTTTTTGAGAGTTTGCTACATATAAAGCTATCAATACAGCAACTACAGCAATAACCAAAGCTATCAACATAGCCTTCAACTTAGATTGTTTGATGTTTTGTTGGTAATGTGTGTTCAAATACACCCTCAGTAATTCTTATAAAAAAAGTTAACCTATATTAGCATCAAAGCACGGCTAAATCGCCCTTATCCTGTAACCAGGATTTACGCTCTGAAGCGCGTTTTTTAGCCAGTAACATATCCATGATAGCATGGGTGTTATCTCCTGCGGTAACTGAAAGCTGTAATAATCGTCGAGTATCAGGTGCAATCGCACTCTCCCTCAGTTGAGATGGGTTCATTTCTCCTAAACCTTTAAAACGTGTCACACTGACTTTACCTTTCATTTTATCTTTTTCTACTTTATGCAATATTTGATCCAACTCACTTTGGTCTACGGCATAAAACTTCTGTTTACCAACATCAACCCTAAATAAGGGCGGCATAGCCACAAATACATGCCCTGCTCTTACAACAGATTCAAAATGCCTGAGGAACAATGCGCATAATAAGGTTGCTATGTGTAATCCATCTGAGTCAGCATCAGCCAGAATTATGATCTTACCATAACGAAGACCATCTAAATCTGTACTGGCAGGGTCAACCCCCATTGCAACTGCCAAATCATGAACTTCTTGCGACGCCATGACCTGGGTTGACTCTACTTCCCAAGAGTTTAAAATTTTACCCCGCAAAGGCATAATGGCTTGAAACTCTCTGTCTCTGGCTTGTTTGGCAGAACCACCGGCAGAATCTCCCTCTACCAGGAACAATTCTCCTTGCATGGGATCTTGTGAACTACAATCAGCCAATTTACCAGGTAAAGCTGGGCCGGCTGTTACTTTTTTTCTCACCACTTGCTTGGCTTTACGCAGTCGATTTTGAGCATTACTGATGGCAATCAAGGCGATTCTTTCTCCCTCAGCAACATTTTGGTTCAACCATAAAATCAAAGCATCCTTGATCGTATTGGCCACATATGACGCAATTGATCGTGATGACAAGCGTTCTTTAGTTTGCCCTGAGAACTGTGGGTCTTTCATTTTTGTTGACAACACATAACTGACACGATCCCACACATCATCAGGAGCCAACTTAAGCCCACGAGGTAATAGGTTGTGTGCATCAGCAAACTCTCTGATGGCCTCTGTTAAACCAGTGCGCAAGCCATTGACATGAGTACCACCTTGGGCCGTTGGAATCAAATTAACATAGCTTTCAGTCACTAATTCACCTTGTGGCACCCAAGTTAAAGCCCAATCTACCGCAAATTCTTCATCAAGTTGATTGCCTACAAAACCTGCAGCAGGAATCAATTCATCTGCTTCAATTTCATCAATCAAATACTCCTGTAAGCCATCTTGAAACTGCCAGCTTTCACTGTCATCAGCCAAGTAATTTTTAAAATTCACAATCAACCCTGAGCACAAAACCGCTTTGGCTTTTAACAAATGCTTGAGTTTTTTAACACCTATCTTAATGCTGTCAAAATAATCTGGAGCTGGAGTAAACTGCACCCGAGTCCCTGTGTTTTTTTGGCCTACCTGCCCTACCACTACTAATTCAGACACTTTATGACCATGCTCAAAAGCAATATGATGCTCTTTCCCATCTCTTTTGATCCAAACATCTAAACGCTCACTTAAGGCATTAACAACTGACACACCGACACCATGCAATCCGCCAGAAAACGTATAGTTTTTATTTGAAAACTTTCCACCAGCATGCAGTTTAGATAATATCAGTTCAACGCCAGACACACCATGCTTGGCGTGTATATCTACTGGCATACCGCGCCCATCATCTGCAACCTCAATGCTGCCATCCGCGTGTAAAGTTACATTTATTTTACTCGCATGGCCTTCTAATGCTTCATCTACAGAGTTATCAATCACCTCCTGAATGAGGTGGTTAGGTCTACTTGTTTCGGTGTACATACCCGGTCTTCTTTTAACCGGATCCAATCCTGAAAGGACTTCTATATCAGATGATTGATAAGTTTTCGTCATTGCTTACTCGTTATTATTTCCACTTTATTGAACAACCTACTGAAGGATATTGTTCGCTTTTCACGTCACCAGTTTCCACCATTTCTTGCATGGCCGCAACCAAATCTTTTTTTAATCCATCATGTGCATCATTGATACCTGCTTCATTTAATCGTCCCCGATATTTGATAGCACCCAGTTTATTCATGCCAAAAAAATCAGGGGTACAAACTGCACCATAAGCTTTGGCAACTGCTTGTGTCTGGTCAAGCAAATAAGGAAAAGTAAACTGGTATTGTGCTGCTACTGCCTGCATGTTTTCATATGAATCTTCTTTGTAATCAGTTGTGTCATTAGACATGATTGCCACTGCGTTAACTCCAAAATTTTGTAGTAGCTTTACATCTTTGACCAGTTGCCGCTGGATAGATTTCACATAAGGGCAATGATTACAAATAAACATCACCACCAAGCCATGCTTACCCATCACTTGCTTATGATTCCAATGCTTACCATCGACACCTAATAAGTTAAAATCAGGAGCAATAGTTATTTCAGATTTCGGTGTATATTTCAGAACCACGCTCATTCACCACTTCGTCTTGTTGAAATACTTCAGTATAAGCTTGATACTGCGCGCATAATCCAATTCCCGCTACAGTAACAATAAAAAACAGCACCACGCCATTGACCAACATTTGACTGCCAGCGCCCATCACTGTCTCAATCAATGAAATCACAAAACTGGCCAATAAAACCACAGCAAAAAATAGCAACAAGAACAGCAACATCAAAGTCAAAAACGCTTTCCAAGATTTAATAAAACCCAAAAAACTGTGCTGAATGGCTTTGATAGGTTGATACAATTTGAATAAAATTAATGCGGGTGAAAAAACCAAAGCCAATGCAATGGGCAAATTTGTCATGATATTTAATACCCCGCGCAATATAACTTCCTTGCCTGTCATATTTTTCATCATCTCTTCAGTTATCTCCACCGATAAGCTAAACGCCCCCAACAACTGAATATGCATATATTGAGAGATTACACTGAGGATGGCCGTGATCAAGCCCAACACCATTAATGGATTCAAGTTCCTTAAGATCAATTGCCAAAGCACTGAAAAACTCACTGTGTTCATATTTGCTACATTTGCGCAAGCTTTCATCATAAATGCTGTAACCAAAGGCGAAGCGAATACCATCACTAAAGATGTCAATGTTGCTGATACATTTGCCAGCAATGCCGCTCCCACACCCAACAATAAGCAATTAAGATACCAAAATGTTTTCACCACTTTAAAATATAAAATACCCGCATCAAACCAATGCTTGCCATCACGCCAAGAAAATTCTTTTTCTGAAAAAACAGAGGTTTGTTTTTGTTCCATGATTAAAAAATACTCATTCTGTTGTTGCCGTTGGTAGACCTCGTATGGCAGCGTCTACAGCATACCAACATAAAGTTGCCGATTTAATTCTGGAAGGAAATTTTTTAACAGTTACCAAGGTATTGACCTGACCTAACTCTTCAAAAGTTTGATGACCACTATTTACCATCATGAGCTGCTTAAATTGTTCAAATCTTAATTTCCATTCCGAAAGAGTTAACCCTGTTGACAACTCAGTCATCATGGAAGCTGAAGCCATTGATATGGCACAACTTTCACCAGCATAATGAACTGATATCAGCCGCTCTGATTTTATTGTTAGATATACCTGAACCAAATCTCCGCAGATGGCATTCAAACCCTCAGCTTGATGCGTCCAAGTTTCTGGCTTGCCATAGTTTTGAGGATTTCTGTTATGCGTTAATATGGTTTTTTTATACAGTTGATTTAAATCTGACATCCTGTTTTATTATGTCTAATCGAACATAGCAATGGCTTTATTGAGCGATTCTACCAGAACATCTACATCTTGTTCAGTATTATAAAATGATAACGATGCACGACATGTACCAGACAAACCATAATATTGAAATATAGGCATCGTACAATGATGGCCCGTTCTGATAGCAACACCATGGTGATCAATGATGGTGCCAATATCATGGGCATGAATACCGTCTATGACAAAAGAAAAAACCGGTGATTTTTTTGCAGCAGTACCAACAATCCTTAATCCAGTCACCTCATTTAAAGCAGCTTCAGTATATACTTTTAACTGCTGATCCCTTTCAGTTATCTTGTCCATACCGACTGACATTAAAAACTCTGCTGCTGCACCCAATCCAATTCCACCTGAGATATGAGGTGTTCCAGCTTCGAATTTAGCAGGAACTGCATTATAAACAGTGGAATCGAATGTGACCTTACTGATCATTTCACCACCACCATGGTAAGGAGGCATGGCTGCTAAATGCGCTGTTTTACCATATAAAACACCGCTGCCCGTGGGACCGTACATTTTATGTCCTGAGACCGTATAAAAATCACAGTCCAAATCTTGCACATCAACTTTGATGTGAGGCATTGCCTGAGCACCATCCACCAAGACAGGTACATCTTTGTCATGGGCTGCTTTAATAATTTTTTTTATCGGGTTGATGGTCCCAAGAGAATTAGAAACATGAACCACCGACATAAAGCGAGTTTTGTCATTTATTAATTGATCTAAATCATCCAACACCAATTCACCTTCTTGGTTCATGGGTATGACTTTTAATACTGCACCGGTTTGTTCACATAAAATTTGCCATGGCACAATATTAGAGTGATGCTCTAAGTGAGATATCAAAATTTCGTCGCCGGCTTTGATACGCTCACGAACAAAAGTTTGCGCCACTAAATTAACACCTTCAGTACAACCTCTGACAAATATCAAATCCTTTTCACTCGGGGCATTGATCAATTGGGCCATGGACACCCTAGCTTGCTCGTATAATTCTGTAGCTGATTCACTTAAGCTATGCACACCTCGGTGGATGTTGGCATTGTGATTATGGTAATAATCATTGATCGCATCTAACACCACTTGCGGTCTTTGAGCTGTGGCTGCATTGTCTAAATAGATGAGTGGTTTACCATGTATTTTCGTTTGTAAACCAGGAAACTGTTCTCTCAACATACCCAAGCCTCTTGTTCAAAAGATTCAATCATGATCTCGCGCGCTTGTTCAATGTCTACACCGCGTGATCGCAAATAGAACAAGGCAGTCTCATCTAAGGCGCCAATGGTTGAACCATGTGCGGCGACCACCTCATCTGCATAAACTTCAAGCTCTGGCTTGCTGAAAATCTTGGCATCAGGCGACAACAAAACATTTTTCAAATCTTGTTCAATCTCCGACTGATCTGCACCGACTGCTACCAATGCCTTGGCATTGTTGAAAATTTGCGACTGATCCTTAGCTATTGATCTGTGGGTTACATCAGATTGATTGTTTTCGTAATTATGATTTACATTAACTATATCAGTTATATGATTGTTATCATAAGTTTTATTGATGGATCCAGATTGGTATTTTGATCCAGTTTTATTGAAATTCACTGAGTGACAATGGTGCTGTAATGAACCACCAATATGTTGATTCATATTTATGACGCTGGCATTTTCAGAGATTTCAAATAAATTATAACTGATAAATTGTTGAGATGAATTAAGGCTTATATTCTGCTGCCTATTTAATTCAACATCATCTGCCAGGTCATAAACATTGACCACATTAATTCGACCTGATTGATGTTGTTCTGTGATATTTACTTCAGCCCCATGTGCCAGGAGAAATTGGTTACGTATGTACTGCCAAGTGTCAATCTCATCAAAAGCGTACACAATATGAACATTAACCGGCTGATTGGTTTTTTTAATGTTGATTAAACCACCTGTGTGAACCAATAAATCATTAGCCAAACTCACTACAGACTCTTGGTCAAAATCAAATTCGTGCCAATCTCCTGGTGACATCTCATCGAGCGATTGAATCACCAGCCAATCTGGGCGATCTCCGATACCTGTATACCCTGATTCATCGACGACAATGACTACTGTGTCATTGGATTCTGGCTCGTTAATTACTTCACTGTGATGAGTAGATTGAAAACAATCCAGTTCTTTATTTATACGACTTACATCTGCATAACGCCAAGACTCAAGGCGCCGACTGGGTGCACTGAATGTTTGCATTTTATTCATAGCAGCCTGCTGTTTTTCCTGCAACCACGCAGGAATGCTAACACCATTCTCCTGGGTTTGTTTTTCAGCATGTTCCAGCCAATCAGTTATTAAGCCAACCATATCCCTGCTCTTCTAATTCTAAGGCTAATTTTTTATCGCCTGATTTAACAATTTTACCATCTGCCAATACATGCACAAAGTCTGGTTCTATATAATCCAGCAATCGTTGGTAATGAGTGATGATGATAAATGAACGATCTTTGGCACGCAGTTGATTGACACCATCTGCCACAATTTTCAAAGCATCAATATCCAAACCTGAATCTGTTTCATCTAATATCGCTAACTTTGGCTCTAAAACACCCATTTGAAACACTTCATTTCGTTTCTTTTCACCACCAGAAAACCCAACATTCACAGGCCTTTTCAGTAAATCGTCACGCATATTCATGTCTTTAATTTTTTGTTTAACCATGCGCAGAAATTGCGCTGAATCCATCGCATCTTCACCGCGGTATTTACGTTGTGCATTCAATGCAGTGCGTAAAAAATACATGTTATTAACGCCTGGTATCTCAACTGGATATTGAAATGCCAAGAATACACCCTCTGCAGCACGCTCTTCAGGTTCTAAAGACAATAAATCTTTACCCATGTATTGCACAGTACCACCTTGAGGTTGAACATATGGCATTCCTGCCAATAAATTCCCCAGAGTACTTTTACCTGCCCCATTGGGACCCATGATGGCATGTACCTCACCTGGGTTAACCCTTAAGCTCAAACCTTTTAAAATTTCTTTATCACCCGCATTGGCAAATACATTTTCAACTTTCAACATCAACCGATTGCTCCTTCTAATGAAATGTCCAATAAAGCTTTGGCCTCAACCGCAAACTCCATCGGTAATTCTTTGAATACTTCTTTACAAAACCCATCTACAATCAATGAGATCGCATCTTCTTCTGTGATGCCACGCTGCAAGCAGTAATTCAACTGATCTTCTGAAATTTTTGAGGTGGTGGCTTCATGTTCCAGCTGTGCAGTCATATTGGCAGATTCCGTGTACGGAAACGTATGGGCTGCGCAAGACTTGCCAATCAATAAAGAGTCACACTGGGTAAAGTTTCTCGCATGATCAGCTTTCTTTGCCACCCTGACCAATCCGCGGTATGCATTTTGACTTTTACCAACAGAAATACCTTTCGAAATGACTGTGCTCTTGGTGTTTTTACCCAAATGAACCATTTTAGTACCAGTGTCGGCTTGTTGATGATTGTTGGTCAAAGCCACAGAATAAAATTCACCACTGGAGTTATCCCCTCGTAGAATACAACTTGGATATTTCCAGGTAATTGCTGACCCTGTTTCCACTTGGGTCCAAGATATCTTTGAATTATCACCCAAACAATTACCTCGTTTGGTCACAAAATTATAGATACCACCCTTACCTTCTTCATCACCTGGGTACCAGTTCTGTACCGTTGAATACTTAATTTTGGCATTGTTCATTGCAACCAGTTCAACCACCGCAGCATGCAATTGATTTTCATCCCGCATAGGCGCTGTACAACCTTCTAGATAGCTGACATATGAGTCATCTTCTGCAATGATTAAAGTTCTTTCAAATTGTCCCGTATTAATCGCATTGATTCTGAAGTAAGTCGACAATTCCATCGGACAGCGCACGCCTTTAGGGATATAAACAAATGATCCATCACTGAATACAGCTGCATTCAATGCGGCAAAATAGTTGTCACGTGCAGGCACGACACTGCCTAGGTACTTTTTCACCAACTCTGGGTGATCTTGAACCGCTTCTGAAAATGAAGAAAATATCACGCCAACTTTTTTCAATTCGGCTTTGAAAGTAGTACCGACAGAAACAGAGTCAAAAACCACATCCACTGCAACACCAGCTAATCGCTCTCGCTCATGCAGAGGCACTCCTAATTTATCATATGTTTCAATTAATTTAGGGTCTACTTCATCCAGTGATTTAGGCGCATTTTCATTACTTGCGTTGGGTGATGAATAATAACTGATGGCTTGAAAATCAATCGCTGGAATTTTCAATTTTGCCCATTCTGGTGTCGCCATTTTTTGCCACTGCCGAAAAGCATCTAACCGGTAATCAAGTAACCAACTTGGCTCATCTTTTTTACTTGAAATGAGTTTAATGGTCTCTTCATCTAAGCCCGGTGGTATGGTAAAAGATTCTATATCCGTCACAAAGCCTTCTTTATAGGCTTGCTTTGCACGGTTTTTTACCACCTGATTTTCTTCTTGAACTTCTATTTCTTCACTCATACCCATACGTTTTATTAAGGTTTAATTTGTAAGGTGATTTTTTTATTTTCATCTAAAATATCACTGACTGTTACACTTTCTAAAGCATTCAGAATAACCTGGTTGACTTTTTTCATTCCCGCACTCATGTAACATGATTCTGTCAAGTGACAAGCTGAATCATCGTCAGCACATTCTGTTAGAGACATGCCACCTTCCATAGCCACTATGACTTCGTTGAGAGAAATTTCTCTTTTCCTTTTTACCAAAAAATAACCACCTGTAGAACCTCTTTTAGAGTTCAAGAGGCCAGCTTTCTTTAATTGTTTCAGGATTTTACTAACTGTGGGTGTTTCTAAACCGGTTATATTCGCCAAAAAATCAGCTGACGCTGGTAAATCTGACTTTTTTAAAGCCATAATTACCATAAATGCGTATTCTGTTAATTTAGACATCTTAATCATTTCGCCATTTTAACAGAAAAAGGACTGAATCAGTACTATTTAAAACAACACAAAGATTCTCAACTAAAGAAAGTTTTTAAAAGTTTATCTAATCTTTAGATTTCTACTTAGTATTATTCAAAGCCATTGAGAAATATAACATCATTGTCACCTGGTGATAAAACCAAAGCACCATCATCTTTGACAATTCTGTAAAATTGTTGTGAAGCTTGATCACCCCTCTCTCCAGACAAGATATAGGCAGTTACATACACATCGCCTACTGCTGACATCGGGGGTATCCAAAATAAAGTTCTGCTCATGACACTACCATGAGAATTGGTGTGCGTTGCAGCCATCATTGCACTACCACTACAATCCCTCACTTGAGTTTCTGAGTTAAAATCAAATGTACCCACTGGAACATCATTGTCATCTACAACGGATACCACAATACCAGTAAACACTGCCTGATCATCCTCACCGGTGGCTGTCAAAGTTATTTCAACATGATCAGTGGCATTGTATGTTGACGAGGGCGAGCTCAACTCGTAACCACCTGTGTTTTGATTTCTAGTACGCGAGAACATCGAAGTAATCGTGGAAAAATCAGCAGTAACAGTACAAGTTCCTGCACCAGATCCAAAACCATGTGACAGACCAGAAAACCCTAGTAACAAAAACAACAATAAATAACGCATAAGTACCCCTAAAAATTCAGTCATTAAAATAGTTATATGATTAGAGTTTACAATACCTCAAGCTCAATGAGTATATAAAAAGTGAACTCTCATCACTTTAAGGCCTAATTGTCTTAACCATTACTTTAAATCAGCTGTCATGTGATTAATAAAAGCACAGACTTAAAATAAAGAGTTTTTTATAGATGTATCGCATGTAATGGCTCCTGATTTTTAAATTTAAATCAGCGTAACAAAGCCAAGATCAAATGAAGTTCAAATACCAAGTATTTAATAAAAAAGCCTGGATTCTTTATATGATCTGAACCGAATACCAGGTATTGAATTGTAACTGAGTCTTCTCATTGTTATTCAATCTTCACTGATCTGTGATGATTCTGTGATAAATAATATTCATAATGACACTTTATCTTTCTGATTTAACACATTAATTTGATCAAAATGAGGAATAAGCGATGATAGCCACACCAAGTATCCACACTAAAAAAATAACCATCGATTCGAACAAAAGCTCACAAATAAAAGACCTACACAGAAAATTAGTGGCTTTAAGTTTTACCCAGGGCAATCATTCTGATGAATATCAAAACACATTGAATAAAATTCATCAATTAAGACAATCAAGATCCTGATAAAAGTATATTTTATATTTAACCTTTCCTGATCTATATACATAAATTTAATATAACGAAAAATTCAAGACAGGTTAAGAAAAAACATAAACATAATAAAACGCCAAATAATTATTATAGTTAAATCATATAGCTAACAATCGATCTCAGATAATTTATTCTGGATTAAATGAACTGTATAGCCACTTTAATTGCAAATTACAGTTATAATCCCGCTTTTTTTCATACCTAAAGCGATTACCACATGATTTCTACAGCTAACATCACCATGCAATTTGGCTCTAAGCCACTGTTTGAAAATATTTCGATTAAATTTGGTAACGGTAACCGTTATGGCTTAATCGGCGCCAATGGTTGTGGTAAGTCCACATTCATGAAAATCCTGACGGGTGAATTAACCCCCACTTCTGGCAACGTCAGTTATGACCCTGATGAACGCATTGGCGTACTTGGACAAGATCAATATGCATTTGAGGAATACTCTGTCATAGATACCGTTATCATGGGGCATAAAGAATTGTGGGAAATCAAAGCCGAACGTGACCGCATTTACTCATTACCTGAAATGAGTGATGAAGAAGGCATGTTGGTTGGTGAATTAGAAAATACATTTGCTGAAATGGATGGTTATTCTGCTGAGGCGCGTGCCGGCGAATTGTTACTGGGTTTAGACATACCAGAAAGCCAACATTTTGGCCCCATGTCTGAAGTCGCACCAGGGTGGAAACTCAGGGTTTTATTGGCCCAAGCCTTATTCGCAGATCCAGATTTCTTGTTATTGGATGAGCCTACCAATAACTTGGACATCAACACCATTCGTTGGCTTGAAGACACGCTCAAAGCCAGAAAGTCATCCATGATCATCATTTCACATGATCGCCACTTTCTGAATTCAGTATGTACACACATGGCTGATTTGGACTATGGTGAAATGCGCTTATTCCCCGGTAACTATGATGAGTACATGACCGCAGCGACTCAAGCACTCGAGTTAAAGCAAGCTGAAAATGCCAAGAAAAAAGCCCAAATGGCAGAGTTAAAGAGTTTTGTGAGCCGTTTTTCAGCCAATGCCTCAAAAGCCAAACAAGCCACTTCAAGACAAAAACAATTGGATAAAATTCAACTAGAACACATCAAACCATCATCACGTGTTAATCCTTACATTGTCTTTGAACAAGGTAAAAAACTATTCAGAAATGCGATAAATATCAAAGGCTTAAAAAAGTCATTTGATAAAAATACTTTATTTAAAGATGTTGATCTTTTATTAGAAGTTGGCGAACGACTGGCCGTTATCGGTGCCAACGGAATCGGAAAAACCACTTTTCTTAACTGTATTACTGATACCATTCCATCTGACAGTGGAACCATTAAATGGTCAGAAAATATAGAGATCGGTTATTTTAAGCAAGATAACCTAGGGGCATTCAAAAATGACATGAGTGCCTTCAACTGGATGGAACAATTCAAAAAGAAAGATGATGATGAACAAGCCATTCGTTCAGTTATGGGACGCATGTTGTTTTTAAAGGAAGATTTGAATAAATAAATCAGTGTTCTTTCAGGTGGAGAAAAGGGCCGCTTGATGTTTGGGATATTGATGCTTGAAAAAGCGAATGTCATTATCATGGATGAGCGCACCAAACACTTGGACATGGAATCCATTGAGTCCTTGAATTTAGCCTTAGAAAACTATGAAGGTACATTAATCTTTGTGTCACATGACCGTCAATTTGTTTCATCAATCGCAACCCGAGTGATGGAAATTTTACCTGATGATGTGGTTGATTTTCGTGGTACTTATCAAGAATACTTGGAAAGACAAGGTATAAAAAGTATTTAAAAATCTCTACCTCTCATAAAAAACCTCGATTAGCTCAGCCTCGGTGATTGAGCTTATCGAGGCGCTCATGACAATTGTCACCCGTTATTGGTGACAATCCTCTGTTATATTTACCCAAGTAAAATTGCATAATTAAATTTCAGAAACACTTGAGGTTTAAATCAACATGCAACAATCGCCCATCATCAAAACAACTGACATCAGTAAGTCATTCGGTCAATTAAAGGCGCTTGACAACGTCTCACTGGAAATACAAGCTGGTGAAATTTTGGCTTTGCTTGGCGCCAATGGTGCAGGTAAAACCACCTTGATAAATTTATTACTGGGACGAATGCAAGCCGATAGTGGCCAGATTTCAGTCATTGATCAAGAACCAGGGAATATTCTGGCCAGAAAAAGAATAGGCACTATATTACAATCGGCTGAAATGCCAGGTACTTTAAAAGTACATGAACACATCACTTTGTTCAGCAGTTATTATGACAAGCCCTTGCAGCTAGCTGATGTACTTAAAAAGGCACAACTCACTGAACTTAAAGATAAAAAGTTTGAACAATTATCCGGTGGTCAGAAACAAAGAGTATTTTTCGCATTAGCCATCTGTGGACAACCAGATGTGGTATTTTTAGACGAACCCACCGTAGGTCTTGATGTCGATGCCAGAAGACAGTTATGGACCTGTATACGAGATTTAAGTACCCAAGGAACCACTGTCTTATTAACCACACATTATTTAGAAGAAGCTGATGTATTGGCAGATCGCATTGTGTTGTTATCTCAAGGAAGAATTACCACAGCAGGCACACCAGAACACATTAAAAAACAACTAGGAGGTAAACTCATTCGTTTTCGCAGCAGTTGGACAGCCGCACAGTTATCACAACTCGATGCAGTCGATTCATATCAAGCCAAAGGCGACTATCACGAACTGTTGTCAGAACAAACTGAAACCACTTTGAAGTCACTATTGAATCAATGTTCAGACATCAGGGATCTTACTGTTTCCCAAGTATCACTAGAAGACGCTTTCCTCAGCTTAACAGACCAACAAAACCAGGAGTCAGCAGCATGAAAACAATTCATTCACCTCAAGTTGCATCGAATCGTGCATGGCAACAAACACTTAATATTTATCTATTGGAAGCAAAAACAGAATTTTTAAAAGCCTTTAGAATGCCCGCATTCAGTATCCCAAGCCTCATTTTCCCAGTGATGTTCTATGTGTTTTTCGCTTTGGTATTCAACCGTGGAGGGATGGGTGGGCAGATGCCGACGTACTTATTAGCCACTTATGGTGTCTTTGGCATCATGGGCCCTGCTCTGTTTGGCTTTGGTGTTGGGGTGGCGATTGAAAAAGACCAAGGTTGGTTGGCGCTTAAACAATGCAGCCCCATACCTATATCAGCGTATTTTTTCGCCAGAATTTTCACTGCCATGCAGTTTGCTCTAATCATCGTACTTAGTCTGTTCGTCATTGGTGGAATTTTTGGCGATGTAAAATTAACTACGTTTCAGTGGGCAGTGACATTATGCTTACTCATCATGGGCACTTTACCATTTTGTGCCTTAGGCTTATGGATGGGTCTGGCCTTAAAAGGACAGACTGCACCTGCAGTGGTTAATTTAATTTATTTACCCATGGCATTCTTATCAGGGTTGTGGATTCCAATGCAAATGTTTCCCAAAGTCTTGGAGTATGTGGCATGGGCGTTACCACCATTTCATTTAGCTCAGCTGGTCCTAAAAATACAACACAATGACCTGGGCCACCCTTGGATCATTCATGCTGCTGTACTAGGTGTAATGAGCTTAATGTTTTTATTCTTGGCCTTGCGCGCCTTCAAACGCATTTCAGAAGCAAACTAAATTAAACCCTATTGATTGAGGCTAAACACATGAAACCAGCTATTTATATTTTAACTTTTATCGCTGCTCTAACCGGTATTATTTTCACTCTACCTACACCTGATGTAACAGCAAATGCTAAGGAACCCATCAATCAAGAACAGGTGATTTTAAATGACAACAGTTTTAAACTGATCAATGTCACTGTATTTGATGGCAAAACATGGCATGAAAATCATGAGTTGATTGTGCTCAATGGAAAAATCAGCAACGATGTAGACAATCCAAATCAATTACCTGAAGTAGATGGCAACAATGGTTTTGTCATTCCTGGTTTAATTGATGCCCATACCCATACTTGGGGTAATGCCCTGAGCGAAGCATTGTTATTTGGTGTAACCACAGAACTTGATATGTTTTCAGACATAACATTTGGTCAGCAAGCCAGGTTACAAACAGATTCTTATGAAAAAACATCTCAAGCCGATTTTTATTCCGCAGGTACACTCATTACCAGCACAGGGGGGCATGGCACTGAATATGGTTTTAAGATCCCTACCATCGACAGGGCTGAAGATGCAGATCAGTTCGTATTAGATAGAATCAAAGAAGGTTCAGATTATATAAAAATTGTTTATCATCACAAGCCTGATTACCACGGGCTAACCTCTTTCTCTAAAGAAGTGTTATCAGCAGTTATTCAAGCCGCACATAAGAATAATAAACTGGCAGTGGTGCATATTTCTGATCACCAATCCGCTGTAGAAGCTGTAGCTGCAGGTGCTAATGGCTTAGTCCATACATTCGGCGATCAAATGATCAGCGATGCGCTGTTGCAAGCCATGAAAAATAAACAAGTATTCATTATTCCAACCTTATCAGTCATCGCGTCAATGGCACAAAATCCAATCGGGCTTGAATTAGCTAACGATGAAACTTTAAGCCAACGCCTGTCTGGTGCCAGTAAAAATGGGCTTAAACCTTTTGCTAATTTTGCTGCACGTCCAGAAGCGCTCAATAATGCCATTGAAAACACCCGAAAAATGCATCACTTCGGCATCAGTATTTTAGCCGGCACAGATGCACCTAATCCGGGAACAGCCCATGGTATCAGCATGCATGGCGAACTAGAGTTACTTAGTCTGGCCGGTTTAACGCCAACAGAAAGCATCCGATCAGCAACGATATTACCCAAACAAAAGTTTTCACTTGCCAACAGAGGCTCATTAACAGTAGGTGCAAAAGCTGACTTTTTGCTGCTATCTGCTGACCCCAGAAAAGACATCAAAAATACCCGCAAATTAATCAGCATTTGGAAAAATGGTTTTCAAATTGAATCAACAACCTCATCTGATGTCGCTGTGTTAAAGTTGCCTGAGTCGGGTCTAATCAGTAATTTCACTGAGACTTCCATGAAATCACCTTTCAAAACTGATTTCCAACCCACTTCAGATCAAATGATGCAAGGCAACTCAACAGCAAAAGTTAGTCATACGGACTGGTTTTGTAATGATGAAAAACCTGATGGCGCATTGCAAATTCAAGGCGAAATCAAAACCGGGTTTCCCTATCCTTGGTCAGGAGGTTTTCTGCCCTTTACAGCCAATATGGATCAAGCACTTGATCTCTCTGACGCAAAATCTATAGATTTCGATGTAGTTGGCAGTCCAGGCACATATCAATTGATGGTTTTCACCTTAAATAACATGCAACCTGTTCAACTGCCTTTTGAAATCACCAGTGATTGTCAACCAATATCGTTTTCCATTATTGAACATACAAACATCGCATGGGACCTTGTAACTGGCTTGGCATGGGTGGCAGATCGAAACCGTTTAAAACCATCACTTGCATCTTTTGCTTTCAAACTAGACAATATTGTTCTTCAATATGAATGAAATCAAAATCACAGAACAGTCTCCAGAAGCAGCCAAATGGTATGTGAAGTTGCACCGTAAGCTTTTACCCAATGACCCTGAAATTGGCTTCATGCCTTACATTTGGTTGTGTTATTTGCTGATGTACTCCTTCCAATTTTTCTTCAGGGACTTTTCAATCCAACAATATATATACAGTGCTATCGGTATTGTTTTATTTTTAATATTTTACTTCAGGGCATTTTGGGTTTCCGACAAACAATTGATTTATTACATTGCTGGTATAAGTCTGATTGGTTTTATACTGGGTTTACAAAAAATGCCTGGCGCTGGCGTTTTTACAATTTATGCCGCAGCTATGACTGCACAATTCAGTCATCTCAAGATAAGTTTCACAACTTTAGGAGTTATTCTGGGCCTCAATACAGCATTAAGTGTCGCTTTTGGTATTTCATACTATATATACTTACCAGCATTGTTTTTTGCCTCAATCATTGGAGTCAGCAATATTTTCATGTCAGACGCCGCACATAAAAACAAACAAATCAAAGCATCACAAGAAGAAATCAAGAAAATTGCCACCAGTGCTGAGCGAGAACGAATCGCACGAGATTTACATGATTTAATTGGTCATACATTTTCAGTGATCAACATCAAATCCCAATTGGCACAAAAATTAATTAAGCAAGACTCCATAAAAGCAGCGCAAGAAATCAAAGAAATCGAAAAAATAAGTCGCACCTCGTTGTCCCAAGTCAGAGAGGTGGTCAGTGATTACCGAAAACGTGATTTAGCCACAGAACTTAGCCAAGCCCGTATACTTTTAGATTCGTTAGACATGCACGTCACTGAACACATAATACCCATAGAACAGTTAGGTTTAAGCAATGACCAAAATACCGCCCTGGCATATATTGTTCGAGAGCTAACAACCAACATCATGCGCCACAGTCAAGCCACCACATGTGACATAAAACTTGAAGCAGATCACCAATATACTGTCCTTACTATTTCTGACAATGGACAAGCAAAAGAATACAAAGCAGGCAGTGGCCTCAATGGCATACATGAAAGAGCAGAACAATTGGGTGGCCAAGTAGAATTCGTAAGCGAACAAGGTTTTATGGCATGTATTAAATTGCCGATTTCATGAGCAACTATATATGATGAATGAAAAAACAAACGATGAAATCAACATATTGATAGCAGAAGATCAAAGTATGCTGTTAGGCGCTTTGGCGGCATTGCTTGATTTAGAACATGACTTTTCAGTGGTTGGCCAAGCGGAAAATGGACAAGATGCTTATGAATTGATCATGAAATTGCAACCAAACATAGTCATCACCGATATAGAAATGCCACAAATGACAGGTATCGAATTGGCACAAAAAATCAAAAACACTAACCTTGAATGCCAAGTCATTATATTAACCACCTTCGCCCGTGCTGGATTCCTTAAAAGAGCCATGGATGCAGGTGTCAAAGGATATTTATTGAAAGACGCGCCCAGCGACGAATTAGCCAGAGCCATCAGAACTGTCAGCTCTGGTGGAAAAGTGATAGATCCTGATTTAATCATGGAAACCTGGCATGACCAAGATCCCTTAACAGAAAAAGAACGCAAAGCACTCCAACTTGTTTCCCAGGGCTTAACTACAGAGGCCATAGCAGAACGCCTTTACCTTTCTCCAGGAACCATCAGAAACTACTTATCTCATGCTGTCTCAAAACTGGATGCCAACAACAGTGTTGAAGCAGCCAGAATAGCCCGTCAAAAAGGCTGGCTATAATTAAATGAATTTTTAGCCCAATCTGGGCCATATAAATAACAATCAATGTTTAACCTGGTTTAAATGAATTACAATTAACCAACAAAATAATTCATAATCAAATATGCTTTCATGATCGAGTTTATAGCACGTAAAACCCTACAGAAAATGCCAGCTGAATTGGCTCATAATTTAGCCATCAAAGCTTTGGGGTCACCATTGTCAATTTTCACCAAAACCCAAACCAGCAAAAACCCAATCAAAATAATGGGTATTACATTTCCTAACCCAGTGGGTTTAGCAGCTGGATTTGATAAAAATGGTGATGCCATACATGGCTTGAGCAAACAAGGTTTTGGCTTTTTAGAAATTGGCACCATCACCCCCAAGCCTCAAGCTGGAAATGATAAACCTCGATTATTCAGGCTAGCAGCAGATCAGGCCATCATCAATCGTATGGGCTTTAATAACAAAGGCATTGATTACCTGATAAAACAAGTTCAAAACTCTGGTTACGAAGGAGTATTAGGTATTAATATAGGTAAAAACAAAACAACACCCAACGACCGGGCTGTTGATGACTATATCCACTGCTTTGAGAAAGCACATACTTTATGCGACTACATAACAGTAAACATTTCTTCACCCAATACACCTGACTTACGGGCATTGCAAAATGACCAAGCACTGATTGATCTATTAACTGGAATTAAAGCAACACAGCTTAAATGTGAATCTGAAGACAATAAATACACACCTATATTAGTCAAAATTTCGCCAGATCAAAGTGAACAGCAACTTGAATTCATGGTTAAACAGATTAAAAATCTAGGATTTGATGGCATCATCAGTACCAACACAACCGTTGATCGCCCCAATAATTTAAGAAGTGATCAGAAAAATATACAACAAATGGGTGGACTCAGCGGCAAGCCTTTATTAGAAAAATCTAACAATACATTGCGTCTGGTCAGGACTTTTGCAGGCAAAAATTTCCCAATTATTGCTGTTGGTGGTATCATGGATGAAAAGGACGCTTTGAAAAAATTTGCACTGGGTGCAAATTTAATACAAATTTATACAGGATTTGTACTCAAAGGTCATGGTTTGATCAACGATATAAACAATCAACTAATCAGTGAAAATACTAGAAAATTATAACCTGAAAAATCATAACACCCTCGGAGTAGATTGCTACTGCGACCAATTTGCGCAAATCAGCTCCCTCAGTGACCTAGAGTCATTGCCGAAAGACATTAAAATCACAGAAATGCTTATCATGGGCAGTGGCAGCAACATCCTTTTTACTGAAGACTTGAATCGATTTGTGGTTCAATTCAAACCTCGTAAGTACATTACTGTGGTTGATAATCTTGTAGTAGCTTGGGCGGGAACTCCTTGGAATGATTTGGTTACATGGGCCATCGATAAAAACCTTGGGGGTATTGAAAATTTAGCTTTGATTCCTGGCTTGGTCGGAGCTGCACCTTTTCAAAATATTGGCGCTTATGGTGTAGAGTTACAAGACAGCTTGGTATGGGTTGAGGTATATAATTGGCATACTGGCTTGTATCACCGCCTCAGTAACGAAGAATGTATGTTCTCCTATAGACACAGTATATTCAAGTATCATGATCAACCATGGATCATCAGCCGCATCGGTTTAGACCTCAGAAATGACCACCCTGTCAACATCTCTTACCAACCTTTGCAAGATAAGTTCGCTGGAATGAGTCAAACACCAAGCTATAAAAAAGTAGCACAAGCTGTCACTGAAATCAGGCAAAGTAAATTACCAGACCCTTATAAAACACCTAATGCCGGAAGTTTTTTCAAAAACCCTGTCATTGACCCACAAATTGCGCAACGCATTCAACGTAGACACAAAGACTTACCATTGTTTGAAACCAAACATTGTCCAGATCAAAAAACCAGTGCTGCTTGGTTATTAGAACAATGCGGTTTCAAAGGTCATCGTGAAGGTGACGCAGGGTTTTATGATAAACATGCTTTGATATTGGTTAATCATGGCAATGCCAGCGGTCAAGAGTTACATAAAATGAGTAAAATGGCCAAACGTGCAGTTAAAATTAAGTTTGGTATAGAGCTGGAAGAAGAAGTCAGGGTCCTGTAAAACAAGTATCTATACTTACTTTAGACCTATCACCAATGGTAAAATCGTAATTTTATATTTGCAACTTCTTGAAGGAAGCTACTTTACGATGATTTTAAAAACAATACCCTTATTTATTCTTTTGCTTATCAGTTTTGCCTCATCTGCTGCCGATGTGGAAGCCGGTAAAACCAAAGCTGCTTTGTGTGCCGCCTGCCATGGTGTCGAAGGCATCAGCCCCAGCCCGTTATGGCCTAATCTTGCAGGTCAAAAAGAGGCTTACTTGGTCAAACAAATAATAGCTTTCCAAACCGGCGAGCGCAAAGATCCCAGCATGGCCCCCATGGTAGCGGGGTTATCAAAGACAGATGTTGAAAATATCGCCGCCTATTATGCCAGCTTGAAGTAAACAGCAGTTGTCTAAACAGGCTACTTATGTGCAATATAAATTGATATTTTTAGCCCATAAGCATAAATTCGATTGAGTCAAACTAACTATCTGACTATAATGGCGGTTTTATTCAATTTGGCTTAATATGAAAATTACAATCATACTGGCTTTGATGGTTTTATCCCTCCAAGTAAGCGCAAAAGGAGACGCAGAACACGGTAAGAAAATTGCCTACACTTGTACTGGTTGTCATGGCATTCCGTTTTATCAAAATGTAAATCCACAATACCATGTACCAAGATTAGGTGGGCAAAACGAAGCTTATATAGCTTCTGCTCTAAAAGCTTACCGATCCGGTGAAAGAAGTCACAGTACCATGCAAGCACAAGCTGGAAATCTCAGTGACCAAGACATTGCCGATATCGCCGCTTACTTTGCCACTTTCAACAAATAAAGGATAATCAGATGAAAAACATTATATTGATGATTTTGCTGCTTTTCACACACCTTGGTATCGCAGGCGATCCAATATTAGGCAAAGCCAAAGCCGAGCAAGTGTGTGTCACATGTCACGGTTTAGATGGTGTAGGTATTGATGACACCTATCCAAAACTGGCTGGTCAGTATGCCGACTATATGGAACATGCACTGAAAGATTATCGCTCAGGCGCAAGAAAAAATGTCATTATGGCTGGTTTTGCCGCTACATTAACTGATGAAGACATTGCCAATGTAGCAGCTTACTATTCAACCTTAAAAGAGAATAGATTGACTGACTTGACAATAAAATAATTGACTAAAAAATAAATCTTATGAAACCAAGTAACCCTGTGTTCACTTGGTTTTTTTTTACAATTTTAAAAGGTATTTCTGAATGAATAACAAATGGGCCCTCATTACAGGAGCATCAGCTGGTATCGGAGCTGAGTTTGCAACTCAATTGGCAGCAAAAGGTTGGTCTTTGGTTTTAATTGCCAGACGAGCAGATAAATTAACCGAACTCAAGGAAGCGATTACCAACCAATATCCAGTGGCCTGTCACAGCTTAGTTATGGATTTAAGCGATACTAAAGCCAACCAAAGCATTTTTGACTATTGTCAGAGTAATGATATCCAAGTTTCTATGTTGGTCAACAATGCAGGCTATGGCGTCCCTGGAGACTTTGATGCTGTGGATTGGAAAACTCACCAAGACATGCTTCAGGTCATGTTAAATTCATTGGTCGAATTATGTCACTTGTTCTTTCCATCGATGAAACAATCACAACATGGATACATCATTAATGTGGCCTCATTAGCTGGGTTGACCCCCCCTACAGCAGCACATACGTTGTATGGCGCACTCAAATCATTTGTCATTAAATTCAGTCATTCATTACATTTAGAGGCGAAAGACTTCAGCGTTCATGTAACAGCACTCTGCCCTGGCTTTACCTATACAGAGTTTCATGATGTGAATGGCACCAGAAGTATGGTCAATCAAATGTCAAAAAAGCTTTGGATGAGTGCATCTGACGTCGTTTCACAAGGCATACAAGCCGTCGAAAAAAATCAAGCGGTCTATATCAATGGCTGGCGCAATCGCATGATTGCTGCCATGTGTAAATACCTCCCAGAAGGACTGGTAAGATACCTAATGAAAGGCAGTGTAGCCAAGTTCAGAAAAAGGTGATACCAGCCGCTCTAAACAGTCTTCAGAACGGCTGCTCGACTTTGATCTATTTTGTCGCAGTAACTAAATGACTTAAGGTGTTGATAGCCACCATAATAGTTGGGTAGTCAGCTACTTTTTCAAGCTTAATTGAGTGCATCATGTGTTTAACATTTTTAACTTTTTGACCGAACTCTTGGGTCCATTCGATTAAAATATCATCACTGTTCTTTGTTTTACCATACCTTTTCAGTAATGACTCAGTTAACTGGGCGTGATAATCAGTCAAATCATCACGCAGCCCGCCTCGCGCATGTACGTGCCATTGGTTACTTACAGCCAATTGTTCAATCTTATTCTGTAACCAAATTAAATTGAGCATCTTACCCAATGGAAAATAGAGGTCTGCTGCCTCTTTAACAGAAACCTTCTTCTTATTAGCCACTTTAACCACATCCAGTGCAGCACTCAAATACGGTAAAGCTGCAATATCCTGTGCCAAGTCTTTAGAAAACCCCTGTTTATCAATGGCGTTAACAACACGATTCATTGCAGCTTTATCAGCTTCATTGATGTATTTAGTGAAGTTTTTACGGAATTGGTTTACCCCTTTATTGAGTTCATTGTACTGTTTCTCAATCTTTAATTTATGGCCTAAGTTATTTAAGACCCACCTTATTGTCTGCCTTGCAAACTTCCAAATAGCTACAAAGGCTTCAATTTGCTTTGCAACCTCAACTTGTCCATCATGGCTTTCAATGCCTTGCCACAACTGATTCAATTTGAATAATTCAACAACTATGAAGAAGGCTTGGCAAATCGAACCCACATCTGCACCAGTATCTTCTTGCATTCTGGTCACAAAAGTTGCTCCCATCCGATCAATGATTTGACTGGTTAGAATGGTGCCTATAATTTCTCGTTTCAAACGATGATTATTGAGGTATTTATCATCAACCTTTTGGAGCTTTTTGGGAAAGTAGTTAATCAATAAGCGCCGTAACCAAGGGTCATTCAACACATTTGATTCAATCACTTGATCATACAAATCTAATTTAGAGTAAGACAATAATACGCAGAGCTCAGGTCTACTTAAGCCTTCATTATTTTTTCTGCGCCGTTCTAATTCAGCATCACTGGGTAAAAACTCAATATCCCGATCTAATAACCCTTTGCTTTCCAATAAACGAATTAAATGTGCCTTTGCCCCCACACGGTTTGAGCTTAAATGATGCATAAAGCTTAAGGTTTGTGTTTGCATATAATTGTTTTTTAAAACCAGTTCACTGACATTTTCAGTCATTGATCCCAGTAATTTATTTCTTGACTCAGTGGTATATAAACCATCTTCCATCATGGCTTTAAGCAGGATTTTAATATTAACTTCATGATCAGAACAGTCTACTCCAGCTGAATTATCAATAAAATCAGTGTTGACTTTGCCTCCATTTTCAGCGAACTCAATTCGTCCTTTTTGTGTCATTCCAAGGTTTCCACCTTCGCCAAAAACTTTAGATTTCAGTTGTTTACCATCAACTCTTAAAGCGTTATTGGCACTGTCACCCGCTTCTGCATGACTTTCGTCAGATGACTTAACATAGGTGCCAATACCTCCATTCCAAATCAGATCTATCTCTGAGAGTAGCAGTTTCTTTATCAACTCCTGTGGAGCCAATTCATCTTCTTTAATTTTTAACCAGGCCCTCACTTCCGGCGAAATAGGAATGGCCTTATCAAACCTAGAAAATACGCCACCACCTTTTGAAATCAGCTTTTGGTTGTAATCTTCCCAATTTGATCGAGGCAACTTGAACAGTCGATCACGTTCTTTCCAACTTTTAGATGAGTCTGGATTGGGGTCAAGAAAAATATGTAAATGATTAAAGGCGGCTTTCAAGCAGATATGTTTTGATAAAAGCATGCCATTGCCAAAAACGTCACCCATCATGTCGCCAATGCCAACCACTGAAAAATCTTCACTTTGACAATCAACTCCCAGTTCATGAAAATGTCTTTTAACTGATTCCCAAGCACCTTTGGCGGTTATGCCCATGCCTTTGTGGTCATAACCCGCAGAGCCACCAGAGGCGAATGCATCTCCCAACCAAAAACCACGTTCTTCAGAGATCCCATTGGCAATATCTGAAAAAGTCGCTGTACCTTTATCAGCAGCCACCACTAAATAGGGGTCATCGCTGTCATGTCTGACTACATTTTCAGGCGGAATGATACGCTTGCCTTTGATGTTATCAGTGATATCTAACATACTGCCAATAAATGTTTTGTAACAATCTATGACCTCAGCCATCACTTCTTCTCTTGAACCTTTGGGTAGTTTTTTAACCACAAAACCACCTTTTGAGCCAACCGGAACAATGATTGAATTTTTAACATTCTGTGCTTTCATTAAACCCAAAACTTCCGTTCTGAAATCTTCATATCTATCTGACCATCGCAAGCCACCTCGTGCCACTTTGCCCATGCGCAAATGAATGGCTTCGACCCTCGGTGAATAAACAAATATTTCTCTAAAAGGTACTGGCTTTGGTAAAAACGACAGTTTAGATGAATTAATTTTCAAACTGATGGCTGCTTTGTGGAAACCCTTGATATCTATTTGGTAGTAGTTAGTCCTTAGGGTTGCGATAATGATATCCACCATATGGCGAATAATCCGGTCTTCGTCCTGGGATTTAACGGACTCAAGTAAAGCGTTGATTACCTTAATGGCTTTATCTGCCATACTGGTTCTTGAAAATTTACGACTGCGTATGTATTTATCAACACGATCCTGTTGATATTGATTCAAAGTGATATTTAAATGATTACATTGGATGGTAAATTTCTCGTTGAAAGAATCCAAATGCTTCCTGATTTCTTTGGCTTCAACCAAATCTAATTGAGGCGAAAACTTAATAGAAAACAACTCCACCAGCCAACGTGAAATATGTGGATGTTGAACCATGGCTTTTTCAATATAGTCCATACTAAATGGTAAACCAGTTTGAAGTAGATACTTGACCAAACACCTCAAAAATGAAATTTCACGCCAAGTTAAACCACCTAAGATAACCAGTTTATTCAAAGGATCAGACTCTAATTCACCACCAACCACTTTTGCAAATGCCTGGTGAAATCGTGTTTTAACCAAATCTAACTCCAATCCATTACCTGACTCTAAAGTTAAATCAAAATCTTGTACCCAGATACTGTGTCCGTTGTTCATTTTTAATTCGTATGGCCGTTCGCTAACCACATGTAAGCCCAAATTTTCTAGGTCAGGTAATACCTCACTCAACGGAATGGTGTTGTGAAAACGAAACACCTTGAACCTGAAGTCTCCTTGGCGTTTGACTCTTGGCTCATACAAACTCATTTGAATGTCATCAGAGTCTTTAATCTTATCTGCATTTTCCACGTCAAATGAAGCCACCCATGGACTCACATCTTCACTGTATGCCACTGGGAATGAATCTTTGAACTTATACATTAACCGCACACTTTCATCATGTCCTAAACGCTCTGTTAGTGTGGCAGCTAACTTATCTTCCCAGGTAGTCACTACATCCATCAATTCTGTCTTTATTTCATTTAACAGTTCATTGTTGAATTGTTTATTATTTCTGATGACCACATATAATCTGGCATAATGCGATTCGTCAATGGCAACCGAATATTCCACCTCTACTCCATCAACAGATTCAGCCAACAAAGATTGAATTTTATGACGCGTACTGGTGTTAAATAAATCACGTGGTACATAAACCATAAATGAACAGAACCGATTGAACTTGTCTTGTCTGGCTGTCACTTGAGTGGTGATTTTTTCTTGAATAACCAAAGACTGATAAACTGCATTAAACAGTTCTTGGGTATTAGACTGGAGTACTTCGTCACGCGGCATGGTATCCATAATATGCATCAACATTTTGCCAGAGTGAGAGTGGGCATCAAAACCAAACTGTTTGATCAATACTTTAATCTTATCCCTGATATAAGGGATTTTCAGCGAGTTGGTATTGCTTGCTACTGATGTAAACAATCCAATAAAACGATGTTCAACTTTGATTTTTCCTGCTGCATCAGTTTCCAGTAAACCTATATAATCAAGATTTCCTTTGCGATGAATCTTAGAAATGACATTCACTTTTGTGATGACCACCAAATCTGACTGTTTTAGAATTTTATAATCATCAGCGGCTAATTGACTGGCATCGTTACTGTCAGCATCTAAATCGGGGCTTAACAAACCCAAGCCAGAACTTTTAACCGCTACCAGCTGCTTGTTCTTACATTCATATTTCCGGTAACCTAAGAATGTAAAATTATCATTCACTAACCAATCAACAAAGCTTTGCTGCTCTTTCCTGACTGAATCATCATTCAAATACCCAATTGACTGTTTGGCTTCTTGCATCACCTCAAGCATAGGCTGCCAGTCGCTGACTGCAGTCCTGATTTGTTTAAAGACTTTTTCCAGATAAGCCAAAAAGGCCATGACTTCTGTTTTATGTTCTATCCGTTTTATTTCGATATATATGAGTGATTTTGCTTGTGTCTCACCTTTTTTTGGTTTTTCAATCAGAACCCTGTTATTGTCTTTTCCTTTAATTTGTATGATTGGATGAGATATCAATTTAATGTTCAAACCAAATTCGGCACACGCCATGGTTGCAGAGTCAACCAAAAATGGAACATTGTCATTGACCAACAATACTTGAGTAATCGATGGATCAATTTTTGAATGTTCAACCTCAATAATTGGATTTTTTAGTTTGCGCAAAGACATGCTTTTGATCATGTTATTGAACGTTTCTAGCCAATAGCTGTACTCATGTGATTGAATTTCTTCAACAGACATATGGGTAAACAGTTGTTTAGCCAACTGTTTTACGCTGTCTTTATAGGGTGAATTGGCTTGGTTGATTTTATTAGAAATGTTTTTGATGAACTTCTTATGTTCCGTAGTTAATAATGATTGCATCAGATTCTCAGTTTCAATTTTTTTTTGCTAAAATTGTAGACAAAATAGCGCACTCACTGAATTCAATCAGCTTGGTGTCCCCGTCATTATGTTGTGATTTGACTCAACTCATCATGAGCATAAAAATATCCAATCACATAATGAATTCTAACGGTTTAATCGCATGAAATACAGTGCTGAAAACATTTATAACAAAAGTTTTATGAGGTGACTAAGAAAGGCTGAGGCTTTAACTGAAAGTAAGTCACATTATTGATATAACTTATACCTGCTTCCACTCTGTACAGCGATAAAAGCATAAGTTTAACTTTACTCCTGCAACCTCAGTCAAATGGGTCTCAATTTTCACTCAGCTCGATTTCTATAGTCAGAACACAACCCAAAAATGGTTTTTAGATATCATGAATTTGGGCACTGTGTTGTTGTTCATAAGTTAACTGGTTAACATACCTGATATTAATTCTTGTAATATCATGATAATTGCCTAAAATTCAATATATCTCTTAATCAAGATATAAAGATATAATGCATATTAACGATTTATTCAAAACTTTGGCAGATGAGTCTAGAATTCGTTTAGTTCTTTTATTGCAACAACAGGAACTAACGGTTGCTGAACTGGTGGAAATCACTCGTTTGGCACAACCCAGGGTCTCTACGCATTTATCTCACTTAAAAAAGAATCAATTGGTGCAAGTCAGAAAACATGGTGTCAGTTCTTATTATCGATTAAACAACGACCTCATTGAACCACAGTTTTCAGGTCTTTTAGAAATGGTGAAGTCCAATTATGTTAACAACCCTCTGGTCAATCAAGACAACCAAAGACTGAATTTGGTTATGTCTAACCAAGCGACATCCAACCAATGGGTGGATGCGGTTGCTGGCGATATGGAACGACACTACTCCCCAGGTAGGACATGGGAAGCCACCACTCGAGTGGTGGCTAAACTCATTAATTTAGGACAAGTTTTAGACTTAGGTTCTGGCGATGGTGTACTGGCTGAATTATTAGCAAAAAATGCTGAACAATACACATGTGTTGATAACAACGTCAAAGCCATTGAAGCTGCCAAATCAAGATTAAAGCACCTCAATAATGTCAACTTCACTCAATGTGATGTGCACAACTTACCCTTTACTAAAAACAAATTTGATTGTGTACTGATGCTACATGTCTTGACCTACGCTACCAATCCGGAGGAAGTTATCAAACAAGCATATCAAGTACTCAAACCAGGCGGTCATCTATTGATCTCAACTTTAGAAAAACACCACCATGAATCCGTCATCAGTGATTATGGTCATAAGAATTTAGGATTCAGTACCAATCAGCTAAATAACTGGTGCCTAAAATCAAGATTCAACCATATTGATGCTTGTATCAGTTCTCAAGAACAACGAAAACCTCACTTCAAAATAATCACCGTAGAAGCCACTAAATAACAGGTATTAGACGATATGTCACTCAATTCATCCAACACGCGCCAACTGATAACCAAACATCTACAGCAACGCATATTATTATTAGACTCTGCCATGGGCACTGAAATTCAAACGCTTAAATTACAAGAGTCTGATTTTCGAGGCGAGTTATTAAAAGATCACGCTGATGACTTAAAAGGAAATAATGACATCTTGTCATTGACCCAGCCTCATATCATTCAGGAAATTCATGAATTTAATTTAGCTGCGGGCACAGATTTAGTCGAGACCAATACATTCAACGCCACGTCAATTGCTCAAGCTGACTATGCCTGTGAAAATTTAACTTACGAGATCAATAAGCAATCTGCCCTATTGGCCAAAGCTGCCTGTGAAAAATACAGTACCGCAGAAAAACCTCGTTGGGTAATTGGCGTGCTGGGCCCAACCAATCGAACGGCGTCTATTTCTCCTGACATCAATCGACCAGAGTTTCGTAATGTCACTTTTAATGAACTGGTTACAGCTTATACAGAAGCAACCAATGGCCTTATTCACGGCGGCGCTGATGTGCTCATGGTGGAAACCATATTTGATACACTCAATGCCCGGGCTGCTTTATTTGCACTACAAAGCGTTCTGGAAGAAAAAAACTTAGATATTCCTATCATGATTTCTGGCACCATTGTAGATGCCAGTGGACGTACATTATCAGGACAAACCTTAGCTGCATTTTACCATTCAATCAAACACGTTAAACCTTTGGCTATTGGATTAAATTGTGCCTTGGGTGCTGATGACTTAATTCCATACATCAAAGAGCTTTCAGATATATGTGAATGTTTTGTAAGCATACACCCCAATGCAGGACTACCTAATGAGCTCGGTGAGTATGATCACAGCCCAAAACACATGGCCGACATCATGCAAAACATGGTCGCCAATGGTCATATCAACATCATGGGAGGGTGTTGTGGCACCACACCGGAACACATTACAGCCATGGCACAATTGGCCAATAAACATGCCCCCAGATCAATACCAGAATTACCTGTTTATTGTAGGTTATCAGGTTTAGAACCCTTGGTCATTACGCCAGATTTAAACTTCATCAATGTGGGTGAACGCACCAATGTCACAGGGTCTTTAAAATTTAAACGCCTCATCAAAGAAAACGACTTACAAACGGCATTGGAAATAGCACAAGAGCAAGTTGATAATGGTGCACAAATCATCGACATCAATATGGATGAGGGCTTGATAGACTCTAAAGAAATGATGATTACTTTCTTAAATTTGATTGGCTCGGAGCCCAACATTGGTCGAGTACCTATCATGTTAGATTCATCTAAATGGGAGGTTTTAGAAGCTGGTTTACAACACATCCAGGGCAAAGGCGTTGTCAACTCAATCAGCCTCAAAGAAGGTGAAGAAGAATTCATTAAACATGCACAACTGGCCCAAAAATACGGCGCTGCTGTTATCGTTATGGCATTTGACGAGACTGGGCAAGCAGACAGCTACGAGAGAAAAATTGAAATTTGCCAACGTTCTTATGATGTTTTAACTCAAAAAGTTGGTTTCCCCCCTGAGGACATCATCTTTGACCCCAATATCTTCGCCATTGGAACAGGTATAGAAGAACACAACAATTATGGAAAAGATTTTATAGATGCCACCAGGTGGATTAAAGAAAACCTACCTCATGCGATGGTTTCAGGTGGTGTATCCAATATTTCATTCTCATTCAGAGGAAACAACCCTCTGCGTGAAGCCATACATTCAGTATTTCTCTACCATGCCATAAAAGCAGGCATGGATATGGGGATCGTTAATGCCGGTCAATTAACCGTTTATGATGACATCCCAGAAGACATCAAAAATAAAATTGAAGACTTGTTGTTTAATAGAGATGCCAATGCCACCGAAGAATTACTGAATTTAGCACAAGGTATGCAAGGCAGTGCACAAGATGATTCAGATAAATTGGCATGGCGCGAACTTGAGGTTGAAAATCGCATCAATCACTCTTTGGTACATGGCATCATTGACTTCATTGAAATCGATGCCAAAGCTGCTATGGATGTGCATAACGACCCACTTTCCGTGATTGAAGGGCCGCTCATGGATGGCATGAATATTGTCGGAGATTTGTTTGGTGAAGGTAAGATGTTTTTACCTCAAGTGGTCAAGTCTGCTCGCGTCATGAAAAAAGCAGTGGCTTGGTTAACACCTTATATCGAAGCACAAAAAGGCCGGCAACAAGCCAAAGGCAAGATCATCATGGCCACAGTCAAAGGCGACGTTCATGATATTGGTAAAAACATTGTGGGCGTAGTTTTAGGTTGTAATAACTACGAAATCATCGATTTAGGGGTAATGGTACCTGCCGAAAAAATTCTCAAAGCAGCAGCAGAACACAATGCTGATATCATCGGCTTGTCTGGGTTGATTACACCTTCACTGGATGAAATGTGTTATGTGGCAGAGTTAATGAAATCAAAAGGTATAGACCTACCTTTGTTGATTGGTGGAGCCACCACATCCAGAACACATACCGCCTTAAAGATAGAACCTGAATATGACCATGCCACAGTCTGGGTCAAAGATGCATCGCGTGCAGTAGGTGTGGTGGCTAAATTACTGTCTGAAAAAGACCAAACTGAGTTCAGCGCTGGAATCAAAGCTGAATACCATGAAATCAGGGAGCGCAGAAAAAATCGCAGTGGCGTGAAAAACCTCATTCCACTGGAACAAGCCAGGGGAAATTCACTGCAATTAAATTGGTCTGAATTCAAACCTGTACAACCCAAATTCACTGGCATCAAAGTGCTGCATGACACATCATTGGCAACATTGCGTGATTACATCGATTGGACTCCGTTTTTCCAAACTTGGGAATTACACGGTCGTTTTCCAGCTATTTTAACAGATGAAATTGTGGGTGAAAGCGCGTCTGAGCTATATAAAGATGCTCTAGTCATGTTAGACCAAATTATCAATGACGAATGGTTACAATGCAAAGCCGTATTTGGATTTTTTCCAGCACATTCAGATGGTGACGACGTCATGATCAAGCAAGGTGATATTACCCATCGTTTATTGAACCTCAGACAACAGGCCAACAAACCCAAAGCCAACCTTTGCTTGAGTGATTTCATTGCACCAAAATCAGCTGATTTAAAAGATCACATTGGTGCATTTGCAGTCACCACTGGTATCGGCATTGAAAAGCATGTTGAGCGCTTTGAAGCCAACAATGATGACTACAACAGCATCTTACTCAAAGCATTGGCCGATAGATTGGCCGAAGCCTATGCCGAATATTTGCACCAACAAGTTCGTACTGACTACTGGGGTCATGTCGACAATGAAACATTAAGCAATGACGACCTGATCAAAGAAAAGTACCAAGGCATCCGCCCGGCTCCTGGCTACCCTGCCTGTCCAGATCACACCCAAAAAGAATTGCTCTTTGATTTACTGGACGTTAAAAATAATGCCGGTATTGAACTAACATCTGGTTTAACCATGTACCCAGCTTCATCTGTCAGCGGCTTTTACTATGCCCACCCTGATTCTCAGTATTTTGT
>CAZVZJ010000010.1:0-69092 GCA_964631055.1 uncultured Marinicella sp.
TGTCCATTGACATCAACACTTACAACAAAGATAAATACAAGCAGATAAACTCTATTCACTTTAAACATACTGATTCCTGAATCTATAAAATGCTTTAATTTATACATTGAGCAGTAAAACAAACTGTCTGAACCCTGATTTAATCCTGAATTAAGCTGTATCGGACGATTAGTCTTTAACTACCTGCGCCAGTATAGGCTTCCTTCGCAATGACATCAATCTTACCTTTAGCGCCTATTTTCACACCCAACTATGCTGTTATCAATGAACTGTTTTGAATGAAATTTATTTTAAAAAACCAATCCTTCATTTGCCGTAAATGCTAGAATAACTGATTTTGAATGGGTACAGATTTAATTAATATAGAATGAAATACTATTTCTCTGACTTCATTTTAAACACCAACAAAAAAGAACTTTACTGTGACAATCAAGTTGTTGCTTTAACCAAACAAAGCTATTCACTGCTGCATTACTTTTTACAACATGCAGATAAAATTCATCCCAAAGATGAATTGGTTGAATTTGTATGGAAAGGCCGATTTGTCAGTGACAACACCATTGATCAAAGCATTTCAAAGCTCAAAAAAGTACTTAATCAGCATAAGGCCAATGAATATTTTGAAACTGTTTACGGTCAAGGCACCAAATTCCTGATTCCTGTCAACCTTACGCCACCCACATCAAAACCAAGAGCAAAACTATACACGCTGTTAATTTTTTCATCAGCTATGATTGGCTTGGCTTTCTGGTTTTTTAATTCAAAAGACTCCAATGTGGTCAAACCCAAAGTGGTGTTTTTGTCAGAACATGAGAATTTCCCACAATTATCTTATGCGATTGAAGAAATGCTCAGTCAGTTGGTTACCTATTCAGGTGCAGCCAACCTCATTGATTATGACAAAAAACCCGAACATCAAGACAATCAAAAGTACCTGGCATTACAGGAAAAAATATCGCCCGGCTTAACTATCGTCAGTTCTAAAACCACGAAAATAGATGAAACTTATTCTGTTGAAATAAATTTAAAAAACAACAATGACCTCAAAAAAGTAGTCATCAACAGTCCCAATCTACACACCTTATTACAAAAATCCATCAACTGGGTTGTGACTCAAATTGATCAACCTTTGGCACAAAAACAATTAGCACGCCTGTTATCTAAAAGCGACCATTTCAACGAGCTTTATTTAAGAGGTGTTAATAGCCTCAAAAAGAATGAATTCGAAAAAGCATTACAACAGTTTGAACTGCTTTTACTTGAAGATCCAAAGCACCAATTAGCCCGATACCAATCAGCCTATCTACACAATATCAATGGCAATCAAAATAAAGCCTTGGCTCATATAGAAACGTTAATGACCTTAGACCTTACACCTGTACTGATGATAGATGTCATTGCTATGAAAGCAGATATTCTTGACACATTGGGCCAACACCTTGAAGCGATAGCCTTATTAGAGGGTCTTTTATCTGAATACCAAGATCAAGTTACATTGCCTTTATACCACATACGTTTTCGCTTAAGTCATGTATTACAGAACATGAATGAGTACCAACAAGGCTTTGAGCATCTGAACTACATCACCACCCACCTTTCCGAGTCAGAAGATGTGCATTTGTTGGCTGACACTTATGAGTTGAAAGGTCGTTTGATGCAAAAAACTGGCGATCTTGTTGCTGCAAAAATCAATGCAGAAAATGCTTTAAGTTTATTCGAGCGCATGGAAAACGCTTTGGGTGCTGCCAAAACCTATACATTATTAGCTCGCATCGCATCACACAATGCCAATTATTCCTTGGCAACCCAGTACTTGGAACAATCGCTTTCTATCACCGAAGATTTAAAATATCCATTGGGTGAAGGCGCTACGCTGAATGAACTGATTTATGTATTGATGGTTCAAGGACAACACAACAAAGCTTGGAAATTAAACCAACGACTTGAGCAAATTGCTATAGATATTGATTACAACGCGATGTTAATGGCTTCTAAACAATTGTTCTTTGACATGGCCAGAGAACAACAAAAATGGCTTACTGCCGAAAGGTATTTAAGCCAACATGCTGAATTAGCCAAAGCTTCTCAAAATCAAAGGGGGATGATAAACAATCAATTACTGTCTCTCAGCTTGCTACTCGACCAAAACAAAGTTGATGGTGTTAAAGCACTTATCAACAGCATACAAAAACACATTGATACAAACCAAGAGTCCCGTTTACAACCGCGTATTGACAGCCAATTGGCCAGGTTTTATTTTTTATCTGATCGCCAATCTGATGGTATAGCCATCCTGAATGCAGCCAAAGAAAAAGCCAGTAAAACCGAAGATGGAGAAACACTGATTGCCATTAACAATTTATTGGCTGAACAACATTTGCTATCCAATCAACCAGAAAAAGCATTGGCCGCATTGAAAGAATCCGATCCATTCAACCCATTCGCTATACCGCATCTTATACTCAAAGCCGAGTCTTACCAGCAGTTAAAGCTCAAAATTGAAGCTTTAGAAACCATCAATCTAGCTAAACAGAATGCTGCAGATTTATGGACTGAAGTGCATGAAGTTTTAAAGAATCAAATCATGCAAGAAGCCCAACTTCAATAGCAAATTTATCACTGCATTCTTTGAATCAGTCAGAACAAAAACCTCAAACTCCGTCATCTTCGGGCGGAACTAATACACTGAATGTATAACCCAATCAGTAGGTTTTCTAATTTAAGCAATAGTTTATCAACCAGTACTAGACCCGGAGATCCATTTTACAAACCATCAGTATGGTATTGACTTTAAAAAACACTGCTTATTTAAATACGAATTACAGAAACCAGACACCAAAGAAACCTCAAGCTTCATACATCAAAAATGGATACCCGTGCCTCAATCAGTTGAATGAATTGTGGTAAATAACCACCTTTATTTCCGTTTAAAAGTTAAATACCAGAATTTTACCCCGCACGAGGATGACAGCATTTGGATTAATAATTAATTTTATAAGCAACAAACCACTCAATTGCTGTTATTCAAAAAGCGAAAGTAACCGACTGTGGCCAGCATAAACACCAAGCCAATCAATAAAGGTATCCAAGTGCCCCAATGCAAACCCGGTTTAACTACTGACTCTGTTGGTTTATCTGGATTCGCATAAATTTGAATTTCAGCACCACTCTTATATGGAGAATTTGCCAACCATTGATTGGCCAAAGCAGTGGTTTTAAAACTCCTTGCGACATTTTTGCCATCACCAATGCTGTATCTTTGACTGCTATAAGTGACGCCTTGATATTCAAAACTGTACCTCAACTGTACACTGTAGCGGCTGTCTCTGAATACTTTACTGCGTTGATGTTTTTTTCTGTGGTTAACATCCTTGACCACTTGAGTTGAAACAACTTTGGCTTTCACTGGCTCCCATACATTGGTTTTCATACCTGATACAACCATATAAACCCCAAAGCCGCTGATCACTATACCAATTACAAATAAAGTAATCAGAGTGGTTTTCTCTCGTGCTGTCATCATAATTCACTCTGCTTAATGTCCCATAATAATAAGTAAGTCAGTAATTCAAACCATGACCGAAGTCTGATTAAACCATGATTTGTAAATAACGGAGACTGATTACCAGCCTGACCGGCGCACTCGGTTGGCGAATCTCTGATGAGTCAGATAGTTCAAGCCCGAGGTTGCAAGTCATTCTGGCCGAGGTAGCTTTCATTTATGTAAGGAACAAAAATGAATGGAGACCCAACAGTATTCCATATGTAAAATTCAGGATATTCTCAGGTTTCAGTCATGGTCCAAATGGTGATTTCTTTTATGCTGCCTATAATTTATAAAACAGGAGTTACTCGATGAAATCAATACAGTTACTAATCAGCATCTTTATCCTCATAGTACTTCAGGCATGTGGAGGCCCTTCTGATAAACAGCTCATCAGTGCAGCATATAATGGCAAAACAAAAACCTTAGAACAAGCCATCATCGACGGAAAAGATGTGAACACCACATCTACCAAACAAGGCATTCCTTTGCTATCTTACGCCGCAGGAGCCGGACACACGCCTACAGTATCTATGCTATTGATGCATCAAGCGGAGATCAATCGCACTGATAACAATGGTTGGACTGCCTTACATTTTGCGGCTTCAAATGGTCACTTGGAAACGCTTGATTTACTGACCGCAATGGGTGCAGATTTGAATCTCAAGACTTCTGAGGATTGGACCGCTCTGATGTATGCGGTTTTTGCCAATCACACTGAAGTGGTTAAACGCTTAATTTTCAGAGGCGCAGATAAGTCGTTTGCAACTGCTGATGGTTTGACTGCAGCTGAAATAGCCAAAAGTAAAGGGTTTCATGACTTGTTGGCGTTTTTATAAATTCATGACTTAAATCAGGTCTCTAAAAACCAAACGTTTTTTTTGTCCTTTAAGCTATTAATATTGACTTCTCTTGATTATATCTTCTTAACTGTTGATTGATTAACTGACAACAGTGTTATCACCATACTGTGCTTTTTCCAAAGCTGCAATTCGATCTTCTAATGGCGGGTGCGTTGAAAACAGCTTGGCCAGAGTGGACTTACCACCTGAAATGCCAAATGCGGCAAACTCACCTTCTAACTTTTCAGTTTTAGAGCTGCGTTGAAGTGCTTTGAGTGCATCAATCATTTTTTGATTTCCTGCCAACCTGGCACCACCCTCATCAGCATGAAACTCACGCCACCTGGAGAACCAGTTGATGATGATGGCAGCAATAAACCCCAATACAATTTGAGCTATGAGCGTACCAATAAAAGATCCCATTGTATAACCACCTCCCCGCTCATCCCGTGATGCAGCAGCAATGGCATAACCGATGATTCTTGAGAAGAAAATTACGAAGGCATTCAAAACACCTTGGATCAAAGCCATGGTGATCATATCTCCATTAGCCACATGGGCCACTTCATGCCCGAGTACAGCCTCCACTTCATCTTTATTCATGGATTGCAGTAACCCTGTACTGACAGCTACCAAGGCATCATTTTTTTTCATCCCTGTTGCAAATGCATTGGGACTGGGTGATTGAAAAACCCCTACTTCTGGCATGCCTATACCCGCGTCCTCAGCTTGCCTTTTGACCGTATCAACCAACCACTGTTCATCTTGATTGCCGGGTTGTTCGATAACCCTTACACCCATAGACTTTTTTGCCATCCATTTCGAAATGGCTAAAGATATCAAAGAACCAACGGAACCCCACAACAAAGAAAACACAGCCAAAGCCCGGTAATCCAAGCCATTTTGAGTTAAATAACCATCAAAGCCAAAAATCCGCATAACCACAGATATGACTGCCAAAACAGCTACGTTGGTAGCCACAAATAACAACACTCGTTTCATATTCGATACCTAAATTAATTGATTGAATCAATGATTGTTTGACATAAATAGGTGCAGATGCACAAACCTCAAGTATCCCAAAAGTCATAATCTACAAAATATCACGCTATTTAACGTTTCAAGGTACAAATTTAAGTCATTTCCTTAAAGAGATTAAGCTATAATGCGCGGCTTTTAAAGCACCAAGTAGTAATTATGTCTACAGATAAAATCAGGAACATAGCAATCATTGCTCACGTTGATCACGGAAAAACCACACTGGTTGATGAATTGTTGAAACAATCAGGAACGCTAGGTGATCGCGCAGATGATCCCAATCGCTTAATGGATTCAAATGATTTGGAAAAAGAGCGTGGTATTACGATTTTATCAAAGAACACTTCGATTGAATGGGAAGGCTATAAAATCAACATCGTTGACACCCCTGGTCATGCTGACTTTGGTGGTGAGGTTGAACGTGTATTAAGCATGGTTGACTCGGTACTTTTGTTGGTTGATGCAGTTGATGGACCCATGCCTCAGACTCGATTTGTGACTTCTAAAGCATTCGAAATGGGTTTTACACCAGTGGTTGTGGTTAATAAGGTTGATCGCGATGGCGCCAGAATTCAATGGGTCATTGATCAAACTTTCGATTTATTTGATTCATTAGGAGCCACTGACGAACAATTGGATTTCCCAATCATCTACGCTTCAGCCATCAATGGTTATGCTTCTGAAGATGATGAGAATCGTTCAGGTGATATGCGTCCATTGTTTGAAACAATTACACAAAAAGTCAGCCCGCCTGATGTCGATGTTGATGCTCCATTCCAGATGCAAGTATCTACCTTAGATTACAACAGCTTTTTGGGCTTGATTGGGATCGGACGAATAAAAAAAGGTACGGTAAAAACCAATACACCTGTCACTGTTATAGATTCTGAACAAAAAACCCGAAACGGTCGAATATTAAAAATATTTGGTTTTAAAGGGCTTGAGCGAATAGAAGTTAAAGAGGCCTCTGCTGGTGACATTGTTGCCATTTCTGGGATCGACAACATAGGTATTTCAGACACTTTATGTCATCGTGATCATGTAGAAGCACTGCCACCATTGACTGTTGATGAACCCACCATTTCGATGCTATTCTGCGTCAACGATTCTCCTTTTGCGGGTAAAAGCGGTAAATTTTTAACTTCTCGTCAAATCAGAGACCGTTTGGAACGAGAAACCACCTATAACGTGGCATTGCGGGTTGAAGAAACCACCAATTCTGATCAGTTTAAAGTTTCTGGACGTGGTGAATTGCATTTATCAGTTTTGATTGAAACCATGCGTCGTGAAGGTTTTGAATTGGCTATTTCACGTCCTCAGGTTATTTACCGCGAAATTGATGGTGAACTATGTGAGCCCTATGAAAACTTGGTAGTCGATATTGAACAAGAGCACCAAGGCTCGGTGATGGAACAGTTATTGGGCCGTCGGGCAGAAGTTAAAGACATTGTGCCAGATTCAACTGGTCGTGTTCGTTTAACATTCATTATCCCTGCACGCGGTTTGATTGGTTACCAGTCAGAATTTAAAACCACCACTTCAGGCTCTGGCATTTTGACCCATGTATTTGACCATTATGGCCGAAAGCTGAATACCATCGAACGCTCACGCAAAAATGGCGTATTGATCTCAAATGGAACCGGTAAAGCACTTGGCTTTGCATTGTGGAATCTACAGGAACGTGGCCGCATGTTGATCAATGCCAATGTGGATGTATATGAAGGTCAAATTGTGGGCATTCACTCGCGTGACAATGACTTAACTGTCAATCCCTTGAAAGGCAAACAGTTAACCAATGTCCGTGCATCGGGTAAAGATGATGCAATTAACCTGGTTACTCCAATTCAAATGACTTTAGAGCAATCTATGGAGTTTATTGAGGATGATGAATTGGTTGAAGTATGTCCAGATGAAATACGCATCCGCAAAAGACATTTGCTCGAGCACGAAAGAAAAAGAGCCAGTCGCGAAGCCTGAAATTTTTCAATAAAACACCGAAAAGCCACTTCAAGGGAGTGGCTTTTTTAATTGTCATGGTTGATTAAAAATTCAACATTAGATCAGTTCTAAATATGCTGTTCCAGAACCAGATTAATATGCATTCAATATAAATGGCACTTTATTATTTAACAACTGTTGTAATGATGCTTTGGGTATAAAAAGGCTTTTGCTGGGCTGCAGTGTATTAAGCCATTTTTGTGCTTCATCAAATCTTTCCGACGTCATCAACGCCATAATTAATAACTGTTTGCGTTTATTGGTGGCTTGCTTCTTCATCAATTTTTCTAGCCATACCATTGCCTGCTCACCGTTACGGTGATCTTCAATGGGTGTGGCTGCCAACAATAATATGGCATACTCAATGAATTCATCATTGTTCTTAACCGACTCGATGTTTTCTTTCACCCACTGAAAGGCCTGGCTGAATCGTTTGTGTTGAATCTTACATTTCAAACCAATATACAATGCATGTTGCATAGAGTTCGTGAGCTTGAGCTTTTCAAGCAACTCCATACTTTTACCATATTGGTTATTTAGGCAATAGGCATCAGCTAAACTGAGCTTTGCTGGTAAGTGATTGGCATCAATCTCTATTGCACGATTAAAATAATCAATAGAATCATTATATTGACCCAATTCTTTATTAACTGTGCCTAAATTTAAATTCACTTTAAAGTCATCAGGTCTTTGCTGGTAAGCTTTGCCAAAATGCTGTAGGGCTTGACTTGATTGATTCAGCCTAACTTTCAACACCCCGAGAAACATTTGAGTGGTAAATCCGTTAGGACGATCTGATGCCGCTTTTTCAGCCCAAGCAAGTGCAGTTTTAAAGTCCCGCTTGTTCATATACGCTTGAGCTTTTGAAATAAATTGGTTAAATCCGCGCAAATCTTTGGTCACCTCACTGAGCCATGGATCACTGGTAGCCAATGTACCATTCCCACTTTTCTGCAGGGCCTTTGCTGCGGCATTTTGCTGGCCTTGTTGTTGATACAACTGCGCCAAATTAGAATATAACTTGGTGGCATTAGGCTGCAAAACCAAAGCCTGCTGCAAAGCGGATATGGCCGCTTCAGTATTATTCATTTGACTGTCTATATTGGCTGAAATCTGCAAGGCATAGACATTATTTTTGTCAATCTCAAGTGATTTTTGGATGAATCTTTTTGCCTCAACAAGCAAGCCTTGGTCATATAAATTTTCTGCCAAATTATTAAAAATAGGCGAATAATCAGAAACATCCTCACTGATTGAATTTAACAGTTCATTACTTTGTTGATAATTTGATTGTAGCCGGTATAAATGAGCCAATTGATATTTAACCACTGATATTCTTTGATTAAATAATAATGCATTTAGGTATGCAGATTCTGCACCGTCTAATAATTCATAGCCGTGCAACGCATGTGCCAACTTTAACCACGCAGCAAAATGACGTTTGTTATCTTGGTTCTTTTCTTGTTTAACTGCATCTATCAATTCATTCAAATGCGTGTCTACACTGGTATCCATTTCATCGAGGATGTATTGTGGAAACGTTTCTATAGGTGTCAGCTCATCTAAAGAGTTCTGACAAGCAAACAAAAAAAGTATTGACACCCCAATGAGTAAAGTATTCCTAATCATGGTTGAATCACTTGTTGATATTGGTTAAGTGCAAAATCATTGACCTCAGTACTGCTCCCATCAGGCCAAGAAATTTTAATGTTATTAAGTTGTTTTTTACCTTGCCATTTAATGATAATTCTCGGGTCATTACCGGATAAATAAGAACCATCATTATGAAATCTACTGAGTTGACTACTGTTATCGGAAAAATAAGCTGTTACACTTGAACCCAATGCTTGTGCACCATTTCGAATAATCAGTTCAATGCCTAACCATTGGCTGCCAGGGCTTTGGTTATTCACAAAAATGGCTGGGCCATTATTTTCTGTAACAATGAATTCTTTATCTCCATCGTTATCAAAATCTGCAAACACAGCAGACCTTCCAACCAGCAAATCATTAATAAATGAAAATGAATCATCAACCAATGCCTCAAACCTGTGGTCTGGTTGTTGCAATAATATTTGTTGTTTTTGTTGTAATGGAAAATCAACTCCAGACTGTCTTTGACTGGGAATGGTGTTAACCGCACCATTAATAATTATCAGGTCTTGTAAATCATCATTATTCACATCCAACCAACCCACGCCAAATGCAGTGTATGGTTTACTCCAATACACCATTTTACTGAGATTAGACTGATCCATAAAAAAACCCTCTCCATTATTTACATATAGAGTATTGGACTCTGTGGCTAAATGAGTCATCACAAAATCCCAATCTAAATCTTCTTCAAAATCAGCCATGGCAATACCCATGCTGGCTTCCATTTCACCTTTTCCGTTGACCGCTATGCCACGAGCCAACCCTTCGTTTACAAAGCTGCTATCTTGCTGGTTGATCCACAATAGATTTCTGGTGGCATCATTTGCCGTCAATATATCAGGCCAACCATCGGCATTAAAATCTTCGACCACCACACCCAAGGTGTATCCAGTTTCTGTCAATATACCAGCACTTTCACTGATATCAATAAAATTGCCCTGTTGATTCAAGTACAATGAATCATGTTCTTGCGGATATGATTTTGGTGAACAGTAATCAACTTGAGATTTTTTGTTGAAACATGTGATGTCTTGACCGACTTTGTATTGATTGTATTTTCCCACATACAAGTCAACCCAACCATCCCTATTTATGTCAGTAAATGTTGCTGATGTTGACCACTGATCTGTTTCCCATGGACCATGAACAACAACAAATTTACCCAGTTTATTTTCTAACATGACATCAACGCCATAATTGGTCAAAAACACATCCAAATCGCCATCGTTATCAATATCTGCAACAGTCACACCCATTCCATAACCAAAATCTTTGATTCCATACTCAATACTGGCATTGATAAATCTAAGTTGATTGGATTCTTGCCATTGATTTAAATACAACTTGTCTGCATATTGAATATCATCTTCTGCTGAGCCTTGACGAAAATACACATCTAAATCACCATCTAGATCGGCATCAAATACCGCGGCACCAGCGCCCAGTATTTCATGAGGCCAAAAATCGCCTTGCATGTGATTGTGGTGTTTAAAATCAATTCCTGTTTCGTTCTCCACTGATAAGTAATGTTGTTGGTTTGTATTCTTGGCTTGAGTTGATAATTCAGAAGAAGAAACATGTTCTTTTTCTTGATCGCAAGCATTCAAAAATAAAACACCCAAACAGATCAATAAAATCTTTAACTGCACTGTTTTTCACACCCAATTAAAAGACAACCAAAATATAGGGGAAGCGATTAAAAGTCAACTCATCTGCTTTAAATATTTTGAAACCACTCATCACTCCAATACAAAAAGCAAATAATCATATTTAAATGATCACAAGAATTTTCATTAAAGGCATAAAAAAACCCACAGAACAAGTCGGCAGGTTTTTTTAAACTATGTTAAAACTTTATATTTACATGGTTGGAGGTGGTGAAGTTTCAAACCCGTCTGCAAAAATAATATCTGTATTGGCACTTCCCATCAAAAATAAGTTGGCTGCGGTCACATCACCTGTGTCACCACCACCGGCATCTAGAACTCTCAGTGTCCATGTTCCATTCGGATCAGCCACTGCTGCAAACGCAGCATTTATATCAGTTACTGCACCACCACTTGGATCATCACCTGCAGTTGTTGTTTGGTAGTCACCTGATGGATATGGAGTACCTAAGAGCCACCAGTCAGGAGTGCCTTCATTAGTAAAGTTATATACACCATCTAAATCATCTCCAGACCCACACCCGGTAGCTGTGGTTGAACCAGTTCCTGCAAAAATAACATGCTCAGTAGCATCTGGTGCTATTAAACTCACATTCAGATCACCTACCCAAGAATGATTGGCTGCTATATCAACTTCAACTGCAGTCAAAGGTGCAGTAACATCAGTAACTGTAAATGTTATATCTAATGCCTCCCCCTCTGGGCCACAGCCTGGCCCGCCATCTGGAATCTGTCCTGTTCCCGCTCCAGGAAAAGTTTGTGCATACGCTGCACTTGCCGAAACTACAGCAACTAACGATAATAAAGATTTTTTGTTCATCTGTTTTTCCACCTCTTCAATTGTAGCTAAAATAATCTATCATAATTTCAGGCTTCATGTTAGGAATTTTTGAAATTTTCAAAATTGGTGTTGGTTAAGGGCATTAACACCGAACAATGTGTCCAATTGTCCGGGACAATGACAACGGAATCTTTTTGAGCTGATTCAATCTTAGTATAGTTTAAGCTGAGTCAATTAACTTTATTAGTATCATTGACTGATAAAATCATAACTTTTTTCAGCCACCATCCCTAATTTATCCATGGCGCGAATTCACAAAATAGAACTAATTTTGGGCAAATCCAACAGCTGACTGTTGTACTTCTGCCAATTTTTTCCACCCCAACTAAAATTTATAACAGCCAAGCCTGACAATTGATCATATGCCAATATTTTAATTTGGATATCAGGTCCAACTATAGATTTATCATCTTCTTTTTTTTATGACCAATCATTTCAATGGCAATTACTGGTGCATTGTTATCTTCAACTGCAGTCATAATTTCAAATTTTTGAGCTTCACTTCTCAAGCCCACTAATTCATCTATATTCTTTGCACTTATCCGATAATAAAAAGCGCCCAGCTGACAAAAATCTTCAACAAACTTCGGAATTAAGGTGCATGCACTGTGACAACTTTCGTCAAATCCTGACCAACCATTTCTTGATTTGAATTAAACCATATGACTGAATGTAAGAATCTTCGTTTCAGCACAAGAACAATTAAAGTTAAACATTCTTATTCAAAATTCTGCTATCCTTAAAAAAGAAACTTTAATTGATCTATGGTTTAAGTATGAATTACAAAGGGGAAATGAATATTGGTGTAGCCATACCAAGGCCATTCAGTTGGATAATCCTCTTCAGTCTTTTATTCTTGTTTCAGCCTACACATTCTAATATTGTGGGCAGTCCTCCGATAACTGAAATAGATATCCCATCAGAGCCTTACATCAATTATTTTGATATGGCTCAAGACCACAACAATGTAGTTTACATTTCTTATCAGAATGGCATTAAAATTTATGATGGCAGCCGATGGCATACACTGTTAATCCCAAACACTTATTTGACCAGAATATTGTATTTTGACCAAAAAGATCGCGTCTATGTTGGTGGTTTTGATTTCTTCGGCTACATCAATCTCAACCCATATGGCCATTATGAATTCATCGACTTAACCCCCAAGCAAGACCCCATTAAATTTGCCAGCATTTGGGGCATTGTAAGCTGCGAAAACCGCATCTTCTTCCGAGCATTAAACCATGTTTTTGCTTACGACCCCGAATCTGGCGACACACATTCATGGTCATTTGTTGGTCGACTTGGAGACATCGCCTGTTTTAACAACCGAACTTTATTGCAAGATCGTTCTATTGGAATGAAAGAGTTATCTGTCAATGAATGGCTGGATAGCCCGATTAAATTAGAAGATAACAGCCTGATTTATGAACTGGAAGTTTTGGAAAACAAGCAAATATTTATCAGATCATTAACTAATAATTGGCGAGTCATCAAAAACAATCAAATTAATCCTGTAAGTTTTGAGGGACAGATACCCGAACTAGGTTCTTATACCAGCTCCAGGACTCTGGGTGATAACAAAATTGTTTTGGGTGGTAACGATGGTTCATTGACATTTATTGATTTCAATACCGGCACCTCAGAGTCTTTCAAATTATCCAATGGTCGTATTTCGGCCATTATAAGAGCCAATGGTGGCGGCTTATTGATACTGTCCAATTTAAAAATATACCACTTGTCATGGCCCAGCCCATGGCGCATTCAAGACAACTCGACAGGATTAAGCAGCGACATCGTAGACATCACAACCTGGAATAACAAGCTGTATGCGACCTCCAGTGGTGGGGTTTTCGTTGAAGACTCAAACCAATCAACCCAACAACATTTCAAACAACTGGATTGGACCAATCAAGAAGCTTGGCATTTACATCCGTTAAATGCAAACGAAATACTATTGGCTGATTCACACTATGCTTTCCTGATTAATAATAATGGCAAAAAAGCACTTACAGACGTTATTTATCCCAGGTTATTTCAAGCTTCTAAATACAATTCAAACCAAATTTACATGCATACAGAATTAGATACTCGACTTCTGGTTAGAAAAGGTGATGATTGGACAAACTGGGTAGTCGCCCAAGGAAAACCGAGCAGCGTTATTGAAATGGCTGCCGACACGTTGTTAATTACTACTGTAGATGGACGCTTCTCTAAAGTTTTGATCAACAAAAGTCTTAATGATGTCGAAGCCACCATTGATATGAGTAACCAAGCCAATATTTCAGCCAAAGCCATGACGGAGCTAAAATTATTTGAAGGACCTGGAAATAGAATTTTTGCAGCCACTTCAGAAAATTATTATCAATACAGAGATGAGCAGTTCTTTGAAACCGATTTAATGGGATTAGCTGATTCGCTTCCTCCTGAAGCCTTATCGTCAATGAGATTGGAAGATGGAGATGATTTCTGGGCTTTAAGCGCAACTAAAATTTTCAATTTAAATGCTCAAAACAAATGGCAAGCCATTGATGCCACACCATACATTCAAGGTGGCATAAATGACATTGAATTTCTCCCTAAGCAGATTAAATTACCAGCCAACAGCATGATTTTAAGCTATTTAATTAATCAAACCGGTGGGCCAACAAAACCCAACGGAAAAATGCTGATTACTTCTGCCCAGCTCAACCCAAATAATGATTCACCATCAATAAACTTTCCAATTCTAGGTGATGAAAGTTATGAGTTTGGTTCGGCAGATGGGAGCCTGACCATCCAATTTACATTTACTGATATCAAAAACGCTGCCTCAACTCAATACCAATACAGGTTAAAAGGTCATAACAATCAATGGTCGCCCTTCAGCAATAATAAGCAGGCAAGTTTTCTGGAGTTATCCGCAGGTGAGTATGGGTTTGAAGTCAGGGCTTTAGACACAGAAGGACAAACACATCACAGTCAGACCTTACCTTTTGTAGTTAAACCCGTGTGGTACTTAACAACTTGGGCCAAATTACTTTGGGTATTGACTGCCTTGACCTTCCTGGCTATTGCAATGAAACTATTTTTAAAATGGCGAGAAAAAATTCACGAGGAACAAAAGCTGGCCCTCAAAGCCACCATCAATGAAAAAACCCAAGAGCTGAAACAAGCCAATCAGGCCTTACAAGATTTGGCTCACAAAGACAGTTTAACTGGACTTTCAAACCGCCTATATCTCGACCAATACATCAAAAACCTGATTGAAAACAGAGTAAATCATGTTGCTGTTATCATGATGGATATGGATCATTTCAAAAAATACAACGACACTTATGGTCATCTTGCAGGTGATCACTTGTTATCTAAGTTTGCCAATTCACTGAAAACACTGGTTAAAAGGAAACAAGACTTGGTGGCTCGGTATGGTGGTGAAGAATTTTTAATTATTATGCCCAAACCCACCAAAGAACAAACCTTACAAACTGCTGAAGACATCAGATCACATACAGAACAACAAGAAGAAAAAACCACCATTTCACTTGGCGTGGCTTTTTCAGAAACCAGTCAGACTATCAAGTCTGCTAAAGATATTTTCGAACTGATTGATCAGGCAGACAAGGCCTTATACGAAGCTAAAACCACAGGCCGCAATCAAACCAAAGTATTCAGCATTGATTCAACGCAGAAAAAATAATTATTGACTGATAAATTTATAACTCTGTTCTGCTGCAAGCCCTAGTTTGTCAGTAGCTCGAATCATTAATTCTGAGCTACCGCTCGGTAAACCAAGAGGACGATCTGTATACTTCTGCCATTCATTTCCATCCCAACTGAAATCGATTCCAGCCAAGCCTGACAATTGATCATATGCCAATATTTTAATTTGGGTATCAGGTCCGACTATGAATTTATCATCTTCTTCTTTTTTATGACCAATCAATTCAATGGCAATTACTGGTGCACTGATATCTTCAACGGCAGTCATAATTTCAAATTTTTGAGCTTCACTTCTAAAGCCCACTAATTCATCTATATTCTTAGCACCTATCCGATAATAAAAAGTGCCCAGCTGATTAAAATCATTCATTTGCCACTGATTGGTCTGAACTGTGGCCTGCTTTAGGATGGTGTTACACGCTTGATCAGCACAAATTTCTACTAAATATTCTTTGGCATCTTTCACTGCAGACCAACTTAGCTGAGGATTACTGAAATTATAAACAGATTCACCTTTTGGTTTCACCTGAGGTGCTTTTAACAATGGTTTGGGAACGGGGATTTCACCTGGCTTAACGGCCACCCCCATACCTTCCTCCACATCTACCTCAGCCCCTCCGTTTGCCACCTCACTGTTACCTTGAAAAACTGAAATGAGAGATTTTCCTGCCTTTGAAATCCCTGTCCGAAGTTCTGCTATCTTCCCTGCAGTTACCTCAGGCTTTGATATCATTTCGCCAGTTACAATGGTAATTTTTGTTTGATCAGCAACAATAGGTTCCCAATTCAATTCAGCATCACCTTTAATAATTTCAATGGTTGCACTGTCAGTTCCAGTTAAATCTGTTGATCTACTTTGTAAAAAAATTTGTGAATATTCTAAGACTTTTAATTGCGACTCATCATTGAACTCAAGTAAAGTTGAAGATTTACCATAGGTTCTAACCCCTTCTTTTTGAACCAATTCATCACCCTCTTTTGCTGACAACCAACCACTATCAGCAGGTTTTTTTTCTACCCTATTGACTACATTAAATACCAATGCTTTTTCTGCAGGGATGATGCGTTCTTTAATGATGGTTAACTCTTGGCCAATTTTTAAATTATTGGGGTTATCAATTTGTGGATTCAGTTTCCAGTTATCTTGCCATAAAATATCAGTACCTATGTACTTGCGAGTAATGGTATGCAAGTTTTCACCAGATTGAACTGTATGTTTTACAGTAACGTCTTGATGTGCTAATTCTTTGCTGTGAGCCTCTTCTACTCCTGCCGCAAAAACCATTATCGAGATTGTTATTAATAGTTTCATGACATCATCTCTTCACTTTAACTTTGATCATGGTACCAAGCTCATTTCCAACCAGGTCTTTGCTCTGAACATTGATACGATAAGTTCCCTTACTGGTAAATTTAAATTTTTTCGGTAAATTCTTCCATTTTCTATCCTTGCCTTTGTATTTCTGATTTTCCAACCCAACACCAGCATCTAAGGTTTGAACTTCAAAGACTTCATTGACAGCCACTTTAATATTTTTTACTCGCTCAAGCTGCTGGCTATCCTGAATGACTACTATATAGGGCGCTTCATTGTCTTCTGACCAACTGATGGTTTCTGTAATGGAATTACCTAATGTGTCGACTATTTGTATGTTATCTCCAGAATTCATCACAACCGATTCCTTGGTTTCATTGATCGGGCTTCCATTCACCAACATGTTATCAATTCCGGTTTCATCTGCAGCTGACAACATGACTTGTGCTGAGCTACCAGCATACCACTGGTTGTTTTTGTATTTAGCTGGTTCTTTCAATTGCCAACTCAATTGTGGAGCTTCAAAATCTGCTTGAATTGATACATTTAAATGGCTGGTGTTATTAAAATCATCTTTGGCAACCGCTGTTATACCCCTACTGATTTGATTGAAGCTATGTAAATACGTATTTGAGTTAACTTGTATCATTTCGTCATTGGCATCAAACAACATAATTACGCCTTCATTAACACTTAACATGACTTGGCTGTTTGGACCTATTTTAATGCCATTCGAGTTTTGAATGACTTCTTGCCACTCTGTTGCAATGACAGGCGGTGTTCGATCAACAATAACTGTGGTATTCAAGCCCTCATTAACTGCTGACTTTTCATTTTCAAAATTGAGTACTTGAAAAGTACCGTCTGCTTTTTTAATGATAAATTGACGCCCATTGTTTTTATAATCGATGGGTAAATTACCCGTTTTAAAAATGCCCCCATCTACAGCCCATGAATCACCTATTTGAAGTTCAATTTCATCGGCATAAACCGCCCCAACCAAACAGGTAAAATTAATTATAAGCAACAATCGTTTCTTCATTTTCATAATCACCGTCGTTTATTTGTATTTTTATGTCAGCATCTTCAGGCACCCACTTTATAGTAAAAGGTGTTGCCTGAACAATCTGTTCTGCCATTATCGATGCTGAATCTGGTCTTTTTGCAGGGTCTTTTTCCAGTAACATCTCGATGGTCTTAAATAATTCCTCTGTACCTCGCGTTCTTATCCACGGCGGAAATGTGACAGTTTTATTCAATGTATTGAATTTAGTCTGACTTATTTTTTTGCCTTTAAATGGATTTTGACCCAATAAACACTCAGCCATAACCACCCCAACCGCAAATAAATCGCTTTTCAAACTCGCATCCCCTTTTTGATAAATTTCTGGTGCCATATAACCATGAGTACCCGTCACATTATCAGCACCGATTCCATTGACTAAAGTAGCTGTTCCAAAATCGGTTATTTTAATGTCACCATTCACATCTAGCAAAATGTTAGCCGGTTTGATATCACGGTGTATAAAGCCCATTTTATGGGCTGAATCCAAGCCTTTAAGAATTGCAATTGCAATTGATAATGTTAATGACAGATTCAAAGATCTTTTTCTTTGTAACAGTGAACTTAAAGATTCACCCTTGATATATTCCATTGCAATAAAGGCGGTATTCTTAGTCGAAACCACATCATAAATAGACACCACATTTCGATGAGATATTTTTGCGGCAGTAATGGCTTCCTGCACCAAGGTTTGACTCATACTTTCCCTGGAACCAAATTTTTTACCAATAGGCAATGTTTTCAAAGCCACATGACGATCCAGTCTAGGGTCTCGACCCAAAAATACCGATCCCATACCACCTTTGCCAATTGGGCTGATTACTTGGTAACGATCAACAAAAATTTGTCCCAAAGCATTTCTGTCATCAATATGCTTGGTCAATGCATCAAAGCTTTGCTCAAGTGCCATTACTTCGCCGCCTCGCCAATCTGGCTGGTTTTTCTCGCCCATTAAGGCGCTTTGAGCTTTCACTATCCTTCTGATTGGTTTTACCCAAGAATAATATGCCATGGCTAACAAGGCTGCCATCACAATTAATACCAAACTGAAAGCGGTCCATGCTGTCCGACTCATATTTGCTGTTGTTTGTTCAGCAAAAGCCACAGACTGACGGGACATCACATACCATGGCAGATTGTTTACCTTGGCGAAGGCCGCAATAAATTGGTTATCTTTTTGTTCAGAAAGGTTTGCTCCGCCATTAGCAACTCCGCTTTTAAACAAATTCAACCATTCAGTTGGGACTGCCTCAAATTCATCACCCGCATGCTCCATGAGCTGTCCTTGGGCATCAACTAAACTGATACTTGCCGATTGGCCAAGCACATGTGGATTAAGCCATTGACTCATGTCAACGTCAACTAACATGATTACATCAACATTGGGCCTGGCTGAAGGCACAACAACAGTTAAATACTTATCATTAGATAACTCCAAAAGTTTAAAACCTGCTGATTTCAAAGCTATTAATTGCTCAACATCAATGTCAATAGATTCATTTTTACGGGCTAACTGAATAACTTGGGTGTTTACTGATTGATTTACATCAATTTGTATGTTGATGGACGAATCACGAAGCAACAATGCAATCAATTGAATGTCTTGATTAGAGACCAAACCTGCTTTCATCGAATCAGCAGCCTCAACTGAATCAGGAGTTAAATATACATCTGGGTTCAATGCTAAGTTAGAAGCTAAATCACGGTATTTATTTAAATAAGCTTCCAAACGATCTGCTGTCGCTAAAGAGATGATTAAATGGTTTTTTTGCGCTTGATCAATCACCGCTGATCTTGATTGACTGATTTGATACCAGGAAAGCAAAAAAGGCAGAGATCCTACAATCAAAAGCGTCAATACCACCCAAAACATGATTGATTTATTTTTCAAAGCCACCCCTTATTAAGCTAGATGTTTGCTGAATTATAAGCCAAAACCTGCATATAATAAGTCAACAACTGTAAATTCTATTGTATTCAAACCATCATTATACTGACACCAATTGGCTGATTGCTCTATATAAGCTCCAAGCTAAATTAATCACCCAAAATATTTATGCATACCTGAAACTATCATTCATCACTGTCTTTGATTTTGAAGGCGTGCGTATACGGAACCTATGTAAGCGTCTCAAACCATTTCACCAGACACAGACTCAGCTCGCTGAGGTCAAACCTGGGTGTGAAGGTCTTTCCTCAGAAGATTTCACCGATCATACAGCGAAGGGAACCACCAGCCTTTTCCAGTTCAGACACCTCCACCCCATGCAAGACAAATCCCCATGAGTTAAGCTTATTTTTAGAAACATCAGATAAAACATCCAATGCGGTTTGACTGAAAAATACATCTTTATCTGTAACTGAAATACAGTTTCCTGCAAAAGCCAACTTCTCTTCGTCACTGATGAACAATGTGCGATCCGAATAAAAGTCAGCGATGGCATCAACCACTGCTGGGTCGGCAAAAGAACCTTTATGAATCACACATGCAGTTCCTGCCAAACAAGCCATAACAACATTGGTATGATACTCCCCATCAGTCAAATCAAATTGAAACATCAAATCTGTGGCAAACGCCTCATCCAATGCCTTAGCACCCGCATCATCAACACGCTCTGTCATTCCAACAAAACCAATATTTCTGGCACGATCAGGCACCAGTACACCCGTTAACTCTGCTACGGCATCAGCATGATTAATTTCATATTTTTCATAACCCAGTAACTCACCAAAAAATTTTCTTATGTCTTGGCGCTCAGTTTCTTTTTGACGGTTTTCATATTTCATAGACCCAATCACATAACGTTTATTATGCGAGGTGGCAAATGCATTGTTTGGAAAAACCGCATCTGGTGTATCAGCCGAACCAGGAAATGTAATCACTGGTACACCAACATCAGTTACAGCCCTGGCTAATTGCTGATGTTGGTACATAGCCAATTTCACATCAACTTGTTGATCCATTAACATGTATTCATTGTCTTGTGCTGTTTGTTGATCTAAACGGAATCCCACTGGGCTAACCATGAACGCTGCTTTCATGCTGGCTGCTTGTTTTATAGGAAAATTTTGATTTGCAATGGCTGCTTTAAATGCTGCAACTGAATTAACTAACATAATTAACAAACTCTCTGGCTTCTTTAATAACTGCCACATCTTTATTGCGACGCGGCGCTTCTGTAACTAAATAAGATTTCCATTTTTTATTGCCGGGTAGTCCATGATATAAACCCAATATAGGTCTGATCAGCCAATGTAAGTTCAAACCTTGATCAAGCATAGATTGACAATAATCGATATATGATAGCAGTACTTCGTCTCTGGATAAAAGTTGTTTTCCCAAACCAATGGCATCATGCATTTCACGAATTAACCATGGTGCATTCCAGAACGCCCTACCAACCATCACGCCATCAACGCGTTGTAATTGATTAACTGTAGCTTCCACAGTATCAATACCTCCATTGATAACTATTTCCAACTCTGGATGTATCTTTTTAAGCTGATAGGGAAAGTCATACTTAAGTGGTGGGACGGTGCGATTTTGTTTCGGGCTTAACCCTTTCAAAATTGCTTTGCGAGCATGGATGATAAAAGTCTTGCACCCAGCAGATTTTACTGTTTCTATAAAGCCCATAAAGTGTTCAAATGAGTCTTCATCATCTATGCCTATTCTGGATTTAATGGTCACAGGAATTTCCACAGCTTGATGCATTGCGGAAAAACATTCAGCAACCAACTCTGGCTCTCTCATTAAACAGGCGCCAAAACGCCCTTTTTGCACTCGATCACTGGGACAACCCACATTGAGATTAATTTCAGCGTAGCCTAAATCTTCAGCAATTTTTGCACATACAGCCAAATCATTGACATCACTGCCGCCTAGCTGTAATGAAACAGGGGTTTCCTGAGTAGAAAAGCCTATGTATTTTTCACGGTCGCCACGCAGTATAGCTGGACACGTTACCATTTCGGTGTAAAGCATCACCTCACTTGAAATCAGGCGATGAAAATAACGACAGTGGCGATCAGTCCAATCAAGCATCGGAGCGACGCATAACTGCCGATTAATGGAGGGGTTCATGACAAAATCAATCTATGAATTAAATCTAAATAGATATTTTCAAGTTGTACCAAATGGCTGACTTTTTCACATTCATTGACTTGATGAATGGTTTTATTTATTGGGCCCAACTCCATGGTTGCAATCCCAAAAGGTGCCACAAAACGGCCATCAGATGTACCACCTGCGGTATTAAACTCAGCTTCTAAGCCAGTGATTTTGTGGATAGATGCTGCCAAAGCACTTTTATACGACTCATCCTGGCAGTGGAACGGCTCTCCGGAAAGTTGCCAGTCGATGTTATAGTCCAGTTGATGTTGGTCTAACACCTGCCTGATTTGTATATTCAAACTTTCCTGAGTGGAACATGGCGCATATCTGAAATTCGCCGTAATGACCATTTCACCTGGAATGATATTGGGTACACCAGTTCCTGCATGGATATTTGAAATTTGAAAGCTGGTTGGCGGAAAGTCTGCATTGCCCTGATCCCATTCAAAACGACCAAGGGCATCAATGGCGCCAGCAGCTTTAAAAACCGGGTTGTCAGCATTTTGCGGATAAGCCACATGTCCTTGTTTTCCACGCACAGTAATGATTGCATGTAATGAGCCACGGCGACCCACTCTGACGGTATCACCTAACTGTTTTGAACTACTCGGCTCACCAACCAGACAATAATCAAAATGATGTTTTTGGTCCATCAATGGCATGAATTTTCGCACCCCATCTATAGCCTCACCTTCTTCGTCACTGGTTAGCATCAATGCTATTTTTCCAGGATGTTGAGGATTTTGTGCCACAAATTTCTCAATCGCCAGTACCATGGCTGCAATGGAACCCTTCATATCAGCCACGCCACGACCATAAAGCATGCCATCTTCAATCACACCTGACAGAGGATCATGAGTCCAAGAATCCATATCGCCTGGAGGTACCACATCGGTATGGCCTAAAAACATCAGTGCTGGACCTGGCGAGTCTCCGTGCCAAATCAAGACATTATCAACTTCACCAAAGCGATGATGTTCTCCTTTAAATCCTTGTCCACCTAAGCGATTCATCAACAGTGGCTGACAGCCTGCATCGTCTGGTGTGTAAGAAGGTTTTTGAATGAGTTGTTTGGCTAAGCCAATGACTTCAGGTTCCATATTTTCTCTTCTGCTTTAAAGGCTTATGCGGTATTTTTTTTCCTCAAAAACCACTGGGCGCTTAATGAGCGTAGGATTAGCTACCAATAAACCCACATTAGGTTCGATTTTCTCAAAGTCGCTTAATTGTTTCCAAGTCGTGCTTCTTTTATTCAACAAATCAGCCATATCGATATCCTTTAACATATCATTGACCAGTGCTTCATCAATACCATGAACTCTGAAATCATGTAATTCAACTTCAGCGCCATCTGCCTTTGCCTGCTTTACAGCAGCTCTGACTTTATCACAGTTTTTTATACCATAAATTATCATGATCTAAGCAACTCATTGATAGAAGTTTTGGAACGGGTCTTTTCATCAACCTTTTTTACAATCACAGCACAATCCAGTGCATATTTACCGTTAGCAGCAGGTAATGTGCCAGAAACCACCACCGATCCTGGTGGCACATAACCATAAGTAATTTCATCAGTCTCACGATCATATATTTTAGTGCTCTGACCAATAAACACACCCATCGAAATGACACTGCCCTTACCTACCCGAACACCTTCAACCACTTCGCTTCTGGCACCAATAAAACAGTTGTCTTCAATAATAGTTGGTGCTGCTTGTAAAGGTTCAAGTACACCTCCAATCCCCACGCCACCAGACAAATGGACATTTTTACCAATTTGGGCACAACTTCCTACGGTTGCCCAAGTGTCTACCATAGTTCCCGCCCCAACGTAAGCGCCAATATTTACATAAGAAGGCATACAAACCACGCCTTTACCTAGAAAAGCACCCCGACGAATGGTCGCAGGTGGTACCACACGAGCACCAGTACTTTGAAACTCTTGCGCATCGGCTTCACTGAATCGACAAGGCACTTTATCCCAATAATTGTGCGTTGTACCTGACATCACTTGGTTATCAGAAATGGAGAAATATAACAACACTGCCTTTTTTAGCCATTCATTCACTTGCCATGAATCCTTTACCGGCTCTGAAACACGCAACTCGCCTTTTTCTAGCCCTGTCAACGCTTGTTCTACTACTGCACCATATTGAGCTTTAAGTTCTTTAGTGCTTAAGTCAGATCTGGCTATCCAAGCTGCATTTATTTGAGTTTCTAAGTTCATAATTAACTACATTCTAAATAACAATCGGGCATTATAAACTGACCGCTCTCACAAGTCAGTAGTATCCACTTTAAAAACTATCAACAACAGGCATGTACACATAACAACCTGATACCATAGGTGCAATCAACGTTTTAATTCGACCTTCAGCTGTATTTTTTTGACAGATATTTTGAATTCTGTCTGCATTGTCTGTAGAATGCTTCGGCTGTACATGCGAATTTTGCTGGCTTCCATTTGTGTATAACAAATAAAAACAGCTGTTTCGCCCTTAATATTAGCAAGGTGACACATACCTTTTACTTGGGCAGGCAGACGCAACTGGAGTTCATCGTTCAGTTTTTTAAGCTGATTGGCACGCTGTATCAATCCAGATAAACTTTTATCTTGAGCAATACTGTCGGTGATGGAGTGAAATCCTCTGGATTTTCGCATGGGGACATTTGAATCTTTATAAATGAAGTAAGCAAGTTTTTTATGAATAAATTTACATTAATTAAACAAGAAAAAACAGGCATTGTTCAATATGCTTTAAGTGATAAAAGCACACAATTAAAAATCATGACAGCTGCAGCTGCTATGGTCATGTTGATGTTGACTTGCGGAGCACTGTTCGGCAAATTTTTTCTGGCAGGCACCAATGGTGACCAATCTAAAGTTAAAGAATTACAAAAGCTGGTTGATTTACGTCAACAAGAATTAATTGAACATAAAAAATCAGTACAAAATGACATCGATTCAATGACTTTACAAATCGGAAAGTTAATGGCTCAATCAACACGGTTAAATGCCATAGGTAGCAGGCTTACTGAAGTGGCAGACATCAACAAAGATGAATTTAATTTAGACGAAGAACCAGGCTTAGGTGGTGCTGATTTGCAACCAACTGGTGAAATCAATACACCACAAACCCTGTATGCCAATTTATTTAATCTGGAAGACAGTTTCGTTAAACAACAAGAGAAGTTTAATATTTTAACTCAATTGTTGAATGAACAAGACACAGAACAAAGTGCGACTCCACACATCATGCCATTGAAAAAAGGCTGGATTTCATCATACTACGGCAAACGAATTGATCCGTTTACAGGCCAACAAGCCAATCACCCTGGCATGGATTACTCAGGCGGTTATCAATCTGAGATTGTGGCGGCTGCAGATGGCGTTGTGGTATGGGCTGGTAAACGGAGCTCTTATGGGCAGATGGTAGAAATCGATCACGGCAATGGCTTCATGACCCGTTATGCACATGCAGAAAGTATTCAAGTTAAATTGGGACAAAAAGTAACAGCTGGCGAAAAAATTGCCGTGATGGGAAAAACAGGGCGAGCCACATCCGAACATTTACATTTCGAAGTGCTCAAGAATGGACATAAGGTGAATCCATTACCCTTTGTCAACTCTTGAAACTTAAGCAGAAGCCACTAAAAGCTACAGCTGAAATCACAAGGGCAAATAAATTCATTTTTATTTGCCCTTTTACTTGAATAACATCTGATCGAAACCACATTGATTAATCATTGAGCGCAAACAACACAGATTATGGCTAAAAACTCATTATTCACCAAAATATTTGGCAGCAGAAACCAGCGGTATATTCGACAACTTGACAAAATTGCTGATCAAATTGAAGCACTAGAACCCAAATATCAAGCATTGGAAGATGCTGACTTCCCCATGCAAACCCAAGCGCTCAAAGAACGCCTATCTCAAGGGGAGAAACTCGACGATTTATTGCCTGAAGCTTTTGCATTAGTCAGAGAAGCCTCTGTCAGGGTTATGAACATGCGTCATTACCATGTGCAATTGATTGGAGGTATTGTCATTCATCGAGGGAAAATTGCTGAAATGAGAACAGGCGAAGGTAAAACCTTGATGTGTACATTACCTGCCTATTTAAATGCCCTTGCTGGCAATGGCGTTCATGTGGTAACTGTCAATGATTATTTGGCCAGTCGAGATGCCAAATGGATGGAACCACTGTACAATTTTCTAGGCATGAGTGTTGGCATTGTCATTCCCAGCTTAACTCACGAAGCCAAAAGGGCCGCCTATGCATGTGACATTACATATGCCACCAACAATGAATTGGGCTTTGATTTTCTGCGTGATAACATGGCCTTTAGCCTAGATGCCAAAGTTCAAAGAGAGCCATTTTTTGCCATTATTGACGAAGTAGACTCTATCTTGATTGATGAGGCTCGTACCCCTTTGATCATCTCAGGACAAGTGGATGAGTCACCAGATATTTACAACCGAATCAATAAAATTGTCCCACTGTTAGAACGAGCCACAATAGAACCTGATCAAAAAGAAATCAGTAAGGCCATTATGAACAAACAAAGCCTTCCTGAGCCAGATGGAGATTTCTCGGTAGATGAAAAATCCAAACAAATATTCTTGACTGAAGCAGGCATGCAGAACACTGAGGAACTGTTAAAGAAAAATGGCCTTATGGGCGCAGATGAATCACTGTATGACTCACAACACATCTCTTTAATGCATCATGTCAGCGCAGCATTGAAAGCTCATCATTTATTTGAAAAAGACGTTGATTACATCGTTAATGAAGGTGAAATTGTCATCGTTGATGAATTCACCGGACGGACCATGGAAGGCAGAAGGTGGTCAGATGGCCTGCATCAAGCTGTAGAAGCCAAAGAAAATGTGCCCATACAAAAAGAGAACCAAACCCTCGCATCAATCACATTCCAAAACTATTTCCGCTTGTATCCGAAATTATCAGGTATGACTGGTACAGCGGATACTGAAGCTTATGAGTTTCAAACCATTTACAAACTAGAAGTAATTGTAATTCCCACACATAAACCAATGATTCGTGATGATGCTGGCGATTTAGTTTACTTCAGTCAAAAAGCTAAATTTGAAGCCATTACTGAAGATATAGTTGATTGCTTTAACCGTAAACAACCGGTTCTTGTTGGCACCGCATCAATTGAAGTATCTGAGTTTTTGTCAGCTCAATTAAAGAAACAGAAGATTAAACACAACGTCTTGAATGCAAAACAGCATGAACGCGAAGCCTTAACTGTGGCAGAAGCGGGCTTGCCTGGTGCAATCACTATCGCCACAAATATGGCAGGACGTGGAACAGACATTGTATTAGGTGGAAACCTCGCAGTCGAAATTGATAACAAAGGAGACATCAGCGAAGCTGAAAAACAACAACTCGAATCTGAATGGAAACTACGTCATCAACAAGTTCTGGATAATGGTGGCTTAAGGATTATTGGTACTGAGCGACATGAATCTAGACGAATCGATAACCAATTACGTGGGCGAGCAGGTCGGCAAGGTGATCCTGGCTCATCTCGTTTTTACATATCATTAGAAGATAATCTGATGCGAGTATTTGGACAAAGTCGAATGATGGATAACATGAAACGCTTTGGTATGAAAGAAGACGAATACATTGAACATAAATGGATTACACGTATTATCGAAAATGCTCAACGAAAAGTAGAATCACATAACTTTGATATCCGCAAACAATTACTCGAATACGATGATGTTGCTAATGACCAAAGAATGGTGATTTACCAACAAAGGGCAGACTTGTTAGAAGCAGGAGACATCGGAGAATATATAGCCGATAGCCGAGAGGAAGTATTCGACAATGTTATTAGACAACATATACCTCTGGAAAGTGTTGAAGAACAATGGCAAATCCCACAATTAGAAAGGGTCTTGTCTCATGAGTTTGGTATAGATGTAAATGTATCTCGCATATTAGAAAGAGATGAAGAGCTGGATGATGATGGCTTAACGGATAAGTTACATGACCACATAGAACGTTTTTTCAAAGAAAAAGAAGCCATGACTGGTAATGATGTCATGCGTCAATTTGAAAAAGCAGCTTACCTCAACACATTAGACCAGTTGTGGAAAGAGCATTTGGCTCAAATGGATCACTTACGGCAAGGTGTCGGGCTAAGGTCACACGCGCAGAAGCAACCTATCCAAGAATACAAACGCGAGTCTTTTGAGATGTTTAAAGATTTGTTAGATAAAATAAAATATGAAACAACTCGAATTATTGCGCGGGTAAAAGTTCAAGAAGAACAAGATGTGGCCGCACTTGAACAAAAAGAAAATCAAAATGTCACTTTCCAACACCAGTCTCCCAATCAGCCAAAAAACAACGAAGCAGAAAAAGTAGACACTTTCATCAGAGATGGCGAAAAAGTTGGTCGTAATGAACCTTGCCCATGCGGATCAGGTAAAAAATATAAACAATGCTGCGGTCGAATAAGCTGACCCCATCAGATAGAATTAAAGTTGTCGTCTTGATTTTAGAAAATTATCAAGGCGACATCTTACTTACCCAAAGACAAAAACATCAACACTTAGCAGGTTACTGGGAATTTCCAGGTGGTAAAACAGAAGCCGGCGAATCAAACATTCAAGCCTTAAAACGAGAAATCAAAGAAGAACTCAATTACAATTGCACCACCACCAATCAAGTTCTAGAACTCAATCACGACTACCCAACTGTCAATGTTAAATTACTGGTTTTCCACGAAGTCAGTGAAAACCCATATGTCATACCAGCTGAAGGCCAAAGCATTAAATGGGTGAAAAAAAATCAAATTGCTCAATACCAACTACCTCAAGCCAACCAACCCATTTTGCAATACTTACTGAGAAACCACAACCAGACTTAAGGTTGTCTATTCCAAATAGACATTAAATAACTTAAAAATTCACATTAAAAAAATAATTTTATAAAAGTGTTTACAGGAATCTATGATTGAGCTTATAATAAAAAACCTGTTCAATATTGACCATGTTTATGAATTTAGCCGTTTTTCAATCTACCCTCAACGCAAAACTGAATTTTCAGTTTCAGCATATTGTGGGCGAGAGTGTTAATGGCAAGGATACATGGCTCGAAATGTTTTACAGACCTCAATGCGCACAAGGATTTGGCAATGTTGAAAACTTTTTTAGGTCACTGACTGCACAACAAAAAGTAGATTTAGACTACAATATATTCAATGAACTACCCACCGTATTGGCCAAAGAAAACCCAAAACGATTAAGTATTAATTTAATGCCCATCAGTTTACTTTGTCATGATTTTCGATCTAATCTCATGTCAATGATCAAAAATCAGTTAATTGATTGCAATCATATTTGTATTGAAATTGTTGAAACACAATCTATGCCTTCATTGAGTTCAAGTGCTATTGAGCTATTACAGTATTTCAGGTCACAAGGTGGTTGGATAGCCCTTGATGACTTCGGCTCAGGTTTTGCACATTGGGAACTATTACAGTTAGGGCTGATAGATGTCATCAAAGTAGCCAATCAAAATCTCAACCAAAATAACACAACTGAATCATTCACTCATGGATTAGCAAAATTTGCTGCATCGATGAGTATTAACACCGTTTTAGAGGGTATAGAAACCAAGAAAGACCTAGATCTCGGACTCAGTCAAGGATTTAAAAACTTTCAAGGATGGTACTTTAATGACAGTCACCCGATATATTGAGAAAGCAAATGAAAACTAATCAGAATCAAGTAAAACACAATTTATCATTCAACTCATACTGGCTTGAATTTGTTAAAACCTGTTTAAAACCTATGGTTAGAATTTTAGTTAAGCACAAAGTTGAATTTAAATCTGTTAGCAATCTATTAAGAGAAATTTATGTTGAAGAGGGTGAATCCCATATATTAAGTACCACTAACAACTCAAGAGGAAAAATATCTTCAATAGCTCACCAAACTGGTTTAGATCGAAGAGAAGTGTCCAACATTTTAAAATCTAAACAAAATGATACGCGCACTTCAAGCATGAATACTGATGTAGCACGTTCTAGGGAAGGCAATATATTGGATCACTGGGCATCAAACCCAATTTTTTGTGATGACAAAGGCCAACCCAAACCACTGAAACGCAGTGGAAATGGACTTTCTTTTGAAGTACTGACACAAAGGTTTGGTAAAAATATCAGCCACGGCCCAATTCTAGAGTCACTTATTGATGCAAAGTGCGTTGAAATCATTGGTGGTAAAGTTCACTTAATCAGCAAGTCTTTTACACCCAGCGAACCTATAAGTGTTGCTAAAATTGAAATTGCTGCCAACTCCATCAAACGTTTGACTTCAACAGTTGCTCATAATTTTGACAATGAATATGACACCAGCTTTCAACGTAATTTGTTTTCTATAAAAATACCAGAACAACAAATTCCCGCATTCAGATCTGAAGTCAATGCCATGATGAAAGAATTATATGACTCCACCATTGTTCCTCAATTTGAAGAAATAGAGAATAAATATGCCAGCATTACCGTACCTAGTCATCATTGTAGGGTTGGTATTGGTTTCTTTTACTTTGATGAAAACAATGCCAAGAATTCAATTAATACAAACTATAACACAGAGGACAAATAAATGAAGAACGCCGAAACTGAAGGTACCGATTTAACTAATTCAGCCAAAAACCACTCCATTGGTTTGCAAAGCACCGCTGAAACTGAAGGTACAGATTCATGTATAAGAACCCACAAAAGGCGAACTAAGTATATCAGTATGATGTTACTCGTAACAACTATGCTGATATCAAATATAGCTTTCTCTTCTGATTTAAAACTATTTACAACAGATAATCAGACATATAAAGGAATCATTCAACATAACAATGAAATTTATTTCTTAGAAGGATATATTGAAGCGGGCACTGGTTACTTTATGCTTGATTACTCTCTTGAGGGACGCAACAAGGCCACCGACGAAGGCACCGGGGGTAAACCGGCTACAGATGAAGGCACAGGTGGCAGCACCGCTACTGACGAAGGCACTGGTGGTAAACCGGCTACTGACGAAGGTACAGGTGGCAACCCGGCCACTGACGAAGGTACAGGTGGCAACCCGGCCACTGACGAAGGCACAGGTGGTAGTACCGCTACTGACGAAGGTACTGGTGGCAGCACCGCTACTGACGAAGGCACAGGTGGTAGTACCGCTACTGACGAAGGCACTGGTGGCAGCACCGCTACTGACGAAGGTACTGGCGGTGACGACATCATAGAAACGGGGTTGGTTACGGTTAATTTCAGTTGCACATACAATAAGTCACCAATAGCTTCTATACAATCAATCAACAATAAAGAAAACATAACTATAGAAAGAGTTCAGATAAATGGTACACAACAAAAGTGTAACCAAGATATATCTTCTGATCATCTTCAATAAAAATCGAATTAATGACAGGGCTGAGCACACACATTTATCAGCCCTGCTTTAAGAAGAGGGAGAAATTATAACGAAACAGAGCCACGATATTTTATTAAAGCTCATTATAAGAACTTGGAAATGTTTATAAGCAAAGTATGCCTTCAACACGCACACACACACTTTAGGCATACGGAAAATTTAAAACATTTATTTTTTGAGTTCAACTTTGACCTGATTCCAGAGTTCGTTCAGAACCTTCAGGTCAAAGTTCTTTTTTTTAGGTTGATCTAACTTTGCTTTTTCTTCAACTGACCTGAATCGTTGTTCAAATTTATTGTTTGCTTTTCTCAGGGCTGATGAAGGGTCAATATTTAGATGCCTGGCTATATTAGCGCAAACAAATAACAGGTCACCCAGCTCTTCTTCAATGTGGCTTGTATCTGATTCTTTAATTGCTTCATTGAGTTCAGAAATTTCCTCATCTAATTTTTCAAAAACCTGACTAATATTAGGCCAATCAAAACCAATGACAGCTGCATATTTAGTTAATTTCACGGCTTTAAGTAATTCTGGTAAGTTCTTGGCTATACCATCCAGAACACTGCTTTTACCTTTACTTTTTTCTTTTTCCCAGGCCAGTGATTGTTGCTCAGCAGTAACTTTCTTTGAATCAGGGCTGAAAACATGCGGATGTCTAAGGATCATCTTTTCACAAACAGAATCAACTACGTCATCGAAGTTAAAATGTCCACCCTCTTCTGCCATTTGGGCATGAAACACAACTTGAAACAGTAGATCGCCTAACTCTGACTTGAGTCCTTGCATATCTTGATGTTCTATGGCATCCGCTACTTCATAAGCTTCTTCAATTGTATAAGGAGCTACAGTTGAAAACGTTTGTTGAATATCCCAAGGACAACCTGTTTCTGGATCACGCAGTTGTTGCATGATATCTAATAGTTTTTTCATATATTTAATTGAAAGAATTTACGGTGGAAGCATGACCTTAAAACAAGCGCCTTGTAGTTGATCATGGATTTTAATTTCTAATTCACCTTGATATGATTCCACAATATCTGTCACTATTGAAAGACCTATGCCATGGCCTTTAACTTGCTCATCTCCTCTGGCACCACGTTTGAGTAGTTCGACTCTTTTATCGACTGGGATCCCAGGACCATCATCACCTATTTCAATGATCAGACCTGTTCTTTTTCTGCCTTCCATATATAAAGTTTTAACCAGGACGTCAATGCGATGATCACACCATTTAAAAGCATTCTCTAAAAGATTGCCTAGCACTTCCATCAGGTCACCTTTTTCACCATAAAATTCTGCGCCTGGGGCTATTTGCATGTTCACTTCGATGTTACGATTAGGGTGAATTTTTTCAAGTGTCTTAACCATCTTGTCTAAAACATCAATCACCGGCACACCACTCACAAATGTCCGATGACCTGCTACAGCCGCTCTTTTCAATTGATAAGCAACAATTTCATTCATGTTTAAAACTTGTTGCTGTATTAATTTCTTATCTACGTCTGAGTTTTCTAGTTCCGAATGAATTACTGCCAATGGCGTTTTTAATGAATGGGCTAAATCACCTAACGTTCTTCGTTGACGTGACAAATTATTCCTTTCGTTTTCAATCAATCTATTTAGACTGGTAGTTAACCCTCTTAACTCACTTGGATAATCTTCAGAAAAAATTAACTCATCTCCTTTTTCTAAACGCAACAAATCTGCCATCAAACGCTTTAATGGCTTTGTGGCCCAATGCATAATAATCCATTGAACACAAACTAAAACCGAACTAATGGCAATCAACCAAGCCAGTAAGTTCTCTTCAAATTCAGCCAGTTCACGATAAAAATTTCCTGCATGTTCAGTCACAACAAGTGTTAATTCTATCGACCGATTTTCTCCTTCCAGACTAAATCCTTGTGTCATGCGAAATAACCGATCACCTTTGAACTCAATGGGCGCATCAAATTTTGGCTCATTCACTTGAGCCGAAGAAAATGGGGGCAGTTCTTGACCCAATACAGAAGGAGACTCCCATGACTGATCATCAAAAATCATCTGAGCATACATACCTGAACCAGGTCGTTCCATCCGTGGCGTAGGAAAATATTCAGGGAAAACCAATAAATCACCATCAACTTCGGTGTTTGAAATAATTGCCAAGACATAACTCTCAAGTCTTTCCTTAACCAAGTGTAGAGTTTTTTCTTTAAAAGCTTGGTCCATAACAAAACCAATTGCAGCCAATGCAAACAACAAAGCCACACTTGAGGTGAGCAAAACTCGTTTTGTGAGTGACACACTTTGAGTCACAGAAGCCATTGATCAATCAATTGAGCGCATTCTATAACCTCGCCCTCGCAAAGTTTCAATGTATTTTGTATCTGGGTCTATGGCAGCTAATTTTTTTCGTAAACGACCAACAAATACTTCGATTACATTACTATCCCGATCATAGTCTTGGTGGTAAATGTGTTCTGTGAGTGTGGTTTTAGATATTACCTGATTTTGATGATGTAACAAATATTCCAATACCTTGTATTCGTATGAGGTTAAATCAAGACTTTCACCAGTAACTTTAACTTCCTGAGTGCTCATGTTCATGGTTAAACCACCACAATTGATTTCAGGGGTGGCATTCCCAGTAGAACGCCTGACCAAAGCGTTGACTCGCGCTAATAATTCAGGAAAGTGAAACGGTTTGACCAAATAATCATCAGCTCCAGCATCTAAACCCATCACTTTGTCTTGCCAAGAACCTCGTGCTGTTAAAACTATGATTGGAAATTCCACCCCATCATGTCGTAACGTTTGAATAACTTCCATTCCTGAAATTCTGGGGAGCCCTAAATCAATAACCGCCACATCAGCTGGATACTCCTTGCCTTTATACAAACCATCTTCGCCATTATCAGCAGCATCCACTACATAACCAGTTTCTTCAAAACGTTTGATTAAAGTGTTTCTGAGGTTGTCATCATCTTCTATAAGTAATACGCGCATTTTCTCTAATTATCTTTATTTTGTGAGCTTGTTGATTTTGTTTTTCTAGTTTGACGTGTTTGTACCTTAGGGCGGTTAGATTGATTGCCTCTTAAACCAGCATCACGCCTGCTGCGACTTTTTTGCTCTCTTAATTTCATCACATTACGATTAGCCTGAGGATGTTTAGAGGAAGTGGAACCTTGGTATTTTTGTGCATTTCGATCATGCTGTTCATTAGATCCTTTACGACGATTGCTTGTGTTGACCTTACCTGCTTTTTTATTGATTGTTTTGACTGCGCCTTTGGGCGTCAATATTTTAATTTCATGCCGACCATTAATGGTTCTGGCCGATAATACACGGCCTTTTGCCTTCACTTCATTGACAGCCTCATTGAGGCTCAGACTGTCTTTGGCTTCCGAATGAAAGCTAATCAAAGTAAATAAAATTATGGTAATTATAGTTTTCATGCTTACATTCTAACTTACTTCACTGAATTGCTGCTGAACCATTTGTCGCATATTTGTGATGGTTTTGGCATAATCAGAGGTATTAAAGATTGCCGAACCTGCCACAAAAGTATCTGCCCCTGCCTGAGCAATGGCTGATATATTATCAACTTTTACACCACCATCAACTTCAAGACGAATGTTTTTTCCTGACTCTTGGATTAATTTCCTGACAGTTTTGAGCTTATCTAATGTGCTTGGTATAAAAGATTGTCCTCCAAAGCCTGGATTAACGCTCATCAGTAATATCACATCCAATTTATCCATAACATACTCTAAAACCTGCACAGGTGTGGCTGGGTTTAAAACCAAGCCCGCTTGACAACCATGTTCTTTAATCAAGGACAAAGAACGGTCAATATGTTCGGAAGCCTCTGGGTGAATGCTGATGATATCTGCGCCAGCTTCTGCGAAATCACCAATGATTCGATCAACAGGCTTCACCATTAAATGAACATCAATAGGTGCTTTGATGCCATAATCCCGTAGTGACTTTAATACCAAAGGGCCAATGGTTAAATTAGGGACATAATGATTATCCATCACATCGAAGTGCACCCAATCTGCACCCGCATCCAATACAGCTTGTGTATCTGCTCCTAAACGGGCAAAGTCAGCAGATAAAATGGAGGGGGCAATTATTATTTCGCTCATATCTTGATCAGGCATTGTGAATTTGTTGCTGAGTTTGTCATTGCTGCAGTTAAATGTCAACATCACCAGCCTTTTAAGTCTTTGACCTTTTCCCAAGCCAATTGAACTTGCTTGGCCTTTTCTTCAGCCACTTTCATCATTTCAGGAGGCAAACCTTTAGAAACCAGCTTATCAGGATGATGTTGACTCATTAATCTTTTATAAGCTTTGCGAATGGTCGCTTTGTTATCATTTTGCTCAACACCGAGTACCTGATAAGGATTAAAAGGCGCATTTCTATTAACCGGGCGTTGCTGTTGCCGGCCTCTTTGTTGTCGTTGTTGATAACCACCAGTAGCAGCGAACCCACGCATTTTCATCATCGCATAAAGCAATTGAATGGGATAACCGATCAAGTGACAAACTTTCTCGATCAAAGCTTGTTCGTCACGTGAAATCAACCCATCTGCTTCTGCAACATCAATCAGCATCTCCAAAAATATTTGTTTTAAAGACAGTGACCTTCTGGCAAATTGTCCGAATTGGCGTAATGTTGCTTCGATATCAAAAGCATTCGATTTTCCTTGGTTAAATAACTGAATGGCTCGCTGGCGCATCTCTGCATTCAAATTCATATGGCGCATGATGCCTTCTGTTCTTTCAATTTCAGAAGTAGAAACCTTCCCATCTACTTTTGCCAACTTACCCATCACCAGAAACAGTGCTGTAAAAAAACTTTCCTGCGTCTCTTTTTGATGATTTACAGTTGTTTTTCCGATCAACTGACGTTCTATCCAAAGCCCTATCCATGCGCCCAAAAGCAGGCCTGGATAACTACCAAACTTAAAACCTAAAATTCCACCTATGATACTGCCCATATTTATTTACTCATATTTGTTTGCTTAGGTCTTTATCCATGGATAAAATACCTGCACCGCACATTTTACTCATGGCATGAAAACTGAACCACTCAAAATTCCGTTAAAAAAAATCCACCAAGGTAAAGTAAGAGACGTATATCAAATAGATGATCAACATTTATTGATGGTTGCCAGCGACCGTCTCAGCGCCTTCGATGTCGTGCTACCAGATGCCATCCCGCACAAAGGAGCCTTGTTAACTCAGATTTCAAATTTCTGGTTCAAAATGATGCGTCCTATTATAATGAATCATCTCACTGAAATACCAGTGGCACAAGTCATTCCAAATGCCGACTCAGACCTGATTCAAAGGGCAGTGGTGGTCAAAAAGCTTCGCGCCTTGCCTTGTGAAGCCATCGTTCGCGGCTATATCATTGGCTCAGGCTGGAAAGATTATCAAAATAACGGTGAGTTGTGTGGCATACAACTACCGCGAAACTTACAACAAGCAGAACGGTTATCAGAAGCGCTCTTCACACCTTCATCCAAGGCCCAAGTCGGTGACCATGATGAGAACATCACATTTAAACAATTGGTTAACTTAGTTGGCACAGATCGAGCTGAACAGTTGCGACGTGTTTCTTTGGAAATTTACCAATTAGCCAGCCAACATGGACACGACAATGGCATTATTATTGCTGACACTAAATTTGAATTTGGCTTAGATAATGATGAAAATTTGGTGTTAATGGACGAGGTACTGACTCCTGATTCTTCTAGATTCTGGAACCAAGAAACTTATCAAATTGGCAGCAGCCCTGAAAGTTATGATAAACAATTCATCCGTGACTACTTAGAAAGATTGGACTGGAACAAACAAGCCCCCGGCCCTGATGTCCCTGAAGACATTATAAATAAAACTGCAAATAAGTATCACGAAGCCTATCGCCGCATAACCGGCCAAAATTTCTCGGTAATATGAAAATATGAATAAAAACTCTATTAAATATTTGATGACTGAATACCATAAGTCTCACATCAACAAAACCAACCAAATTATCCATTATTTTTGTGTGCCTTTAATTTTTTGGTCTATTATCGCCGGACTATGGACGATTAAGGTTCCATATGTTTTTAACGTGGCCGTCATCACTACTGCATTATTGATGGTATATTATCTGGTCAAAAGCCTTAAAGTCTTTGCAACCATGTCACTTTTCACTTTGTTTTGCTTTACCGCCAATCATTTAATGGAAAAACAAAACTGGCCTTTACTGACTATAGCTCTTGCGGTTTTTGTAGCCGCCTGGATTGGTCAATTTATCGGCCACCATATTGAGGGAAAACGCCCCTCTTTTTACAAAGATCTGCAATTTCTCTTAATTGGTCCAGCATGGGTGGTATTTAAGTTTTTTAACATCAAGTTATAACCAATGGTTTACATTTGCTTAACAAGCCATCTATATAATGTGTAAATTAACTAACTTGACTGTCCTTGCACGTACTCAATTCTCCCAACAACTGGCGCAGCCACAAAGACTTTAAACACTGGGTTAAACATGCATTAACTCCTGTGGCATTGATTATGGTATTTCTGGTTTTACCAAAACCATGGACTTTAACCTTGCTCGATTCGAGCCAAGTCATGAAGCTGGAGTTAGTAAAGCCCCAAACTCCACCCTCCAACCCACCCATAATGAAACCTTTGCAACAACAACCGGTTGAACCAGTCCCTACTCCAAAAAAAGCACCCACTCCACCAACAACAAAACCTCCAGAAAAAACCAGCGAAAAAATTAATAAACCTAAATCCGAACCTGTACCAAAGCCTGAATCACAACATTCTGTTCAAGCCGAACCAAGACAAAATAAAAATATCAGTACAGGAGATGTCCTGCAAATGATAAAAAACAGAACATCAATTGAGGTATCTGCTGAATTTCAAGCACGTACAGGTCCTGCACGAAGCTTTTATATACCTGAGCAAGAAATACAAGACTGGATGAATGACATTCCGTATTTGGATGAGTCAGTGGATAAGCCCAAATTACAGATGAAGTTTTATGCCGAAGGGCTCGAAGGAAGTATAGAAAAATTCTTTGACAAAATCACCATCAGCAAAACTTTCACCACCAAATACGGTACCAAGATTCATTGTGCTTTGGTTGGTGTACTTGTTGCATGTAGCTGGAAATGATTATTTATATGGATTTTCCATACCATTTGGTTGGTTCTTAAACCGCCGGTGCACCCATAAATATTGTTCAGGATATTGCTTAATTTGTTGTTCGAATAAATGATTGATCTGTTGTGAAGCGTCAATATATTCCAAAGAAGCCAGCGTTTTCATTTCTGGCAATATTTCAATACGCCACTGACAAGGGCCAGTCCTGAAACAAAACCATGGCAATACTTTAACCCCCTTTTGCGCCAATTTCTGGGTGCCAGTAGTGGTGGCCGCAGGTCTACCAAAAAAATCAGCAAACTGAACTTGATAGGAGAAATTTTGGTCAGGTGCATAATATACAGGATGACCTGATTTAATTGAATGCAACAAGCTGCGAATGTTTTTCTTATCAATTAGCTTCTCAACGAAAGTCAGTCTAGCCTCTTCCAAATGTGCTTCTAAAATCTTATTATTGTGTTGCCTAGCCAACATGTGCCCGACTGGTTGACCCGTCTTTTTAAGGTGGTTATTGAGTCCACGTATACCCCATTCTATAGAAGTGGTATGACAACTAAGCAACAAGCAACCCTCTGCTGACTTTAATACCTCATTTAAATTTTCAATACCCGATATTTCAAAACAACCATCGAGATTGTTTGCCTCAGTCCATAAAGCAGCCATCATTTCTACAACCCCTTGACCTGTTGAAATCAGATTCTTTTTCAACAGTTTCTTGATTTGCTCTTGACGGAGTTCTGGGAAACATATGTTTAAGTTTATTTTTGCAATACTTTTTCTTTTATTGGGCAGGTAATAAAATAATAGCCCCAACAACCGACCTAAACGCATTTGACTACTGAGCTTTAGCCGACAAGTCCACCTGCCAAGCCTCACCTGAAAATCAGTTTTTATTCTGCTGTAACTCATATAACTTGGCATATTTAAGGTAAGCATAGTAACTATTTAATGTGGCATTAATTACACCAGCGACGCCATTGAATACTTGGCGCTTAATAAAATACTGTCGAAAAAAATAAAACACTGGGTATAAAAATAAACGCAACACATGGCATCGTTTTCCACGGTCAAATTTTTGCTGTGCCGCCAAGGCTGAATAACGATTTATTTTGTCTATTTTGACTTTTATTGAGGTTTCACCGTAATGCTTAAAGGGTGCATACATTTTCTTTACAGTTCCTTTCACTTGGATTGATTCGTGTACCAGGTCTTGACTCATGTGTGATTTCTTTTTGTTGAATAAGCGAATGAACTCATTGCGCTTAACCCATGGATGAGCCCAATGCCAAAATACCCATTCAATTCTGGGCAAGTTATACCCATCAGCCGCAGCTTTTTTTGCTTTCCATTGTTTAATTTTACTGACCGCTTTAGGGACCAAACATTCATCGGCATCTAACAACAGTATCCAATCATGTGTAGCCATATCGATGACATCTTGTTTCTGCTGGGCGAACCCCTTGAATGCCTGTTGTTTAAATTTAATCTTGGCTCCAAACTTTTTAACATGCGCCTCAATGAGCATAACTGTTTCATCTTCGCTGAAAGAATCTAATACAATAATTTCCTCTGCCCAAGATAAACTTTGCAGGCATTTCGCTATGGTTTTGGCTGAATTAAAACATGTCACTACAGCACTTACTGGCCTATTAATTGATAATTTAGGCATCCTTTTCTACACCACAGATCATCAGAACGAGCAACCACCAAAGGCAAATAGACCAAAATGACGAAAACAACGAATACAGGGAAACAACTGGAAGCATGGCTGCCATTAAAGCCACAGCAAATGGCCACACTGAATTATTTTGAAAATCTTTCTTAACAAACCTGACCAACATCACCATCATCCATAGCATGAGAAGCATACCAATGGTACCAGTTTCTGCCAATACCTCCAATACCCAATGATGCGCGTGCAGGCCACTGCCCTTTTGAGCAACCCAAGTATCATCAGGCTCGGAATATTCGGTGTAAACCTGCCTAAATGCCCTGGCTCCAATACCATTAACTGGGTGTTCAACATACATATTTAAAGCCGTTTTCCAGATCGGCAAACGATCAGACAAAGCAAAATCAATGGTTTTATCACCAGATTGTAACCACCCCAACGAGCGATCTATCCGCTGTTGAAAATCATTTGACACCAACCACAGTGTAACCACTGCCAACATCGTCACAACACCTGTCTTGAGAAGTAACAACCAACGCCTGCCTTTGACATGATGCCACCAATACATCATTAAGACAAATCCCATCATCAACCATGCCGAACGAGTTCCACTGAGCAAAATAACCAGCACCATCAATGCCATTATCAACCATCTCATCCATACTTGAGCCGAACATACGTGTATCATCACCAAGGGCATCATCAATGCCAATACCGGCCCTAATTTCACATTTTGTCCAAATACCCCAGTCAGACGCCCTGGGTATGAGCTTAGACCCAATAGATTATAACCAACATAATTTTGAATCAACGCGTCAATTACCCAAGCCAACATCAAGAAGACCATCCATTTAAGCACTTGCTGTATTAATGCTGAATTGGCGTAATAAATAACCACCAACCCCATTAAGTAAAACCTCAGTGATGCCAATGCAACCAAGACACTTTTTTCTGGCCAATAAGAATCAATAGCAGATATGAGCGTTAATGAAAAATAGGCTAAAAAAGCATAGGTAAGCGGCTTAAGTGAAGGTATACCTTTAAGTTCTTTGAATTTTTTAACCGCTAAAAACATCCCCCAAGCCATCATTATAATGATTGGTAATTCAGCCAAACGCCCAAAAGGCAATAAAAAAATGATCGATAGCAACAAGACTACCACAGCATTTTGCAGCCCACTTAATCCCTTGTCAATGGATTGATTTTGAGAAATCACCGTTTGAGTAATAGACATTTAATTTAAATGATTAGGTTTATTTTTTTCATTGAGAGACCTCTGCATTAGTAGCTTTTGATAAACATCCACTGTTTTTTCAAACATAGATTGATTACTGAACTTTCTATGCGGCAACACTTCAGGAGCCTTCATAATAAATGCATCAATTTTTTTAGCTAACTCCTTGTTATTACCATACTCAACACAGCCCAATGGGTAAAGTTCCGACATGATTTCTGCAACGCCACCATGCGCAAAAGCGACAACTGGAGTCCCAACTGACAAAGCTTCTAAAACAGTGCGCCCAAAACTCTCAGCTTTGTTATTAACTGATACCACTAAATCTACACTTGCATATAAATCGACCATATTTCTTTCAATACCTAACCAAACCACTCGATCAGAAACTTGGTTCGCTGTCAGAATGTTGTTAATATTTTGACTGTAAGTTGACTCATTTTGCTGTGCTGTGAGCAACAATTTACAGTTATGTGTTGTTGACTTTAACCAGCTGATCAAATTCTCAACACCTTTTACACGACTTAATCGTCCTGGCATCAATACAGTCTTATAGGATTGGTCTGAGGGCAGCTTTTGCTTAAAATCACGTTGCCAACTAAGGCCCACCTCGTGAGTATGAGAAAACTGGGGGTCGATACCTCGATAAATCATATGTGGCCTGGATTTCAAATATTTATTAAAATACTTGTACAAGTATTCTTCAGCAGTCTTTGAAACAGCTATCACTGCATCACCTCGAGCCATAATGGATGAATAACGACTTACTGAGTGTAACCCGTGTAAAGTTGTCACGAAATGAGGCTTTTGGGCCGCCTTCATACTCTTGATTGCCCAATGGCACATCCATGCAGGTAAACGCGATCTGGCATGTACCACATCCACCTTTAAATCCAGCATAATTTGTTTAAGTTTATTGATTAAAAGTAAAGTGCTGACTGATTTTTTGCCCACATTTAACTGTATGTGAGTAATTTCGTGTGTTTCCAGTTCATCAACCAATGTCCCACCGGACGAAATAACAATTGGATTATGCCCTTGCTTTTTCAAATATACAGCAAACTCTACTGTACCACGTTCAACACCACCCACTTTCAGTGCGGGCAGCACCTGTAAAATAGTCAGTTGAGATACTGGTTGATTTTGGGATTCAGGTATCATGAACACATAAATCAACTGGTGCAGTGGATGAAGTTTGAAGTACGTTCAATCTTTTAAAATATACTTAGCACCACAGTACTCACATATAGCCTCACCTGTTTCTTCAATGGGTAAAAAAACTTTGGGGTGCGAGTTCCATACAGCCATGCCTTTACTTGGGCATGATACAGGTAAATCACAGGATTTCACATGATAAACTTTTTCGGTATTGGCGGCTTCTTGGTTCATAATCAATCCTAAAATACAATTTAAAAAATCTATTGACCTGGCGGTCATTGAAAAACAAATACTTACTATGAAGTATTTGAATTGGCCTTTATAATGGATGACGTATTATAAACCTTGTATGCGTTTGAATAAAGTAAATCTATGTTGGGTGTTATCAGAAGGGCGTAAAGGCCATGAAGTTCAAAGTCTGACTTTGGCTCAAGGGCTTGCGAACCACAGTCATGTTCACCAATTCATCTTGCAGCAACCATGGGAAACATTCACCCCAAGAATCATCCCAGGCTTTCAGTATGGGCTCAAATGGCCTGACCATGAACCTGATTTCGATCACCCACCTGATATCATCATTACTGCGGGTAAAAAAGCCGCCGCCGTGGGTAAGTTTATATCCCAAAAGTTTAAAAAAGAAACAATAGAACTCAAGCACATTCAAATTCTTGACCCTAAAGACAATCATACAAACTATGATTTGTTGTTGATACCAAGCCACGATCAGAAATCTGGTTTAAATATTATTAACTTTACAGGCAGCTTGCACCCATTTAGCACACAATGGTTCGAACATACAAAACCAGATACTTTGCAAGCATCTGACTCATTGGCAGTCATACTGGGCAACCCACCGGCCCAATACTACAAAAGCGGTTTTAAAATAGAGCTCCAAAAAATACGCACAACATACCCTAATCAAGCTCTTTACTTATGCGGTTCACCCAGGTTATCAAAATTCGCTATAAATAAAATTAAAACTGCATTAAAAACCAATGACATTTTCTGGCACAATGCCAATAATGGACCTAACCCCTATCAAGCCCTGCTTCAACACGCTAAACACTTGTTTGTTACCGCCGACAGTATCAACATGATGAACGAGTGTGCAAGTACTGACATTCCTGTTACATTGTTAGCAAAACAATACATCAAAAGTAAAAAACACCATCGTTTCATTCAATCATTGACGCAAAGATGGCAAGATTTTAATGCTCATAATGACGAAAATATTTCGCCGGTTCCATATGCAATGGGCGAAGTTCTGACAAAATCTCGATTTCAAAAGCTTTTGAACTCTCCATCTTCATCTAAAGGCGGATAAAGTTTGCCTGTTCTTTGACACAAATCGGCAATTTTGGGCCAACACCATTCAAATAACACCTTATTGTAAGTCTTTTGATCGAGTGAGCAACTGTCATACATGCCTGATTCTTGACGTTGACGCTGAGCCTCATACAAGATCAAAGCACATGCCACCGACACATTCAGCGATTCAACCATACCCAGCATAGGAATAATAATGTGTTGGTCAACTTGATCTGCTGTAGACTGTGACACCCCAGCCAACTCTGCACCCATTACTATGGCAGTTGGTTGGGTATAATCAATGGTTCGATAATCCACCGCTTGTTCAGAAAAATGTGCAACCAACAGTTGATAGCCTCGACCCTTCAATGACTCTGCGACCGAACTAAAGCTGCTGTGTTTGTGCGCTGTTACATATTTTTCTGACCCTTTAGCGGTATTGGTCAATGGCCTATAGCCCTCTTCGACTGGAATATAATGTGCCTCAAGTACACCAACTGCATCACAAGAACGAATGATGGCATTAAAATTATGTGGTTTATGCACCCCATCCATAACCACTGTTAAGTCAGTTTGTCTGGCCTGAAGTATTTGGTTTATTTTTTTAAAGCGTACAGGTGTCATTGTTTGATATTTAAAATAAAAAAGCAGCCTCACAGCTGCTTTTTTATTTATATAGATATTCAGGCAATCATCAATTTACTCTAATTCTTTTTTCTACGACCGCATGCTTGAGATAAACAAACCCCGTACTCCCAGATTTATTTGCTCCATCAATACCCTCCGCAGACTCAGTTTTAATAAAAAAACCAGCCATCATATCAACATACGGTCCTGGGTTACCCGCTTGTGGTACAAGCAAAAATTTATTGTACGAGATTCTTATTGTGGCTCCTGGATTTACCCGCACAGAACGCAATTCACTGATCCTTTCAATGTCAAAACTACCACAATTTACTCCAGAAGTATCTTCGTTACAATCAAACCAAACCGGATCACCGGGAATAGGATTAACGTTAAAAGTAAAATGATTGATGGTGGTATCCGCCGACGGCCAATAATCAACATAATCTAACGTTTGTAGAGCCGAACCAGTATTGGTGTATGTGACATCATAGCTAATCGGTATAACATTACCTATAACAGCATCAGGCAAGCCCTCATATTTAACAATTCCAAAACCTTCTATTACTTCAACCACATCTTGATTGGGTTCTTCAAACCCATTGTTTGAAATAAGGTCATACAATCCTGAAGTGATACATTTTGCTTTATTTCGATTTTCACTGACAATATTAATACTGTTTCCAGACAAATCATATGAAATATCTTGTGCCACACCTAAATTAAAGTCTCGCAGTTGAGCCAAATTATATTCTATATTATTAGGGTCAAATACTTTAAGCTGCACATCAGATATAGGTTCATAACCCAGAATGTGAGTACAAACAATTGGAAATTCAGTGGTTACTGACATGACATCATCAGCAACATTGTAGAATGGTGAATCTAACAATGGTGATGCAGCATTTTTAACGGATGGGGTATCAGAATCTAAGGTTAAATCAAGCTGAGCTTGTGATAAATTGGCCATGAGCATACCGCCAATTATTAGCAGAGACTTAAACTCTACAGTATTTGGTGTTTTCATTTCTTTTGCTACCTATCTATTTCGAGTTACGTTTTTGGTTTTGTGGTTTTAAATCACATTTTACTAATTTTTTAGCTCATCGTGTTAAAAGTTTGTTATAACTAGTATTAATTCAGGAAAAAACAACTTTTTTTGTGACTGAACAAGCAATATATCAGCGAAATTAAGTGTAGATTGATGTATATTTGTCACCTTATTTAAATCATGAGAAATTTATATGACTAAAAAACTGTTCATGCTATCTGCCATATTAGCCTGTGGCTCAGTGTTTGCTAAATCCCCAGACCTGACAGAGATGACTGAAGAGGAAAAACAATTAACGGGAATCAATAAGTTAACTGTCGATGAACTTAACATGTTAAGCCAATGGCTAAAAAATAAGCAAGTCATCATAGATCGCAAAACAAGACAGCGCAATGCCGGGTTTGAATCCCGACAACGCAGTAGTGATCGACGCAATATAAGAGCGCGCTTAGACAAACAACATACTGACAAACTTGGCAGAACCTATTACGAATTAGATAACGGGCAAATTTGGAAAGGCATATCTAGTGGATCTGTCTATTTAAAACCTGATGGCCCACAACTGATATCCATCGAACCAGCTGCACTGGGTTCTTGGCAAATGAAAGGCGACGGCAACAGAAGCATTAAGGTCAAAAGAATTAAATAAAAAATTGAGCATAAAACCATGAAATCAAATATCAGTATACTAAATTTACGATTCTACATATTCACCATTAGCATCAGTTTACTCATGCTTCCCTCAGTCAATGCCCAAGCACCACTTGACCCAGAACTAATAACCTTCCAGTCTGGTTTTTCGGATGCTGTCGCTGTTCGAAATGCCAATGATGGCAGCAACAGAATGTTTGTGGTTGAACAGGGCGGGCGCATTAAGATCATTAAAAACGGAACCACCTTGGCGACCCCATTTCTGGATATAGACCCTTTAACCAATGGAGGCGGAGAACAGGGATTATTAGGGTTGGCATTCCATCCCAATTATGTATCCAACGGCTTTTTCTTTGTCAACTACACCAACACTTCAGGTGATACAGTCATTGCCAGATATACCGTAAGCGCAGCTGATCCAGATGTCGCGGATCCAAACAGCAGATTAAACATCATCAGTATTGATCAAGATTTCTCCAATCACAACGGTGGCGACATACATTTCAGTCCCGCTGATGGCTATTTATATATAGGTATGGGTGATGGCGGAAGCGGAAATGATCCATGTGATCGCGGCCAAACCAAAAGCCCAGACTCACTAAACAACACAGGATCATGTGCAGCGGATAATAGCTTCACAGGTAACGATGACTCTCGAGCACTACTGGGATCTATGATACGTATTGACATTGACAATCCTGGTACCAATGTGAGTAATGCATGCGGAGAAGGTCTCAACTATGGCATACCAGCTGATAATCCATTCAGCGCTGTCAGTACTGATTGTGGTGAAATTTGGGCCTGGGGCTTAAGAAACCCTTACCGTTTTGGCTTTGATCGTGACACAGGTGATTTATTTATTGGTGATGTCGGCCAAAATGCCCGTGAGGAAGTTGATTTTCAACCGGCCACCTCAGCAGGCGGGGAAAATTACGGCTGGGTATGTAGAGAAGGTCTTATTCAAACACCCGGCCAAAGCTGTACCGCTGTTGGTGCAGTTGACCCTATTATTGATTATGCAATTGGTTGTTCTGTAATTGGCGGCTTTCCATATCGAGGACCTGAAACCACCTGGCAAGGCACGTATATATATGCTGATTTTTGTACCGGCGACCTTTATTGGTCTGTCCAAGATAATGGAACATGGTCTGGTTTTGCGGAATTAGATGAAACTTTCACCAATGTCAGGGGTTTTGGTGAAGATGAAGCGGGCAACCTGTATTATGTTTCATCCAGCCAGGTTGTACAAATTTCTGATGCCAATTTCGATGATGACATTATTTTTATCAATGGCTTTGAAGATTAATTATTCGAATTGATTTTTTTCAAAAAGCCCGGGACAGTAAGTCGCGGGCTCTTTTATACCAAGAATAAAGTTTAAACATTAAATCTAAAGTGCAAAACATCCCCTTCCTTGACGATATATTCTTTACCTTCTAACCTCAGCTTCCCAGCCTCCTTACATCCAGCTTCCCCTTGATATTGAATGTAATCTTCAAAAGCCATGGTTTCGGCACGAATAAAACCTTTCTCGAAATCTGTATGAATGACACCAGCAGCTTGTGGTGCTGTTGCTCCTTGCACAAAAGTCCACGCTCGCACTTCTTTAACCCCTGCTGTGAAGTAAGTATTTAAGCCTAACAGCTCATACCCTGCTCTGATGACTCGATTTAAACCCGCTTCTTCTAAGCCCATTTCTGCTAGAAACTCTGCCTTATCTTCATCATCCAATAAAGCAATCTCAGCTTCAATAGCAGCACAAACTGGCACCACCAAAGCACCTTCAGTGGCTGCAAAGGCATTAAGCTGATCTAACAACGGGTTGTTCTCAAAACCTTGGTCATCGACATTGGCAATATACATCATAGGTTTGGCTGTAATGAAACTGAATTCTTTTACTGCCTCCCACTCTTCTTTTGCTAACTCTAATGTACGTAAGGCCAAGCCTTCAGATAGATGATTAACAATTTTTTCTAGAATAGCTGCTCTTTTGACTGCATCCTTATCACCCGAACGCGTTTTCTTTTGGGTCCTGAGTAATGATTTTTCTGCCGACTCTAAATCAGCCAATGCCAATTCTGTATTGATGGTTTCTATGTCTGACAAAGGATTAATCTTACCATCCACATGAATCACATCTTCATCCTCAAAACACCTGGCCACATGAGCAATGGCATCAGTTTCTCTGATGTGTGATAAAAACTGATTGCCTAAGCCCTCACCTTTCGAAGCACCTGCCACCAAACCTGCAATATCAACGAATTCCATGGTTGTGGGTATGATTTTTTCAGGCTTAACAATTTCGCTTAATTGATTCAATCTGGGATCTGGCACTTCAACTATGCCCACATTGGGGTCTATCGTACAAAAAGGATAGTTTTCTGCCGCTATTTCAGCTTTAGTTAATGCATTAAATAAAGTAGATTTACCTACATTGGGCAGACCAACAATACCACATTTAAATCCCATAACACATTCCAGTCAAAAAAGTGGCGCGATTTTAACACACAATTCAATGAGATAATCAGCTGCAAAATGAAATCGATTAACGATATAATACCGCTTTATCAATTTTATACATCAACATGTCTGACTTAAGCCCTGAAGAGATAACAGAAATCAAAGATCATTTCGATTTTTTTGACAAAGACAAAAGCGGACTCATCGACATTGATGAGTTCACCCAATTATTGAAAGTATTGGCACCTGAAGCCAGCTCTGACAATGCAGAAAGAGGTTTTGCTACCATCGATGTTGACAACAATGAACAAATTGACTTTGATGAATTCCTTGATTGGTGGAAAATGAACTGGACTGTATTCTAGACCAAAAGGCCTCAGCATTCACTCAGGCCTTTTCCCAAAAATATCAGTGCCTACTCTCACCATTGTCGAGCCAGTTTGGATGGCTGCTTCTAAATCTCCACTCATACCCATCGACAAGGTATCGACTTGAGGATATTTAGAGGCCATTTCATTAAATACATCAACAGCTTCTTGAAAATAATCACACTGCATACTGATGTCATTACTGGCAGGTGGAATACACATCAGTCCTCTTAATATTACGCCCTCAAACTTATCAGCATGAGCAGCTAATTCAATAACATCTTCAAATGTAGCACCGGACTTACTGGGCTCATCACCAATTTTTAATTGCAACAAAACATTCAGGGGTGCTTGAACATTTGCTCGGTGGTGACTCAATAACTTGAGAGTTTTCATTCGGTCAATTGAATGAACCCAATCAAAATTTGCGGCAATCAACTTAACTTTATTCGATTGGATAGGACCAATAAAATGCCACACCAAAGGCAACTCTTTTAACAGTTGTATTTTTTTTACGCCCTCTTGCGCATAGCTCTCACCAAAATCCACTTGCCCAAACGCTGCTACCGCTTTAATGCTCTCAACACCATGTCTTTTACTCACTGCCATTAAAGTAGGCGCATTAACCCGCTTAGCATGCTCAGTAGCAGCTTGAATACGGGACATCACATGTTCATAATTACTGCTTAAATCACTCATCTAAAATACTTCATAATCATAAATAGGATCTGGCTTATTGATGTTTGCATGCTTCAATTTTAATTGATAAAAGTATCCAATACCACAGCCAAACCTCATAATAGATTCAGCTATTTAATGACAAGTAGGTCAGGTCAGGACATCTAAATGACATGGCTCAAATCCAGACCTTCAAAAAAAACTGTTTTTACCTTTGCAATTAACCAGAAAAGCCTTAAAATACGCGGTCTTTTTACGGGCAGCTCAATGGAGTCGCTCAAAACAAACTGATATCGCCTAAAGAAGGCAACCATTTGGAGACTACAAACTTATGCCTAGTGTAAAAGTTAGAGACAACGAACCGTTTGATTTCGCATTAAGACGCTTTAAACGCGCTTGTGAAAAAGCCGGTGTATTAGCAGAATCACGTAAACGCCAGTATTACGAGAAACCAACTCAAGAGAGAAAACGCAAGAAAGCTGCCGCAGTAAAACGCTTGCAAAGACGTGTTGCTAAAGAAGGCATTCCACGTAGAATGTATTGAAAATTTTGACTTGTTAGCTCAAAGTCAAATAACTCACAAACGAACAACAATGATTAGTCAGGAATACCTCCATGTCTCTTAAAACACAAATTACCGATGACATGAAATCCGCCATGAAAGCCAAGGACAAAGAAACCCTTGGCACCATTCGGATGTTAACAGCTGCTATCAAACAAATAGAAGTGGACGAGCGGCGCGAATTGAGTGATGCTGATGTACTTTCGATTGTGAGTAAAATGATTAAACAGCGCAAGGATGCCGCAACACAGTTTGCTGAAGCAGATCGTCAAGATTTGCAGCAAAAGGAATTGGCAGAAATAACCATCATTGAAAAATACTTGCCAGCCCAACTTTCTTCAGCAGAAGTAGAAGACATCGTTAACACCATTATTGCAGAGACCGGTGCCAAAGGCATGCAAGACATGGGCAAAGTCATGGGACTAGCAAAAACCAAAGTGGCTGGACAAGCCGATATGGGACAAGTCAGTCAAATAGTAAAGTCGGCCTTGTTATAAACCTACTTTAATGTAAAATAAATAGTTTGACCTCTTAGCAGACTGTGGCATCCATCCCCAATGAATTTATCGAATCACTACTAGATCGTATTGATATTCATGACGTGGTTGGGGCTCGAGTACAACTCAAGAAAGCCGGAAAAGATTACTCAGGCTTATGTCCTTTTCATGCCGAAAACACACCGTCTTTTACTGTCAGTCAGCAAAAACAATTTTATCACTGCTTTGGCTGTGGCAAAAATGGCAGTGCCATTGGCTTTTTAATGGAATATGAGGGCCTTGACTTTATAGATGCCGTCAAAGACCTGGCTCAGCAAGCGGGCATGCAGGTCCCCAGTATTGACAATTATGCTGGACAAAAACCCAAAACCAACTTATTTGCCGTTACTGAAAAAACCACCCGAATTTTTCAACAACAATTAAAAACATCACCACAAATAATTGAATATTTAAAAAATCGCGGCCTCTCTGGCCAAACTTGTAAAACTTTTCAATTGGGTTATGCGCTGAATGAATGGGATGCTTTATTGAAACGTTTTGATCAAAGCGAACACGATCTATTGAAACGCACGGGCCTTTCTACCCAGAATGACCAACAACGAACTTACGACAAATTCCGCAACAGATTGATGTTTCCAATTCAAGATAGACGTGGACGTGTCATTGCTTTTGGAGGACGTGCCGTTGAGGCAGATCAAAAACCCAAATACTTAAACTCTCCTGAAACTGACTTATTCCACAAAGGCAGTGAGTTATACGGTTTACACCTTGCTCGCAAACACAGTAATGAAAAATTCATATTTGTTGTTGAAGGGTATATGGATGTCATTGCACTGCATGAATATGGTATTAAAAACGCTGTAGCCACATTAGGTACGGCCACCTCACCTCAGCACATCAGTCACTTATTCAAAGTATGGGACCGCATTGTATTTTGTTTCGATGGAGACTCTGCTGGTGTACAAGCAGCTGAAAAAGCTTTGAACACAGCATTGCCTTTATACTTAGACAATAAAATCATAGACTTTTTGTTTTTACCTCAAGGCGAAGATCCGGACAGTTTTATCATGAAACACGGCAAGGACAGTTTTGACCAAAAAGCAGATAATGCCACCCCATTATCAGATTTTTTACTGCAAGTCATCAGCAAAGGCATCAATATCAACAGCATTGATGGCAAAGCACAATTGCATGAAAAAGCCAAACCTTACCTGAGCCAATTACCCAAAGGGGCCTTTAAAGTCATGATGACTCAAAAAATCAGTCAGGTTTCAGGGATTACGCTTGCAATCAAAGAAAGGCAAAAGTCAAAACAAAGCAAAACCACATCAGCATCAGAAAACCCCTTCAGAAAACTCATCAGTTTGTTACTTAACTCACCACATTTTTGTAAAAACTTCCCCAATGACCTAAACTTACAGAAATTATCATATAAAGGTGTTGAAATAATTGATAAAATTGTTGAAATTCAACGTCACAACCCCCAAATCAATGCAGCGGCAATGCTAGAACATTTCAGGGATTCAGATTACAGCCCTTATTTGGGGCAATTAATGCGCATGTACGATCATTTAGACGAAACTGAAAAAGCTTTGGAGTTTGCGGATATAATCAGTTACTTACAGCAACTGAACTCTAAAGCTGAAATTGAACGTTTAAGAAACAAACAGATGGAATCTGGCTTAAATAGCTCAGAAAAGCAAAATTTGGTGCAATTGTTGCGCCAAAAAACCAACCAATAGACCAAAAATAGTAGACATTAAAATATGGCAACTGAAAAACAAACTTCTCAAATCAAGCTTTTGATTCTCAAAGGTAAAGAACAAGGCTACCTTACTTATGGTGAGGTCAATGATCACCTACCTGATGACATCATCGAAACAGATTCGGTTGAAGACATTATCCAAATGATCAATGACATGGGTATTCAGGTGTTAGAAGAAGCACCAGAAGAAGACAGCATTATTTTAAATGATTCAACTGCCAAAGAAGATGATGACACAGCTACTGAAGAAGCCGTTGCCGTACTATCAGCTGTAGACCCCAGCATAGGCAGAACCACCGACCCGGTAAGGATGTATATGCGAGAAATGGGTTCAGTAGAGTTGCTTGAACGGAAAGACGAAATTGCCATTGCTCAACGAATTGAACGTTGTGACCACCTCATTATGGAATCAACTTTCCTGTTCCCTCACACCATTAAGACTGTTTTAGAATACAATCAAGACATGCTTGATTCAGAACTAAAAATTGAGCAATTCATAACCGACATTTATGACCCACATACAGAAGCGGTTATTCCAAAAGTCAAAAAACCAACTGACCCAGTTGATGAAGACGAAGAGGAAGAAGAAATCATTGACCAAGGCTTAGATATGGAAGGCGTAGCCAATCGCATCAAAGCCGTACAAAAATTATTCGACAAGTTTAACGACTCGATTGAAAAATCAGGCATAGGTGATACAAAACAAAAAAATTACATGCGTCAAATAGCCGACATTTTGGTTGAGTTCAAATTTGCCCCAATTACCATGCAAGACATCATCTTTGATGTTAAATCAGCTCAAGACGAAATCCGTAAAATCGAACGACGCATATTGGATATTGCAGTCAACCAATGTAAGCTCACCCGCCAGGTTTTCATCAGGTCATTCATGAATAATGAGACCGACTTAAATTGGGTTGACAACCGCATCAAAGAAGGTGGTGACTCGGTTACCATGCTTGAGATTTACAAAGATGAAATCATTACTTTGCAAAATAAGTTGATCCGCATCGAAAAAGCTTATGCACAGTTAATTCCTGAAATCAAAGCCATCAACCGCAACGTGACTGTTAATGAAGCTAAGTCCCGACGCGCCAAAAAAGAAATGATTGAAGCTAATTTACGTTTGGTTATTTCTATTGCGAAAAAATACACCAATCGTGGTTTACAGTTTTTAGACTTGATTCAAGAAGGTAACATTGGCCTGATGAAAGCCGTTGAAAAATTTGAATACCGTCGCGGATACAAGTTTTCTACTTATGCAACATGGTGGATTCGTCAAGCAATTACCCGCTCAATTGCAGACCAAGCCAGAACCATTCGTATTCCTGTGCACATGATTGAAACCATCAATAAACTCAATCGTGTCTCTCGTCAATTATTACAAGAAAAAGGACGTGAAGCCACTCCTGAAGAAATAGCTGATGTCATGGAAATGCCTGTGGCCAAGGTGCGCAAAGTCATCAAAATTGCTAAACAACCGATCTCAATGGAAACACCAATCGGCGATGATGAAGATTCAAGTTTGGGTGATTTCATAGAAGATGGCAACATCTTGTCGCCACTGGAGTCAACCACTGCAAACGGTTTAACCAACACAGTGACCAACTTACTGTCAGGCTTGACCCCACGTGAGGCCAAAGTTCTTCGCATGAGATTTGGTATTGACATGAATACCGACCACACCCTAGAAGAAGTTGGTAAACAATTTGATGTAACCCGCGAAAGGATACGTCAAATCGAAGCCAAAGCACTGAGAAAACTTCGCCACCCAAGCCGTTCAGAACAGCTGCGCAGCTTTATGGATCTCAATTAACTTTTTGATAAAACAAAAGTAAATACAATAAAAAAGCCTCACTAAGAGGCTTTTTTTACAGATTCATTATATCAAGTCTATTTACTCACCTTTGCCTTAGACTTAATCACCATCAACTGTTGATAACGATCAATTTTTCTTTGTCTTAAAGTCTGTCTTATACCAGCTTCCACCTCACTGAAATCAGGAGCCACGAGAGGTCTCTTACCATCCAAATACAATATATGTACGCCATACTGACTGATCAGCGTTTGTGGATGAAAATCATCTGCTTGCATGGTCTGTAATGGTTTCCTGAATACCTCTGGCACTTGCATGATATTGACCCAGCCCAGATTTCCAACATTCTTGGTACTTGGGTTGACTAATAAGTAAGCTTTTTCAGCTGTTAAGTAATCTCCTGAGCCCTTAATTTCGTCTAACACTTGTAAGGCCTCAGCCTCGTCTTGATACAGCAAATGCCTGACATGGAATTCCTCACCTTTAAGCTCGTCAGAAATTCGTTTATATTCAGTTTTAAGGTCTTCATCCGTAATTGGATTTTCAATTAAATGTTGCTCTATCGCCACTTGCGCCAATGCCAATTGCTTGGCTTGTTTAATTTCAAAAGCTTGTTGTTGAGTTAGTTTCAGGCCACTTTTATTGGCTTGATGCGCCAATGACAGTTGTTTAACCAACCCCTCCAAAGCTTGGGCTTGTTGTTGTTCTGTTGGTTGAGTCAGTCCTTTACTGTACAGAAAAGCACTTAAATACGCTTCAGTAACCTTGTATTCACCAACTTCTGCCAGTGTTTTTGAATCATCCACAATGACTTCATCTGTTGCCAGTTGATTACAAGCTACTAAACTCATAAGGGCTAATAACGGCCAGAAAAATTTTAAAGTTGTTTTTTTCATATAAGTGATCCAATAATTAAAAGCTTGGTTATATTTAAACCAAGCATTCATGAAGTTATGGCATTAACTTCCAAAGCGTGTATAGAACCATCTACAAACAGTTCATTCAACTGCTGATAAACCAACCGGTGACATTTTATCCGACTCAAACCTTTGAATTCACCTGAGTGAACCACCACAGCAAAATGCCCGCCACCGGATTTGGCCCCTTCATGCCCCACGTGTAAATGACTGTTATCAGTGACTTCTACTTGAGTGGCTCCCCAAGCCACCAACAAGGTTTCAATATCTCTGACTGTTTCTGCGTTTGTGCTCATGACGTTAAATTTTTTAAAATGAAAAGCGGATTTAATTTGCTTGGACTAATTACTTACCATGACAAGGCTTATATTATAACGTAAAATAACCGCTTTATTTGTGCTTAAGGGCTGTCTTACAAATGTCCAGAACCATCATTTACCACAATCCAAGATGCTCTAAATCAAGAGCTGCACTGGCTATATTAGAACAACAAAGCATAGACTTTTCTGTGATCAAATACCTTGAAACACCACTGAAAGAAAGTGAAATAACTCAATTATTAAAAGAATTAAATCTCAACATACAAGATATTTTCCGCCAAGGTGAAGCAGACTACAAAGAACAAAGTTTCTCCGATCCCACTTTGGATGATACACAATTGATTAAGAAGTTATCTCAATTCCCAAAAGTAATGGAACGCCCTATCGTATCCCATCAGGGTCAAGCCGTCATTGGTCGACCTCCTGAGAATATATTGAGTTTATTTGCATGAGCAATCAAACCACCAAAGTTCTGGTTTTGTATTTTTCTAAACGTGGCAATACACAAAAAATGGCACGCCTGATGGCTCGTGGTATTGAGTCAATCGATGGCTGTGAAGCCTTGCTCAGAACTGTTGAATCTGATTTACCAGACGCTGAACGCCCAAATGACGCGTTGGTATCTGAACAAGATATGATTGATTGTGATGCACTGATATTGGGCAGCCCCAGCTATTTTGGCAACATGGCTTCACCTTTAAAGAAGTTTATCGACACCACCGGAAACCTCTGGTTTTCCGGAGAAATGGAAGGCAAACCTGCTGGTGTCTTTTGTACGGCTTCCTCATTGCATGGCGGCCAAGAAACCACCTTAATTAACATGATGATCCCTTTGCTTCATTTTGGCATGCTCATGGTTGGCCTTCCTTATTCAGAAAAATCACTCCTTTATACTGAATCTGGTGGCTCTCCTTATGGCGCCACACATTGGGCTGACTTTGAGTCTAATCGCACCATTGATAAGAATGAAAAACAGCTGTGTCTGGCTCAAGGTAAAAGAATTGCGCATTTAGCCCACAAATTAAAAGCCTGATTTATTATTCTTTTCAGAAAAATATACCCACCCTTGCCGACCCCAGCCATGCCTCAGGCATCACCTGATATAACATCAACGCCAACAAGGCATGAGAAAATGCATTGGCGTAAATGTTTTTATAGGTTAGCCACACATATGACCAGCCAACCCCACCAATTAACGTCGCTATCATCAACACATGGTTAGGTGCATGAACCACTGAAAACAACACACCAACCAAGCACGCTACCAAACCCTTAGAAACACGCCCTTCTTGGTAGATCATATCGCTGAATAATGGCCCTATCATTAATTGCTGAACCATTGCCCACAAGAAGTAAGTTGGCAAATAAGCGACAAACCCTAATCCTGGGCTTATTGTTTGCATCAGTAAAAACAACACCAAGGAACCCAACCATACTTTGATTGCCAGTGTGCTTGGCTTTAAAAAGCACTTTCGCTTAATCCAGACCAAAGCCAGTATCATAAAGACCACAGGCCAAAACAAAAGCTCTATTCGTTGAACCATCAATTCATAATGCATGAGAAATATTGCAAGAAACACTGCAGACACCCACACATAGATTTTTAACTGATCCAGTTTAATCAAGCGCAATAAAAACATGGCAGTTAACCATGCTGCCAGTAACCACAACAAAGGAGATATTTCAGTTAATGTAGTGTATGTAATATTTGAAAACCCTTGATCTTGAATATTACCTAAATGGTTAAATTTCATCAGATTGGTGAGCACACATTGCACAGTTTTATGTTTCTCCGCGCAAGGCAGTGTATTCAGATGTTCTTTTAAAGTATCAGTTTGATTTATTGAGATTGAAGACAGCTTAAGGGCACCTAACTCAGTATTGTAAAACCTAAAAACCAAGGCATCTAATGGCTTTATCTCAAACCAGTCTACTGTAGAACTGCGAAATTCTCCTTCATACCATTCTTTACCAGTCCAATTTAACTCAGACAATTCGATGTTCACTAAAAAATCACTCAACGGAATTTGTTCGGAATAATAAAAATGCTGATCCAATTGCTTAGAAAGTTCAATGACAACACTTCCGCTAGGAATGTCGTTTTCTAGAAAACTTAAACGCAACGTACGGTGAAGTTGCGGAATAACCTTGAAATGAGTTAACTTGATTGAAATTTCTGGTTCAGCACTATTGGCTTTTATAAAATTCTCGCCTTGTTGCCAGTGAGATTGAAAACTTCGAACCACATCTTTAAGGCTCAAAGGATGACGATTAAAATCATCTTTGCCTGTTTTCAATTGATTTATTTTATACGCCCCCTGCTCATTCAGTTTCATTGCCATATAATCATATGAAAACAAAATCATGCCGAACCAAAGTACGAACTGAAACAATAATGCAGAACGTGTATTCAATTTTTCACCGCGACAAAAGACTCATATAATTTTTAGTTAGATCTATCATGTTAATTACTTAAATGTAAACTCAGGGTATTGAGATACCTGATTGGCGTAAAAACTCACATAATTTTATCAAAGGCAACCCAATTAAAGCACTGGGATCCTTTGATGACACAGACTCGAATAAACTCAAGCCCAAAGATTCAACTTTAAACCCACCAGCACAATCAAATGGCTGTTCTAGTTTAATATAACGATTGATCTCCTGTGACGACAATTCACGAAACTTAACTTCAGTTACGTCTGTATGAATTGATTCTATACCATTTATGTCAAGCACACACAACGATGTAAAGAATTCAATACAGTTGTTTGAAAATATGTGCAGCTGTTCTCTGCACTGCATCTCACCACCCGGTTTACCAAAAACTTGGCCTTTAAAAGCACAGACTTGATCAGAACCAATCACCACTGCACCAGGATAAATGACTTTCACTTTTTGAGCTTTCGAAGAAGCCAATCTTAATGACAAATCTCCGGGTGGTTCATTATCATGAGAAGATTCATCTATACCAGGAACATGCGTTTGGAAATCTACACGTAATTGCTGCAACTGAATTTTGCGGTACTCAGAACCTGAGGCTAAAACTAAATCATACATATTTTTAAAGATCTTTGATTTTTTCAATCATAGATTCATCAGTTATTTTGCCTGACTCTATCATTAACAAAATTGAATCAAGGTGATTCTTATATTCTTCTTTATCAGAAATCAATCCCATCATTTTCAGCCTTAATTGTATGGTTCTTGCTACACCAGAACCCATGATATTTTCGGATGCCAACCACCCTTGTTTGGCATAATCCAATGCTTTCAATCGATTGCCAGCTGCCAAATAATTATCTGATATCGCTTGACTCAATGCCAAAAACCTTGGATTGTCTTGCTTCACAGTTCCACTTTCGATCAAACTGATTAATGCTTTATTAGCCTCATCATACTTTTCAAACTTAGCATACATAGTACCCAATACAAAGTAGGAGTATGCAGTTTGTGGATGAGTCTGCCCAAGTTGTTCTTCGGCACGTTGATTATTATCTATAGCCATTTGTAGAATCTCATCCTTCAGTTCAGCTTGCATTGCTAATAACTTCAGTAGAACATTGGCAGCAAAAATAGATTTATAGTCATTAGCTCCATTGGCCTTTAAGTTCATATCATAAACATATCTGGCAACTTCAATGGCCTCATTAACTAAGCCATTCGCTCCTAAATAATTCGCATATTCACCCTTAGCCTCAAGCGTCATTCGGTGTGATTCACCATAATTATGAATTGATATGTCAACCACTTGCTTAATTAAGTCTAATGCAACATCTCTTTCCCCTGTAGCGAATTTATTTTGTGCTAACATGGCTAAAGATTGTTGCGCCATTTGTGATTTCTCACCATAAACCTCAACAGCAATTTCATAACTTTCTTCGGCATCTTTGTTCGCACCAGGCATATCGCCGGTATTTCTCAAAACAGAAGCTCGCTGCACCAAAGCATCTATCAAGGCGGGGTGTTTGTCACCCAGAATGTCTTTTATATTTTGGATCAAACTTCCCAGCTTCAACTTGGCTTCATCGTATTGCGCTAATTGAATATGCAAATAAATTTGAGTGGTTTTCAACCTCATGACTTCAGTGTTTACTGAAGACACCTTGTCCTCCATTTCTGTAAGGGTTTTTGAGGCCTCTTGAAGTCCTCTTTCAGTATTCGAGTCATTCACATATCGCTCCGCAATTACTCGAGAAGCTTTAAGTACACCATTATAATTATTTAACTTTGAGTAGGTATCCTTTGCTTTTTGAGCTAGGGTGATACTGGCACTGATGTTTTCCTTATAAATAGACTCCAAAGCTTTTAGCATCATTAAATCTGCGAATTCAATGGTCTGTTGGTCCTGAGTAAAATCATGATTCCTTTCAATTTCTTGGATGATTGTGGAGGCAAGTTCTGGCTCGCTTTTATCAAGGTGGATTTGTGCAAGCTTTAAGTTTGCTGAGACATCGTTTGGGTTGATTTGGACTACCTTTTCAAGTATTTCATATCCTTTGTCCCAACTTCCTAAATTACTGTATGCAGTTCCAATAGCACTGAGTATGTCGGCCTGTACATTTTTGTCAGTAAATTGCTGAAATTGTATTTCATTTTCAGCCAACGACAACAAATCGAAGGCTGAGAGTTTCTCTGCAATGTGTTCATTGGGATCTGCGTAAGAAAATACTTGCAACATAAAGTTCTTAACCTGAACAGCTTTTGCTGCTTCGATTTTTGTTTGTTTATATTGCCAGCTAAAAACACCTAAACTTACAGACAACATTAAAAACAAAGTGATTAAAGACGCAAATAAAGCACTGCGTCTGCGAGCAAATTTTCCTAACCGATAAAACCATGATGATTGGGTGGCCGTAACTGGTTTATTTTCAAGCCATGCTGATAAGTCATCAGCAAAGGACTCCATATTTCGATACCGATTCTCTGGTTTTTGCTGCAATGCTTTGTTAAGGATATTTTGCAAGTCACCATCTTTAACTTTAGATTTAAGCAGTTGCCAGATGTGTACTTCATCACCAGCACATGATTTCATTAATCTATCTGCTGGCAATGGCAGATCTTCAATAATTAATGCCAAACAAACCGCTGCCAAGGAGAATACATCAGTAGAAACTGAAATCACTTCAGAATTGATCTGTTCTGGCGCAGCAAAAGATGGCGTTAATGCCATGATGGTTGTTTTTTGTGGCGCATCTTCCTTGGTCATCATTTTTGCGATGCCAAAATCAACAACTTTTAAACCACCTCTCTTATCAACCAATAAATTAGATGGTTTGATGTCTCGGTGTACAATCAAGTTATTATGGGCATATGATATGGCCTGCGCTGCTTTAATAACCAAACCTACTTTTTGTTTAAGGTTCAAGTCTTGTGACTCAACAAACTTATCTACATCCTGAGCACCATCTATTAACTCCATGATCATATATGGCACACCCGTTTCACTGGTTCCACCGTGGTGCATGTTAACGATATTTGGATGAGAAAGGCCTGATAAAATATCTTGCTCTACCGCAAATCTATTAAGCAATATCGGAGTTAACTGCGTCCGATTAAAAACTTTGATCGCTACTGGCTTTTGTGTTACCTCATCTTTCCTTTGTGCTTGATAAACACTGGCCATACCACCGTGTCCCAATTCGGCTGTTATCTGATACTCCCCTAATTCATCACCTATGGAAAGTTTTAAATCCTGCCAATTTTGAGCTTCGAAAGAAGCACTGATTTCTTGATCAAAAAATTCACTGGAATGATCACCAGAATTTATCAGTGACAACACCAGACTTTTAACGCCATCAGTTAAATCATCCATGTTGTGGAGTTGCTGCATGGCATCCCCTACGGTCAAATCTAAAAGATCCTTATAAATTTTATTGGCCTGCTGCCACTGCTCAACTGTAACGTCTTTCATTTATTGAGGCCAACTCCCAACACTGAAATTAACAATGCTTTCGCCTGCTTCCATAAACGCATAACATGGCGCTCAGATATATCAAAAACCGCTGCTATTTCTTTGAAAGTTAGATTAAAAATCAACTTATGCTGAAGAATTTCTGCTAACTGATGATCGATTTTCTCAACTTTGTCTAAAGCCAAGTCAATTTCTATAAGCTTAAATGAAATGTCATCAGTACCTACCAACTCGGTCAATCCTTCATACCCATTCTCAACATGACGTTTTTGGGTTTGTTTGGCACGTAACACATCAATTAAGTACATCCGCATAGATCGAGCCAAACAATTCAAAAAATGCCGTCTATTTTCAATTGGAATGTGATCAGTTCGATAGAGCTTGAGGTAACACTCATGGGCTAAAACAGTGGGTGTAATGGTTTCACCGGTGTTGATTTGTTTCAACTGAAAACCTGCAACCGCTTTGATGTCATCATATAAAATTTCATATACATCATTAAGCACATTAACATCACCCGCCCTGGATTGATTTAATAAGGCTGTCACTTGATGGTTATACATGAGTTTTACACACCATTCATTCTGAAGATACTTAGCTTATCTTACCACCCCAGAATCAAGCATTTACAATAAAATAGTGATTCTGTGACTTCACTCACAACCAATTTCAGAATAAATCATCATAATCTGGCTCATCTTTGGTCGTCACTTCCTCTGGCAAATGCCCAACTTTGAAGTATTCAAGCAAACCGCTGGTATCACCTGGCTTCAGTAATTTACCGGTTTGTGCATTGATTCTGGCAGAGATCATTCCTGGAGGAATGGGTCTTTGGTATTCTGGCTCATCTTTTAATGCCACCTTCATGTAATCAATCCATATCGGTAAGGCCACGCGACCACCCACTTCACCTCGACCCATGGGTTGGGGCGTATCAAAGCCCACCCAAACGGTGGTCACTACATTACGCTGGTATCCATTAAACCAACCATCCATTTGATCATTGGTGGTTCCGGTTTTTCCGGCCAGATCTCTACGCTCTAATGACATTGCTTTGGCACCGGTTCCTCGGGTTATCACATCCTTCATAAATGATTCAATAATGAATTGGTTGGCAGCCGGTATCACTCGAGGCGCCGGTTTAACGGGGATTGGTTGACTGAGATCAATCGCCTCATTTGAAGCTATTGCGACTTGCTCTGGCATGGCCTCAACCGCTTCATCATTGGCTGTTAAAGCTGCCGCAGGGGTTGGGCAATCACTGCAAACTTGCTCAGGATTATTAAGATAAATTGTTTCGCCAGCTTGATTGCTGATACTTTTGATTAAATGAGGTTTAACTAAATAACCACCATTCGCAAAGACCGAAAAGGCTCGACTCATGTCAATAACTGGCACATTAGGGCTGCCCAATGCAATTGAAAGATCACTGGGCACATCATCAGGATTAAACCCAAAATCAATGATGTGATTGCGACCATTGCGAATCCCAATGTCACGTAAAACCCGAATGGAAACCAAGTTTCTAGAATTGACGATGCCTTCGCGCAATCGAGTAGGACCAAAGAATTTTTCACTGTAATTTTCAGGTCGCCAAGTTCGTTCTAACTGATCGTCTTCAAATACAATAGGCGCATCATTGATGATACTGGCTGCGTTTAATCCATGTTCAAGCGCTCCAGAGTAAATGATTGGCTTGAAACCTGAACCAGGTTGTCGTTTGGCCTGTGTAACCCGGTTAAACTTACTCAAATAGTAATCAAACCCACCAACCAATGCATAAATCCCGCCATGATCAGGGTGCACGCTGACCAAAGCACCTTGTACAGCTGGGATTTGACTGAGCTCAAATTCACCTGATTCACCTCGCTTCACCATCACCACATCACCGGCTTTGAGGATTTCAGTTAAATCTTTAGGTTTATCACCAACTCGATAGTTATCAATATGAGGAACCGCCCAAGAGCTGGTTTCAAATGTCAATGCCACATCTTGCCCATCACCTAATCGAGCCACTGCATTCTCAGCATCGACCTCAAGCACCAAAGCGGCCTGTAAGCCAGCTGGCTTAGGAAAACCATTCAGTGCTTCGGTAATGGTCTCTAAATTGACCAATTCTGAATCACCATCATTGGTGTCAGTTGCTTCCATGTCAGCAGCAGCTAATTTTGACAAGTCATAGCGCTCAATAGGTCCACGATAACCGTGACGTCGGTCATAGGCATGCAAGCCCTCTTGCAAAGCCAATTCTGCTGCCAATTGTTTTTCAGAATGGATGGTGGTTACCACGTCATAACCATCACTGTAAGCATCATCACCAAAACGCTCAATCATTTCAGTCCTCACCATTTCGGCCACCCACGGCGCATTCACTTCGACCACAGGTTTATGAATGTAAGCTTCATCTGGTTCGGCAACGGCCTCATCATGTTGTTCTTGGGTAATAAAATCTAATTCCAACATCCTACCCAATACATAATCGCGGCGCTGAATGGCTCGCTCTGGATTGGTCACCGGGTTAATTCTTGAAGGCGCTTTAGGTGGTGCTGCAAGCATCGCAGATTGGGCCAAAGTCAATTCATCTAATGTTTTACCATAATAAACCTCTGCCGCCGCTGCCACGCCATAGGATCGATGACCCAATGCTGTTTGATTTAAGTACAGTTCAAATATTTCATCTTTTGAGATGGTGCGCTCAAGTTTGACCGCTAAAAATAATTCTTTTATCTTTCGTGTCCAAGTTTGGTCTAAGGTCAAAAACACGTTTCGCGTTAATTGTTGTGTTATGGTGGATCCACCACCTTTTTTCTTACCAGTGGTGACAATTTGCCATACGGCACGTAATATGCCTTTTACATCAAAACCATAATGTGAATAAAAGTTGGCATCTTCGGCAGCCAAATAAGCTTGTCTGACCTGTAAAGGAATGTCTTTGATGGCCATGGGTATGCGTTTTTTGGTTCCAAAAACTGAAATCAACTTACCGTCTTCAGTAAACACACGCAAGGGCACTTGTAAGCGGTATTCTCGAATAGAATCAACTGAAGGTAACTCAGGTTCATAATATTTATACAGGGCATAAACCATGATCACACCCAACAATGCAAAAAACAAGCCAAGTTTAGTCATGAACCAAGTGAATTTGAGCAACTTCCTCATCTAATTTTTCCTATGTGTTTTGATTTCTATTCAAGAGGGAACTATTATACAATGAATGTATGTGCAGCGAATATTTGACCATGAAAGTTGTCAAAAATTTACTATTAATAAAAATGAATCAATCCAATCTCATTGCATGAAAGCCAAAGAAATAATTATTGTCGAAGATGAAGCCGATTTATTGGCCAATTATCAAGCAACCTTAGAAAAATATGGATACCAAACCAAAGGCATCTGTAATCAGTCAGAAGCAGAACAATATTTTCAGAATCAATTACCCGACCTGGTGATCTTAGATGTAGGATTGGGCCACCAGCCTGACGCTGGCTTTGAAATTTGTCAAATGCTGCGACAAAAATCTGCCACCTTACCAATTTTGATGCTCACTGCCAGAGATGACGAGATAGATGTGGTTTCGGGCTTAAGACTGGGTGCAGATGACTATTTGAGTAAAGACATATCAATGCCTCATTTATTGGCCAGAGTGGCCAGTTTATTCAGGAGACAGGAGGCCAATCATTCGGATGTTGAAACCGCCGGTATCGAACAAGGGGCGCTGAAAATACTGCTTGATAACTTACAAATCTTCTGGCAACAACAACTCATTGACCTCACTGTGACAGAATTTTGGATGGTGCAATCGCTGGCTCGCTATCCAGGTCAAGTTAAAACCCGCGAGCAATTGATGTCAGATGCCAATGTTTACGTCGATGACAGCACCATCACATCACACATCAAACGCATCAGAAAAAAGTTTCAAAAAATAGATTCAAGCTTTGATCAAATCGACACCGTACATGGCATGGGCTATCGCTGGAAACCTTAAACCAATAAAGTAACTAACAAGACATCAATTTACCCATGAATCAAGCCAAGCATATATGAAATTAAAATGGCAAATCTTACTCATAGCAACGCTGAGTTTGAGCTTCCCCTGGGTGGTATGGCAAACCTTTAAATCCTTAAATTTCACCTTTCAAAAAAACATGTTGGATGCGGCCGCTAACCAAGCACAAGTCATCGTTAACAGTGTCCAACAATTCAACCAAGACCGCAATCAAGAACTGATGGGATTGGTACCTTCGAAGTTAACATCAGATGTTGCCATAGACGGCAATCCCATCGAATGGGCCGACGTACCATGGTACGTCGTCACCCAACAATTCAAATTCAAAATCGGTTACCATCAAGAAGAATTACATCTATTAGTGCACGTCATTGACCACAGCATTAACACCCACCCCACCCTCAACAGCGATCGTTTAATCATTGCCACCAACCAAGCGCGTGGCACCCATAAAATAACCATTAAACGTCAGGCCGAAGGCGCGGTGCCCAAAACCTTTGGTCAAAATAGTTACCATGCCTATTGGCACGAGACAGCAAACGGTTACGAAGTTGAGATCAAACTTAAAACCGCAGGCTTAAAACGCCTTGGCATGGTCGCCATCGATCAACAAAACGAAGAAGAATCTTTTGCCATAGGTCATCAAGAAAATGACCAAATTCAATTACAAGCACTGTTCAAGCCGCAAGCCCATTGGCAAAATTTTCTACAACAAATTACCCCAGAGGATGGCGGCATAACACTGTTAGACACACAAGGTAGAATTTTTTACCAAACCCAAAGCACCCTTCTTGACAGTGCAGATAACAACTGGTTAGCCGAATTAATTTATGAATTGGCGTTTGATCAGACTGAAACAGATCAAAATCATTTTTTTGGCCACAAGATCACCCAAAATTTTGATGCTGGAAAAATCGAGTTAACGGTAAAACATAACGCTGCACAATCGGCCCTGATTCAAACTTTCATCAATTCCATTCTTTGGATATTGATGATCGCGGTGGTTTTGTTGGCAGGCTATTTCCTCATTTTTGTTATTTTGGCCTGGCGCATCAGGCGTTTGAATAAAAAGTTACAAACAGTCTTGGATGACCAAGGAAAAATCCACACCGCATTACCTTCAAATCAAGCACAAGATGAAATTGGTGACCTGTCACGTGGCATGTCCAGCTTATTGGCTCAAATCAATGACTACACCGACTACCTTAAACAGTTAGGTAGCCGACTTTCACATGAAATGAAAACCCCGATCAGCATTGTGCATACTTCATTAGAAAACTTACAAATGGAACAGCCTGACAATGATTTTGTCAAACGTGCTTTAAATGCCAACCACCGACTCAAATTCATTTTGAATCAACTCAGTGCCTTAAGCCAACTCAAACAAGTGATTGCAGAAACTGAACCAGAAGTGTTTGACCTGAATGAGCTACTTCGCGAGCTGAGCAAAGGCTATCAACTACAAGCAAAAAACATCCATTTCAATGGCCTTGACCTGCCCGTCATTATCAATGGCTCGAAAGAATTGGTGGCACAAATGGTTGATAAATTGGTACAAAATGCGTTGGATTTCACCACCGAAGATGACTTGATCAATTTGCAGTTAAACATTGAAAATGAACAATACCTGTTAAGGGTTATTAATACCGGCTCACAAATTCCTGTGCACAACAGCCACCAACTTTTCGATTCATTGACTTCTTTTCGCCAACAAAAAGACCCAGAGCCCCATTTAGGTTTGGGTCTATACATTGCTAAGTTAATTTGCGATTACCACCAAGCATCCATCACTGCTCATAACTTAGGCAAAGACACCGCAGAAGACCCACTTGCCGTTGAATTTGTGGTGCGAGGTCCTTTGGTTAAAAAATAACACAATCAGCTGTTAAGCTTTTCATGCAACTGCGCAATTTGTAGTTCTAACACTTTCACTTCACGAATCACTCGATTGTGTCCCATTTCTGACCAGTACCACATTTTGCTGACTTGTGAAAACAGCGCAAATACGACGATACCAATGCCCCAGCCGAGCAAAACTTTGGTTTCCTGAGCATGATAAAACTGATACCCACAATAAACCATAGCCACGACAAACAAAAAGGTAATAAACATCACTAAAGCATACATCCAACCCATTTTACCGCTGAAACTGACTTTCATTTGTTTGAATGGATTCGCGTCAATGGCATCATGATTGTGTTTGATGTCTTGGACTTCTTCGCTTAATGCTTGTTTGATTTGTTGGTCTATATTCATGATTATTCTCCAGAATTAATTTTGTATGGGTTAATTTGTTGGGTTGTTGATGTGCTCATTAGTTGTAACCAGTTGCTTTTTCAGCGCTTGTCTGGCTTCAAAAAGCTGGTATTTAATCGTGCCAGCCGGTTGCTTGAGGATATCGGCCATTTGCACCACCGTAAAACCCTCGTAATAAAATAAAAAGATAATGACTTGTAGCGTTTCTGGCAATTGGGCAATCGCAGTTTTAACATCCAACTGCTGGTCTACATCAGATGTAGCTGCTGCTACTTCAGGCGCATTATCCACCTCTGTGTTGTTTTTGCGACAATAATCCATACAACATGAGTAAGCAACTCGGTACAACCAAGTATGAAAAGCTTTTGGATTTTTCAGTTGACCCAACTTATTAAAAACCTGAAGCAAAGTAGTTTGAATACAATCATCTACACCGCTGCGATCGCACAATATCTTCAATACAAATGCTTTGACCTTAGCTTGTAGCATTGCAAACAACTCATCCCCAACTTGACCCTCGGCAGGTAATTTCTCACCGGCCTGAACCTTTAAGACCAAATATTCGATGTATACTTTTTCAGATTTCATGCCACATAGACGCATCAACTGCTTATTTGGTTGGAAATAAATCTATATTTATTTTGTTAACTTTAAATAATTGCCACCACTTTAAGTCTATGGTGGTTAAAATGGTCACAATTATTTAGAATAAAATCATGACAAAACATTTGCCAAATACATTAACCATTATCAGAGTCGTTCTGATCCCTGTGATGATTTTATTTTTTTACTTGCCATTCGAATGGTCAAGATTTGTTGCCTGCTGGGTGTTTGTAGCGGCCAGCATCACTGACTTTCTTGATGGTTACTTTGCCAGAAAATACCAAACTGAATCCAAACTCGGCGCATTCTTGGACCCAGTTGCCGATAAGCTGACTGTAGCCACCGCGTTAATCATTCTACTACAAGATCACAACACCCCCTTGATGATGATTGCCACAACCATCATCATCGGTCGAGAAATCACCATATCGGCATTACGTGAGTGGATGGCTGAGTTGGGTGAACGTGGTGTGGTCAATGTCGCCATGGTAGGTAAAATCAAAACCGTGTTTCAAATGATGGCCATTGGATTTTTATTGTATGAAGCTGATCTGTGGTTTTTGCCCGTATTTAACATCGGCTTGGTGCTGTTATACATAGCTGCTGGGCTCACCTTGTATTCCATGTATGTCTACCTCAAAGCCGCATGGCCTTTGATGAAAGACTAAAGACTCAAGTATTTATTCAATTCATTGAAAAATTATTTGACAAAAAACACATTAAAGCTAAAATGTGCATCCTCTAAGCGGGAATAGCTCAGTGGTAGAGCACAACCTTGCCAAGGTTGGGGTCGGGAGTTCGAGCCTCCTTTCCCGCTCCA
>CAZVZJ010000011.1:0-17130 GCA_964631055.1 uncultured Marinicella sp.
AGCCCGCACCATTGGTGATGTGATCGGTAAATTTCACCCTCATGGCGATTCAGCCTGTTATGAGGCGATGGTTTTGATGGCACAGTCATTTTCATATCGATATCCATTGGTAGATGGACAAGGTAATTTTGGTTCTCCAGATGATCCAAAATCGTTCGCCGCGATGCGTTATACAGAGTCACGTTTAACGCCATATGCCAAAACTTTGTTATCAGAGTTACCTCATGGTACAGTCGATTGGGGGCCTAATTTCGATGGTACCATGGATGAGCCTTTGTGGTTACCAGCCAGATTGCCCAATGTTTTACTAAATGGTGCATCTGGAATAGCGGTTGGAATGGCTACCGATGTGCCACCACATAATCTAACTGAAGTGGCACTAGCCACATTGCATTTGCTAGATAACCCCAGTTGCGAAGTGGTCGATTTATGCGAATTTATTCAAGCACCAGATTATCCCACTAAAGCTGAAATCATCACGCCCAAAGCGGATATTCTCAGCATGTATGAGACTGGGCATGGTGGTATCCGTATGCGAGCCGTGTTCGAACGTGAAGGTAATGATGTCATCATCACGGCATTACCGCACCAAGCTTCTGGCAGTAAAGTGCTGGAACAGATAGCCAGTCAAATGCGAGCCAAAAAATTACCTATGGTCAGTGATCTGCGTGATGAGTCGGATCATGAAAACCCAGTGCGTCTGGTGGTGACAGCCCGTTCAAACCGCATTAACTTTGATGACTTGATGCTGCATTTATTTGCCACCACTGATTTGGAAAAAACCTACAAAGCCAACTTAAATGTGATTGGTTTGGATCGCAGACCACAAGTCAAGAATCTCAAAATGATTCTACAAGAATGGTTGCGGTTCCGGACAGAGACAGTGCGCCGTCGGCTGCAATTCAGACTGGATAAAGTTGACGCGAGGTTGCATATTCTGGAAGGTTTATTGATTGCATTCTTAAACTTGGATGAAGTGATCAGAATCATCCGTTATGAAGATGAGCCGAAGCAAGAATTGATCAAAGCATTTAAACTTTCTGAAATTCAAGCCGACGCCATTTTGGATACGCGGTTGCGTAATTTAGCCCGTTTGGAAGAGATGAAAATTCGCACTGAACAAACTGAGCTACAGGCCGAAAAGAATGATTTAGAAGGTATCTTAAAATCCAGAGCGCGCATGAAAACGCTGATTCGCAATGAAATTAAAGCCGATATGGAACAGTATGGTGATGCGCGTAAAACGCAAATTGCTGAGCGTGATGCAGCGCAGGTTTTTGATGAAACTAAATTGATTCCCAGTGAACCCAGTACCATCATTTTATCCACTTCTGGTTGGGTCAGAGCTGCCAAAGGACATGATATAGATGCCACGGCTTTGAATTACAAAGCTGGAGATGAATATTTAGACCATACCCATGGTCGCAGTAACCTGACTTCTGTATTTTTATCACCTGATGGGCGGGCGTTCAGTTTATTGACCCATACCCTGCCGTCGGCCCGTGGACAAGGTGAACCACTAACGACCAAGTTTAACTTTAAAGATAATTTATTACCGATTTCGGTGACTTGCCAATTACCCAATGCCAGATTGTTGATGTGTTCGGATGCAGGCTATGGTTATCATGGGGTGATGGAAAATCTATACAGTAAAATGAAAGCGGGTAAGCATGTGCTCAGTGTGCCCAAAGGTTTCAGTGCCATGAAGCCAACATGGATTGAGAAATTGCCTGAGGCTCATGTGATTTGTATCACCACAGCTGGTTATATGCTGGTTTTCCCACTGGAAGAGTTGCCAGAGTTGGCCAAAGGCAAAGGCAATAAGTTAATCAATATCCCAGCCAAACGTTTGAAATCTGGTGAAGAAAAATTAGCGGCCACTTTGGTCATTACGCCAGAAGATTCATTCTTAATACATGCGGGGGCGCGCTATATCAGGTTTAAGTGGAAGGATTTAGTTAATTACATTGGACATCGGGCTAAACGTGGTTTAGTGTTACCGCAGGGGTTTAGAAACGTTGATCGGGTTGAGGTTGAAAAAGATTGATATGAAACAGATGAACTTGCTCATGGTAGGTTTTTTATTGACGCTGACTTCACAGTTGTTAGCCTCTGTTCCCAGTTTAAATGATTGTCCAGATATGATCTTTATCGATGGACTGCAAAATGACTCTTTACCATCGGGTGGTTCTGGTGGTATGTTTCCGGGTGCATCTACTCGAACAATTTTTGTGAATTCTTCATTAGGAGTTAGAACATATTATGCCTATGTGCCTACTACATACCAACCAAGTGAGCCATTGCCTTTGATGTTTCTTTGGCACGGAGCTGGTGGGCCAGGTACAGCTCCAGCTGCAGCTCAGTCGGTAAGGGATTTATGGGAGTCTACTGCAGAAGAACAGCGTTTTATTATCGTGGCACAAGAAGCCACTGGAACAACAGGTGGTGGTTTTATACCTGCAAATGCTGAAAATGTTTTATTAGCAATTCTTGCTGACATGGAAGATAATTATAATATTGAATTAAATAGAATCTATGGATGGGGCTTTTCTTCAGGTGGTCACGTGATGCATGATAAAGCACTGGAGAGGACTGATATATTTGCTGCATACGCTGTTAATGCGGGAATTCTTGCAGCAGCAGCAACTGTGGTTGCACCTTTAAATGCTGACCGGGAATTGCCAGTATACGTTTCAGTTGGTAGCTCTGATTCACTGTTGTCTTTTGCACAAAATGACCGACTTAATTTCATCAATGCAGGCTGGGTAGAAGGTAAAAATTATTGGTTGGATGTCTTCGCAGGTGGCCATGTATTACCTAATGATGCACCAGGAAAGGCCTGGGATAAAATTTGTATTTCGACGGTATTGGACTAAGTTCATTATAGGTCACTGAGCCTGTCGAAGTGAATAGAAGTTGACTGATGCAACTTTCAAGTGTTGAAAAGACTTCGACAAGTTCAGTCAGCTTAATTCATGGTATTTTTTAAAATTATCATTTACAAATTATTTGATGTACTTTTTATTGTATTGCTCATAATCAAGCGAGCAAATGTTGTTGATACAAACGGCTTTGTTTAATTCTACAGCGCACATATATGAACATCTTTGCGTTCTGCCATTGATCCAATTTTTTACCATAGATTCTATGTTTTGGCGCTTCTTTTTGTTGACTAAACTTGAACATGGAAAAGGGCAGTCATAAGATATTTTTAAGCAATCTTGTGAGCTTTTGCAATAATGAGGTTTTTTAATCAGTTCACTGGTTTGTGAGAACAAAAGAAAAGCCACTGAATTTTGTTCAGTGGCTTCGCTTGATTAGGCATTTAATTGTTGAAGGTTATTCTTCCTCTTGTGGCAAAATGATTTCAACACGTCTGTTTTGTTGACGACCGGCATTGGTCTCATTGCTGGCTACTGGGAATTCAAAGCCCAAGCCTTCGGTAGATACTCGGGTTTCAGCTATACCTTGGCTAAGCAAATAAGCTTTGACTGCATCAGCCCTTCTTTCTGAAAGGCTTAGGTTGTATTCTTTGCTGCCGATATTATCTGTATGGCCTTCCACAATAACACTTTGTGTTGGGTCTTTAGTCAGTGCTTTGACCAAAGGATCTAAATTTCTGGCGGCACCATTGATCAAGTCAGCTTGATTGAATTCAAACAATACATCACCCAAAGTGATCACCAAACCACGATCGGTTTGCTTGGCTTTCAGTTCAGTTAATTCATTCTCTAATTGTTGCATGGCTGCTCTGGCAGCTTCAGCCTCAGCAATGGCGGCTTCAGCTTTGGCGGCTTCAGCAGCTGCCATTAATTTGGCTTTTTCAGCTTCACTCATGGCCGAGGTGGCGGCAGCTTCTGCCTGGGCTTTCAGCTCTTCAGCTTCCGCACGGGCATTCATGGCCAATAGTTTTTGTTCCTCAGCATATTGTGCAGTGGCTAAGGCTTCATCGCGCATTAAACGCGCCGCTTCGGCCTCTTTAAGTGCCAACTCTCTTTGTGCTTGTGCCGCCTGGGCGCTGGCATTGGCTTTCTTGGCACGTTCGGTCGCTATATCAGCTTCTAAGGTCCTGGCTTCCAAGATGAGTTGACTTTGTTCTTCTACCAACATTTTGCGTTGGTCATCAAACCAACGAGCTTGTGCAGCATATTGGGCTAATTCAATGACTCTGTTTGTCGCATAAATGGAAAAATCTAAATCTTGTGGATCCATGTCTCCAAATTCATTTTTGACTTGATTGACCGCCCGTTGTGCACGTTTCAGTTCATCACCACCTCGGTCAGCCAAGTCTTTATTTGACATTAAATCGCTCAAACGTTTTTCCAAGGCGTTTACCCTTGGATCAGATTTGGGCGTAGAAGCGCATGATGAGAGTAGGGCACAAATCAAAGCCACATATAAAATTCTGCTTAAATTTTTCATTGCATGCTCCTTTTACGAATTAATTCTGATTTCAATAAATCAACGGCGGCTTTTAAATCGTTGTATGATTTTTCTGCTTTGGCTGACTGTGATTTGGCATCAGCCACTTCAGCATCTCTTTGTGCCATTTTGGCCGAAACTTCGGCGTCAACCCAATCTCTTTTATCTAATTGAGCCAAGGCTTGGGCTAAGTGATCGCGAGATGATTTAAGTAAAAAAGAAGCATGCACTGATGCGCCATTTCTTTCGGCTGATTCAATCAAAACTTTGGCTTGGTTGATGGCTTTGTTGCTGTCTTGTCGGTCAGCAAATACAGGATTGCTGACTGAGGCCATAACCATAGCTATGGGTAAAATCAATTTATATCGCATTTTTTACTCCTCTAAATCGGTGAAATCAAACTAACTGCTCACATGTCAAAATTGCATGAAACTCAGTTTGTATTGTTTGCGCAAGATAGACTAAGTTATACAGTAATGCCAACATTATTGAATTATTTTTAGTTAAAAAATGTTAACTGGTCTGAATAATTTCACGTAATACACTGGTGGCATAAGCGCCGGGTTGTAACTTAAAACTGAGGTGTAGGTCATTGTCTATCCAGTTGTGGTTGAATTCAGTGGTAATTATTCGCATGGCACGGCGATCTTGTTTGACTCTGTGAGTTTTGAAACCTGGTTGGTAGTCGGGTAATGAGTTTGCGATGTGGTTTTCAAAGGTGGCGCATTGCTCAGCACTTTGAACGGAATCTTCGCCCCACAGAGCAGCGGTGATGTGTACATCAAAAGTAGCCAGCCGTTCTGATAATTCCTTGGTGGTGGCATCATGGGCGGGAAACCATGAGTGGCTTTGATTGAGTTGGATGATGTCGCCTGCTATGGTCTGTTGCCAAATTGCGTTCTTTAAGCGCTCAGCCACTATGAGGTTAAATATATGACTTCGAGCTGCTGATATCAATAAACCACGGAGTTTTTTATTGTTGACTTTGATGTTACCAGCAAACCAGTCTTTGGCTTGTTGGATGTTATTTAAGTCGTGGCCAAAGCGTTGTGGTCCAAAATAATTGGGTACCCCAGTACGGAGCATATTTTGGATATTCTGTTCAATGGTTATTCGATCACCTTGTACATCCCTCACTACCAGTTTGAATTCATTGAACTTGAGCTGGCCTGTTTTTATTTTTGTTTGGTGCCAATGGTGTTCAAGGATGCGGATTTCTTCAGGCAGTTTAGCTTTGATGGTTGGTAAGTCTGTAACTTGAGGTAGTTGAACACTGAACCATTGTTGGGTGATGGCATGGCGGTCCTTTAAGCCAGCAAAACCAACTTGACGGGCTGGGACTTTGCAAGCGCTGGCTATTTGAGTTGCTACCCAGGCTGTATTACTGTTGGTTTTTTCTATTTTTAACCAAAAGTGCTCACCTTGTTCGGTAAAACACACATCATGGTGTTCAATGACTTGAAAATCAGCAGCTTCGCTGCGTAATTTTCCTGTGGCGGTTACCTTATTTAGCGTTGGGAACAGTGAATCAAAATCAGTATCCATGAATCCTATTTATCAGTGAAATGGAAGGAGCATGTCATTATATTGGCTTATTGAAATGATCTGTACGAAATATGTGACAAATATGTCACTGATTTGTCATAATAGTTAACTATTATGACATCTTTAACTACTCAGTCTGCTCCAATGCAAAACAACATCCTTATAGTTGAAGACGATATGGCGATTCGAGAAATGATGGCATTTTCCTTGCGTCGTGAAGGTTTTGAAACATATAAAGCAGCTTCAGGAAATGAGGCTTTAGAACAGCTTAATCAAGTGCACCCTGATTTAATTGTCATTGATTGGGGGTTGCCGGATATGAGCGGTATTGACTTAATTGACATGATACGTCGCGATGATGTTATCAGAGAGGTTCCTATCATCATGTTGACTGCCAGGGGTGAGGAAAAAGATAAAGTCAAAGGTTTGGAACGTGGTGCTGATGATTATTTGACTAAACCAGCATCTATACTTGAATTGATGGCCAGAATCAGAGCACATTTGCGGCGGTCCCAAGGTTTTGAAACCAGCAACAGGATTGAATTTCAAGGCATTGTTATGGATGCAGAAGCACACGAAATTATCATTGAAGGTGAACCAATCAATTTAAGTTTAACTGAATTCAAATTGTTGAAGCTCTTCTTACAAAACCCCAATAAACTATTGGCTCGTGAACATATATTGAATCATATTTGGGGGCGCAATACCTTTGTTGAAGATCGCACTGTTGATGTACATATCTTGCGTTTGCGAAAAGCCTTAAAAAAGCATAATAAAGATCAGTGCATACAAACAGTCCGAGGAGTGGGCTATAAAATGGTTAATCCATAGGTTGTTAATTGGTTAAAACAATCAATCGAATTCAATAGATTCAATTTCTTCCCATTGATACCATTGATGTTTGTCATTTATGGTAGCAAGTACCCCATTATTATCTTGTGTCACATTGCGACTGCCATATGCCATCATTTGTTGATCGTTGCGCATTAAGAGTTCAACAGCCTGTTTATTTTTCTGGGTGATCTTCTTGATTAATTTAAAGGGGACCTGACGATTAGAGCCATTCATATCGGCATCAAATAATTCGGCTTGGCTTTGCTGGTTTAAGTCAAAAGTTAACGCATCAGCTTTGATTTGTTGCTTATCTTTCAGAGTGATGGTGCCGCTGATCTTTTTGGCTTGAGCCACATAATCATTGAATGACTTCCAATCAACGTCAACAGTCTCTATGTTGAGTTTCGTGAATTGTTGCCATTTGATTTCGACCCTTCCTGTCTCAGGGTTATCAATCCAAATGCCTCGGTTGCTATTGTTGACATCATTGGTCCCCTTTAAAACCAATGTGTTACCATCTTTTAATTCAACCTTGGCAGCATTGCCTTCGTTTACTTTTTCGATACTTTTGATTGCAGAAAAATTAATATCGTGTTCTTGTGATTCATCATTTCCATCCAGTTTTTCACTCAATGTCCTTTCATCCTTATCCCACATGATTCGACCATAGAAAGTACCTAACTCAGAATTCACTGTACCATAAATGCCGTCGTTAAAGGTTTTGGCATTTTCTGGGGCAGCAGAGAAGACGATGCTGCTTAAATCTTCAATTTCGTATGCTGTGGTTTCACCTTCTGTATTAAGCACAAAAACTTCATCACTGGTGTCATTGTGCTGATCATTGGTTTGGAATGAGCTGCCATCATGAAGCGTGACTGTAAAAGTGCCATTACTGTGTTCAATTTTTTTTATTGCGCCGAAATGAACATTGAACTTTGGCAGTTTTATTTCTTTACCAAAAAACGATTTGAAGGTAATTGCTAAGCCACCTATTTGTGCTTTAGGCCCAGGTTGGTGGTTTTCTAAAGCTTCTTTTTCATCATCAGACAAATGTTGAATGCCAGTGGTGCTGAGCTTTTCACCATTAAATATATCACTGAGAAAAGATTCTTGGTCGCCCCAACGGATACTGCCTGTTACGGATTGACCATTTTCATGAGTTACGGTGCCATACAGTGTAGGTTCAGGGTTAGCGGCCTGACTTATTTGACTTGTAATGGTTAGCGAGCTAATCAAAGCAGCTTGTATGATTTTTTTCATATGCAGTTGAGCGATTGAATATTAATTATTATGACAGTTATTACATTAAAATGCATGTATCTAAAGTCCTGTCTAGAAAATCAGTCAGTAGTCTTGAGCTTTTGCCATTTTCGGTTACGAGCTTTATGAACCAGTGAAACACTCGGCCACAACAAGATGTAAACAAACCCAGAAAAAGGAACTAAGTGACTAGGTAATAATGCAGGTGTAATCAGAGCAATTGTTGCGACAATAATCATAGAAAATCTAATTATCACTGAAGTTCTGACATTAAATATTTCAAATTCTGAAAGTTTTAAATTGAGCTTTAGTTTTAAAGCATGTCGGTAAAGAGCCATGAAAATTAAACAAATGATTAAAAACCCAATGGCCAAATAATAAAATAAAAATCGCAATTCATCATAACTTTGGAACTGAAAGCCACTGGGTAGGTACCCCTGACTGAGCCAGGTGAATAAACCTTCAAATAAAATTTTTAAAGGGTAAATATAAACTAAAACAGCAGTCAATAGGCTGACAGACAAAATGACTGTTTGGGAGTCTTCTAGGCCAAATTTGCGACTCCAGGTAGAGTGATGATGCCAAATATATACCACTTGAGCTACGCTCAAAATAAATGCTGGGATGTATTTAGAGGCAGCTATCAGTTCTGTCATATTACTGGGTATTTCGTCTATTGAAATCACCAGCATGGTTACTGCAAATGCAAAAGCCGCATCCACAAAAACTTCAATGCGTGTCATTGCGACGCCTCGCATACGAAAGCCGTTTTCAACTGGACATTGGTCTAAAAAGTCTTCAGTTAATGGTTGCATGATATTAATTATAATGTATTTTTTTTACCACTAAAGCATTTGTTTTAGGAAGGCACCAGTGTGACTTTGTTTCACCTTGACCAATTGTTCAGGTGTTCCTTTGGCAATAATTTGACCACCGCCGTTTCCACCTTCTGGTCCTAGATCAATAATCCAATCAGCTGTTTTAATCACATCTAAATTATGTTCGATGACCATGATGGTGTTGCCGTTGTCACGTAAACGGTGCAGGACTTTGAGTAGTTGCTTGATGTCAGCAAAATGTAATCCTGTGGTGGGTTCATCCAAGATATAAACGGTTTGCCCCGTATCGCGTTTAGATAACTCCTTGGCTAATTTTACGCGTTGGGCTTCGCCCCCTGATAAGGTTGTGGCGTTTTGGCCCAAGGTGATATAACTTAAACCCACATCCAGCAAGGTTTGTAATTTAGTTGCGATGGTTGGAATGGCGGCAAAAAATGGTAAGGCATCCTCGACCGTCATATTCAACACTTCATAAATGTTTTTGCCTTTGTATTGAACGTCTAAGGTTTCGCGGTTGTAACGCTTGCCTTTACAGGTATCGCAGGTGACATAAACATCGGGTAAAAAATGCATTTCTACTTTAATTAAACCATCGCCTTGGCATGCTTCACAGCGGCCACCTTTGACATTGAAACTGAATCGACCGGGCTTATAGCCACGAGTTCTTGATTCTTGAGTATTTGAAAATAAGTCTCGTATTGGGCCAAAAAGCTGGGTGTAGGTGGCTGGATTCGATCTGGGGGTTCGACCAATGGGCTTTTGATCAATATCCACCACTTTGTCAAACAATTCAATGTTTTCAAAACTTTTATAGGGCTGCGCCTGATGTGAGGCACGATTCAAATGGTTGGCTAAAACTTTATACACAGTCTCATTGATCAAAGTAGATTTTCCCGACCCTGAAACGCCGGTGATACAAGTCAATAAGCCGGCTGGGATTTCAATACTGACATTTTTCAAGTTGTTACCTGATGCTCCTTTGAGTTTAAACAATTTGTTCTTATCAACTGGATGCCTTTTTTCCGGCACTTCAATTTTCAAGGTACCTGTGAGGTATTTACCAGTGATCGAATCAGGGTTGTCACAAATTTGTTTGGGTGTGCCTTGAGCCACAATTTCTCCGCCATGTGCACCAGCACCGGGGCCAATATCAACCACAAAATCAGCCATTCTTACGGCATCTTCATCATGTTCAACCACGATGACTGTATTGCCCATATTTTTGAGGTTGACTAAAGTTTTCAGTAGTTTTTCATTGTCTCTTTGATGTAAACCAATGGACGGTTCATCTAAAACATACATGACACCAACCAGGCCAGCACCAATTTGTGAAGCCAGACGTATCCTTTGTGCTTCACCACCTGAGAGTGAGTCTGCTTTGCGGTCTACGGTTAAATAATTCAAGCCAACATTCACTAAGAAGCTTAAACGTTCGCGAATTTCTTTGATGATTTTTTCAGCGATTTGAGCTTTTTGTCCTGTTAATTTAATTTTTTGAAAGTGGTCTAACGCACCGGCAATAGATAATGAATTGATGTGAGGTAATGGCACATCATTGATAAATACATTTCTTGCACTGCGGTTTAATCTTTGCCCTTTGCATTGAGGGCATGATTTCTTGCTGATGTATTTGTTCAGTTCTTCGCGCACCATCGAAGACTCGGTTTCTTGGTAGCGGCGTTTCATGTTATTGGCAATGCCCTCAAAAGGGTGATTTCTTTCGTATTGGCCTTTGTCACTGTAATAGGTGAATTTTATGTTTTTATCACCACTGCCGAAAAATAATACATCTTGAATTTTTTTGGGTAAATCTTCCAGTGGGGTGTTGACGTCAAATTTATAAGTTTTGGCCACCGCTTGTAGTAATTGAAAATACCAACCATTGCGTTTATCCCAACCGCGAACTGCGCCATCAGCCATTGACAATTTTTTATTCATAACAATACGTTCAGGGTCGAAGAATTGGCTGATTCCTAAACCATCACATTCACTGCAGGCACCATTGGGCGAGTTAAAAGAAAATAAACGTGGCTCTAATTCACTCAATGAATAGTTACAGACTGAACATGAAAACAATGAACTGAAAAGGGTGTCAATTGGTTCTTCATCATCAGCCTCATCAAAGGAAACGACTTTAGCCAACCCTTCTGAAAGCGACAAAGCTGTTTCAAATGATTCTGCGAGCCTTTGTGTGATTCCCGGTTTAACTTTGAATCGGTCAACCACCGCTTCAATGTCATGCTTTTGCTTGGGGTTAAGTTGAGGTAAATCATCAATGTTATAAACCTTACCATCAATTCTGACTCTAACGAATCCACTACCTCGAAGTTGTTCGAGTAACAGCAAGTGTTCACCTTTGCGGTTACGTACCACAGGAGCCAGCAGCATCAGTTTGCGACCTGCTTCTAAAGCCAATACTTTATCAACCATTTCTGACACTTCTTGCGCTTCTAGGGAAATACCGTGGTCTGGACAGCGAGGCGTACCAATCCGTGCATACAACAAACGCAGGTAATCATATATTTCTGTGATGGTGCCTACAGTAGAACGTGGGTTGTGTGATGTGGATTTTTGTTCTATGGAAATGGCTGGCGACAATCCTTCAATATGATCCAAATCAGGTTTGTCCATCATGGATAAAAATTGTCGTGCGTAGGCTGATAAAGATTCCACATAGCGTCGCTGTCCTTCAGCATAAATGGTGTCGAAAGCCAGGGATGATTTGCCTGAACCTGATAGTCCGGTAATTACGATGAACTGATCACGAGGCAAGTCAATGTCAATATTTTTTAGGTTGTGAGTTCTGACGCCGCGAAGAGATATTGTTTTCATGTGGATAAAATAAGAACCAAACGTTTTATTTTAACTAAAATAGATGCTGACAATGTGAGTAAATTTTATTAATTGATATGATTGGTGACTGTTGTGCTGACAAATTGATCAATGACTATTCATACAGTTATAATTGAGGTTTTGGATTCAGATCATGAGTAAAAAATCATTGGTGCTGATTGGATTGGGAATTTTGGCTTTGGCTCTTTATGCGGCAGGAATTCACACAGGAGCCTATATCCTTTTGGGTGCTGCGTTTTTGGTAGAAATCTGGTTTTGGGTTAAAGTATTTAAAACCAATAAGAACTACAAACAAAAATAAGCAACATGAAACCAACATGTTAACTTAAGGAATCTCTGATAAATACAAGATACCTCTGGCTTTCAGCAGTTTTCAAGATCAAGGCGAATGATTGCATAGTTGGTCATTCCATCTTAAAATCATTCAACGATGAGATTGAGAATTGCTGAACCAACAGTAGGGCCCTTAAGGCAGCCCCACAGGGCTGGATTTAAAACACCCATCTTCGGCGTTTTGACTTTCATCAATGAGAACAACCATTAATATCAAGTCATGCCTTGAAGCTGAGTATTTTAAATCCAGCAGAGGCATGTTCTATTTATCAGAGCTTCCTTAACTATCTTTTTCTTGAGTCTTTGTTGAAAGAACCAACTCATATCCCCAATATCACCTCATTTGTTCAACAAAACCCCTTTATCAGAATGTGGTAGAATAATTAACGAAAATTAAATATTTTCGTTAAAAGCTGTTTTTTTAATGATCTTAAAAAAACAAATGAATAAATAATAAATGAAGGAGGATATATGGAATCATTATTACCAATGATTGTCAATTTAGTGAGTGGTGCTGTTGGGGGCAATGCTGCAGGTGGGCTGATGAAAAATTTTTCACTGGGTACGATATGGAATTCAGTGATCGGAATTTTAGGTGGTGGTATCGGGGGACAGGTTTTAGGCATGCTGGGCATGGGAGGCGGCGGTGGAATGGATTTAACCGGTATTCTATCAAGTGTCGCTGCCGGTGGAGCTGGTGGTGGTGTTTTATTGGCTGTGGTTGGTATGATCAAGAAAGCCATGGGTAAATAAGCCATTGACATAAGTAGTTAAATTTACCTGTTATACGATGGGTATTTAATCAGACCGCTGTTTGAGCGTTAATTCAAACAGCGTTTTTTTGCCTGAAATTAATACCTTGCACACTTATGACATTGTATTAGGTTAGAATGCAAAACTTTTAATCATGTCTTAGGAATATAAATATGAAGTTTAAGCTGATAGGATTGTTGAGTGCTTCGTTGTTATTTACCACTGCCCAAGCAGATGTATTGGGTTTTTCAGTGGGTGTTAATTATTTAAACCATGATATCCAAGGCGAGGTGCGATCACCAGTGGCAGCAGATGGATCCGTAAACATTGATTTTAATGATAATAATGATGTGAACTTCTTTGTCACCTTTGAGCATCCAGTCCCGTTTCTACCCAATCTTAAATTACAACAAAACAACCTCCAGGCTTCAGGTTTAATTCCACTCAGTGATCCCAGTTTTTTGGGTGGACAATCGGTGTTGGTTGATGGAGATATAGATTTATCGCACACAGATTTAACGTTGTACTATGAAGTTTTAGATAACTGGGTTAATTTAGACTTGGGGTTGAGTGCTAAATATTTTGATGGCTACAGTCGCTTTAATTTTGAAAATCAAGGACAAGTTATTATCGATGATGAATCTGATTTCGATGATTGGATTCCAATGGTTTATGCACGTGCTCAATTTGACCTACCCTTTACTGGTTTTTCAGTGGGTGCGACTGTTGAGGCCTTGAGTTTTGACAGTAACCAAGTCACTGATATAGATTTGGCTTTGAAATATCAAAGTAAGTTCGGTTTGGGGGCGGATTTAGGTTATCGCAGTTTGGACGTGGATTTAAGGAACAGCAACAGTTTCAGCAGTGACTTAAAATCTGATGGTTTTTACCTGGGCGTGAATTTCAATTTTTGAGGGCTGTCCAATACTTATTTAATTACAAAACGGGTACCCACAAGGGGCACACCCTAAATTAAGATACTAAACGGCAGTTTCCTTTGCATACTGTAGAGCGGTGATTGCACCTGTATTAATGAAATGTTTATGGTTGGTTTGATACAGTGAAGTACCTTATATAAATATGACGGACTGATATGCATCAATTGAGATTCAAGTTAATCATTGCGGTTTTTATGCTTGTTGCCAGTTTTGTTAGCTATGCTCAGAAGTCTTACACTTACCAACAGCCCCAAGAACAATCTGACGGCTGGCCAACGAAAAATTTGATTTCTGACTCTGTTGATGTCAGTTTGATTGAAAAGTTAATCAATCAGTTGGCCACTGGCAAACATAGAATGGACAGCACCATTTTGATTATAGGCGGTGATTTGGTCTTTGAACATTATTTTGGCAGTTTTAAAATGGATCAACAACATGACCTGCGATCAGTCACTAAAAGTATTCGTGCGTTATTGGTCGGAATAGCCATCGACAAAGGTTATATTGATTCTATTGAAGATCCGATTTTTAAATACCTGAAGTCACATCAAGTTAAAAAAAACAAACACCCAGCCAAACAACAAATCACCATTAAACATTTGCTCACTATGAGTACTGGGCTGGAATGTAATGATTGGGATAAGAAATCTAAGGGCCAGGAAGATAAGGTTTACAAGAAAAAAGATTGGATTCAATATACCTTGGACTTGCCGGTTAAAAATGAACCTGGTGCGGTAGCCTATTATTGTTCAATGGGTGCAATTTTAGTAGCAGAAGTGATTGAACAGGCCAGTGGAATGGGCATTGATGCTTTCGCTAAAAAATACCTATTTAAACCATTGGGTATCAGTAATTACAGCTGGGGCCATACCTCAAAAAAGAAAAGCATTCTATCTTCAGGAAAACGTCTGTATATGACAACTAGAGATTTGGCCAAGCTTGGTCAGTTGGTTCTACAAGGAGGACAATGGCAAGGAACGCAACTTATTTCTAAAATGTGGATAGAACAAGCCACCACTGCACAAGTAAAACTGGCTCAGTTAGATTATGGTTTTTTCTGGTGGAATATCCCCTTTCATGTGGGTGGGAATCAATACAACATAAAAACAGCCACTGGCAATGGCGGTCAGTATATTTTTGTCAGTCCTGAACTGAATATGGTGGCAGTATTTACCGGCAGTGCCTATAACTCAGAAGAGGATAAACTACCTTTTGCCATTATAAAAGATGTGTTTTTACCTACATTGTTAGAAACAAAACACCATTGAATTGAACCTTTGAATTTTGGTCATTTGGGTATTGTTAGTTGAGTGGTTGCTTGGGGGCTGATCAGTGGTTATTCAATCAACTTGTTAAAAATCGTAATTCTAATATTTAGCTCAAGTGAATCTTACTTTTAACAGACATTAATTCAGCTTTTAACTATCGTAAATTTTATGATTTATCACCGTTTCTATCAGAATTAACCATCTTAATTCTAAAAAAACCTCCATGGTCGCTTTTGAAATTAAACGGCATTACAATTAAAACATTACCACCGTCATTCTCAAACTTAACCTTCGTCATTCTCAATTTTAACCACCGTCATTCCCGCGCAGGCGGGAATCTATATCTAAATCATGGTTTCTATAATTATATGATCATGCAATATCAACATATCTAGCTAAACATTAATGTCGAAATGTAACTAAGCAAGATTCCCGCCTGCGCGGGAATGACAAGAGCTGCGCGGAAATGACAAGAGTTGAGCGGGAATGACAAGAATTAAGCTGAGATGCCTTACTTTATCGAGCTGGAGTGCCTTGTTTTATTGCGTTTTACTCAACTGTTTTTAAGGTGATTTAACTTAACTATTTTTATTACATAAAGATTTATTAAAAAAATAAAATTAATTTGAGGGGTTTGTATATAGTTTTCGCTTTTAGTTATTAACAGAAAAAGAATCGAGGCTTTTTCTGTGGGAAAGATCGCTGGTTTAAACACTTGTGATTAGAAATTTACTGAATAGTGAGAAGCATATATGAAGAAGATAAAACGCGGTGGCATGTTGGCCACCATCATAACAAGCTTGTGCACAAGCATGACTTTAGCCGCACAGGATATACGACCAGATTTTATGGTAAATGGTTACGATATGAAGCAATCAGGCTATAAATCAACAGAAAAACCTTCGACACGACAGGTAGTTATGAAAGCTGGGGCAGGGACTACATTTCCGGTAGACATTCCAGATAATGACTCCGCTGGTGTGGATATACTGATCGAGGCTACTAATTTTGTGGGTAATATAGAATCAGTGACCTTGGAAATTGAAATGGAGCATACTTATGTGAGTGATTTGACTGCCACCTTAACCGCGCCTAATGGCATCGCTCGATTGGTGGTTTTCTCGAAGGTGGGCTTAGACCCAGATTCAGATTCGTTTTTTGGTAATGATGGAATCTCTGATCTAAATGGTACTTACGCATTTAATGATCAAGCAACGACAGATTTATGGGTTGAGGAAGGTTTGATTAGTGATTCTGAGGTGATTCCTCCAGGTACCTATAGAACCAGTACTTCAGGCAACCCAGATAACTTTTTTGGCGGTTGTACCACACGCCTGAATGGGGCTTTTGGTGGATTAACGCCACAGCAAGCCAATGGTATATGGACTCTGAACATCAAAGATGAAGCGGGTTTTGATACAGGACAAGTTTTAAATGTGGGTTTATTGGTTGATGAACAGTTGTTGCCAGATGATTTGATTTTTTCCTCATCATTCCAGTTCGAAGATCAGTTGACCGAATTCAGATTTCCACAAGCATCTGATGTATTGGGCGAATGCAGTAAGGCGCAGTTTGATTACACAGGCACTGGTTTCAGTGATTATGCTTTTAGTCTAGAGAATGATGACGATTTATTCGTGCAAATACATCAGAATAATGGCAGCGGCCTAGTCGGACCAATAACATTTTTACAAGAGTTACCCACATCATTAAGTTTTAATCCACAAATGACCAGTGGCGGTGATTTTGATGGTGATGGTATTCAGGATATAGTTTTCAGTATCACTCAAGAAGTTGGTGTGCTTAGGTTTTTGGTCAGAAGATCCAGCCGACCTGATGATTTGTTGATGAATGTGACTACATCTGAAGGTTTTGATCCTCAGTTTGGTGATTATGATGGTGATGGGCTGGATGATATTGCAGGTGTTTTTCATGATGACGGTTTTGGCACTTCGCAAGCTGTGATTGTTGATTCCTCATTGTCTAGTGGAGTTCTTACTTCTAGAGGCATTTTAATTGGTGCAGCGGGCCCAGATGATGATCACAGAACAGCTGGTGGCTTTGATCACAACGGTGATGGTATTG
>CAZVZJ010000011.1:17230-68473 GCA_964631055.1 uncultured Marinicella sp.
CCAGATGATGATCACAGAACAGCTGGTGGCTTTGATCACAACGGTGATGGTATTGCCGATATTTCGGTACTAACGGTAAATGGTACAGGTCGATTGGTAGATGTTTTCAGTGGTGTAGATGGCAGTGTACTTTTAGATTCAAGCACTATTTTTACTGGTGGTATAAGGCAGTTGCCTGGTAACTTTTTGGCTCCCAACAGCTCAGGTATATCGACCGTATTCCCTGCTCCCTCAGCCTTTAATTTTCAAGCCAGAGAAGAAGATTTGTCTGCTGTTTTTCGGGGTATAATTTTTGGTGACGGAGATGGAACGGCAGACCCTATTACTGGCGATTATGATGGCGATGGATTAGATGATTTTGGTCTGTGGATACCTAATACAGATAACAATGGTTTTCGTTTTAGTATCTTGCCCAGCTCTTCAGCTGATCCACAAAATAACTTAATAGAAGTATTTGTGCCAGATTATGGCACTAATTACCCTTTGGGGAATTCTCGTGTGAGGTAATCGGTATTTATTGAGCATAAAAAAGACATACTTAATTTTTTGTGCTCAATTAATGTAATGACTAAGCCCAAATAACGATGGTTGTTTGGGCTTTTTTGTCAATAACACAATCACATGCAAGCTTTTTAACTTAAGGCAAACAATAGTTCAGATTTTTCATTTTAGAAATATTTAATTTCATGGCACCATTAGATTGGGTTAAACGTATAAATAAAAGAAGGGTGATGACAATCTGTTGATGTGATTTCAGCGGGGATGTTTGAATTCATTTAATTGATTTTTTATACGAGTATTTAATATGACAAAAATAATGAACGTGGTGTGGGTTTTAAGTAGCTTTTTTGTGTTACCAGGTTGTGGTGGTGATAGCAGCGAGACCGGGTCGCAAACAATGAATAATGAAGGCGGTTCTGATGTTGTGGTTTCATCCAACCTACAAGCTTTGTTGAGTGAAGAGAAGGTTTGTGAGGTATTATCAATAGATGAACTAAAAACCATGTTCAACATCACCGGTGAAGTCAAAACATTGGCTTCAGCTTTTAGGCAAAGCTACACCTGTAGATACACTTGGGAGCCAGTTGATAAAGAGGCGAAAGAAGCCGCTCTAATGAAAGCAATGATGTCGAGTGATCGAGTTAAGGTAACTGCGCGTGATCGTATGATTGATTATGAGTTAAGTGTCACTTTGAAAGAAACCACAAAAACTGTCAGTAATTTTGTGCCAGTTCAATTGTCTCAAGCCCAATTAGATCAGCAGATAGAACAAGCCAATCAAGCAGCCGCCAAACGTTTAACAGCAGAACAAAAAGAACTGGCCGGTGATGCAGCCAGTGAAATGATGACCAAGTTATTGATCAAAAACAATCAAAATCAAACCATTGATGGTGTCGGAGATGCCGCGTTTTGGAACATTGTGGGCGGTGGTGGTTTAAATGTGCTTGATGCTGGAATCAGTGTTTTTATCTCGCCTTTGATTGCTGATGATCAAGCTGGTGATTTAGATAATGCCAAAAAGATATTTAGCCAGTTAATTAAGTAAAACTGAAAATATTTACTGATAAAAAAAGCCCAAATAACAGCTGTTATTTGAGCTTTGGTTTTGTGACTTCGCGAATTAGTTTGGCATCGAACCCAACAATAGGTTGGTTGTTTCAATGGTGCCAGGCAGAGCACACTCAAAACCATCTTTAAAGATAAACTGATAAATCAAGTCACTGTCAAAAGTGGTGTTGTTACTGATGTTTGTATCTGTGGTTCCAGCTGGCATGGTAACCGTTGTTTCAACATCAATAAACTCAAACAATACACCTGTTACTTGGCTCTCAATCAGATAAGCCAATGATGAGCCAGCAGGTAAATCAACCAATTCATTCAAGTCTCCGTTACCAGTTGTGTTATCACAAATGGCACCACCAGTAGCTTGGCAAACCCAGCTGGGCTCACTCATGCGGTCGCTGAATAGTGTAGTCACTGCTGCACCAGCGATATCGATATTGCCTGCGTTCATGATGTTGATTTCATAGAGCATGTCTTCATCTGGGCGTACACCTGCAACGCAGTTGGTGATAAAACTGCTGAGATCAGGTGCATAAGCAACTGTTGCTGTTGCAGGCATAGATTCATTTCCTGCAAGGTCTTCTTGGATAGCTGATGCGGTTTCTCCATCAACTGGCTCAGGTGATAAATCACAAGACCATGAACCATCGTCTTGAACTTCAGCAGTACAAGTCGCACCAGAAGGTGTGGTTACGGTTACAGTAGCACCAGGTTCACCAGTTCCTGAGACCGTTAAGCCAGAACTTGGGTCATTGATCATTGGCATGGCTGGCACATCATTATCCAGTTCAAATTCAACTGGTGCATTAGCTGTATTGCCAGCGGCATCTTCAATGGTAGCGGTTTCATCGCCATCAACACCATCAACACCTACTGTAGCCGTACAGGTGACGACATTATCTTTTTCAGCAGTACAGACATACCCTGGAACGGTTACAGTTGCGCCGGTTTCAACACCGGTACAAGTGGCGGTGACCATCGTGCCATCATTGGCCGGATCAGGTGTTACCGAGCAAACTGGTGCAGCTGGCGCTAAGGTGTCAATGTTGACATTGACTGTAGCTGGGTTCGATGTGTTGCCAGCGGTGTCTCTTGCGGTAACTGATAATGTGTTACTGCCATCGATTAAAGCTGGTGACAGTTGACAAGACCAACCACCAGCACTGTTGGCTTGTGTGGTACATGTTTCACCATTGGGGCCTGTCACAGTTATGAATGAATTGGGTTCAGCAGTGCCGCTCACCACGGGTAGGTTGTTGTTTAAATTTTCACCTTCAGTTGGCGAAATAATGATCGGTGGGTTGGGCGGGGTGATGTCGCCCAAAGTGATTGTGGCATCAGCACTTGCGGTAAATGTATCACTGGGAAAGATAAATGAATTTGAGTTAATTGTGGCAGTATTGACAATATCGCCAACAGGGGCGTCATCGTTAATGATGACTTTGAATTTAATGGTGGCTCCTTGATTTTCGAGAAAAGTACCGCCATTGTTTTGGTCAGCGCCATCACCTAATCTGAATACCACTTGATTGTTGGCCGCGTCATACTCAGCAATATCACCATCTATATCATCAGTTTGAACACCAATGGGACCAATTGAAGCATTCACAACTTCTAGTGAATCAGCCACATAAGTGGTGTTGGCAGGAATTGGATCAGTCAATACGGTATTGGTAGCGCCATCTTTGCCGCTGTTATCAAAGCTAATGGTATATTCAATTTCATCACCCAAACCAATGACTCCGCCATTCAAGTCTTCAGCAGTTTTAGACATGTTTGAATCAAAGTCTGGTAAAAATAGCTCTGTTACAAAAGCCAGGTAATGAGGATAGTATCCATCACCACCAGTGGAAAATTCAATGTTCGCAGTTGTGGCATTGTTGGACAATGAACTGGAGACATCTATCATATCTATGTCCATGGTGAGTTGATTCACATAGTTTGGATTTTTATTGGTTACATGAGTATCAAGGTTGCTTATACTGCCGTTCCAAAAGTTGTTGGCAGAATTGATGTTTTGGTCGATAACATCACCTTCGAAAGTGAGTGCATCACCATTAATTCCAGCATCACCTTCCCAACTCAACGCGCCGACAAAAGTCTCAAAACTGCCACTGACTGGAGTGAGTAATCCAGTTACATCAACGCTAACCGTATTGGTGTTGGCTACGTTGGCTGCACCATCAAATAACATCAGTCTTCTGAATGGTTGGGCGTTGTCTTGGAAGATGATTGCAAGTGACCACCCACCATAAAATCCGCCATTTGATTGGCCTGTTACAGCGACTATATCACCGACGAAGTAAGTGCCATTACCTGATGCCAACACAATGTCTGTTACATCTGCCACCGCTTGATAAGGTCTTGTGGCTGCATTGTTAACATCAGGTATGGTGTCAATGTTATCAGCTGATACCTGGGTATAGGTAGTCTGACCGGGCGCTTTAATTTTAATGCTCGCTCGATTGGTGTCGTTTTCATCAGCCCTGGCCCCCCAATAGAGACCGGCAAACAGGACAGTAGAGCCAACTGGCATAGTTAAATCTGCGCTGGAAGAGTTATTCAAAGCTGCTGCGGTATCAATATTAACATTCACCATGTTAAAGCTATTGTTATTGGTATTGATGATCCCGTTTTGTGTGTCCGTACAATTGCTTGAACTTTCGCAAGTCATTAATGTGTTGCCTATCAAAGTAATATTGCCATTGGTATTAAAGCTGGCTCTTTCTTCGAAGTCTCGTTCAATTTGGGCATTAGCAAGTGAAAACATTGACAAACAGATGCAATACACGGAAGTTTTTAAAAATTTCATAAAGCACACACAATTTATAAATTTAATTTTGTGAGTTATATCACAAAAACATTAAATTAATAAATTAACGTGTATATGGTTCTATTTTTTTATGGAAATTGAGAAATATTTCAACTTCTTTAGCATTGAACAACTGCTTGCATGTGTTGTGAAAATAAAACCGACAATTATTGTCACTATTTTTACTGAACTGGTTAATAAATTAAGGTTTCAAAATGCAAAAAGCTCAGAATGTTAAACAATTCTGAGCTTTAATTTATGATTACTTTTAAACTTAATTCATCAATGCATCATGCAGTGCGTTGGTTGTTTCAATGGTGCCAGGCAGAGCACACTCAAAACCATCTTTAAAGATAAACTGATAAATCAAGTCACTGTCAAAAGTGGTGTTGTTACTGATGTTTGTATCTGTGGTTCCAGCTGGCATGGTAACCGTTGTTTCAACATCAATAAACTCAAACAATACACCTGTTACTTGGCTCTCAATCAGATAAGCCAATGATGAGCCAGCAGGTAAATCAACCAATTCATTCAAGTCTCCGTTACCAGTTGTGTTATCACAAATGGCACCACCAGTAGCTTGGCAAACCCAGCTGGGCTCACTCATGCGGTCGCTGAATAGTGTAGTCACTGCTGCACCAGCGATATCGATATTGCCTGCGTTCATGATGTTGATTTCATAGAGCATGTCTTCATCTGGGCGTACACCTGCAACGCAGTTGGTGATAAAACTGCTGAGATCAGGTGCATAAGCAACTGTTGCTGTTGCAGGCATAGATTCATTTCCTGCAAGGTCTTCTTGGATAGCTGATGCGGTTTCTCCATCAACTGGCTCAGGTGATAAATCACAAGACCATGAACCATCGTCTTGAACTTCAGCAGTACAAGTCGCACCAGAAGGTGTGGTTACGGTTACAGTAGCACCAGGTTCACCAGTTCCTGAGACCGTTAAGCCAGAACTTGGGTCATTGATCATTGGCGCATCTGGTGCAGCTGCATCTACAGTTACTTGAGTTGGTAAGGATGAGTTGCCATTGTCATCAGCAACCACTACATTCAATACATCACCATCTTCAGGTGCTGGATCAAGTGGTGAACAAGTGAAGTTACCTGCAGCATCTGCAGTGGTCGTACAAAGAACATTGCCCATGTCATCTAGAATAGTTACTTCGCCATTGGGAATGGTTGTGCCAGTGACTTCATCGCCGTTAGTTGGATCAACCTGGGGTGCTGGAGGTGCAGTTACATTGGGATCAAAAACAGTGGTGGTGGTCGGTGGGCTAGGCAGTAGACCATCTTGTGTGGCTGTTACACTGATCACGTCCCCGGTTGCCGGTACTGGATTAGGAGACTCACAAACCCATTGGCCGCTGGCATCAGCAACCACTGGTGCATTACTACAGGTTATGCCAGCCAAGTCAATGGTCGAACCAGGTTCGGCAGTGCCGTTAATTTCTGTGGCGCCAGCTGCAACTGGATTCACAGTAGGGCTGACCGATTCAGTGGCTGAGTTACCAACAATGGCACTGGCGGGTAACGATTCATTACCCGCATCATCAGTGGCTGTGGCTTCAATCACATCACCTGGTGTTAAAGGTGCTGAACTGGTGACGTCACAAGACCAGTTACCAGCTGCATCAGCCATGACAGGTGCGTTATCACAAACCACACCAGATAAGTTAATGGTGGCTCCTGGTTCAGCTGTACCTGTAACTGGATTGGTGTTTTCGTTAATGGGATCAATGGTAGGTGCTGTTGGTGCCGTGGCATCGACAGTTACTTGAGTTGGTAAGGATGAGTTGCCATTGTCATCAGCAACCACTACATTCAATACATCACCATCTTCAGGTGCTGGATCAAGTGGTGAACAAGTGAAGTTACCTGCAGCATCTGCAGTGGTCGTACAAAGAACATTGCCCATGTCATCTAGAATAGTTACTTCGCCATTGGGAATGGTTGTGCCAGTGACTTCATCGCCGTTAGTTGGATCAACCTGGGGTGCTGGAGGTGCAGTTACATTGGGATCAAAAACAGTGGTGGTGGTCGGTGGGCTAGGCAGTAGACCATCTTGTGTGGCTGTTACACTGATCACGTCCCCGGTTGCCGGTACTGGATTAGGAGACTCACAAACCCATTGGCCGCTGGCATCAGCAACCACTGGTGCATTACTACAGGTTATGCCAGCCAAGTCAATGGTCGAACCAGGTTCGGCAGTGCCGTTAATTTCTGTGGCGCCAGCTGCAACTGGATTCACAGTAGGGCTGACCGATTCAGTGGCTGAGTTACCAACAATGGCACTGGCGGGTAACGATTCATTACCCGCATCATCAGTGGCTGTGGCTTCAATCACATCACCTGGTGTTAAAGGTGCTGAACTGGTGACGTCACAAGACCAGTTACCAGCTGCATCAGCCATGACAGGTGCGTTATCACAAACCACACCAGATAAGTTAATGGTGGCTCCTGGTTCAGCTGTACCTGTAACTGGATTGGTGTTTTCGTTAATGGGATCAATGGTAGGTGCTGTTGGTGAAGTGGTGTCTATGGTGACATCAACACTGTCTGCTGATGAGGTGTTACCAGCAAAGGTAGCTGTGGCTGTGAGGGTGTTTTCTCCATCAGCTAAAGCGGGTGACAATTCGCATGACCAAGCACCTGTGACTGCATCTGCAACTGTGGTACAAGTTTCTCCATTTGGGCCGGTAACTGTAATTGTGGCACCTGGATCTGCTGTACCAGAGACTGTTGGTGTGGCATCATTACTGTTTGATCCATCTGTAGGTGAAGTAATACTGGGTGCTGCAGGTGTGAAGTTGTTTTGGTTATAAGTCAATGCCACATAAGCAAATAAATTCAATGTAAAATGATCTTGGTCTGTATTGTTACCATCGCCGGATGAAATGTTGGTAGTAATCACATCCACATCACCAAGAAAAACCGCATGGCCATTATCTGCAACACGATCTAAGACTGTTGGTTCACTGGTGTCATCAGTATCAGTGGCAAGTATTGTTGCGCCAGTTGAGTTGTTGTAAAAAGTTTTCTGATTGGCAGTGTTCAGTACTGATGCAGTGCCGAAAGGTCCATTGAAAATAGGGTGTACCAATCCGGCAGCATTGGCCGTCCAACTGGTTGCAGTTGATACGGATGTGCCATGCCCAAATTTAAAAGCAAAAGCATTGGCTTGACTGGTTTCAGCAAATGACAATAACGTACCACCTTCATCTTCTACCCAATCCTGCATGGCTGTTCTTTCTGCTTGTGAAATATCACCATCAGGGACAAAGCCTTTGAAGAATACTTCACAGCCGTTAGATATTAAGCTTGCCACCGTAATCGAGCCTTGGTTAGCAAAACCATCCACTATAGAAAATGATATGGGTTCTATGCCCATGGCGGGGCTGAAGTTGGAGGCGTTTAAGAGTTTGGCTCTTAAATCAACACCACCTGTTCCATTGAGGGTTCTGTCTGAGCCTCTGCCATTGGTATCTATGCTACATATGGTGATATTTTGGCCTGCTGCATTTGCAGTTTCAGTAAAAGAAACCAGCAACACCGATATCATGACCACTAAAGTCATTAGTTTTGATCTAAACATAATTTTTCTACACACTTTATTTAAATAATATGTGATTTATATCACAAAAAAATAATCTGTAAAGCTTTTGACGTGTATCTGAGTCAAAACCGGGCTTTTGTTTACAACTTGTGACACATGATCATTGGCTTTAAGACGCCAGATGTTCAATCGCGAGCGCATATGACAAAGCTTGTCATGTGTTTAGGTTTTAAAGGGTCATTTACCCATGTGGAATCAGCTGTATCAAGCTTCTGTCATACCCTTCATCAACAGCAATTTGGATCAATTGTTCTAATTCTCTGGGGGAGATCTGAGATTTTCTGGACATGATCCACAGATAATCTCTTTTGGTTCTCCCTATGATGGTGTATTCATAGGCAGGATCTACATAGACAATGATGTACTCAGATTTAAATGGCCATAAGAACTGCATTTTCCATTCAGCATTGGATGGGTTGTCAGTCACAAAGCCTGTTGGCTTATATTCTTTTTTGGTACCGGTGAAATTGTCTTTATTGAATGAAAAAGTAGTGGTAACCACATTAGGAGCTTTTAATTGGTATGATTCAACGGCATTGTGTGCACCTTTTTCGATAAAAGTGGGTATATTAGCGACCACATACCAATCCCCCATGAACAGGTCTAAATTCACGCTTTCTGCCATCCTGATGGGTGGGCCTTGCCGACAAGACTGAAAAGCGAAAACTGATATGATTATAATTGTAATGAGACCGATTACTTTTTTCATGAGTTGGATAAAGGTAAAAAGACATCATATATTCTTTGCTGTGAAAAACAGATCAAGCAATGCACCTTGTCTGTTAAAACAAAGACGTTAAAAAATGACTGAATGTTCAAGCAATCTGGTCTTCAGTATGATCTTTCGATTTGTAAGAGTTAAATTATGGCAATGAAAACAATTAAAAAATGGCGTAAGAATAAATACCACGCCATGTTAATGGACGCTGCGTTTATCATTGTTTTTTTGATGGTTATTTCATGGTGGCAAAATCGAGGCAGTTTAGCAGCAGCTGGACAAGCAGCTCCAGACTTTACCTTAAGTGCTTTAGATGGTCGTGTTCATCAACTGAGTCAATACAAAGACCGAGAAGTTTTGGTTTACTTCTTTGCGCCATGGTGTTCGATTTGTCGTTACTCAGCCGATAACCTCAATAACCTCAGAGCAGACAGGGATGAAAGTGAATTAATGATATTGATGGTGGCTTTGTCTTATAAAAGCAAGTCTGAAGTTGAGCAGTTTGTCAAAGACTTGGCACTTGAAGTACCTGTTCTACTCGGTGGTGAACAACAATCACAAGACTATCAAATTGTTGGTTTTCCAACGTACTATGTGATTGACCAAGCTGGATTGTTGGCTTCAAAATCGATGGGCTATAGTACAGAACTGGGTATGCGCCTCAGGACTTGGTGATTGAAAGGGAGCTTAAACTTCACATCAAGATAAACACCGCTTTACCGTTTGGTCTTGAAACCTTATAATTTCCGCTTTAATCATGCATCAGAAAATACAGAATCATCTGTTGAAAAATCAATGACTGAATATAATCCGCAACAAGTAGAACGCCATGCACAAAAGCTATGGGCAGATAATAAATCGTTCGAAGTCAAGGCTGACGCCAGCAAAGAAAAATATTATTGTCTCAGCATGTTTCCTTACCCAAGTGGTAAATTACATATGGGTCATGTCAGAAATTACACATTGAGTGAAGTCATTGCCCGATACCAAAAGATGCAAGGAAAGAATGTTTTACAGCCTATTGGTTACGATGCTTTTGGTTTGCCGGCCGAAAATGCTGCCATTAAGCACAAAAAAGAACCCGCAGAATGGACTTACGCCAACATGGAAGAAATGACGGCTCAGTTCAAACGATTGGGTTTTGCTTTTGATTGGTCACGTGAACTGGCCACTTGCAAACCTGACTATTACCGCTGGGAACAGTGGATGTTTGTCAAATTATTTGAACAAGGCTTGGTTTATAGAAAAGATGCTGTGGTCAATTGGGACCCTGTGGATCAAACTGTACTGGCCAATGAACAAGTCATAGATGGAAAAGGCTGGCGATCTGGTGCGGAAGTTATTCGCAAAACCATTCCACAGTGGTTCTTGAAAATTACTGATTACGCGGATGAATTACTGGAGTCGCTTGATAACATGCCTGGCTGGCCGGATTCGGTGAAAACCATGCAGCGGAACTGGATTGGTAAATCTAAAGGTTTAGAGTTGGATTTCCAGGTAGACGGTTTTGGTGAGGTCAGTATTTACACTACCAGGCCGGATACGCTATATGGCGTATCTTATATGGCAGTGGCCCCTGAGCACCCATTGGCCTTAAAAGCGGCTGCTGATAATGATGATTTGACCGCTTTCCTTAAACAATGTGGCAAAGAACAAAGTAATGAAGCGGCCATGGCTACCATGGAAAAGAAAGGCATGTATACCGGTTTTGATGCCATGCACCCTTTAACTGGCGAGCGGGTGCCAGTGTGGGTGGCTAACTTTGTGTTAATGACTTATGGAACCGGTGCGGTGATGGCAGTACCAGGTCATGACCAACGTGATTATGAGTTTGCGCAGAAATATGGTTTACCGATTACTCAAGTGATTGATGCCGCAGGCGACTTGAATGAAGCTGCCATCACTGAGAAAGGGGCTTTGATCAACTCAGAAGAATACAATGGCATGGATTTTGATCAAGCTTTTGAAGCCATGAATACAGCATTTGAGGCAGCTGGTACGGGTCGCCTACAAATTAATTATCGTTTAAGAGACTGGGGTGTATCCAGACAACGTTATTGGGGCTGTCCAATTCCGATTATATATTGCGATGATTGTGGTGCTGTGGCGGTGCCTGAAGAGCAGTTGCCTGTTGAATTACCGGAAAATGTCGTTTTTGATGAAACGGGTGGATCGCCAATCAAAAAAATGCCAGCATTCTATGACACTTCATGTCCAAAATGCTCAGGTCCAGCCAAACGTGAAACAGATACCTTCGATACATTCATGGAGTCATCTTGGTATTATGCCAGATACACCTGTCCACAATACGCAGGGGGGATGTTGAGTGAGGAGGCTGACCATTGGTTACCGGTTGATCAATACATTGGTGGAATTGAGCATGCGATTTTACATTTGTTGTATGCACGTTTTTACCACAAAGTCTTGCGCGATCAAGGTTTGGTCAAGTCAGATGAACCTTTTGTCAATTTATTGACTCAAGGCATGGTGTTGAAAGATGGCGCGAAAATGTCAAAATCGAAAGGCAATACGGTTGACCCCCAAGATTTAATTGAAAAATACGGGGCAGACACTGTGCGTTTATTTTCTATGTTTGCAGCGCCTCCTGAACAGTCCTTAGAATGGTCAGATGAAGGTGTTGAAGGTGCAGCCAGGTATTTGAACCGATTGTGGTTTCAAGTTTCTACCTTCAATGAATCGACTGCTGGAAAAACATATGATATATCTGGTAGTTTGAGCAAGGAACAACAAGTCGCGCGCTTGAAAATTCATCAAACCATTGAAAAAGTGACTGATGACATTGGCAAACGTCAGACTTTTAACACAGCCATAGCTGCAATGATGGAATTAACCAATGCATTAACAAAATTTAATGACGATACCGATAATGGTCTGGCGATTCGACATGAGGGTTGGTCAGCACTGGTGAAGATGATCAGCCCATTTGCACCTCACATGTCACAAGCATTGTGGGAAGCCATGGGAAGAAAGGTTTTGTTGTGTGATGTCACATGGCCAGAGGTTGATCCGTCTGCATTGGTTCAAGATGAAATTGAGATGGTGGTGCAGGTAAATGGTAAACTTCGAGCGAAGTTGGCTGTATCCGCAGATGCGGATAAAGACAGTATAGAAGCCATGGCTTTGGCTGAGGAGAACGTACAAAAGTTCATCGCCGGAAAAACCATCAGAAAAGTCATTGTAGTGCCTAAACGTTTGGTTAATGTGGTGGCTTCATGAGAAAACAGTCATTGCTCATATGTTTAGTTTTTTTGTGGCTTTCTGCCTGTGGTTATCATTTGAAATCAGCTGTGAATTTAGATGCGGCCTATGAAAAGACTTATATTCAGCATGCCATCAGCGCACCTTTATATAGGCCACTAGCGATTGCACTGTCTAATCAAGGGCTTAAATTGGTAGATGATGCGGGTGAAGCCACCGCAAAAATTTCGATCGTGAAGGACAGCCTAACTAAGCAAATACAATCCATTGGCACCAATAATCGGGTGCAAGAATATCGACTTGATTATGAGTTGATCTTTGCGGTACATTTTCTAGACGTGACAGAAATACCTGAACAAACCCTGTATCTATCTAGAGATTACGCTTTTGATATAGGCCAAATTACCGGCACTCAGACTGAAGAGCGAATTCTTCGAGAACAAATGTATGAAGACATGGCACAAATGATCATTCGCAGCATATCCAGTCATGCGAAGCCAAATTGACTGTAATAAGACTGCATGAAACTTTACAGCAATCAATTAGCCGGACATCTTAAACAAAATTTATTGCCGGTCTATTTATTGGTTGGGGATGAGCCTCTTCAGTTACAAGAAGCAGGTGATGCCATAAAAGCCGCTGCAGCAGCAAAAGGTTTTTCAGAACGTGAAAGCCATTTGGTAGATACTAAATTTCAATGGCATGAGTTACAAAACAGTGCGGGTAATATGTCTTTATTCGCCTCACAAAGGATCATAGAATTACATTTGCCAACAGGTAAACCTGGTGCCAAAGGTTCAGCCAGTATCGTAACATTTATAGAAAATATGCCAACAGATGTCATGTTGATCATTCGTTGCGATGAATGGAATGCGGCGAATGAAAAAACAAAATGGGTCAAAACCATCACAGCAAAAGGCGCATTTTTAAGGGTGTATCAACCTAAAGCAGCTGAATTACCGCAATGGATCAGACAAAGGTGTCAGTCGATTGGTTTACAAGTTGATAATGATGCCATAGGTTTACTCAGCTTAAGATTAGAAGGAAACTTGCTGGCCGCTGCGCAAGAGCTTGAAAAATTGAAAATGCGGTATGCAGATCAGTTTGTGACGGGTAAAGAGGTGGCCGGTTTAGTGGCAGATAATGCGCGGTTTGATGTTTTCAGACTGACCGATGCTTTATTGGAAAAACAACCTGCTCGCGCCATCAGAATTTTGCGTTCGCTACAAAAAAATGACTTGTCGCCAGTCATCATTCACTGGGCTTTAGAGCGCGAAACCAGAATGTTGTGTGAGTTGTCATTCATTCGGTCAAAAAACCGCAATGTCAGTCCAGCAGACTACCGCCGCTTTGGCATTTGGCAAAATCGTCAGGCTGTGATTCAACGTTTTTTAAATCAAATCAGTTCCAAACAACTTGAATTAGGTTTAAAGACACTATCTAGTATAGACCAAATGATTAAAGGTCGACTGCCAGGCAATCCATGGTCAACCATGGAAAATTGGATGGTTGATTTCAGTGCCTAAATAAAAATAATGAGAACCTCTGTACAATAAGCTGGTCTTAATTACAAACATTTGGGTAGAAAGTCATGTTACTTAAAATTATTTCTTTGATCACACTTGTTGTATCGCAAATACCAACCAGCCAAAGAGCTGAGAGGGCCATTCAGGCGAATCAAACCTCTCTTAAAAGCAGCTTTCAGAACCAACAACTCAGATGGGGTTCAGCAGTTTTTATCCGAATCTTTAAAGCCAGCAATGAATTGGAGTTGTGGGTTGAAAATGATCAAGGGTTTCAATTGTTTAAGACTTATCCTATTTGTACATTTTCAGGTCAGCCTGGTCCCAAGTTAGCCACTGGAGACCAGCAAAGTCCGGAAGGGTTTTATTTTGTAAAACCTAATCAACTTAATCCCTGGAGTCAGTTTCACTTGTCATTTAACTTGGGTTACCCCAATAAATACGATCGCACAAAAGGCAGAACAGGCAGCGCTTTGATGGTGCATGGTAATTGTGTTTCTGTCGGGTGTTATGCCATGACAGACCCATTGATAGAAGAAATTTATACTTTGATGGTGGCAGCTTTTGAAGGAGGCCAACCCTTTGTCAGGGTGCATGCCTTTCCTTTTCGCATGACAGATGAAAACTTAAGTGCGCAAGAAGGCCACCGTTGGTATGGTTTTTGGCAAAACCTTAAAACTGGCTATGACTATTTTGAAATGCAAAACCGTCCACCCAATGTTGAAGTGGTGAATGGTTTGTATGTATTTGATTGAGTAAATACAAAGCTATTTTGATCTGGTTTTGGTTATCCTAAATGTGATGACATTCGAAGCTGTCCATCTAACTGAGCTTCATTACACAATGGTTTTAAAAAAGTTGATGTTAACGTTTTTTTCCATATTGAGTTTTTAATACAAAATAACCAATCAGAGCTGAAACCAATGAGCCAACAATGATGCCTAAACGTTCATCGAATACCATATTAAATTGAGTTTCCTCATAGGCTAAAGAGCCAATAAATAAGCTCATGGTGAAACCGATGCCACACAGAGCTGAAATGCCGTAGATAGATACCCAGTTGCTGTTTTCTGGCATGGCCGCCCACTTAAGTTTAATGGCCAACCAACACAAACTGAAAATGCCCACTTGTTTCCCTACAATCAAGCCCAAGGCAATGCCTAGTGGAACTGGGTGCATCAACTGTTCTAAGCCAACACCACTTAAATTGATACCTGCATTGGCAAATGCAAATATGGGTAAGATGATGTAGGCCACAGCGGAGTGTAAATTATGTTCTAAATCTTTTAATGGGGAATAGTCTGGTTTGACTTTAGATTTAATCGGAATAAACATGGCCAAGATCACACCAGTTAAGGTGGCATGAACACCAGATTTAAGCATAGCTACCCACATAATTACACCAATGGTGATGTAAGTGCTGGTGGCTTCTATGCCTTTTTTATTGATTAGCCACAACAAAGGAATACACAGACCCACCACAATCAAAGAAATGAGTGAAATTTGAGAGGTGTAGAAAAATGCAATCACCAGAATCGCCCCAATGTCGTCAAATATGGCTAAGGAAGTCAGAAATACTTTTAAGCTGGTTGGAACACGAGGGCCGAGTACTTTGAGTACCCCCAGAGCAAAAGCAATGTCAGTGGCCGCGGGAATGGCCCAGCCTTGTAAAGCCATCGGGTCATCCTTATTGAACCAGAAAAACACCAAAGCTGGGAATAGCATGCCTCCAATGGCGCCCACACCAGGTAGTACTATATTCCTTTTGTCAGAGAGTTCTCCTTCAATTAATTCACGTTTAAGTTCTAGACCAACTAAAAAGAAAAATACGGCCATTAATCCATCATTGATCCACAGTAACAGTGGTTTATTGATGATTAAAGCGCCGATCTGGACAGCTACTGGCGTGTCTAGTAATAAGTTATAATATTGAGATAAGGGTGAGTTAGCAATGATCATTGCCAGTACTGCTGATATAAACAGTAATATCCCTGCGGAAGACTCCAGTTTAAAGAACTTTTTAATAAAAGAAGGAGACTGGTTTTCCATGGTATTCACTTAATTTTGATGGCCTATTGATATAGTATCTGAATTGATTTTTTCAAGATATTTCGGTTTGGTTCAAAGACATATTTAAGGAGTTGATGTTGAATTTAATTTGGTTCAGAAATGATTTACGCTTGGCTGATAATCCAGCCTTGAATTACGCTATGCAAGAAGGTAAAAAAACTGTGGCTTTGTTCATTATTCACCCCAGTCAGCATGAACACCACGGAGAAGGGCCAGCCAAGCTTGAATTTTTCAAAGCCCATGTGCTTGATTTAGTCGAACGTTTAAAAAAACTTGGCGTGCGATCGATTGTCAAGACCTTACCTTGGTTTGATGATGTGGCAGCATATTTGACTCAATTGGTCGAAACAGAATCATTTAAATCGATATTTTGGAATAGAAGTTATTGGTTTAATGAACTACAAAGAGATCAACAAGTAACAACAGCATTACAATCTTTAGGGATCAAAGTGAATGCTTATCACAGTAATTACTTGTTACCTCCAGGTTCAGTCAAAAAGGGTGATGGGAGTATGTATCATGTATTCACACCTTATAAGAATAAATTCATTGAAATCATGAAAGCTAATTATGCTTTACCCTTGCCAATACCTAGAGGAGTGGTGCATAAAAATTCAGATGACAGTAATTCAAAGTTAATTGATCATCAATTTAACAATGATAACTTTCCTGCAGACCTGATCGACATGTGGCCGATTGGTGAAGTGGCAGCTGCTGCGAGGCTAAAGGCATTTGTCCAGCATAATGATTATCACCAAGAACGTGATTTTCCAGCCATAGCTGGAACCAGTTCTGTATCGCCGTATTTAGCCATTGGCGTGATCAGTGCCAATCAATGTTTGGCTTATATGTTAAAAGCAGATGGTGAAAGTGCTTTCCATTCTACTTGGGTAGCAGAGCTGATTTGGCGAGATTTCTACAACGATTTGATGTCCGAATACCCCAGATTAGCAAAACACCAAACCTTTAAACCACAAGCAGTTGATCATTGGCACCATAACCCTGAGTTATTTAAGAAATGGCAAGAGGGACAAACAGGTTTTCCTATTGTAGATGCAGGTATGCGCCAGTTATTGCAAGAAGGCTGGATGCACAATCGTGTGAGGATGATTGTTGCTTCATTTTTAAGTAAGCTGTGTTTGATTGACTGGCGTTTAGGTGAGGCGCATTTTATGGCACATCTTTTAGATGGTGACTTGGCTTCTAACAATGGCGGCTGGCAGTGGTCATCAGCCACAGGTTGTGATGCGGCACCTTATTTTCGGATTTTTAATCCAACCACCCAATCTAAAAAATTTGATCATGAGGGTATTTACATCAAGAAATATGTACCCGAGTTAAATGAACTAGAGGGCAAAGAAATTCATGACCCTGCTGCTGAAACACGTCAACGTTGTTCGTATCCAGAGCCAGCCATTGATTATAAAGCCGCAAGGACTGGGGCTTTGAGTTGGTATAAAGATAATCCTTTGGCGTGAGGTTTAAATGGTTGTCTAGGCTTCAAATAAAGCTTTAAAAAGGGATGCGAGTTGTCTATAGTCAATGACTTGTGGGTGGTCTATAACTAATTCCTTATGTGCGTGGGGGTGATAAATTATTAATGAATAACAACACTATTTCTTCAATCAATTCATGCATTTTAGCTGCCATTCATATGGTTTGCTTAAGCTTTGTTTTGGTGAGTTGTTCACCGATAGAACTCGAGTTGCCATTGAATCAACAAGGCACTAAAAGGCTTGCGGAAAGTACTGAAAACCAAGAGTCAGTGAAACTAAAGATTTATTGGGAATGAGGCAATTTAATGTCATTCAACTCTGGTATGTATGGCGCATACTTTTGCCATTTGTTAACAGATTTGGTGTAAATGGGTTCTCTAACTTGAGTGATGCTGGCAGTTCTGACTATGCGATCGGACTCATAAAACTTAAGACAAGCTTCATCCCAGTTTAAGCCTAAATAATTGATCATATGTTTTGAGACATGTTCTTGATCAGTCACTAAATCTTCGTAATTAATTTCTATGAAGCGATCAGGAATGACTTTGCGCCAATGCGACATCATTTCTTGGTACTGGTGAATGCGGTCAATTAAATCATCCATGCGACTGGCCCATTGTATTTTTCCGAATTGTGTCATCCAGCAGGATAAGGCTACATCTCTGGGGTCTCGACGACAGTGTATGATCTTGGCTTTGGGAAACAGCGTTAAAATCCAACCTATGTTGCTGTAATTATCTGGCATTTTATCCACCACATGGGTGATTTGAGATTTATTTTCTTCTGACTTTAATGTATTTAGTTTTAATAGGTATAGGCTGGCCAGTTTTTTCAAAGCTGATGCTGCAGCGTTTGGAAGCTGTGACAGGGCAGATTGACTGTCTTTATTTCCAGTTGATAATTGAGTTAAAAACTGATTGGCAAAATTACGTTCTCCTATACCTAAAACATTGGGGTGTCTGGCTAAAATTTGTTCGGTTAAAGTAGTGCCTGATCTTGGCATGGCGACAATAAAAACAGGCATTTCAGAATCGTTGTTATTGGTGTTTAGGTTTTGGAAGTAATCTTGGTTGAATGTTGTTTTGATTTGTTCAAAATACTTCTTGTGTTTAGCGCGGTCATAATCCCAGTTTCGTTGACTTAAAGCCTGCCATTGTAGGCGGTTGGCTTCGGACATGTGGTAAGCAGCTTGTTCCCATGCTTTGTTCCCATGAAAGTAATAAGCCAAGCCATTGTGTAACAGAGATTGAGGGCCTTCTTTTAAAGTTTTTTGATTGAGTAAATGATTCATTCTTTCGGCCAATTCATGTTTGAATTGACCACGTTGTTTAACCGCCATGCCATTTAAGGCTGCAACATTGTTGGGGTTCAGATCTAAAGCTTGTTGGTAATGGTTCATGGCTCCAGCGATGTCGCCTGAGGATGCATGGATCTGTGCCGCTTTGGTTAGGGCGTTTGGGTTTTGTTGGTCGTCTAGAGTGACGTTATTGATTGCTTTTAAGGCTGCCGGTACGTCACCATCATCCCATAAAGCATCAGCGTAGGCCAGGTTAAGGGCGTTGTTATCGGGATGTTGTTGCAATAAGTTTTCTAGTAACTCCAGGGCTTTGTCAGTTTGTCCAACTAATAACATCAGTCGAGCTAGGCCTACTGATGCTGGAATAAAATCAGGCTGTATCCTCAGTGCCTTGTGATACCATTCACTGGCTTCTTGGCTGTCACCGCTGAGTAGCCACATGTCAGCTATGTCGGCGCACAAATGAGGTGAATTTTGTTCCAGATCATAAGCATCCGCAAAAGCTTCCATGGCTTCATCAAAGCGTTCTAGTCTGGTTAAACACCGGCCAAAATTTAGATGGGTCAACATTTTTTGAGGTGCCAGTTTTACAGCTGTTTTTGCATGTTTATAAGCTGCTTCGTTTTGTCCGAAACTCACCAATAAAGCCCCTAAATTACTGTTGGCAGAAACGTGGTCAGGTTCTGTTTCTAAACAGGCTTGGTAGAGTCTTATGGCCTGTTTATAGGCTCGGGTGATGCGCAATGCATCGGCTTTTATGCACAGGTATGAGCTGTTTTTTGGGTCTGTTTTCAATAATTTTTCAATTGCTAAAAGCGCTTCATGACCTTGTTCTGTGTGAATATGAGTACAAGCTAAATTGTATTGAGCCTGGGTATTTTGTGGGTCTATTTTGCAGGCTTGTTCGAAAGCTTGTTTAGCTGCTTGAACTTGATTGAGTTTAAGGTGCGCATGTCCCAAGTTGTTATGAAATTTTGCATCATTTTTGAAATTAGATTTGATACCATTGAAAGCTGATAAAGCACCTTCAGTCTCTTCATTGGTTAGGGCTATCAAGCCTTGAATGTAGCGTGTTTCAACGCCATTGGGGTGTTTGCTTTGGTGCTGTTTGAATGTGGTTTGAGCATCCTCGTTTTTATTGGCCGCTAAAAGACTTTCGATCTGATGTATAAATGCAAGGCTGCTGGGATTAAGCATGTTTTTAGATGAAAAAAGGCTGTCACAAATCCGTGGCAGCCCTGTTGTGAATAGCGTATGCCATTAAGATAAATTGATGGCATATGCAGTGAACTTAATTGGACTCAAAACCATTTTTAAAAATGATGTCACTGTCGCCATAGTTAACTATAGTATCGCGAACAGACTGATCCAAATCATCTATCAAGCCAGCAGCATCGAGCGCGGTCATAGATTCAAAATCACTGGCAGCAGCTATTTGATCTGGAATAGCGGCTACATTATTCGGGCCGATTTCATGGAAAGTCATTATTCTAACAGTTCCCCCAGCAGGTATGTTGACAGGGTAACGCAAGCCATAAACCGCACCATCATCCACTGGCGTTAAGGCATTGAATGGTACCACTTCAGCATTCACACCGTGTCGGGTGGTGGTAATGACAGGATCACCATTAAACCCCCTGACTTTTTGTGCTTGAGATGTTTTGCCAGTGTCTAAATTATCATCAGTTATATACCATAAATCTGTGTTCTCTATAAGGTTGTCACTGTTACTGGTTGTCACCACATTGGTACCACTGTCGGAGCCGTAATCTCCCAAAATAGTGACGTTAATGCCACCGATAGGTCCAACTGGTGTATTGGTTAAGGTAAATAGGCCGCGGATTAAGCGTCGATCGGTATAAACTCGGTATTCTACTTGTGCGCTAATAGGTGGAATGATGTCAGTGACCACGTCAGAAGTCACAGTGGTGCCAGTTAAATCTACGGTACTGTCAGGGTTAATGAATAAGTTACCCTCAACGGCCAGAATCATCGCACAATCAAATGCATCGTTATAAGTTGTACTGCCATCTAAGACTGTAGCATCGGCGTAACAAAAAGCTTCTGTGAATGTGGCATAAGAATTGCCATTAGTTGTGGTTACTGTGGTAGATGATGGAAAAGAACTGTTGTTTCCAAAGTCAGACCATATGGCACTGCCGGTACCGATAGTGAAACCAGTGGTTATCCCAGTAGTAGTGCCTGCGCGGCCACTGCCAGCACCAAATAACCCTGCAAAACTCATCGCGCCGATCGAAGCCAACCCTTTGAGTTTCTTAAAACCTTTTGAATTGTTCATATTTTCAAACCCCTTTCTCAAAAATATTATTATGAGTTTGATTGGTAAAAATTACAAGTTTTAAGAAATAGTTAGAACAAAAATATAACTGACGTTATATTTTAACTATAAATAATGAAACTCTTTGAATGGTAGTGACAAGTTTTTACAGGAGTTTGTATAAAACAACAGGTTTCATAAATTCACAAATTTTTGAAGGCTTGAGCCACAACATGATTTTACATTTCCAATCAGAGTGTATTGTTTAGAGTTATGAAATATAAAAGGTTGGTCAGACTAAACATCTACCTGTAACTACATAGTCTAAAAAAACCTAGACTGGTTGTTGGGATAATGTCTTTATTGATTATATTGCTTGTAACTGAGTAATCGGAATAGTGAGCTATACCTTGTGATATGGGCGTGAAATGTTTTCATGAAACTATCGATATCAGAGCATTTGAGGTGTATGCTGACGATGTGTTTAGCTGTGGAATTTTGTCAAACAAAAGAAATTTCAAGCCGAGGCTTAATTCTAGTCTGCTGAGTTAGGATTGTTGAGTATGGCTACTCATCAACGACTGAAATTTATTTTAAAGTTGATGGTGCCGACTTTTAATTTCAGAGCACCATCGACTTATAGCAATACTTAGGGAAATACTGAATTATTTACCCTTAAACTCTGCTTTTCGTTTTTCTAAAAATGCACTGGTACCTTCATTTTTGTCTTCAGAGGCACAACAAATACCGAAGGCTTTGACTTGGTTTAAAGAAAAACATGTCAATATAAGCTGATGCTGTTAGTATGGTATTAAATTAATTCACCAAACTAACACACTTAAATTGTTATAATTAATAGCAAAAAGCTATCCCATGATTAGTGCTTTGATGCTTTACTTAGGTCACTGACATGCCACCCATACAAAAAAATAGAATTGTTTACTTGTTTAAAATGATAAAAAATAAACATAAACATTAAAAAAATGCCATATCAAAAATACCTTGACCATTCTTATAAAATTTCAGGTCGGCTGATCAATCCGATCAGTGGCATTGTTTCCTTTCAAGATAAATCAGTACATATCAGAAGGAAAGAACTTGAGCTGCTTGCTATTTTGATTGCCGCAAAAGGGGTGATGGTTACTAGAGATGAATTTATCAAAGAGTTATGGTTAGGTAATGAAATAGTAGGAGATGCAGGTTTAACAAGAACCGTAGCGAGCTTAAGAAAAGCAATTTTTGATGTGGATAAGGACAGTCAATTAATCAGAACCATTCCAAGAAAAGGTTATCAGGTCAGTGTCCAAGCCCAGTTAGTGAATGACAAACAAGCTTATTTGTTCAGTGCGGGTAAAGTGATTGACCAAAAATGGCAGTTAATTGAACTGGATTCAAAAAATTCGATTTATGAGGATTGGATTGTTTTGGATTTAACCACTGAAACCAAAAGAGTATTAAGGGTTTGTTGTGATGAACAACGTTTGAGTCTATTAAAAAACGAAGCCCAAACTTTGCAGTTTAGCCAGGAAGTCTTTGCTGGATCCACACAAATTACTCCTATTTATGATTGGCAGTTAGATGAGCCGCCACATTATTTAATATTAAATCATGTCAATACCCCAAACTTGTTGGACTGGAGTTACAGGGAGAATAATTTAGCCAATAAATCATATCAGCAAAGATTGGAAATTTTGGGTCAAATTGCTGTTTTAATCGAAGAGATTCATGACAACAAAATAATTCACAACAACATCAATCCACGCAGCCTATTAGTCAAAGAATCAGGTGGATTAATAAAAATACAGATCAGCGACTTTGGTTTTAGCCATATTACTGAAGAGCAAGCGCTCATAGACGCAAATATCAGTTTTTCAGGGTTTGATGTAACAGCAAGTGGTCAGTTACACCATGCCATGTACTTGTCTCCTGAACGATTGCATAAAAACACTCAATCTACAAAGAATGATGTGTATGCATTTGGTGTTTTGATTTATCAAATGTTGGTGGGCAACTTCCATTTTGCGCCTTCTGGAGGTTGGGGAAAAAAGCTGACTCACAAGCAACTCAGAGAATTAATTGCTTCTTGCATCAGTAACAATTCAGAAGAGAGGCCTTCATTCAAAACCATTGTTAAGCACTTGGAGACAATTGCTTCATCAGCTAATTTAAATGACTTATTTACTTTGGCTTCACCCACTCATCATACAGAAAAATATCAAGTTTTAGAACAACTTGGAGTGGGTGGCATGGGTACAGTTTATTTGGCCCAACAACAAGAGCCAATCAAGCGTTTAGTCGCCATTAAAAAAATCAATTCTAGACTTGATGACTCGAATATGCTGTTAAGATTTGAGGCGGAACAACAAGTGTTGGCATTAATGAATCACCCGAATGTAGCCGCAGTATATGAAGCTGGGGTTAATGAGTCTAAAGAGCCTTATATTGTGATGGAATACATCAAAGGGTATGCACTTGACATATTTTGTGACCAAAACAAACTCAGTCTGATTGATCGGGTTAAATTGATTCAACAGGTTTGTGACGGACTGGGTCACGCGCATAAAAAAGGGGTTGTACACCGCGATATTAATCCACTGAACTTATTGGTTAAAGGCAGTGCTGCTGTCGAAGCATCTGTCAAGATAATTGACTTTGGTGTTGCTAAGTCATGCAATCAGGAACTGTTTAACCAAAACCTGAAAACTCAACTTGGATCATTTGTCGGAACGCCCCGATATGTCAGTCCAGAACAACTCAAAAACACTGAAGAGAACCTTGATATTCGTTCGGATATTTATTCAATTGGTGTTGTTTTGTATGAGCTGGTCACTGGTTTTTCTCCTTATCCAATTAACGATGAAAGCGATATTAATGCATTTGAGTTAGGGTTGTTGGTGACACAGAATAATATACTAGATCCATACCAAAAATTAATGGCTCAATCTGAAACACAGCTGCGTGCCATTGCTCATGAGCGCTCAACATCAATTACTAGGCTGAAAAAAAATATAAAACCAGATCTCAGTTGGATCATATTGAAATGTCTGGAGCTCAATCCTGATGATCGATATGATTCCTGTAAAGAATTGAAAAATGATTTGAGTAACTGGTTGGAAAATAGGCCTGTAGAAGCCAGGAAAGCCAAGCATTTATACAAGTTCAATAAGTTTGTGAAAAGAAATAAAGTATTGGCAGCAATGGTGGCTTTGTTTTTTATCACTTTATCTGTTCTGGGTGCATTTGCATTCAACGAATATAAAAATGCAAAAATCAATTTAAGAGACTTTGAAACCATATCTGATTATCAGAAAGAACAACTCAGATTGATAGACCCCAAATTATTAAGTGCTGCGTTGGAAAAACAATTTCAAGCTGCTGTTAATGATAAAAGTGATTTAACAGCGGAGCAATTGTCGCAACAGCAAAAGCTTCTTTCTGATATAAATTTCATGGATATTTCACTGAAGCAAATTGATGAGGTTTTCTATCAAGCATCAACTGAATCAATTGAGAAAAAATATACAGATTTACCACACATTCAACTCAAGCTAATTGAAACTTTGGCAGATTCAGCTGTTGAAATAAGGTTTGATCAAAGAGCCCAAACACTCCGCACTAAAACTGTTGAACTAAGCACGCTTGTTTATGGCGCCCAGAGCAGTCAAACAGCTATTCAAAAATATAAACTGGCTCAAGTGACTTTGATGTTAGGTGAAAATACAGCGGCTAAAGAACTGTTGCTTGAGTCCATGGGTCAATTAACTAAAGACTATGGTTTAGAAAATACACATACATTAACTGCGATTGATTTACTTGGGCTGGTTGAATTGCGTCTAAATAATCTTAAAGTAGCTGGAGAATATCTACATAAAGCCTATGAAGGTAGGGTTAAAATGTTTGGTGAAGATTCTCCGGAACTGTTAACTTCTTTGGAAAACCTTGCAAAACATTCGTTCCTAACTGGTGGTTATGAAACAACCAAAGATTTATTGCAAGACATCATTACCATCAATGAAGCGCATTATGGTTCGGAGGATTTAGTTACTTTGACTGCAATCATGCGCTTGGGCGTGATGCATAAAATTCTGAATGAATTCGAGTTGGGACTTCCGTATGTTCAAAAAAGCTACACACTTTTGGAACGTGTTTATGGTAAGAACAACCCCAGCACGATTGAAGCCATGTCTCATTTGGCAAATTGCTTGCAGTATTTGGGGGAATTTGATGAGGCGTTTGCTTTGCAGACTGAAGCAGTAAACATTGCCAAAGAAATTTATGGTCAGGAGCATCCTATCACAAATGACTTTATGTTAGATTTGAGCATTTATGAAGTAGATTTTGGTAACTATGAAAAAGCACTTGAGTTGCTTAAACCTGCTCAAGAATTCTTTTACCATACAGAGGGGAGATTCGGCTTCCAAACCTTCAATTCATCGATACTCATTGCAGATATAGTTGGTTTACGAGGTGATTTAGAACAGTCGATAGATTTGCTTAAACAAATTCTTGTTGACCAAATACAAACCTATGGTCCAAATCATGTTGCACCCTTGGGTTTAAAGGGTTTGCTTGCTGACAAATTATCTTTGATAGGAGCTTATGAAGAAGCAGAAAAATTGATGTTAGAGGTTCTTGAGCAAAGGGTTAAACAAGAGGGAGAACAGAGTAAAAATACTTTTAATGCCAAATTAAATTTAGCTAAGCTTTATATGAACACTGATAAATTAAAGGCATCTGAAGCGTTATATGATGAATTGCTCAATGTATTTAATGAATTGTCGTATTCTACAGAGCTGATGTTGGGAGATCTTAATCACAGTTATGTGGGTTTATTAATTAAACTTGAAAAATATGAGTTGGCACACACTATTCAACAACAGGTTTTCGAGTTTAAAAAGAATACATTCGGCTCAAACCATGTTAATACAGCAGAAGCCGAATCTCAGTTAGGCTATATTGAACTGATGACAGGGGAGTTTTCTGCAGCTGAAAAGTCATTGATGAATGCAGTTTCTATCCAGCAAGAAACCTTGGGATGGGATAATCCCATTACCCTGCAAACCAGATTTTCATTGTTGAAACTAAAGCAAAGATCAGATGAAACTGAGTTTGAAAATAAACAGGTATCTTCAGATTCATTGAGTAGTCTACTGGAAGTTGCAGCAGAAATTTACTTGCCCACCCATCCATTTATCGAGCGCATTAATGAACAACAATTAAACAGCATAAATCTTCATTGATTGATAAATTAAACAACTCTGAATAGGTGTTCATTCCCTTCATTCGACTCAATGCCAAGCGTTTGGTATAAAAGGTATGTTAACTTTTGTTTTTAAAAACTGTTCCATTGGGGCTCTATATATTTATTTCTGCCACTGTTGAAACACAACGATTGTTGAATGTTTGTTAGGGTTTAATTAACAAATACCAGCCATCAGGTAGTTTTAAACTAAATTGGAGGTTATTGGAGATTAATTCAGATCTTCGTTAACTATAATTCTTCATCATTAAGTTCAACAAATGAGGTAGTAGGTGATTAATTATACTAATGTTTTGATTATATTGATTTTGTTTTCAACGACCGCTTCTGTGGCCCAGGATATTGATTACATCAGTAATGGAGACTTTGAGTCATACGAGAGTCCAGGTAATGATAATGACAAAGCGCGTTTCTTGATGCAAGCCACCTTTGGCCCAACCAGACAAAGCATTAATCAGTTTAATGTCAGTTATGAAGATTGGATCAACGACCAAATATCTGAGCCGCCAACATTATTACAACCGATTTTTAAACAAGCCAAATTAGATGTGGGTAGAGACGAGTCTAATTTAGCTCGGACTAGAGCATTTTTGAAATTGGGAACATGGAATAAAATGGTCATGGATGCACCTGACCAGCTCAGGCAGAGAATGGCATTTGCATTGTCTCAAATTTTGGTGGTATCTGATAAAAACCCATCATTGGAAGCTGTGCCTGAAATTTCGGCAGCATACAATGATATTTTAGCCCGAAACGCGTTTGGAAATTTTCGAGATATATTGTCTGAAGTCACCCGATCTCCTGCCATGGGGCTTTATCTGAGTCATATCAGAAATCGTAAACAAGAATTGGTTGACCCAACTACAGGAACTACGATTTCTCCTGATGAAAATTATGCCAGAGAAATTATGCAGCTATTCACTGTAGGTTTATTTGAAAGAAATGATGACTATTCACTGAAAGATGGCGATGCCAGCACCTCCGGCATTCAGCCAATTGAGACTTATGATGAGAATATCATCACCAACTTATCTCGGGTTTTTTCAGGTTTAAGCTTTCAATGTAACGCACCTGAAACTGTAACCAATGACGAGGGTACTTTTGAAATCAGCAGTCGAGACTGTAAACCTGGAGCTGGTCAAGAATGCGAGGGCGTTCATTGTCATTTTTCAACCAATGCCTTTACCTCAACACCTAACAGGGCTCCGCTAACTGGCTATTTCCACTCTGATTATTTTGAGCCGTTGATTTGTTACCCTCGATTTCATGATACGGGTAGGAATGACAATGATCAACCGAACCCAGTCAGACCTGATCAAGGCCCTTTTCTGAATGAGCCTTATCGAGACAAGCGAATTTTAGGTCACTTACCAGAATTAGGGCAACAACCCTTACCAATGAAACCAGAAGGTTGTAATGCACTCCATGAAATATCTAATCCAACACAAACTCAACTCGATCAGATGCAAGTATGTGTTGATTATTGTGACAATGAAATAGAACAGGCTTTAGATGGGTTGTTTAATCATCCAAACGTTCCGTCATTTATATCACGTCAATTGATACAAAGATTCATCACGTCAAACCCATCCCCTAGTTACATATTTGATGTCAGTCAAGTATTCAAAAACAATGGCAATGGTGTGCGTGGTGATTTAGCTGCTGTGATAAAAGCGATCTTATTACACCCTGATGCACGGGGCAAAAGATTTGAATTAGACCTCACATTTGGCAAGATCAAAGAACCTATCATGAAGTTAACCCATGCATACCGACTATTGGACTTTCAGACCACCAGAGCGCTTTACCATGGTTTGTATAACTTTGATAGGGTAGATGATGAGATTGGACAACGGCCTTATGGTGCTAACTCGGTTTTTAATTATTACTTACCGAATTATCAGCATCCGGGTTTAATTGAAGACGCTGACTTGTTATCACCTGAATTGCAAATTCAAACTGATAATAACTTGATAGCTGCACACAATCGAATACTTGACACCCTATGTAAAGGTTATGGAAGAGAACAAGGCTCTGGTAGAACTGACAAATGTGACGCTACAAATGATGACGGCGATGGCTTCGGGTTTACTTTGCCTGAAGTAGGTAATTTCAGTGCTTATATACCAACGGCATACATTGATGCATTACCAACGAATTTTGAAAATTTAGTCAATAGGATGGATCTATGGTTGTTAAATGGCCAGATGTCAGGGACTTTTGAACCTCGAACTGGTCTGCGTGGGATCCTTAAAACGCGGATAGATGAGGAACTGTCAAATGTAAGTGAACGTCAGAGGAATTTGCTGGTGATTAATTTAATCATGGCTTCACCTGAATTTGCCATTCAAAGATAACCACAAGCCCCGGAGATATATGATGAATAATAAAGTAGATAAGAAGAGAAGAAATATAATAAAAGGCTTAGGTGGTGTGTTTGCTGCAAGTGGTATCGCCAGTCAAATTCCAGGTGTACAAATGTTCAATGTGGCAAGGGCTTCATCAATTGGTGGATTTACTGATTATAAAGCCATTGTTAGGTTGGAAATGGATGGTGGTTGTGATTCATTTAATGTGCTCATGCCTCGAGATTCGAACACAGCAGGTTCTTGGTACCGAAGATACAGAGATGCCCGAGGAGGAATCTTTACTCAAAGCGGAGGGATGGCATATGCTTTTAATGATATACTTCCGGTAACATCCAGCGCGAGTGGATCAAATGCCAATATCACAGAAGGTGATTTTGGTCTAAATCCTGAATTCGTTGATCGACCCATTCCCAGTTCATCTGGAGTCACACCAGGAATCCAAACTCTTTACAATCAAGGTGATTTAGCTTTTCTCACCAACGTAGGTTCATTGGTAGAACCTGTTTCTAAATTTGACTTTAATAATGACATCAAACAGGTTCCTAAAGCAGTAAACTCTCATCGAGATCAAAAAGTTTATTGGGACCTGGGTGGCTCAAACCTCAATGAAGCGATTGGTTGGGGCGGAAATTTGGTGGGTAAAATTTTAACTGGTGGGCAGGATAATAATTTATTTCCACCTTGTATTTCAATTGCTGGACAAACTGGCTTATTTACGGCCAAAGTCTTTAACACCAACCAGAATGTGTCTACTTTTACCTTGGATTCATCGGGTGCTGATGAAGTGATAGCTTTTAACAGAAACAACCCACAAACAGATGCTTTTAATGAGATCATGGCGACTACTTACTCACCCCTGTTTACCAGAGCTCACCAACAAGCATTTAATAAAGCCACTTCATTCGCTGAAACATTTAATATGTTATTGAGTCAAGGCCAAGGTTCTACAGCATCCGGTGATGGCTGGGGAAGAATCAATGTTCCCTATCAAACCAGTGGTAACTTTGATCCTGTCGATAATGAATATCCGACAGCAGAAGTGACGGTAAATGGCCAAGTGTTTGAAAATGATTTGTTAAACCAGCTTCAGGCTGTGGCTAGATTGATCAAGATCAGTCGGAACCCTGATGCCATGGTGAATGCCACCAGACAGGTTTACGTGGTTAAGTTAAGAGGTTTTGATACGCATAATGGTCAAATGAACACACAAAACCTACCTGCTTTATTGGCTCAAGTCAGTCAAGCAGTGGGCTATTTCTCTGAAGCATTGGCAGAAATTGGTGCAGAAAATGAGGTCACTTTATACAGTTCCAGCGAGTTTGGTCGAACGCTCAGTCCGAATGGTTCTGGCACCGACCACGGCTGGGGAGGGGTGCAATTTATTATGGGTGGCGCTGTTAACGGTGGACGCATATATGGACAGCATCCATTAATGAACATAGATGCTGATGATGATAACAGCATGGACTGGAGCTTCTCTAGAGGGCAATACATTCCAACCACTTCCGGTGATCAAATGATGTCGACTATGGCACAGTGGATGGGGGCGGACGCCAATGATTTAAGTGTATTATTTCCTAACATAGGTAACTTTTCTACTGATGACTTGGGCTTCTTAAGCTGATGAAATGGGTTGTGGTATTTGCTGTGTTATTCAGTCAAATACCACTCTTGTGTGCACAACACATTCGTTCCCCATATGAAGGGACGATGGCTGCTGGCTTGTTTTGTGATGATTTAAACGCAGTGCCAATTTTGTATGACGTAGATTATTCTATGCATGTGCAACCCATTTTTAACTTTTATGGTTGTGCTGATTGTCATAATGGCAGTGATGGTGGATTGAATTTAAGTACCAATTCCGGCCCACCTATACTTAATTTGTTGGGTTATCAATCAAATGTAAATAACCGCCAATTAATTGAACCATTCGAACCTTCATTGAGTTACTTATTAGAAAAGGTGAATTGCGACTCGCCACAGGATGGCAATCGTATGCCATTTGGCGGTTCTTCTTTAACCACAGCAGATCAAGCAATTATATTTGATTGGATCTACCAAGGCGCATTGGGCGAATTCCCACCCGGTCTTTGGTATCGAGAAATCATTCATAGAGACAATTTTGATGCCAGTCGCGTTATTGATTGAAAGCCCGTCATGATCGTCCAACTTACTATGATTGACCGACATTTTTAAGTTTGATGAAATGATTTCTCAAGTAACTAAATTTTTGAGTAGTCATTGAGATATAAAGCCTTTAAAAAGCTTGTTTGAAAAAGCAAACTGGTACCAATTTTTACAGGTAACCTGTAAAACTAAAGAGTTGGGTACAACAGAGATATAGAGTTTTAAATATTACATAAACCAAGAGGTAGTCAATTTATGATTAATTTATGTCACAAAAAATATTTGTTCGCAATGATATTGGCATTGATAATGACTGCGGCGATAGCTAATAAAACCCATCAACTGAAACCTGATACCGATATTACTCCGGAAGATACAAGGCAACAGCTCATTGATTTTTATGATCTGAGTGGTGGGCCAGAAAACTTTCCTGCGTCCTATAAAAACACCATAGAAACGGTCTTAGCAATACAAGATGATATTGTTATGGGGGATTACAGTTCGGCCAAAGTGAAAGTCGACGGGTTAATTGAACAGCAACCGCTGTCTTCTGGAGTTTGGTACAACGGCGTTAATTTATTTGAACTCAATGTGGGCTATCCAATAGGTTATTACGCTTTTCGTATGTTAGACCAAATAGTGAACAGTGGAGAACTAAAGACTCGTGGTGAATTTAATTTCACTGCATTGGTTGCGGTTTGTGCTTCAGTCAGACGTCCGACATTACCAGATATCGAAGCTGAAGTAGTCGATCTTACAATTGACCCTGCTTTGCTTGCAGATAATTATCGCATCATGTACCAGTCTACAGATATTTTTCGCCGTTGGTTTAAAGCCATAACGGGCGGATATGAACTAAACATGACAGTGGTCGAGATGTCAGGTTGCGCAACAGTTGATTATACTGTGAGGTCTTATGCATACGTATCCTATCCAGATTCTAATGCAATGATCTCATCTATGCCTAGTGAGTTAGTTAACAACACCGATCTATGGTGGGTCGTTGCCCCTTCTGGTGTGCCCGGTGATGGGTCTGGTTTTGATAGGGACTTTATCACTGGGGGAATGGGTTTATATGGTTTAACCAGAGCCCCAGTTATCCTTTCAGATGATGCTTGGTTTACCAGAAAACCCAGCCATTTGGGCAATGGCAGCTACTCAGAAGTGGAAAGAAGGATATACCAGCCACAATGGTTTCAACATGAGTACATGCACCATTTGTTCAGAACATGGCCCGAGTTAGGTCTTGAAGAAGAGGGTCACCAATGGTTTGATCGCAGTACATGGCCCAGCGATTTTGTGGGTAATATAGAACCTGATTATTACGCTGAAGCCATTAAAAAACGTTTTTTTGATGTCACGCCCACTTTAGCTGAAGGTTTAAAAATTATACCAACAGGAAACCTCAGAGTAGTTAACTTTAACAAAGTATCATTGGATATTATCAACGGTGATTATCAACGCATGCCAGTTGAAAATGGTTTTCATGAAATCACCGTGAGTTCTGTCGATGCGACCTCATCATTGTGGTTAAATGCTGCCAATTTTTCTTGGCAGCTGAATAATATTGATGGTGAATTATTTACCGCTCCTGAATCGGCTTACGGTCAACGTCCAGTTCAAGTATTGATTAATGATGATGGTATTGTGGAGCAACTTGTGTTCTATGGTGAAAGTTATAAACGTATTTCTGAATAAACAAGTTTTTATGTTACACCTGTAATTGACTGGTATGGGCTCTACCCATCAAATCACTTTAAAAAAGCCATGAATAGTGAGATAAATAAAAGATGAAAACAAAACCATTCTACCAAGTTAAAATAATATGTTTAGCGTTTGCCTTATTGATATCTTATGTGAATTCATCACTCGGACAGGAAAATCAAGAAATAACTGACAAAGAATCAGAAGCAATCATTCATGTGGTTTCACTTTTAGAGGATGCGATTAAAAAATCTGATCCGTCAATACTTAAAACACATTTGAGTACAGAGTTTTCTTGTATGGGATATGAGGCCCCGATGGCGGAATCACATGTACTTCCTCAAGTTCTACAACAAATGCCGAAAGGTAAAGTAGAAGTGGTCAATACCTTAAAAAAAGATGGAATCTACCACCTTGATATCACAATTACACCCATGCAAGTTCCTTTGATTATAGAAATCAATGAGCAATTTAAAATCCTCAACATCAAACAAAGGAGTGAAAACCCAAGTCCGCCAAAAGCCCAAGGTGGTTCAGAAAAAAAGAAAAAACGTATCTCCATACCTTTCCATTTAATAGATGGGTTCATTCTGATTGATACGGAGATAAATGGTAAAAAAGGTAAGTTGATGTTCGACACAGGTAATCCCAATAAACTTCTTCTTAACAACAATTACCTTGAATTAAACAAAAAAGAAAAAGTTGGTTCAGGCCAAGTAGGCTCTGGTCAAAACATAGAAATTTATACAGATGAAGTAAAGCGTGTGAGTTTTGGACTCAATTTCAGCATGGGCCCTCAGACCATTCAACATGCTGATTTTGGCTTCACTCAAATTGGTATAACACCAGATATGATGGGCTTTTTGGGCTATGAATTCATGCAAGATTATGAATTTATGATTGATTATGATGATCAAATAATAGAAATGTATCTCATTTCCGACAATGATAAAAATAAAATTTATAAGGAAGATGAAGTTGTTGTGGAATTGGATTTTTCTACTCCATTTATGCCCAATATCCCATATGTTGATTTTGAAAGTAAAGGGCAAAAAATCAAAGCTAATTTTGATACAGGAAACCAAGGCCATTTAGATTTGGATGCATCGAAAACTAAAACTTTGATCCAAGCAGGTATAATCAATGAAGTACAAAGTAATGGGATTTATGGTCAGCCAGCGATAACCACTAAATACTCGATCGATGATTTGAGATATAAGGATATAAAACTCAAAAAAATAAAAAGCATGATGAATCATGTTGCATCAGGAATGCCCGTAACAAAGGAGAGCGAATATGATTTTGGGGTAGGGTACCAATTCCTGAAAAACTACAGAAGCGTTTGGAATTTTAAAACCAAGAAAATAATATTGTTAAATCGATAACACTGAATTATTTAAGTTGTTTTGATGGGCGGAGCCCATCCTAATAGGGTTTGAATGTATTTGAACATCAGCCAGTAATTTGAAGGGCTAAGCTGTAGGGTGGGCTCAGCCCACCGCAGATGTTTAGGGTTGGTATAAGGGTAAATTTAATTTTTAATCAAATCAGCATGCTCACATCAGGTTTTTGTGGGTGAATCCGATCCTGTTCAATTGTAAGTTTATCGTATTTTTTTGATGGGCGGAGCCGACCCTACGGGGTTTGAATGCCTTTTTAAATGTCATCAGGTGGTTTTTCTTTAATGATGTCAGTCGTCTTACGTTTCTAAATTGGTTTCTCGTGTGTTTGTTAGTATTTAATTAATAAACCACAGTTATCAGGTAATTTAGAACTATATTGGAGGTTATTGGAGGTTAATTCACAGCCTCGCTGGCTATGATCTTATGTGCTAGTTAGTTCTATCCAGTGTTTAGTATAAACACTTAAACCAAGTTTTCGAAGTAAACAATGTTATGTATTTACTTTGATCAACTGTTTTCTGACAAAGATCAGTGGATAGTTACTATTTCAGCAATTAGAGGCTTAAATTAAAATTATATCTAGGAGTTATTATGAATAAAAACAAACCCACTCAATTTATTAAGTCATGGCTCACACTGTCTTTATTTTCGATAGGTATGAGCATGACTTTACCCGTTCTTGCATTTACAGATACGACTAATTCGAACCCCTTCAATCCAGAGATAGATCTGCTACAAATTAATGATGATGTGTTAGGTGACCCGGATGGTTTAATGACTAAGGTCGCTGATAAGATGTTCTTAAACACTATAGGTTACGAGGAGGCATTTCTTGTTGTGGGCACCTATAGTGCGGAGCTTATTCAGCGCTTTGATGATGCAGGCGAAGGTGATATTGTTGGCTTAATGAACACCCTGTATCCCAATAGTCAATGTAATGGCAGCGACTGTGGCAAAGGTAAGTGGTTAAATGCTGACAGCACTTGGGCACTTGATGAAAATGCAGCGATTGTGAGTCATGTTGCACAGCTATGGAAGGATACTTTAGATGCGAACCCTGATGCAGAAGTTTGGATTGCTGAAGGGGGGCAGGGTGATTTTACTTTGGATGTGGCAAAGTATGCCCATGAAAACTTAGGTGTGAGTTTAAGCACATTAAATAACAGGGTGCACACTGTTCAGCATGCTGCTTGGAATATTGATAACACGACCACAGGTGTTTATGGTTTCTCTAATAATCCGGCTTCTGAAGAAAAAATTGGACGTATGGGTTTTGAACAGTGGATCGGTCCAAATGATCAACGAGGCGAATTGTTTGATTATGTGCAAGTTCATTATATTCAATCGGGTAATGGTAACAGTGGGCTTGCTTTGCGTAATGATGACGATTTCCTGGCGGACAAATGGGAGCCAAGACTTGAATCTCCATATGATTCGTATTGGGCAACTATGAAAGAAAGCACAGGTAAGGAAATTGATATCGTTGATTTCAGTGATAACATCCTGACTTTATGGATTTTTAACCAGTACCAACCATATTTCGATTTTGCTGAGAGTGCTTATCCGAAAAGTGAAAGACCTCTGGCATTCTTGGATCGTTTTGGTCAAGGGTTTTCAGATAATAACTTGCGCCCTACAGGAGCGTTTGTCGACCCCACACCAAACAACAATTTACTGGCTGGAGATGCCATGAATGTTGCTGTTGATGCTCAAGACGGTGATGGTGTTATTGTGCAAGTTGAGCTGTTTTTAAATGACATTACCGTGGGTATAGACACCAATGCGCCCTTTGTGTGGGATGCTTTAGACTTTCCTGTATTAGCGAACCTTGCTTCAGGCAACTACACGCTTAAAGCCACGATTACCGACGATGAGAATGCACAAAGAACGATCAACCGTTCTGTAATTGTTGACCCAATTAACACCGAGCCACCCAGTTTTGTTGATCCTACACCCACTGCTGCGATTGATGCTGGTGATGACGTATTTATCAAAGTTGATGCAACAGGGTCGGTTGATTATGTTGAGTTATTCGTGAATGGCGATTTTGTTCGACGTGAAAATATAACTCCTTACGAGTGGAATTCTGGACGTGATGAATTGCTCGCTAGCTTACCTTCAGGTGACAACATAATCAGTGCGGTCATTACAAATAATAACGGCAACGACACTGTCATAAATACCACCATTGCGGTTAATGCTCAGGTTGAAATTGAAAATAACGCGCCGACCGGTGACTATATTACGCCCACTCCTGATTCTGTTGTGATGGCAGGTGATTCGATTACAGTGGCTGTTGATGCATTTGATAGTGATGGCGTGGTAGAAAAAGCGGTTTTATTCATCGATGATGTGAGGATTGCTATTGATAAGGAAGCACCGTTTATATTTTCTGCTGAAGAATATGATGCGTTGGCTGATTTACCAGTAGGGAGCTTTGAATTAAAAGTCGTACTGGTAGATAATGATAAAGCCAGAACTCGTTTAAGAAGAACCATTGCTATCCAATAGTTGTTTTAATTAAACATTGTTTAAACAATGTTAAGCCCCTGTGATTTTCAGGGGTTTTTTTATTTCAGAAATTTGTTGGGCGAAGCTCATCCTACGGGTTTTTAAATGTCCGTCATGAATTTAAAGGTTCCGTCCACAGCTAAGGATGCAAATTGATTGCATCCCTGATGAGAATTAGCTTATTATTTTCCTTTAAACTCCGCTTTCCGTTTTTCTAAGAATGCACTGGTGCCTTCATTTTTGTCTTCAGAGGCACAACAGATTCCGAAGGCTTTGACTTCATAATCTAAGGCGTCCGCCAATGAACATTCTAAGCCTTTGTTGATGGCATCGATGGTCATACTGATCGCTATGGGCGCTGAACGTGCTAACTGTTGAGCAATTTTATTGGCAGTTGGGAGTAGTTCTTGTTGTGGAACGACTTGATTAGCCAAACCAATTTTCTCGGCTTGTTCGGCTGAAACCATTCCACCTAATAAATTCATCTCCATTGACTTTCCTTTACCGACCAACCTTGTTAAACGTTGTGTGCCGCCAAAGCCGGGGATTACACCGAGTTTAATTTCTGGTTGGCCAAATTGAGCATTATCAGCAGCTATACGCAAATGACAGGCCATGGCCAGTTCACAACCACCTCCTAAGGCGAAACCATTGACCGCTGCTATAACTGGTTTGCCACAGTTTTCTATGTGATTGAATACAGCTTGTCCAAAGCTGGCAAATCGCATTCCGGTCATGGCATCAGTGGTGGCTAATTCAGAAATATCAGCACCTGCAACAAAAGCCTTTTCACCAGATCCTGTGATGATGATGGCTGCTGTGTTGGGATCAGTTTTAGCTTGGCCGATGATGTCATTCAATTCACCCAGAGTGGCTTGGTTCAATGCATTGAGTTTATCTGGGCGGTTGATGGTGATGGTCAACACTTTATTCTCTAGTTTGGATATGACATTTGGCATGTTTTTAGTTCGTTGTGTTAAGAGCACGAAATTATACCAATATTCATTCAATTGACCCAAATCATTATGATTTTGTTAAGTATCTACAAATATAATAGAACTGAGCGCAATAAATGAACTTATTAGTCTTGTTCGTGTCTTGTTTAACTGTGAAGGCTGGCGTACAATACGCGGCTGATTTTGTTAACGAGGTTACGAATGAAAAAAATATTAATTGCATTGTGTTTTGCTTTTTCTGCAACTGCTGTTGCCCAGGCACCACAACAAGAAATACCGAAAAGTGCAGACATTAAATTTGATAAAAGCGCTGCATCTTACGCCATCGGTTACCGCATGGGTTTACAAGCAGCTGGCCGTGAAGGCAGTGATTTTGAGTTGGATATAGAGCAGGCAGTGAAAGGATTGCGCGAAGCAGCTACTAAAAAAGACCCTTCAGTGTCTAAAGAGTTGATGACTACTGAATATACTAAATACCAACAAAAACTACAGTTATTCCAGCGTGAAGAATTTATGGCTTTGGCTGATAAGAATCAAAAACGCAGTGATGCATTTTTAGCTCAAAACCGTGGTAAAACAGGTATCAAAGAATTGGCTTCAGGGATTCAATATCGAGTGATTGAAGCGGGTTCTGGAAAAAATGCCAGTTTAGATAATACCGTTACTATACATTACAGCGGTAAGCTCATTGGTACCGAAGTTTTTGATAATTACCAAGAATTTGATAGCACCTATAAAAATGGTCAACCTTTAGAAATGAATATGGAGCAAGTAGGAATGCCAGGTTGGAGAGAGATTATTCCTATGATGAAAAAAGGTGACAAGTGGCAAGTATTTTTACCACCAGAAATGGCTTATGGAGTACAAGGACAAAACCCCATTGGTCCGAATGAAGTTTTGGTTTTTGACGTGCATTTACTTGAAATTAAATAAGCAACAAATCCATTGAGTACAATCTAAGGGCAAGTTTTAAGACTTGCCTTTTTTAGTTTCTGAAATGTATAGCTTCAGCCAATTAATCAAGCCTCATCTTAACCAAGACTGGATGGACACGTCTATGTGGTTGGGATCAGCTGGAGATATGGATCGAGCAGCAGCGGTGTTGTTTCCATTTTATTGGAAAGATGGATCACCTTGGGTCTTATTGACCCAACGAAATGCGAATCTAAAGCACCATTCTGGTCAAGTGAGCTTTCCGGGAGGTGCATTTGAGAAGCAAGATAAAAACATCAAACACACTGCCTTAAGAGAAACGGAAGAAGAAATCGGTGTGACAGCAGAAAAAATAGCGCTGTGGGGTTTTTTGGATAGTTTACCTTCAATCAGTGGGTTTCATGTCACGCCTTTTGTCGGTGAGATCAAAGATGTGAGTGCCCTTAAAATTGATACAAATGAAGTCGAGTGTGCCTTTGGCGTTCCCTTCGCATTTTTTCAAGATCATAACAACCGAGTCAAAAATACAATAAGAACACCTTCAGGGAAAAAATCATATTATGTTTTTGAGTATAAAGATAACGTGATTTGGGGTTTAACAGCGCAAATCATTGTACAATTAGTCGACAGAATAAATAAATAATCTTATGAGCGGTAAAGTTTTTATCAGAACCCATGGTTGTCAGATGAATGAATATGATTCTGACAAAATGCAAGACGTTTTATTGAAGTCGCATGACTTGAGTATCACTGAGGTAGAAGAAGAAGCAGATGTGATTTTAATCAACACCTGTTCTATTCGTGAAAAGGCACAAGAAAAAGTGTTTTCGCAGTTAGGCCGTTGGCGTAAAATCAAAGAAAAAAATCCAGATGTCATCATCGGTGTGGGTGGTTGTGTTGCTTCCCAAGAAGGCGAGGCGATCATCAAAAGAGCACCCTATGTGGATTTGGTTTTTGGCCCCCAAACGATTCATCGCTTGCCTGAATTACTGAACGAGCGGAATAGAAAACAAGAGCCTCAAGTTGATATTTCATTTCCTGAAATAGAGAAATTCGACAACTTACCCGAACCTCGTAAAGAAGGGCCTTCTGCATTTGTCTCAATCATGGAAGGATGCAGTAAATACTGTTCTTTTTGTGTGGTGCCTTATACGCGAGGCGAAGAAATGTCTCGCCCGATGGACAGTGTTTTGGCTGAGATCATGAAACTGGCTGAACAGGGCGTTAAAGAAGTTAATTTATTGGGTCAAAATGTCAACGCTTACCGCGGTTTATCTCATGATGCAGAAGTGGTTGATTTGGCTTTGTTGATTCATTATGTGGCTGCCATTGAAGGCATTGAACGGATCAGGTTTACTACCTCTCATCCGGTGGAGTTCACAGATGGCTTAATTGAAGCTTACCGAGATGTGCCGGAACTGGCCAACTATTTACACTTGCCTGTTCAAAGCGGTTCGGACCGCATTCTCTCCATGATGAAACGTGGCCACACAGCTTTAGAGTACAAACAAACCATTCGTAAGCTGCGAGAGGTGAGACCTGACATCAGCTTATCTTCAGATTTTATCGTTGGTTTTCCAGGTGAAACCGCAAAAGATTTCGAAGATACCATGAAACTGATCGCTGATATTGGTTTTGATCAATCATTCAGCTTTATTTATTCAGCTCGACCAGGCACGCCTGCCTCATCGATGCCAGATTTGGTTTCTATGGATGAGAAAAAAGCCCGCTTACAGCATTTGCAGGCAACCATAAATGATATGGCAGCAAGTATCAGCCAAGAAATGGTCGGTAGTACACAAAAGATACTGGTAGAAGGTACTTCGAAATGGTCAGATGATGAACTTTCAGGTAAAACAGAGAATAATCGTGTGGTGAATTTTGCAGGGCCGAAGAGAATGATTGGTGAAATGGTCGATGTAGTTATCACTGAAGCTTTGAGAAACTCTCTCAGAGGTCGTGTATTAATTAATGATGATGGTGAATGAAGAAAATATGGTAGAAAAAAACAAAGCAAACGTTCGAAATATTGAGTTTTCGGACTTAAACAATGGAAGTTTAGCGAATTTATATGGCCACCATGATGCCCATTTGAAGCAATTAGCAGAACACAGCAACACAGAAATTCATGCCAGAGGCAATCAATTTCAAATTCAGGGTGAAGAAGACCAAGTCAACCATGCAGCCAAGATGCTTAACCTTTTGGTTAAAGAGGCGCGTAAAGAAGCCCTTAACCCTGAGATCGTCCATGTGATCCTTGCTGGTAATGCCACTAAACCAGATTATGAGCCTCAAGAAGTTTCAATAAAAACTAAAGCAGGGGTAATTACAGGACGTTCAGATAATCAAAAAGAGTACCTGCACAACATCGTCACCCATGACATCAACTTTGGTATCGGTCCAGCGGGTACTGGTAAAACCTATTTAGCTGTCGCATGTGCAGTAGAAGCCTATGTGACCGATCGGGTTAGGCGTTTGGTGTTGGTGCGCCCTGCGGTTGAGGCAGGAGAACGCTTGGGTTTTTTGCCAGGTGATTTGAGTGATAAAGTGGACCCGTATTTACGTCCCTTGTACGATGCTTTGTATGATATGTTGGGTAATGACAAAGTTGAAAAAATGCTGGAAAAGAATGAGATCGAAATCGCGCCTTTGGCTTTCATGCGTGGACGTACATTGAATGATGCCTATGTGATTTTGGATGAAGCACAGAACACCACAGTAGAACAGATGAAAATGTTCCTCACCCGTACTGGCTTCAATACCACTGTTGTTGTGACCGGTGACGTGACCCAAGTTGACTTACGTCCAGGTGAAAAATCAGGTTTAAAACATGCCATGGATATTTTACAAGACATCAAAGGCATCAGTTTCAGTTGGTTTAAATCTAAAGATGTGGTCAGACATTCATTGGTACAAAAAATCGTTGATGCATACGATAATAAGAAAAAATAATTCTATGATGCTTATCTCTAGTAATGATTAAGCTCGAATTGATCAACGAAAACAAGTTAGTTTCACCTGATGCAGTGCAATTTCAAAATTGGGCAGCTCAGGTGGCCTCATCACTAGGAGTTTCTGGTGAAATTTGTATTAAAATTGTTGATGAGTCAGAAAGTCAAAATTTAAATCACACATACCGCAATAAAAATCAACCGACCAATGTGTTGTCTTTCCCTGCTGAAATACCACATTTTGTTGAATCCGCTTACTTAGGAGATTTGGCCATTTGTGCCGATGTGGTTACACAGGAAGCCAAAGAACAGAATAAGCAACTTAACCACCACTGGGCCCACATGACCATTCATGGTATCCTACATATCTTAGGGTATGATCACATTGAAGATGATGAAGCAGAAGAGATGGAAGCTTTAGAAGTTGAGTTGTTGGGCTTATTGCATATTCAAGACCCTTATTAATAAATAAATTATTCGTAAGAAATATTACCTTTATCTAATGAAGCAATTGTGCAAAATAAATATAACTTGGGTACTAGCTATTTTTTTGATAGGCTTGAATGGTTGTATTTATAAAAAAATGGAGTTGTCGAGTGAAATGCAAGCTGAAATTAGGTCTGAAATAAGTTTAACATTTAACGAGTTGGCAAATTCCGCAAAATCGCTAGATGTGGATAAGTATTTAGCGTTTTTTGATCATAAAATGTTCACTTCACTCAACCAAGACGGCAGTGTTTTTCATACATTAACTGATTTTATAAGTCCATATAAAGAGCAAATCAGTCACATTAAAAGGTATACAAACCTTGAGTTTCAAAAAATTAAAATTACCGTCATAAACAAAACTGCTGTGGTTTTAGTGAATGAATATCAAGCGACAGTTGTTTTGAATTCTGGTGATGAAGTAACAGCATCAGGTGCCGGTACTCAGGTTTGGTCTAAAACGTCTGGCCAATGGAAGCTTGTTCATGTTTCAAGTAGTGCTAAAAAATAGCATGGCAAAACTGGTCTTCATAATATTAATTATACTTTCAGCTTGTGCCATTAAAAATAATGTCATCGTTATGAATTATGATGAATTTGGCCCTCAAGCGATGAGTTTTGAAACCATAGGTTATGGTTGGTATGAATGGAATTCACATGGCAGTCAAAGTATGGATAATATTAAAGTTGTTGTTTACCAGAATAATAAATCATCAGTACTTAATCAATACCAAGACTCTCAAAGCTCACCAGCAATAGATTATCGGTTTATCCACCATCAATCAGCACTTGATTATTTAAATCGAAACATTCGAGAGTTATCAACTACCAACCAATTCCCTGACATCGTTTCTCAGCTTAAATTAACTAAGCAAAAAATAGAGAGCATGTAAGTATAGATTTTAACTTGACACTGTAAAAACAGTTCTTTATGTTAAAATGATTTAGTTCTTAATAGTTTTTATTGTGGTAAAACAAAGTGTTAATGTGATATTGGTAAGCTGCCAGGTTTAACATAGATTCTTATTGATTTAATTGAAATAATTTTATCTCTTCAAACCAGAATTGATGTTGTTTCTGTAGTTTTCTAACAGTAATTGATCATCGGCATTCCATAGTCTACCAACCTTCGTTTTCAAATGTTCTAGGACAGTTGCGGCTTGAAAAAATTTTCCTTGATTAAATAATACTTGCGCTTTCACCCTTAAAAATGGATAAAGTGGAACTGCATGTTTTTCAAGTTCAAATACATTTTCTTCAGCTAGGTTGATGTCATTTCGCAGTTCAAGTAAGAATAATATGTAAGGATTCAATACATCTGCTAAAATCCTGGGAGAATTTGTTTCAAGTGCTTTTGCTTTTGCTTGTTCAAATGCATCTTGTGCCAATTCATTATTACCTTCTTGAATGGCCAGTTTTGCTTGAGTCAGATAGGTCAATGGGTTTTCATTGAATTTATTTTGCTGTATAAATTTTTTGGCTGATTGTTGCCAATTATCAATATCACCTATCAATTCATAATACCTTAAGCTAAGTAGATGGTGCTGAATATGGTGGTAGTCGCTGATATATGACGTCCCCAGAGTGTTTATGGCATCTTTGGCAGCATCATATTGTCGATTAGCTAGCATGACATCACTTTTTACAATTAAGTAATAATTGGCTTGGTCCTTACTGCTGATATTGGCCATTAATTCAGTCAAATGGCTTAAATTATTTTGCGCCAGCTCAAATTCACCTTTGAGTAATTGAAAGTCAATTAAGCGCATATATGCCGTGGACTCTTCTAATGAAGCATCTAATTGACTTAAGGTTACGATGGCTTCAGAAACCAAGTTTTCTGCTTCGTTCCAGTCTCCTGTATTTGACAGAATGCTGGACAACCGCAATTTGACTTTTGCAACATATCTTTCATTGCCGGCTAGGGTTAGGTGTTTGATGGCTAGTTTTGCATGTGTTTCGGCATCTTTGAAGTTTTGCATGTTATTTTCGATTCCGGATAAGGTGCTGTAAGTTGAACCCAACCTAGCATGGTTATTTTCATTTTCCTGTTTGATCAGTTTGATCGACTCATTGATACTCTCTATAGCAACTGAGAATTGCCCCAATTGGCTGGCTGTATAAGCCTTGTTGCTCAATAAAATATACTGGCTTTTGATGTTGTTAACTTTTCTCGCAAGTTTGATGGCTGAATCGACTTCATTCAATGCTTGATCAAAATCACCCATGGCGTTGTGAATGTTAACCTTCGAATTAATCAGCATGATTTTGAATTGATCCGTTACCTTGGCGTTTTCAAAAACATTCACTATTGACATGGCTTTTTCATACTGGCCTTGTTTTCTATAGTTGATACTTAACTTCAACCAGGCAGCCCAGAATTTTGGATCCTCATTGGTAGCCAGTTCTAAATAACTAATGGCTTGTTTGGCATCACCGTTTAATTCTGAATCAATGGCTCGAATATAATTTTCTACGGCATATGTTTTTTGGCTCATGCTGCTATCTATCGAATCATTAACGGGCGATGATTCTAGATTTAAAGTGCTTTGGGTCCACAGAGCGATTTCATCGTAAATGGCTTTGATGCTCAGAGAACTGAATGACTTTTGGTCAATAATTTCATCTTTAGACCTGATTTTAACTGTGGCGTTATAATGTTCATTGTTTTGCTTCATTGAAACGATCACAGCAGAGTCGGTGGCATCTTTTTGGCCTAAATCTATAGCAAATTTTTCAGGATTTTGTTCTGCAAGTGTTTGTATACTGATGTTTTTCACATCAACACCAATTGAATGACTTAATTGGTCTAACAGATAATGCATGCCGCCTTTAACCATCCATGTTTGACTGCTGTCGGCGTTATTGATGATGTTGGGAATTAAGCTGACAGTGATAGGCTTGGCTTGTGCTTGGGTGATGATTGTTAGCTCATTTGATTGATCAGTGTTTTGGGTAAAAAAATAAAAGACCAGTACCAACGAAAAAATCACAGCAAAAACTGTTTTAATGTATGAGCGCTTGTTTTGCTTCTCTCTTGATAAGTTTTCCAGCTGATGGTTGGAGTTAATACTGGGTAAAAACACAAAGCCTTGGCCATGAATGGTTCGAATGATTCTTTTATGTGATTCAGTGTCTCCTAGGACTTTTCTTAATCTTTGTATGAGTTTATCTAAAGATGTTTCTGTAACAATGCGATTAGGCCACACATGAGCTGTTAACTCATTGCGAGAAACTGTGACGTTGGGGTGTTCCAGAAAGTATGTAAGTAATTTATAAGTCGTAGAAGAAATTTCTACTCTTTCACTGCCCTTATATAAGCTTTGTTGTTGGGCGTTCAGCGTGAAATCGAGAAATTCAAACTTGGTATTCATGTTTTTATGATCTTGAACATAGATAGATTATAAACCAATTAAATATCGCTTATGTATCTGATATACAAGTATTTTAACTGTCTTTTTCTGGTTCTGTCAGGATTTTTCTGATTTTGTCAGTAGGGAAATCACAACTGTTTTCAATATACTTTTAAGCATTATATTTTAGGAGAACATTAATGAATAAATTAACTCAATTTGTTGCGCTTATGAGTGTCTTGATGATATTGGCGCTGGAGGTTAACGCCAGTGGTAACCATGAAACTCAAGTTATAAATAGTTTGCGAGCACTTTTGGCGGAAGAGAAAATTTTAGTCGACCCAGTGCATGTTGGTAACAATCAAAGATTTGGAAATGCGGTAAGTATCTCAGGTAACCGAGCTGTCGTTGGTGCCAGTAAAGACAACATAAATGGACCTTCATCAGGTTCGGTCTATATATTTGAATTTATAGATAATCAATGGCTTCAAACTCAAAAAATAACAGGTGATGACACGTTAGGAAATGATGAGTTTGGCGCAGCAGTGAGTATATATCAAGACCGCTTGTTGGTGGGTGCCAGAAATAAAACTGTTAATGGAGTTTCTTTTGCTGGTGCTGCTTATCTTTTTGAATACATCAATGATTCATGGGTACAAATCGAAAGGTTTTCCGACACCAGTCCTTCAGGTACCGCTCAACTTGGATATGCCGTCAGTCTATATGATAACCAGGCATTGGTTGGAGCACCAAGTACTGGAGCAGGAGAGGTTTTAGTTTTTACGTTCGATGAAAAAGACAACAGTTGGTTTCAATCCAATACTTTGTCTGCCAACAGTCAAGGTTTTGGTGACCAGTTTGGGCATTCAGTCAGTCTGTATCAAGGTCGAGCCTTAATTGGTGCCAATCGGTTTGAGTCGAGCAATATTGGTGCTGCATTTTATTTTGGGTCAGTGTCGAATAACACTGATCAACACCAAATTACACCCAGCGATGGCATGAGTTCCGATAACTTTGGTTTTTCTGTGAGTTTGTATGAAGACAGGGCTTTAATTGGTGCGCCTGAGGACAGCGGTGTTAATGGCGATGATTCAGGGTCAGCTTATATATTTGAGTATGATTCATTGAATGAACTTTGGGTTGAAATCGAAAAGTTGACAGCCGATGATGGTGCTGCCAATGATGAATTCGGACATTCAGTAAGTTTAAATGGAGACCGGGTATTGGTTGGGGCATGGGGTGATGATGATAATGGCACCAATTCGGGCTCAGCCTATATTTTTGATTTTGACGGTTCCTTTTGGAGTCAATCCAGTAAATTAATCCCCAGTAATGGGGCAAGTAGTGAGGAATATGCTCGTGCAGTATTTCTTACCAATGATTGGGCGATCGTTGGAGTTCCCAACGACAGCGAAGCTGGTGTCCTTGAAGGCGCGGTTTATGTTTACCAAGAAGATGTGATTTTCAACAATGGATTTAATTGATACAAATGAAATATATAAGCTCACATTAACGGATTAATGTGAGTTTCTGGCTATCAAATCTTATCTTTATCGTCGCTGATAAAAGCAGAATCAAATGTAATGATGATTTTGTATGAAGGGTCCTAAAACTGTCATTAAAACCTTGTAAGAATTGCACAGGCTGTTTTGCTTTATTTACATGAATAAATAAGTCATCAATGTTACAATATCGACGCTCAAAATCAGGGGGACAACCTGCTTTGAGTCGAATAAAATCACCCAAATGAGATTGTGACAATCTTTAACTGGTTTCCAAGTTAATTGTATGAAGTCTCTGAAACAAAATTTTAAAGGTATACCTATGACACGAAAAGTTCCTATGTTTATTGATGGTCAATCAGTGATCAGCGAATCAGCTGATTGGATGGATGTGACTGATCCAGCAACGCAAGAATCAATATGCCAAGTGCCAATGGCAACAGAGGCTGAAATGGAAAAAGCGATTGCATCAGCTAAAAATGCATTTGAAACATGGAAAGATGTGCCTGTGACCAAACGTGCACGAATGATGCTGAATTATCAGCACCTGCTGAAAGAGCATCATGATGAATTGGCCGAAATATTGGCAGAAGAAACCGGTAAAAATTTTGAAGATGCCAAAGGTGATGTTTGGCGTGGTATAGAAGTCGCTGAACATGCCGCCAATATCCCGTCAATGATGATGGGTGAGACTGTAGAGAATGTGGCTTCTAAAGTTGATACCTATTCATTGATCCAACCTTTAGGTGTTTGTGCTGGAATCACACCCTTTAACTTTCCTGCCATGATTCCATTGTGGATGTTTCCTATGGCTGTGGTATGTGGCAACACTTTTGTCTTGAAACCATCTGAGCAAGACCCTAATACCCCCATGCGATTGGCTGAACTTTTCTATGAGGCAGGTTTCCCCAAAGATACATTACAAGTGGTGCATGGTGGTAAGGATCAAGTGAATCAAATTTTGAACCATGAAGACATTCAAGCCATTTCATTCGTTGGTTCAGTTCCGGTTGGTGAGCATATTTATAGGACAGGTACCGATAACCTAAAACGTGTACAAGCTTTTGCTGGTGCTAAAAATCACATGGTGGTGATGCCTGATGCCAACAAGAATCAAGTGATCAATAACATTGCAGGTTCTTCTTGTGGAGCAGCTGGCCAGCGATGTATGGCCATTTCAGTGGCCGTGTTGGTGGGTGAAGCCAAAGAATGGTTGGATGACATCAAAGGTAAGATGGCAGAAATGAAGCCGGGTTATTGGAAAAACCCAGAATCGTTTTATGGGCCCCTGATTTCACCTCAAGCGAAAGCCAAAGTTGAAGGTTTGATTCAATCAGGTGTTGATGAAGGTGCTGATTTGATGTTAGATGGTCGTAATTATGAAGTTGATGGTTATCCAAACGGTAATTGGTTAGGGCCCAGCTTGTTCAGTAATGTGACCACTGATATGCGCATTTATAATGAGGAAATATTTGGTCCAGTGCTGTGCGTAATGACGGCTGACACCTTGGAAGAAGCCATTGAGTTAATTAATAATAACCCATATGGCAATGGTACTTCTTTATTCACATCATCAGGTGCAGCTGCACGTAAATTCCAACATGACATTAAAGTAGGTCAAGTTGGGATTAATATTCCCATACCAGTGCCTCTGCCGTTCTTTTCATTCACTGGTTGGAGGAAATCGTTTTATGGTGATCAACACGCTTATGGTAAACAAGCTGTGCGTTTTTATACCGAAACCAAAACCGTTACCTCACGTTGGTTTGAGTCTGATATACCAGATGATGCAGCACCTAACGCCACCATTAATTTATAAGAGTAGGCCCTATGAACTTTGAACTGAACGAAGACCAGCAAGCCTTTGTTGATGCGGCAAAAGAATTTGCTGCGAGTGAGATGGCTCCATTGGCTGCGAAATGGGACGAGGACAGCATTTTTCCAGTAGATGTGATTAAAAATACTGGAGAATTGGGTTTTCTTGGTATTTACTCACCAGAAAAATTTGGTGGTTTAGGTTTAAGTCGTTTAGATGCTTCTTTGATCTTTGAGGAGATGTCAAAACACTGTACTTCTACCACGGCTTATTTAACCATACACAATATGTGCGCTTGGATGTTGACAACGTTTGGTCATGAAGCATTGGCCAATGAGTGGGGCACCAGACTCACTTCTGGCGAGCTACTGGCATCCTATTGTTTGACTGAACCAGGGCATGGTTCTGATGCAGGCAATTTAAAAACCACTGCCACAAAGACAGCTGATGGTTATACATTGAATGGTAGTAAAACATTTATTTCAGGGGCGGGTTCCACTGAGGTATTGATTGTGATGGCGAGAACTGGTGAAGATGGCCCCAGAGGTGTTTCTTGTTTCATGGTGCCTGCTGACAGTGATGGCATTTCATATGGTAAAAAAGAAGACAAAATGGGTTGGAATTCACAACCTACCAGATTAATTACATTTGAAGATGTCACCATTCCAGCTGAATACCTTATTGGAAAAGAAGGAGAAGGGTTTAAATTTGCGATGAAAGGATTGGACGGTGGTCGCATTAACATTGCCTCTTGTTCTTTGGGTACAGCCCAAGCTGCATTAAATGAAGCGCAAGCGTATATGTTAGAACGTAAACAATTCGGTAAGCCATTGGCTTCATTTCAAGCTTTACAATTTAAATTAGCTGATATGTTGACAGAATTGATCGCTGCACGCCAAATGGTTAGATTGGCTGCAGTTAAATTGGATGGCAAAGATCAGCAAGCCACCGCATACTGTGCCATGGCCAAACGATTTGCGACTGATGTATGTTTCCAAATTTGTGATGAAGCGCTACAATTACACGGTGGTTATGGTTACATCAAAGAATACCCGTTAGAACGTCATGTTCGTGATACGCGAGTCCATCGCATTTTAGAGGGTACCAATGAAATCATGCGATTGATTATTTCCCGTAAGATTTTGCAAGAAGGGGCCACTGAGGTTATTGTCTGATGAGTGTGATGAGCGAGCAGGCTCACGAACTGAGTGAGCACATAAAAACCAAAATGGTTGAGGCTGATTTTGGTTTATTGGGTGTCATTGTGTTAGACAAACCTAAGGCTTTAAATGCATTGTCTACTGATATGATTGCAGCCATGCAAAATATATTGGATGCATGGTCTATTGATGATCAGATTAAGGCTGTATGGATCGAAGGTGCGGGAGAAAAAGCATTTTGTGCAGGTGGTGATGTGGTGATGCTGTATCACTCGATGAAGGAAACTAAACAGGGTGATATACCAGCCAAAGCCCACGAGTTTTTCACCCAAGAATATCAATTAGACCAAACCATTCACAGTTATGCCAAACCCATCATTATTTATGCCGATGGCATAGTCATGGGTGGTGGATTAGGTGTTGCTGTTGGGGGTTCGCATCGCATAGTGACGGAACGTTCGATGATTGCTATGCCGGAGGTGACCATTGGCCTGTATCCAGATGTGGGTGCTTCATGGTTTTTTAATCGCATGCCAGGTCAGTGTGCTGAATTTTTAGGAATGACTGGCGCACGAATGAATGCGGCAGATGCGATTTTTACTAAATTAGCAGATTTCGTGGTGGATACCAATGATTTGGTTGAATTACAAGCAGCTATTTTAGCGTCAGATGGTACACATGATGGATTAACCGAAGCGATTCAATCTGTACAACAATTAGAACAACGAGTTCATGAATCTCGTTTGTGGGTTTATCATGAATTAATCAATGAAATGATGGCACCAGTTGACTTGATTGATGTTGTTGAGAGATTTAAAGAGTTAGAGACTGATGATAAATGGCTGTCCATGGCTGCCAAATCATTGGTGAATGGCTGTCCCATGACCTTGCATTTGGTCAGAGAACAAATCAAGCGTGCTAAACACATGAGCTTGGCTGAAGTATTCGATATGGAAATTATCATGTCTACTCAGTGCGCCATGCACCCTGATTTGGCTGAAGGCATACGTGCCTTATTAATAGATAAAGATGGTGAGCCCAAATGGAGTCATCAATCGGTAACAGACATCACTCCTGAAATGGTTGAAGCATTTTTTATTCAACCGCCAATTTTAAATTAACAAGGTATTCATATGACACAAAACATCGCATTCATAGGTTTAGGTAACATGGGCGGTCCCATGGCAAAAAATCTCATTAAAAATGATTTTAATGTCACCGTTTATGATTTAAATGCAACTGCAGTTGCTGAATTAAAAGCAGCAGGTGCTCGCACAGCTGATAATGCGAAATCAGCGATTATTGATGCCGATATCATTATATCAATGTTACCCAATGGTGCCATAGTTAAGTCATTGTATACAGGCAGTAATGGTTTAATTAACGAGGTCAAAGACGATGTGTTGATCATTGATTCATCGACCATTGCAGCAGATGATGCACGTGCTGTGGCCAAAGCTTGTGAGCAACAAGGCATAGCCATGATTGATGCGCCGGTTTCGGGAGGTACAGCCGCAGCTGAAGCAGGAACTTTGACCTTTATTTGTGGTGGAGAAGCGGCTCATTTTGAAGCGGCTAAAACGGTTTTAACTGCCATGGGTAAACATATTTTTCATGCCGGTGCATCTGGCGCGGGTCAAGTGGCTAAAATTTGTAATAACATGTTATTGGCCATACATATGGTCGGCACTGCGGAGGCTTTAAACATGGGTGCACAACAAGGTCTTGACCCAGCCGTTATGTCAGAAATCATGAAAGCCAGCTCCGGCAATAATTGGTCTTTGCAAGTCTATAATCCATACCCAGATGTGATGCCCAACGTACCATCAAGTAAAGACTACCAAGGCGGTTTTATGGTTGATTTGATGAGTAAGGATTTGGGTTTGTCGCAAGAATTGGCAGCAAAATCTAAAAGTGCCACGCCGCTTGGGGCATTGGCGACACAACTGTATCAAATACATCAAGCTGGTGGAGCAGGCAGTAAAGATTTTTCCAGTATTTTGCAGTTGTTACAGAAGAAATAATATCTAAAATATTTATTAGTCTTTAGGTTACACTCCCAATGAAACTCGTTTTATTGGTTAAATCCTAAATAAATGCGCTTTCTTTTCATAAAC
>CAZVZJ010000012.1:0-17512 GCA_964631055.1 uncultured Marinicella sp.
ACTTATAGCATTTTCCACAATTGATACACATTTTTAACTTAAAATTTAAATGTTAAATTTAAAAAGACTGGAGTTTAAATGATAAAAAACACTGAAACAAGCTATGGAAGCGTTGCTAAATGGCTGCATTGGTTGGTCGCTTTTTGCTTTTTAATTGCTTATGTGGTTATTTATTACAAAATTTGGTTTCTAGAACGCGAAGATTCATTTTACCTGACAGCTCTCCAAATTCATTCAGCAGTAGGGTTTAGCGTATTGGTTTGGGTGGTACTCAGAATATGGTGGAGACTGAAGAACCCCCAACCTAAACTACCGAAGATGCCACGCTGGCAAATAAATATGTCTCATTGGATGCACTGGATTTTATATTTCTTCATGTTTGCTATGCCAATCTCAGGCTGGTTTGGCTTTGGCGGCTCAATTAATTTTGGGCTATTTGAAATAACTACATTCAGAGATACCGGGGTTGGCCAATGGCTTCTTGAACTTTTCAATACAGATTGGGAAACATGGGAAGGTAAATGGGATTTATTTCATAAAGATATAAGTGGAAAATGGATTTTATGGATTCTGATTGCAATGCATGCAGGAGCCGCGCTGTACCATCACTTCATTCAAAAAGATGATGTTTTAACGCGAATGCTACCGAGCAAAACTAAAAAATAACCTCGCATCAGCACATTGCCTTTAAATTCAAACTAGGCAACGAATCTATATTTTAGATTCATTGCCTAAAGTCTTTTTACTTTGCATGATTTAAATGTGAAGACAACTATTTTTAGATAGCCACTGGCTCAGTCTCATTGAACACACATGAATCTCCTTAAAGTGGCACAACTAAAAAAACTCTTCATTAAAAACCGGTGTCGTAAGCAAAGAGAATTGTTGATTGAACAAACTTATGCAGACAAGGCTTTTTCAATGTGTTTCTTGATGTCTTCCGGCTTGGTGGTTGGTGCAAATCGCTTGATAGGCTGACCGTCTTTTCCAATCAGAAACTTGGTAAAATTCCATTTGATTTTTTTCCCTAACGTACCCGGCAGCTCATCTTTCAAATACTCAAAGACAGGATGAGTGTCTCCACCATTAACATCAATTTTACCAAACATCGGAAATGACACACCGTAATTAATTTCACAGAATTCACTGATTTGATCCGCATCACCAGGTTCCTGTTTACCAAACTGGTTACAAGGAAAACCTAAGATTTCTAACCCTTGATCTTTGTATTCAGTATAAAGTTCTTGTAACCCTTTATACTGCGGTGTCAATCCACATTTACTGGCTGTATTCACCACCAATAACACCTTGCCTTTATATACATTTAATTGCTGTTCTTTTCCTGTCAATGTCGCTGCATTAAGTGAATAAATATCAGTCATTACTATCTCTTCATAAATTAGTGTATATATTATGGAGCCTTTGGTATTTATTTTAAAGTAATCGAAAATAAATACAGTTGAATAACAACCTTGAACATCAAAACTCATTTCAAGCCTATTACTTTAATAAGAAAAAAAAAGGCCAGGTTTGAACAACCTGGCCTTTTTAACTTTAAAGACTTTACAGTAACTAGTTCAACCTAGTCACAATAAAGCGTCGAGACATCAACAATGTCACCAATGCCAATAACATCAATGACCATAGGCTCAATGTTGGAACTGAATAAGTTCTACCAAGTACAGTTGGATCACCATTCTCAGCAGTAACTGGATCATCTGTTGGAATCGGACCTTGACCGTCGCTGGCATCATTAATTGGATCTCCATCATTGTCCTCATCCCAATTGGCTTGAGCTTGATTTTCAATGTTCAACAAACCATTATCCACCACGTAAGTATCAAATGTGATAACAATTTCATTGTTCAACTCATCTGGCAGAGAATCTGCTGGTGCGCCTTGATCTTCACCTAAAATGGCAGTGAGCTCAATTCGATTTGATCCAGCATTGTAGACTGGTGTGGTACAACTACTGGTACCATCAGCCACACAACTTTCACCGTTAAAGAATATGGTTCCCTCTGGTATTTCGTCGAAAATAAAGACGGGCAAGTCCCTGTCATTATTTGGATTAAACCACCAGATAGTCCAATGAATAATACGCGGGTTATTGGCATCAAACTCACCAATCTTCAAGCCCACAGGAGGTTCTAACTGTAAAGATGTATCATCAGTGTCATTGTTATTATCTGGGTCAGGATCTGGACCGTTGTTGCCGTCATCTCCAATACTCACATTATTAACGACCAGATTAACACCTGCAGCCAATGGATCATCAACATCAACGGCAAATATTACGCTACCAGAGTCACCTGCATTCAAGGCACCGACTGTAAACTCACAGGTACTGCCTGCACTGTTATCAGGAGCACATACCCATCCAGCTGTGCTAGCACCTGGATTAAAGGTCGTATTAGCAGGTACTGTTTCTGTAATAACAACTCCTGTTGAGTTCTGATCACCTATATTTGCGTACTCCAAAGTATAAACAATCGTTCGTCCAGGGCCTGATGTAACATCATTGTCAGTCTTGGTAATAGATAGATCTGGGAAGGCGCCAACAGTGGTTTCTTCATCATCGTTATCATTACTAGGATCAGGGTCAGGACCATTGTTACCGTCATCATTGATTGACACATTGTTAGTCACTGTATCAAAACCTGCTGGTAACGGACTATCTACTTCAACTGCAAACTGAATAACCACAGCAGGATCACCTGCAGCAACTGGCCCTACATTGAAACTACAGGTACTTCCCGCATTCGCATCTGGGGCACATACCCAACCTGCACTGCTTGAACCAGCAACAAAAGTGGTATTAACAGGAACTGTTTCAGTGATCACCACACCTGTAGCATCTTGTGTACCCACATTGGCATAACTGATGTTATAGGTGATGGTTCCACCCGCATTAACGACATCAGATACATCAACCTTGCTTACACTCATGTCAGGTGCAGCATCAACTGGCGTGTCATCATCATCGTTGTTGTTATTTGGATCAGCATCAGCACCGTTATCACCATCATCAGCAATCGAAATGGAGTTAGCTACATCAGTAACACCTGAAGGCAATGGATTATCAACGTCAACCGCGAAATCAGCTGTTCCTGAATCACCGCCACCATTTAATGTGCCCACTGCTAAGGTACATGTACTGCCAGCCGAGTTGTCTGGAACACATACCCATCCAGCTGTACTCGCACCCGGATTGAACTCAGTATTTAAAGGCACCGTCTCGGTGATCACAACACCAGTAGATTGTTGGTTACCAATATTTGAATAGTTAATCGCATAGGTAATGGTGTCCCCAGCTGCAACTGTCACACCACCATCATCTTTAGTAATGATCAAATCTGGAGCTGCACCTACAGGTGTGTTATCACCACCCGTATTATCATCTGGATTTGGATCAGGGCCATTGGTACCATCATCAGCGATAGATACTGTATTAACAATCGTTTTAACATTGGTGGGTAAAGGGTCATCAATCAGAACTGCAAAGTCCAAAGAAGAACCACCGCCAACATTCAGATTACCCACAGTAAATGTACAAACACTGCCAGCATTACCATCTGGTACACAAACCCAGCCGGCTGTACTCATGCCAACATCGAACGTGGTATTGGCTGGCACAGTTTCGGTAATCACAACACCCGTGGCATTTTGATTACCCACATTGTCATACATGATGGTATAGACCACAGTTTGTCCAGGCCCTGAAGAAACACCTCCATCAGTTTTAGCGATCACAAAATCTGGCGCTGCATTGATGGGTGTATCATCATCGTTGGTATTATTGTCCGGAGTTGGATCAGCACCATTACCACCATCATCGGCGATACTTACCGTGTTCATTATTGCTGTCACGCCGCTGGCCAATGGATTGTCTAAAGTGACAGCAAAGTCTACTGCACCTGAACCACCATTTCCAGCCAACGCACCTACTACGAATGTACATATACTGCCTGGGTTATTATCTGGTAAACAAGTCCAGCCTGGTGAACTTGCTGCGGGATTAAAGACAGTATTGGCAGGTACAGTTTCTGTGATTTCTACACCTGTGGCATTCTGACCACCTGTATTACTGTAGTTAATCATGTAAACAACATCGCCACCTGGAACCGCCGTAACACCACCATCATCTTTGGTGATTTGAAAATCTGGAGTATCAGAAATTGGTGTGTCATCAGAAGCGTCGTTATCACCTGGTGTTGGATCAGGTCCATTATTGCCGTCATCTGCAATTGACGCATCATTGAGTATTTCTGTTACGCCATCAGCCAATGGCAGATCAATTTCCACAGCGAAATCTGCCGTGGCAGCTGGATCACCTGCTGCTACATCACCAATAACCAAGGTACAGACACTGCCCGCATTGTTATCAGGTACACATGTCCACCCTGCTGTGCTGCTACCCGGATCGAAAGTTGTATTGGCAGGCACTGTTTCGGTGATCTCGACACCAGTGGCATCTTGCGTACCTACATTGGCATAAGTCAAAGTATAAACAACTGTCACTCCTGCAGATGCCGTGATACCACCATCATCTTTAGCGAGGGTTAAATCAGGTGCACCATCCACAGGAACAACGGTCGGATCGTCATCTGGACCCGTGTCCGGATCATCAGTCACAGAATCGGGTAACTCATCAGACTCGATCAAACCCTGGTTAGTCAAATCGGTGACACCTGCAGGCAAAGGATCATTAATTGTCACTTGATAAACAATGGTCACACTTGCACCAGGTGCTAATGTCAACACATCCACTGATACCAATGTATCACCCGCGGTGTTACCAGAAGTTACTGTTCCCAGTGTTGTTGTAACCGATGCAGGCACAATTGTTCCGTTCGCATCAGGTGTATCAGTGATGGTCACATTATTTGCTGGACCATCTCCAGAATTAGTCAACACAATGGTGTACTCCAGTACTTCACCTGGACTTGCACCACCTGAGGTGTTGATGTCATCAACCAAAACCGCTGATTTTTCAGAATCAAGTACCGGAATCATCAATTCATCCATGCCCTCTGCTTCAGGCAAATCCAATTCTGTTGGATCATCACCAGGTAAAGTACTGGCTTCTGTGATAGTGGCGGTATTTGGAATGGTTGTTGGTAACACCACATCATCACGCAAAGCCACACTGAATGTGAATGTAATCACTTCAGCTGGCTCGATAGATGTATCAGGAGGTGTACCGGCACCATCTGAGGCAATGCTGACAGTATGCTCAGTCGCACCTGGACCAGCTGCATCAGACAAGATGAAACCAGTTGGAATGGTCACGGCCGTAATGGTTGACACATCCCAAATACCAGTATCCAGAATATCTTCAATCAGAATATCATAAGCCGGTGCATCACCAGTATTGGTCATAGTTAAAGTGATGGGAACCACACCGTTGGCCATAGGACCCATGGCTTTGGTTAGACCCAGTTCAGGTACAACCACTTCAATATCAGCGGTATCATCTAACATCTCTCCTGCACCATAAGTGAACGTGGCCGTATTAGTCAACAAGTCTAAGTTGGCATTTTCTGGCACATCCACTACCCGTGCTGTGACAGTAATGGAGATTTGATCATTTGCATCCACCACACCATCTGGCGTATTGGTGACCGTTCCAAAATTCAAAGTGGCATTGTCATCAAAAGCATCGGCATCACTGTTAGCAATAACTGCTGTTCCTGGTAATGAGGTGGTGATATTCCCACCAATGGTATCGACTGTTGCATTCACCATTTCCATCACACCACCTGAGCCAACCAATGGTAGCTGATCAAACACAACCGCATTGGTTGTTGTCCCCTCTGGGAAGATCACAGTGATGTTAAAATCAATCAACTCACCAATCGCCATATCAGGCACCAACATATCACCCACATTATCGCCCGTATCGTTCAACGAGGTGTTGGCACTATCTGCCGTTTTAATGATCGCAGGATCAGGCGTGACGAAAGTACTGTCATCCATATCCGAACCAGTTGCAGTTTCTGGACCAATATCAGAAGTCGTGGTCCACTCAGCTGTTACTGTGTTTTGATACGTTTCATTCGGATTTACACCCACATCCACCAACACTTGATATTCTATGGTACAGCTGTCGTCAGCCAAAGTAAGCACATCAAAAGTAAATTCAATGGTTGGATCGCCACTAGAGTCTATATTCGATAATACACAAGTACCAACAACAGTCGAATCATTGATCCAACTGGTACCTGGATCAGGCAGCACATCAGTTACCGTGAAGTTAAATGCATCAGAAGTTGAGGCTACCGTATGATCTATAGTGATTCTATAAGTAATGGTATCTCCTGCATCAGCTGTAATCGACATAGGGACCGTTTCTTTGGTCACTTCTATATCTGGTGCTACCACATCGATCAATGCAGTATCAGAAATTGAAGTAGAACCTGACATAAATGTTGCGGTATTAGTCAAATCATCTAAACCACTTTGGTTGATTGGGTCATCCACTAATACAGCGACCACTTGGAAAACAATCTGATCATCAGCGTCACTGACACCATCAGGCGCATTGACCACATCGCCTAAATTCCAAGTCACTAAGTCATCAGTACCCAAGTTGTTTGAAATTACACCAGCGGTACCCACCCCGCCGCCAGGAACAGTTAAATTAGCACCTACACTGATAATTTCAGTCCCAGTAACTTGTGCTTCCAACAGAGCAGTTACGGTAGGTAACTGGTCAGTTACTATCGATCCTGGGCTGGTTCCCTCAGGGAAAGTCAATGTCAGTTGATAAGTCACTAACTCACCAATGGTGACATCGTCTTCTGGACCGCTTACACCCGTCATCGTGGCAGGTTCCGAAGTATCAAAAACAATTTTTGTAAAACCTGGTTCAGAGATTGTCACCTCATGTGACTCATCTGCTGTACCCACTCTTTCATTAGGATCTGCACCAGGCAACGAACCCCATTCCACATTGGCTGTATTGGTGATCAACTGTTCAGGAGCTACTGAACCATCTACAGTCACATCAAAAGAAATGGTGGCTGATTGACCCAGGTCGAATTGAGTCCAGAAGGCACTGACTGTACCACCGGCCTCTACCAATGTACCTGCATCAGGTGCCAAACCTGCATCCAAGGATAAATTACCCGCAAAAGTTAAACCAGCTGGAATGACATCTGTAAATGACACATCAAAAGCATTCGCACTGCTGTTAGTGGTTGCATCATTAGTTATAACTATCGTGTAAGTAATGGTATCACCCGCATCGGCAGTAGTCGTTGGACTGCTCTTATCAATGCCTAAACGAGGCTCAACCACTTCAATGTCAGCAGATCCTGAAACACTTAATCCAGTATCATATTGAATCATCACATTATTGGTCAAAACCTCTAAACCAGAATTGACACCATCATTCATTACCACAGCAGTAACTTGAACTACAATTTGGTCATCTGCATTACTGACACCATCAGGTGCATTGGTCACAGAACCAAAATCGAACACCACTACATTGGCAGGACCAATGACCCCGGCAGCAATGACGTTAGTTTCCGTTAAATTAGCACCCACACTGATTACAGATGAAGATACCACGTTCATCAAACCAGTGGCACCTCCAGGTAAGGTATCGGTAATGATCACCGAAGGAGAAACACCTTCTGCCAGAGTTGCAGTGATTTGGAAAGTCACTTCCTCACCAATGGTTAAGTCAACCAAACCAGCATTTCCTTGACCTGATGTTCCACCAGATTGTTCACTACTGGTAGCTGGCAACACAATTTTGGTGGCTTCAAGCGCATCAACAACCACTTCAGCAGCATCATCAACTGGGTCGTAGACTCTACCACCAACCGGCAGTGACTCAAAACCCGCAGAAGCTGTATTCGGTATCATTTGGCCAGAGGTAACACCATTGCCTATCAGAACATCAAATGTAATGGTAACTGTAGTCACTGGACTGAATGGAATGGTACCCACATCGACCACCACAGTGGTATCTGGGCCACCACCATTACCTGTGGTTACGGAGCCTTGAGTGGTGTTGACCGTACCATCGACTAAGGTAAGGTTAGGATCTGTTAATAAGTCGGTCATTTCTACATTAAAGGCGTCACTGGTGCCATCATTACTCAACTCTACTGTATAAGTAACTGTATCACCGGCATCTACCATCATAGGCATCACCGATTTATCGATGGTTACATTCGGTTCTCTGATGGTGGTATTAGGAGCACCATCTGAAACATCACCACCATCATAAGCAAAGGTGGCGTTGTTGTTTCTGTTTTGGCCATTAACATTGGCACCCACATCAGTAACCTCAACCGTATAAATGATGGTTATGGTTTCTGCGACACCGTTTTCGGTATTTGCATTGGTGATGTTATCAAACGGGAAAGTGGCTACAGTGCCACCTGCTCCAGTAGTATCTGCTAAAACACCTGGGAATCCACCGGCATGGTCGGTACTTAAATCAGGAGATGCAACAATGCTATCAAAACTGACAAACTGAAGCCCTGCATCCAAAGTATCAACCAATGATGTATTTAAGCTTTCCCCTTCAGGGATGTTGATAACAACTTGATATACGATGGTTTCACCAATCGTTACAGTTGCATTATTACCATCTGGATCTGGTGCGGTATCGATACGATTTTTAACTATTCCCGGTTCATTAATTACAGTTTCAGCCGTGTCATCCTGTGGTGGAAAAGTTTCTCCGCCCGTTTCAGATGCCCAAATTACGCTGGCGGTATTTTCGATCAACTGTTCCGGTTGTACATCATCAGCTACTTCACAAGTATAAGTCACAATAGCTGTATCAGCACCATAAGGAGCACCTAATGTTCCGTCATTAGCAGCCAAAGCAGTGGTTATGGTAAAACCTGGGTCCAAAGCTGGAGCAGGCGAAGTTGCTAAAACTGCACCTGTACCATCTTCAACTGAATCAATAGTACAATTGATCAATCCCGCTACCATAGGGTCAGCAACAAATACGTCAAACGCTTCTGCACCACCGATATTTTCAACCGTTAATTGGAAGGTTATGCTGTCACCAGCATCAACACCCTCAACATTACCATCTTCTGGCAAAGTACCAGGAGCAGGTGTAATGGTGCCTTGATCTGCTGCAATCACACCTTTATTAATCATCAAATCAGGTGCACCTATCCCTATATTTACGGGATCTACATCCGTGACAATAGTTCCAGGTGTATTAGAAGAATCCACCTGTAATAGATTGGCTAAATTCAAACCATCAGCAAAAGGATCTGTAGTAATACGCACATCAATATCAACAGAGATGACTTGAGGTGTACCTGTATTCACATTAGGCCATTCGATAACCAAGCTGTTAGTAGCAACATCAATAGAAATCATAGCAGGAGTTAAACCTAAAGTATCTAACGGGCTGAGCGATAAATCGGGGCCAGGAAAGGTTAAATCGATGTCAGTAACATCAAAAACAGGCAAAGGAAAAAAGTCAGTGAACACAATATCTTGTGTATCGCCAGACGGAATACTCATGGTCAAACGATAAGTCACTGTATCACCAGGTGTATAAGGCCCTGTGGTTATGATTGACTTTTCGATCTCAACTGGCTGCACCACAATGGTATCAGATGAACCATTGGTACAATTTGTAGCTCCGCCGGTCAGTCCAAAAGTAGCAACCACGTCATTGGTTAAGGGGTCACTCGCCAAAAGTGGATCCCCATTGAAATACAAAGCATCAACTGTCGAAGTATAAACAACTTGAATGGCTGTACCAGGCGCAATATTACCTGCAACCGCTGTTAAATCATACTCAATAGTTGTTTGACCATCTAGAGGTGCATTATTTGAAACAGTAGGTACCACAGCTAGTGGCGCTCCTCCCACAGTCACACTGGTAGTTCCATCAAAAGTAACACCATCAGGTAAAACGTCTGTCAACACCAAACTATCTGCTGTTGCGAAATCTGAAACTTGTAAACTTAAGGTGTATGTCACCGTATCACCCGGGGCAACTACTGGAGGGGATGCATTTTTCTGAACAGCCAAATGAAGTAGTTGGATGTCATTAGAATCAACTTCTTGTGGGATTGCATTGCCCTCAAACTCACCATCTAAACTGGCATTATTGGTTTCAATTCTAGAGTCACAAACAGCTTCATCTAATACATCAGTAAATGAACCTGAATAAGTGATAACCACATCATCAGCAGCAACCGTCCCTGTGGCTGAGGTACATTGCACCGTGATATCCGGTGCAACTGCCACACAACCAGTCCCGCCTGTGATCATGATTGAACCTGGCTCCAAAACAAAATCAGGTGGTAGAACATCTGTGAAAACCACGTTATCAATGGTTGCACCTGGAGCAATGTCTGCTGTTAACGTATACGTGACAGGCCAAGTAGCAGTCGGTGAACTACTGGGAGGTCGCTCATCTTCTGGCGCATTATTTTCTTTCTCAAAAATGACCAAGATAGGTGTCAAATTAAAAACATCGGGAGTGCCTAAAATCGGGCCATTATCGCCAGTAGGCGTGTCACCAAACTCAAAAACTGGATTTAATGTGATATCCAGTGGCACACCAATATCGGCCGTTGGATCTATGGTAAAACATAGTTCCACCACAAGGTCCGGCGTACCATCTACCAGTGAACCTATTGGTAATTGAATTAGGAGTAATTGAAACCCTTCTGGACCAGTAACTGGCTCATTGATAATGGAATCGTTGAGTTCGTTGCCTGGTGCAGCTGGAAAAACACCCTCATCTATAACAGTAGCTCCTGTTCCAAATACAGAGGCAGAATCAAAAGTCACACCTATGGGAACGATCATCTGAAAATAGGGTCCAAAGCCGGGAGGACCTGTATTACTTACAGGAGCATCGACACATATTTGTGTCCCAGCAAACTCACTTTCATCGCCAACAGGCCCAACATTGGGTGTTTGCGCCAATGCTTGCATAGAAAACAAAGACAAAACAAAAAACAACAACAGCATCACACGAACTTTCATAAATCACTCTCTTCATAAGAACTATCATCCGAAGTATATGACGTAAAAAATTATTTTGTTTGATCTAGAGTAATTACACTAACAAATATAACACTTGTTCACATTTCAAAATCTGAACGGTAAGAATTTTAGGACAAACGGTAAAGAGCAAAAATCAAAATGAACTTAAAATTTATCATTAAACACAATAATGCAATAAATTCTGTTGAAATTTTGATGCTGAAACATTAGCCTGTGTGGTTAATTTATAACGAGTTTTTTCTCATGCCATTAATAAAGCCACTTGACCAGTTTGCCAATCCCGAAGTTGAACGTTTGGTTAAATTTTTTAATGAAACCTTAGGCTTTTGCCCCAACAGTGTTTTGACCATGCAAAGGCGTCCTGCGATTGCAGAAGCTTTTGTGAATCTCAATATGGCAGTGATGGCCAATGATGGCAAAGTCACTGCTGAACAAAAACGTTTGGTCGGTTATTTAACCAGTGCTCAAACTGGCTGTCGATACTGCCAAGCACATACCATTTTAGCAGCAGAAAGATACGGCGGTTCACAAGAAAGATTGGATAACATCTGGGAATTTCGATCCAGTGACCTATTCACAGATGCTGAAAAAGCCATGTTCGAATTTGCTTTGGCTGCCTCCAGTGTGCCTAACGCTGTCAATCAAACCATTGAAGACGAATTAAAAAAATACTGGGATGATGGAGAAGTGGTTGAAATTTTAGGTGTGATTGCTCTATTCGGTTACTTAAATCGCTGGAATGACTCCATGGGCACCTCCTTGGAAACCGGCGCAGAAGCAGCCGGAATGAAATACTTTGGCGATGCCGGTTGGGACAAAGGCAAACACCAATAAACAATTGAAAACATGAGCCATTCACATCATGAACATTCGCATGATCATGACCACCATCATGGACATGAGCACAATGTTGCGGTAAATCAAGACAACAAAAAACGAGTCTTGGTAGCCATGGTGTTGACCTTTGGCTTTATGATTGCGGAGGTCATTGGGGGATTGATATCAGGCTCGTTGGCCTTATTAGCAGATGCTGGACACATGTTCAGCGATGGTCTGGCCTTGTTATTGTCTTGGGTTGCTTTTAAATACAGTGACAAATCAGCAGATGATCGACGCAGTTTTGGCTGGCATCGCATGCAGATTTTGGCTGCTTTTGTAAATGGTTTAAGCCTGCTTTTGATTGCCGTTTGGATCATCATCGAGGCGATACAACGGCTATTTCAACCCACAGAAGTGCTGGCCACACCAATGATCATCATTGCTTGTTTCGGTTTAGTCATTAATTTAATTGTATTTAAGATCCTAAGTGGCGGTGACCAAGAGAACCTCAACATGAAAGCAGCCATCATACATGTTATCGGCGACCTACTCGGTTCGGTTGCTGCCATCCTAGCAGCCATTCTCATCATGGCATTTAATTGGCATATAGCTGACCCCATTCTGTCAATCTTGGTGGCTTTATTAATCATCAAATCTGGCTGGTCAGTGGTTAAAAATTCAACACATATATTATTGCAAGGCACTCCTGCCAATATCAACCCAGAAGATGTTAAACAACAGCTGATGACAGCCATCCCTGCCATCACCGATGTTCATCACATTCATGTTTGGTCACTAACCAACGACATCAAAATCATGACCTTGCATGTACAAATTGATGAAGCCCAACCCGAAACTGACATCCTTAGAAACATCAAATCAGTCATCAAAGATCAATTTCACATACACCACACCACCGTTCAAGTAGAACACCTACCCTGCCCTGATGATGGTTGCCACATTTGATTCATTCTTCCTAAAAATGATGTTAAAAAACTAGTTATCTTTGTTAGAAGGCCCATTTAAATGTGAACTGAATCAAAAAAACATGAGCGTGGGTTTTATAAAGTATCATTAAAACTCACTATACAAGCACTAAATATGAAGCTTTTAACGCTGACCCAACTATTATTAACCCTCTTTATAATTACTAAAGTTAAAGCAGGTAGTGGCGAAGCCACATTTGCAGACCCAATAGCCATATATTCTGGTGCTACAACCACCGTGCAATGGGGCGATATTAACAATGATGACATGGATGACTTATTGGTTATTGAAGGCGGACGTCACAGTGGTGGTACTGGCAGCAGAATACTGGCCTGGTTTGAAGCACCCAATTGGACCAGAAATGACATCGCACCAACCATAGGTCCATTCACCGGAGACAGCAGTTTAGTTGATATTGATGGAGATGATGACTTAGATGTGGTGGTGGCAATGGATAATCATAACAGTCAGTCTTCAATGGATGCTGTTTACTGGTATGAAAATACCGGCAACTTTAATCAAGACTGGCCTCAGCATGTAATAGAAATGAACGTACCCGATGCATTTCATATAGGTGACATGGAAACTGGTGATGTAGATGGAGATGGCAAACTTGACGTGGTGGTCAGACATTTGTCAACATTCCGGTTCGTGGTTTATTTCCAAAATACAGCTGATGATTGGGAGGCATTGAGGTTAGATACTCGCCACAGAGAAGGTTTAGCGGTCGCTGACCTAGATCGAAATGGTCGCGCCGATATCATCGGTAATGGTTATATTTTATTTGCGCCATTGGACGCCAGAAACGGTAGTTGGACAGAAAAATCCTTTGAGGTCGATTACTACAATGCGTCGCAATCCGGACTGAATAACAGCAGTAAAGCCGACATCTACGACATGGATAATGATGGTAAAGAGGACATCATCATCAGCTCGGCTGAAGGTCAAGCCGTTTACTTGGCTTGGTATAAAAATCCAACCAATAGTCAAACTGGCAAATGGACCAGAAATATGATCGAAAACCCTCAAAGCAATAACCACCAAGTCCAGATAGCCGATGTCGACCTGGATGGTGATGCCGATGTTTATGGTGGATTTTCATTCGGTGACAATGGTGTATATTGGTGGGAAAATGTCAATGGCTTAGCCACCCAATGGGCCAGACACGAAATCGTCCCAAACCTTGGATGTTATAGCTGTGTTGCCAGTGATTTCGATCGAGATGGTGACATCGATTTTGCAGGGCCACAAGCCTATGTAGGTCAAGTGAATTTATTTGAAAACACGACTGCCACTAACCTGCTCACCATAACACCCAATGAATTGAATTACCCTGAAACTGGAGGGATGCAGAACATCACCCTAACAGCAGATGTCAGTTGGTCCATCACAGGCCAAGAAGATTGGGTTGCAATCACACCTGATAGTGGTGGTGGTAATGCAGTCTTAGAAGTCACCGTGGCTGCAAATACTGGCATAGGCAATAGACAGTCGATCAGCAACTTGACTGGTGGTGGTATCAACAGGTCGATCATTATCAATCAGACAGGCATTCCAGACACTCAAGCTCCGAGCTTACCTACCAACCTCACTGCAAACAATACCAGTCACAACCAAACCGAACTCAGTTGGAACGCATCAACTGATGACAGTGGACAAGTCAGCGGCTATCACATATACCAAGACGGCCAAGCGATAAATTCCGCCATTGTGCCTGAGACCAATTACACAGTCACCGGTTTAACACCTGAAACCAATTACGAGTTCACCGTTTCCGCAATAGACCCAGCTGGTAACGAATCCGTCACATCTGATGCAGTTTTGATAACAACAATGGTCGCACCACCAGGCCCAGAGATATGGTCTTATTGGCGCATGGATGAAGTTTCTGGTTTGGTCGCTAATGACTCATCAGGATCACGTCATGGTAATTTAGCGAATATGGATGGCAGTGAGTGGACTGATGGCATCATTGGTGGAGCCCTTGAATTTGATGGGGAAGAAGATTTTGTCTCTCTAGGTGAAATAAACTTACCCAACAATCAATTTACCATCAGCACCTGGATTTATGCCAACGACTTCACAACGCACCCTGAAGGACGCATCATTTCTAAAGCCTCGGGTAGTTCGACCAACCAACACCAGTGGATGCTCTCAACTATTCAAGAAGCAGGTGAGATCAGACTACGATTCAGGTTAAATGTGGATGGCACAACCCATACCTTGGTAGCAAACTCAGGTGCTTTATCAGTCAACGAATGGATACATGTCGCTGCAACTTATGATGGCACCATGCGCCTTTATAAAGACACACTTTTAGTTGGAGAAGTCACACATATGGGTGATGTCGTTTCAAATAGCGATCCAGTTGCTATTGGCAACCAACCACAAGGAGATCGACCTTTTGCTGGATTGATTGATGAAGTTTGTATTTTTTCAGAGGCCATAGAAGTTTCTGATTTAGATGAACTGTACAACTCAGGTTTCGGCAATCCTTGTCAACAAATCACCATGCCTGATGAAGTGATATTTATCAATGGCTTCGAGACAACGAACAACTGATTAAACCAACAGATATTCGATGATCAAATCATTGCAGCTTGACGGTGGTAATATCATCTAATGATACTTTCACTTTTTCTAGTTCAGCGACTTTGATCTCTGAATCTTTTTGGTAGGGCTCAAGAAATGTATCAACTCCAAGAAATTCAATATAGTTCAACAAATTAGTTGGCCGATATGACTTTAAATGAGGGTAGTTTTTAATACCACTGGTCGCTTTATTTGGGTCACTTTTCATCCGTTGTAAAACAGTAAAGTCGATCGATAGACCGGCCTCTTCGTCCTGACCAACCGATGATGTGATGATTTCTCTGATTCCAGATGAGCGGGTTACAAAATCTTTGAACTTAAACCAAAACCCAAAAGAATCTGTTAACTCATCTTGAATGAATTTTTTATATTTTTTAAAAGGCAATTGATTCAAGGCAAAATCTGGATAAATGGTCATCAACTCATTTTTCATCCAATGAAAAGTTATATTCGCCAAACCATCATGTACATAACCTCCCCCCACATTGGCATGAACACCTGCAAACCACCTTTGCTTTAAAGATTTGGTTTCACTGGAAGGCTGCTTCCATATGCTGGGTAAAAAGTCATTTCTCTGTTCATCAATGGCCAGTGCTTGTCTGGCGTGAAGTACGCACTTGGCCGTCACTTGCTTAATATGAAACGATTTTTTCTTTTTGAATCTAAAACGACTGCCTAAAGCAAATACCGTATCCCAAACACCCAAAAAGTTAACTTTGATGTTTTGCCATTGCTGAAAAGGTAGGTTGATTTTATGTCGTTTTCTTAGTTTGTTTTTTTCAATGATATGCGTTCTTAATTGATTTTTGTAATCAAGAATGGAAGCTGTGCCTTTGGATTCGACATATTCACGAAACAAACTGGGCAGATAATACACATCTTCTTTGGCAGGAATCCCCTGCATCCAGTCAATAAAGTGAGTCAATGCTCTGGCCGATGCTGCACCTCGGCTGAAGCCAAATAAAAACAACTGGTCACGAGGGTTATAATTATTCACTAAAAAAGTCATGGCCTCCTCAATATGGGCCTCAAAACCTGCTCCCCAAACTCCACCCAAAACCAAATCCAATCGGCTTAAATACCGATTAGCTCGACCACTGAACTGTGACATCGAACCTAAACCTTGCGCATAATAAACAATCTGATGAACCTTTTTATCATCACCCAAACGAGCCAATGACTTAACTGATCTGGCCATCTTCAACACATTTGAAGGCTTAATGATCTGACTGCCGTCTTTGCGCTGACTCAATGCATAAGTACTGTTCCAAGTGCCATCTAAACACAAAACAATTCTTTTCATAACTCCTCAACCACGTCATTAACACAACCTCATTTACTGAGTCCATTATCCCCCAAACCATTCGCATAATCTGAGAATCAAACAGCATATATTCATGATCATACAAGGATACAACCTGACATCACTGTGAGTGACGAGTTCATGTATGCTTTGGGGTCTTTTTTCACACTCATAAAAACAAAGTGTGAAAGCGACCACAGCAAACATAGAGTTATTTTTTCCTCTAGTTCCCAAGTTCCAGCTAGGTAATTCATAGATTAGAACTTATTAAAAGGGTACCCACAAGGAGCACACCCTACAGAAGTTCCTTTAACCTTTCATCCACCCTCTAGTTTCCAAGCTCAAGCTTGGTAATTCATAGAGATACCAACATCATCAGAAATCACTTAAAGAAACTTTCTATGGCTTATTTAAAAGGTATTACCCGTAGGGGCTCCCCTTGTGGGTGCCCGTGATACTGCATAAATAAAATAAGGCAACAAAAAGACATCACCTGGCATGCCGAGGGTGCAACCCTCATCTCATAAAACCTATACCATCTTTTCGACATTTTCTTCCTCTAGTTCCCAAGCTCCAGCTTGGTAATTCATAGAGACATCAACCTCAACAGAAATCACTTAAAGAAACTTTCTATGGTTTATATAAAAGGTAATACCCGTAGGGGCTCCCCTTGTGGGTGCTCGTGATATTTCATAAATAAAATAAGGCAAAAAAAAGACATCACCTGGCATGCCGAGGGTCAACCCTCATCTCATAAAACCTATACCATCTTTTGGACATTACCTTGTTAATCCA
>CAZVZJ010000012.1:17612-68337 GCA_964631055.1 uncultured Marinicella sp.
ATATTCATGATCATACAAGGGGACGACCTGGCTTCGACGTGGGTGACGAAACTTGCCAGCGAAGCGATTTTTTGACCGGTTGGTGAGCACCGCGAATCAGAGGTCATGGCATAAAACACTTTTGTATTATTGGTTTTCATTGGCACAATGAAAGAAGATAATACAAAGCACTTAACCGCATGCCGAGGGTGCAACCCTCATCTCATAAAACCTATACCATCTTTTGGACATTACCTTGTTAATCCATAACTTGGTGTTACAATACCAAAACTTGAATTAATGGCAGTCAAACGCCATATATTCATGATCATACAAGGGGACGACCTGGCTTCGACGTGGGTGACGAAACTTGTAGGTGCATGCCGAGGGCGAAATTCACCTCGTAAAACTCAGTTTCAAAGTTATAGTTGCAAACGACGATAACTACGCTTTAGCAGCTTAATGCTAACGGGCACTCGCGATTTCTTGCGTTCGTGAACTGTCCGTCATAACCAGCAAGATCGCCGGCTGTGCTGTTTAGACGCAACCGGTTAAATCAAATCTGAACTGGTGTTGATGTATCCTGTTAGGCGGAGCCATCAACATAAGATTAAAAGCCGAAACTAAGCATGTAGAGCCTCAAGCAGAGGACTTGCGGACGCGGGTTCGATTCCCGCCGTCTCCACCAACACAAAAAGCTGCCTTTTAGGTGGCTTTTTTTGTTGGTGGAGATGGCGGCTTTGAATAGAACCCTCCACGAAGTGGGGTTCGACTAAAAAGGCAGGATAGCCTTTTTGAATGCCGAAGGCAGCCCGAAGGGTGAAAACACACGGACGTGTTTTCATAATCCCGCCGTAACCTTTAAAGCTCATTACGATTTCAAAAAAAAACTTTAGGTGGCCTTTTTTATTGGTGGAGACGGTGGCTTTGGATCGAATACTCACGAAGTGGGGTTTGACTAATTTGGCAGGACGTCAAATTGATCGCCGCAGGCGACCCGCAGGGCAAAGCACATGGACGTGCTTTGTAATTCCCGCGATGAGCAGTAAGCCTTCATATTACCTCAACTCAATGATATTTTTTTTGTAGCTGCCTTTTAGGTGGCTTTTTTTGTTGGTGGAGATGGCAGCTTTGAATAGAACCCTCCACGAAGTGGGGTTCGACTAAAAAGGCAGGATAGCCTTTTTGAATGCCGAAGGCAGCCCGAAGGGTGAAAACACAGGGACGTGTTTTCACAATCCCCTCGTAAAATTCAATGACTATAACGATTCAAAAATCTTTCCAAGCAAACTCAGAAATAAAGACCATCACTCTTCTAAATGTCTTTCAGGGTCCATGCGTGAGTGCAGTACACGGAGAATTAAAACCTCATTCTCTGTTGTACGGAAATACACCACATGTTTTTTAATTTGAAAAGAAAATAATCCCACATCTATATCCTCACGACTTTTGATCAAAGCTACATTCGCCTCATCATGACTCAGATTGATAAAGAAATTTTTGAATAAATCTAGGTAGGTCTTTTTCTGTGATTCACCCCAGTTACTCAATGTGTAGCTAGCTATGTTTTTAAGGTCTAGTTCAGCAGGCTTTGAGATCTTAATGGATTTAGAGTGTTTCAAAAAATCCTACCAATTCATCTGCAGAAGTCAGCTCTGTCATTTCGCCATTGATGATCGCATCATCACCCTTTTCTATCGCTTGACGTAATTTTTTCAACTTTAATTGTCGCTCTTCTTCGGTGCGAATAAATAACCGCAAGGCTTCTCTCACCACTTCACTGGCGTTGTTATATTCACCAGTTGCGGCACAGTCCTTGATGTATTGTTCGAGTTGAGGGGTTAAACTTAAATTCATAAGGTCACTCCAAAATTTTAATTCAGACACAACAATCATAAAAGCAAGCTACACTCATGTCAATCTTCGGTATCAATCTTTGTTATTGGTGTGAATATAAGACAGAAGCAACATCTAGAGTAGTCATTACAAAAAGTAATAGTGGTACAATATTGAAAAAACAATTAAACCCTGGACCATCATAGTAAGGTCAAAACAACCATGTTATAACTATGGGGAGGTTTAACCGCCTCCCTCCCAAAAAAACAATCACCACCCTCTCTCAGAAATCAAAGGTACTTCTGGGGCTTTAACGTTTTACGGGTGCAAGTGAGCGCAAGATAGAGCTAGACACCAAAATCCCTATAGGGCATCATCATAATAGAATTCAAAATAAATTTATGAATTAGATGCCATATTAGGTATGTATATCAGATAGTTATGCTTGTTTTATTAAGTGAGTTAAACATGGTTTTAAATTGACATTGCATTTCTTTAAGGCGATTGATTCTATTGGAACCATAAAAATCAGCTTGTTAATAGACCTTTAGTCAAAAGTGTAACCGAGTTAGAATCAAACTTGGTCTCGATGAATCCACTTACTTCCATCAAAAGTTAATTGACATTTCAATTGAGTAAAAGCCACAATAATGTGCGAGAAGGAACAATAATTAAAATGACAGAAAAATATAAACATCATAAAAAAATAAAATTTGATTACACAAAAAAAATTTTCACATCACCAATGGAGCTAGTTTAACTAAATGGCTATTAAAAAAACAGAATTGTATTCCTCTCTCTGGGCCAGTTGCGATGAACTTCGTGGTGGAATGGATGCTTCACAATATAAGGATTATGTGCTCACGTTCTTATTTCTGAAATATGTATCAGATAAATACCTGAAAGATTCAAATGCAATGATTGTGGTTCCTGAAGGTTGCACCTTTCCTGAAATAGTCAACACAGTAAAGAATGACAAGGAAATTGGTGAAAAGCTGAATGTTGTGCTGGAGAAAATTGCTGAAGTAAATGGCTTACCGTGGCTTTCGAATAAAGACAACGACTTCAATGATGAGGACCGCCTAGGTAAAGGAAAAGAAATGGTGGACCGCCTTTCGAAGTTAATAGGCATATTTGAAGGTTTAGATTTTGCTGGCAACAGTGCCCAAGGTGATGACTTACTGGGTGATGCCTATGAATACTTGATGCGTAACTTCGCCACTGAATCAGGTAAAAGCAAAGGTCAATTTTATACACCAGCAGAAGTCTCTCGTATTCTAGCTAAAGTGGTGGGCATTACCAAAGACACCACACAAGATAAAACTGTCTACGATCCCACTTGTGGTTCAGGGTCATTGTTGTTAAAAGCTGCCAATGAAGCTCAAAATGGATTGAGTATTTACGGTCAAGAAAAAGATGTGTCCACAACGGCTTTATGTCGAATGAATATGATTTTACACAGCAATGCCGATGCTGAAATTGCTCCTGGAGGGCACAGCACCATTGGTGAACCTGAATTTAAAGACGGTAATGAATCAATAAAAATGTTTGATTTTGCTGTTGCTAATCCACCTTTTTCTCTCAAAGCATGGACCAACGGTTTAAAAAGAGACACCAATAATAAAGACATATATCGCCGTTTTGAATACGGTGAGCCACCAGAAAAGAATGGTGATTATGCCTTCTTGATGCATATTCTTAAGTCACTTAAAAGTACCGGGAAAGGCGCTGTGATTCTGCCACATGGCGTTTTGTTTCGTGGTAATGCCGAAGCTGGTATTCGCAGAAGCCTCATTAAACAAGGGTACATCAAAGGCATCATCGGGTTACCTGCCAATCTGTTTTATGGCACAGGCATTCCAGCCTGTATCATCGTGGTGGATAAGGAAGGTGCACGTGAAAGACTCAATGATCTAGATAGTGGCATATTTATGATTGATGCCAGCAAAGGATTTAAAAAAGATGGTCCAAAAAACCGACTCAGGGATCAGGACATTCATAAAATAGTTGATATGTTCAACAAGCAAATTGAACTGGACCGATACAGCCGGATGGTTCCATTCAGCGAAATTGAAGGTAATGGTTACAACCTCAACATCCCTCGTTACATAGATGGAAGTGCTAATGAGGACATCCATGACCTCAGCGGTCACTTAAAAGGTGGTATACCCAATAAAGACATTGATGATCTAGCAGCTTATTGGGAAATGTTCCCTACATTACGCAAAACATTGTTCGAGGCTGAACGTGAAGGATACAGTCGTGCTTTGGTTAAGCCCACAGAAGTAAAGAAGACGATCCTGGAGCATTCAGAGTTTAAAGATTTTGCAGAAAAGGCATTGTCGATTTTTGAACAGTGGAAAAGTGAAGCCAAGCTGAAAGATATCCAAGTAGGAGACTTTCCCAAGGACATCATTCATCGCATTTCTGAAAACTTATTGCAAGCCTATACTGGTTCACACCTACTCGATCGATACAAAATGTATCAGATCATTATGGATTACTGGTCAGAAACCATGCAAGACGATGTTTATTTCATCACACAAGATGGTTGGTCAGCAGCGAACAGCTTGCGCGAGCTTGTAGTCAAAAAAGGCCAAAAGCTGAAAGAAGTACCTGATTTAATTATTAAAAAAATCAAATACAAAGCCGAATTAATCCCACCCACATTAATTGTTAATCGATACTTTTCTCAACAACAAGCTGAAGTCAACAAGTTTCAAAACGATTTAGATATTTGCTCTCAGGAATTAACCGCTTATATTGAGGAACATGCTGTAGAAGATGGTCTATTAGAAGAAGCTTTAAATGACAAAGGTAAAGTAATCAAAGGTTCTGTTTTGGCTAGGCTAAAGCTGGCATCTGATAGAGAAGAAGTTAAAGCCTTAAAGAAAACAAAAGCTTTGTTCGAGACTGAAGCCACGTATAAAAAAACCATCAAGGACGCTCAAGAAGCCTTAGATCAACAAGTGTATGAACGTTATGCAAAACTCACAGAAGCAGAAATTAAAACCTTGATTGTTGATGATAAATGGCAAGCCACATTACAAGCCAACATCAGTGTAGAAATAGAGCGAGTTACGCAGAAACTGGCTAATCGAGTGAAAACATTGGAAGAACGATACGCAGAGCCAATGCCTTCATTAACTCAAAGTGTTCATGATTTAAGCACTAAAGTGGAACAACATTTGAAAAAGATGGGGTTGCAGTGGTGAGCTCAATGGCTGACAAATTTCAGGATTTATCTAAAGGTTACAAGAAAACGGAAATTGGTGTAATACCTGATGATTGGGAAATTAAATCCGTTGGAGAATTATGCACTCTTAAAAGTGGTTTGAGTATAACTTCTAAAAGTATTGATTCAAATGGGAAATATCGTTGTTTTGGAGGGAATGGTTTAAGAGGATATACAACTAACTTTACTCATAATGGTGAGTATGCGCTAATCGGCCGACAAGGTGCGTTGTGTGGAAATGTTCAACATGTTTCTGGAAAGTTTTTCGCATCGGAACATGCATTAGTTGCATCTTCAGTTAAAAACGTTAATACAAGATGGCTCGCAATATATTTTGGAAATATGAATCTCAATCAATACTCAGAATCATCTGCACAACCAGGATTGTCTGCTGAAAAATTACGTATTTTAAAGATAGTAACACCAAAACTTAAAGAACAAATCGCCATCGCCGACGCGCTTTCTGATGTCGATGAGTTAATCAACTCACTTGAAAAACTGATTGCCAAAAAACAAGCCATTAAAACTGGTGCTATGCAACTAATGCTCACTGGCAAAAAACGCCTACCACCATTTGATCAGAATCACACTGGTTACAAACAAACCGAATTGGGTGAAATTCCAGAGGATTGGGAGGTGGCGAAGCTGGGAGATATGGGGTTTGATATTTCAGATGGAAACTATTCTAGTAAATATCCAAGAGCAGATGAATTTAAACAAACTGGAGTGCCTTTTATTCGCGCTAACAATATTAAGAATCTAACTGTTATAGATCATGATATGAGATTTATATCGAAAGAAAAACATTCTGAAATAACAAAGGGGCATCTTAAAAAGGGTGATGTATTAATAACTAATAGAGGGGAAATTGGGAACTTGGCAATTGTTCCCGATACACATGAAGGATCCAATATCAATGCTCAAATTGTGAGAATCAATACAGGTGGCTCTTTAGTTGAGAACTTATATTTTGCCTACTTTCTTCAGAAAAAAGAGGTTCAGCAAAGATTTCAAGACCTTCAAACAGGTAGCGCTCTGAAACAACTACCTGTTAATAGATTATTAACCCTCACAGTTTTTTTTCCATCTAAGGAAGAGCAGTTAGAAATTTCTAAGTTTATGAGTGACATCGATTTAGAAATCTTTACTCTAAAAAATCAACTAACAAAAACCAAACAATTCAAACAAGGCATGATGCAGGAATTGTTGACTGGGAGAACTCGGTTGATATGAGTGACATTGGTCAACGCGAACGCATCACCCAAAACCGACTGGTTAAGTTTTTTCAACATCAGTTGGATTATAAATACTATGGTGATTGGCAAGATCGATCTAATAATTCCAATATTGAAGAAAAGTATGTACGTGAATGGTTGGGTCAAAATGGTCATAATGAAAGAACCATCAACAATGCACTGCGCCAGCTGAAACAGGCTGCCATCATGGGTGATGGTAAAAAGCCATACCATGCCAACAAAGAGGTCTATAGGCTGTTGCGTTATGGTATCAAAGTCAGAGACGGTGATAAAAAAGTAACGGTTTGGTTGATTGATTGGAAAAATCCTCTGAATAACGAGTTTGGTATAGCTGAAGAGGTTTCAGTCAAAGGAGAGAACAACAAACGGCCTGATGTGGTTTTGTATGTCAATGGCATTGCTCTGGGTGTGATTGAGTTGAAACGTTCTTCTGTTTCTGTTTCAGAGGGCATTCGCCAAAATCTGGATAATCAGAAAAAAACTTTTATCAGAGATTTTTACAGCACCATGCAGTTGGTTATGGCAGGTAATGACACCGAAGGCTTGCGCTATGGGACCATTGAAACGCCTGAACGACACTACTATCGATGGAAAGAAGAAAACTCGTTTTATAATGCGGAGGTTCATGATAAAAACCAAAAGCATTTATCGGTAGATGATGTAAATCACACAGATGAAATGTTGGATTTTGATGTTATGAATCTGTGCAATAAGGAACGCTTACTTGAAGTGATACATGACTTTATTGTGTTTGATGCTGGCGTGAAGAAAACATGCCGTCAGAATCAGTATTTTGGCGTTAAGGCAGCACAAAAACGTCTCGGTGGTCAAAATCTTAAGACCTTAGAATCCAATCAAAAAATATCAAAGAATCAGCTCAATGATGAAGGTGGCATTATCTGGCACACTCAAGGATCTGGTAAAAGTCTCACCATGGTCTGGTTGGCTAAATGGCTCAGAGAACATGTGGAAAATGCTCGGGTATTGGTAATTACTGATCGAACTGAATTGGATGAACAAATTGAAGGTGTTTTTTCTGGAGTCGATGAAGAAATCCAACGTGCTATAAGTGGTACAGATTTAATCACCAACATATACACAGCAGAACCATGGTTGTTGTGTTCTCTTGTGCATAAATTTGGTCGTAATGGAGGTAATGACAAAGATGACAAACAAGCAGAACAAGCCACTGATGAATATATCGAGGAATTAAAAAAGAATTTGCCTAAGGGGTTTTCAGCCAAAGGTAATCTATTCGTTTTTGTGGATGAATGTCATCGAACCCAATCAGGTAAATTACATGAAGCCATGAAAGCCATTTTACCTGAAGCCATTTTCATAGGCTTTACTGGCACCCCCTTATTAAAAAAGGACAAACAAAACAGCATAGAAGTTTTTGGTACGTTTATTCACACCTACAAATTTGATGAAGCGGTTAAAGATGGTGTGATTTTGGACTTACAGTATGAGGCCAGAGACATCGATCAATACATCAAGAACCCTGAAAAAATTGATGAATGGTTTGATATCAACACCCAAGGTTTGACTGACATGGCCAAAGTACAGTTGAAACAGCGTTGGGGGACCATGCAAAAAGTGCTCTCCAGTCAAGATCGTTTGGAAATGATTGTTAATGACGTCTGGAAAGACATGAAAACCAAGCCGCGTTTGGTTGATGGTCGAGGTAATGCCATGCTGGTTTGTGCCAGTATCTACCAGGCATGCAAGGTTTATGAACTGTTTTCTAAGACTGACCTCAAAGGTAAATGTGCCATAGTGACCAGTTACCTGCCTTCACCTAATGACATCAAAGGTGAGGAGTCAGGCGCAGGGCTGACCGAAAAACTGCACCAGTATGAAATTTATCAAAAGATGCTTTCTGATTTTTATGAAACCCCTAAAGAGGAAGCGATTAAAAAAGCTGAAGAGTTTGAGAAACAAGTCAAATCATTATTCAAAGATGAACCAGGTCAAATGCGATTGTTGATTGTTGTAGATAAATTGCTGACTGGATTTGATGCACCTTCTGCCACTTATTTGTACATCGATAAAAATATGCAGGACCATGGCTTATTCCAGGCCATTTGTCGGGTGAATCGCTTAGATGGCGATGACAAAGAGTATGGCTACATCATTGACTATAAAGATTTGTTTAACAGCCTTGAGTCATCAATCACAGATTACACCAGTGGTGCATTTGATGAATACGACAAGGAAGATGTTAACCATCTGTTGACTAACCGACTTGAAAAAAGTAAAGAGAGACTGGAAGAAGCCAGAGAAGCAACCAAAGCGCTGTGTGAACCTGTCATGCAGCCCAAAGCATTGATTGACTACATCCGATATTTTTGTGGCGATGTTCAAAATTCTGATGACCTAAAGCGCAATGAAGACAAACGGGTTTCTTTATACAAAAACGTGGCGTCCTTAGTTAGGGCCTATGCCAATATTGCCAACGAGATGATAACCGCAGGTTATAGTGACAGCGAAGCCGGAAAGGTAAAGCAAGAAGTTGAACATTTCAGTCAAATGCGCAAAGAAATCAAACTGGCCTCAAGAGATGAAGTGGACATGAAACAATATGAGCCTGCCATGCGAAGATTGTTAGACACTTACATCCGAGCTGAAGACAGTGAGACGGTGGTCGATTTTGAGGAACTTGGATTGATTGAATTAATTGTTCAAAAAACAATGCAGCAACCGTATGAACCCGAAAACAACAGTGTTCCTGAATCAATGGCTGAAACCATCGAAAATAACATCAGAAAAGTCATCATAGACAGTCAGCCTATCAATCCTAAATATTACGATCAAATGTCAGACTTACTTAATGCATTGATCGAACAAAGGAGAGATCAAGCCATTGAATACGAGAAGTATTTAAAGTTGGTCAAAGAAATTGCAGCTGGCGTAGAAAGAAGCGGAAAAACTGAACAGTCCTACCCAGGAACTATAGATTCTAAGGCTAAAAAATCGCTTTTTGACAATCTGGAAGGAAATGAAGAACTAGTCATTAGGATTGATACAGCTATCAGGCACACCAAAAAAGCAGACTGGAAAAGCAATCAATTTAAGAGTCGCTCAGTTGAAAATGCAGTAAAAGAAGAGTTAGGAGATTATCCAATTGATCTTGATAGTCTGATGGACATCATTAAGAGCCAAAAAGATTATGAATAATCCTAACTCAGAAAAATCGCAAATTTCAGTGAGTGGTATTGAAGTTCAAATCATTCGCAAGGACATCAAAAACCTTCACTTAGCCGTTTATCCACCAGATGGTCGAGTACGAGTAGCAGCACCCAGGAAAACTACTGAAGAAAATGTTCGATTAGCAGTTATCTCAAAACTGGCATGGATCAAAAGACAGCAAGATGACTTTAAAAACCAACCAAGGCAATCAGAACGGAAATACATATCTGGAGAATGTCATTATTTCTTGGGAAACAAATTCAAGTTGGAATTAATCGAAGGCGCTGGAAACCATGAGATTAAATTTCTGAAGTCAGGCAAGTTGAAAATGTTTGTACGGCCTGGCACGTCAATTGAGATAAAAGACAAACTATTGACAGAATGGTATAGGAAAGAATTAAAAAAGGTTATTCCAGAGTTATTGGAAAAGTGGCAGCCTAAAGTCGGCAAAAAACCAACCGCTTGGGGAATAAAGAAAATGAAGACCAAATGGGGCAGCTGCAATACCGAAACAGGCAGCATATGGCTCAACCTGGAGCTCGCTAAGAAGCCTCTCGAATGTCTTGAATACCTGTTAGTCCATGAACTGATTCATCTTCATGAGCGCAACCACAATGAAAGATTCAAAAACATGTTGAAAGACTTGATGCCAGATTGGAAAACACGTCGAGATCTGTTGAATCGATCACCCTTGGCACATGAAGATTGGGAGTATTAAATGAAAAATGTTTTTCTTATCATTTTTCAAATGGCAGCATTCACTGGTTGGCTATGTTAGAAAGAATCAAATTAACTAAGAATGCCCAATTTTATAAAGTTCAGCCTGAAAAGTTGAGTGATGATTTTATCTATGAACTTTTGGATTTAGCTTCTGAAAATAAAGACCCGGATCCTAAATCCGATTTCATCGAAAATGAATTTAGGAAAGAAGCTGATTTTTTAGATAGTCCCTGCAAGTATTCATTAAGGGTTTTTCCAACACTTAAAGATGTTTATTTTATTCATGATCCTGAAGGGAAATTCTCTGATCGAATTCATGCTTATATTTTAATAGTTGAGATTGGTGAATATGTTGCTGTAATCAAGAAAAGTTGCTCTAACATAAAGAGCTTTATGGATGAAAATTTCGAGTTAATTAACCAAGAAAATTTAACGAAAGCAATCGATGAAAATAATGTGGAGTTTCAAAAGCTTTCTGCTAGAAATATGACAGTTTCTGACAAAGCAATCAGAGCCAGGTCATATGAAGCCGTAAACCTAAATGGACTACTATCCACTCATGTTACTGGAAGATCAATTCCGTACTTTTTTAAAACAAAATCACAAGATACGATCAAAACATTCAATATTTCTTCAGGTCGAGTAGTTGAATCATCTCCTCGACTAGGAATGGAGAACATCATTAAGTGGGTAGATAGCCAATTATCACTTATTAAGTCCCAAACCAACACCAATGAATTTTTAGAATTATTCGCTATTCCAGTTAATTTAACTGATGTATTAAAGGTCAGCAAACCCAGCTCAATACTGCTTGAAATAGGGGCTTTAGACGAAAAATTAAATGCCAATGAAATTGACATCAAATACAAAGCTAAAAGTAATAAATATTGTTCATTGAATGAATGGATTCGAAAGAAGTTTATTACGTTTTTGAGCCAAGTTTTTGAGATAGACAACAACTATGAGATAAATGAATTTAATAATGCGAAAAAATTAGCAAAGCTAAAAGTTAATCTCAAAAGCCTTACCTTTAGCTCAAAAAAACTATCCAGATATGTAGTAATTGAGAACGGGAAAAAAAAGACGGTCAATAATTACTTGATTAAAAAAGATTGGTACAGCATTTGTTTTGGCAACCCTAAATATATGTATTTTGGAGGAGCATGTTTTGAAGACAGAAACATGTTGGTAGCACTGCAAGGAGCACTGGATATTTTTACACCATTAAATGAGCTCAAGTCTGTGGAGTCTGAAAAAGGTGATGATTACACAGAACAGTGTATTGAATTTAAAGAAAACAGTTTATTCAGATTGGTTGAGGAAAAATATCATCAAGTTGACTATATGTTTTGTGATGATTTTGGTGATGAGTGGGCTGATCATATAACAATTAAAAAAGAAAAATCAGGACCCACAATTGAGTTTATCCACTCAAAACATGGTGCTATATCAAATTCAGCGAGTAAATTTCATGATGTTGTAGGGCAAGGAATTAAAAATTTAGGAAATATGTTTTTTACTAAAGAACAATTTTTAAAGAAACCAATGTGTAACAAAAACAGTTACTACAGGCCATATGGAGGACCTAATACAAAAATACCAAGATTTAAAATTGGGAATGAAGCCAGATTAATTTCTTATTTGGATGATAATTTAAGCGATTTTTCAATAAGTAGAAAATGCGTTCTGGTTTGTTCGTTTATATCGAAAAGTTCAATAATCAAACAATTTAATAAGTTAATCAAAGGTCAGACAACTAAGGGAAATATTCCACAAATGGTTTGGATCCTGTCTTCATTTATACACTCTTGTAAAGAGCTGAGTGTAACACCAGTAATTTACTGTCAAAAATGATGAAATTGAAATGATTCGTAAATACTGGAAAAAAATAAAAAAGTTTGGTGATTCAGTTTCTGACTTTTTTGAAGAGGTTAATATAGAGATCGAGGCAGATGAAAGAAGGAAGCTTCTACTTGATAATGAACATGAGATAATTTTAGCAGCTCATAAGTATTTTGAAGAAGGTGAATTGGAACTGGCTAAATCAGCATATTTAGCTGTTTTAGGAACGGATAAAAAACTATTGAATAGTGGTTTATCTGTATTAATCGATTGTTTGATTAATTTGGCTGAAATTCATGAACATGAAGAGGATTTTGATGAATCCATTTTGTTGCTAACTAATTGTATTGAAGTTGTCGATGAAAAAAGTGGTTCCACTCAAGCTTTAAAAGCTTCAGTCCTTGATAAGCTTGCAAAATCATATCGACTGAAAAGCAATCTCAAAAAAGCAGAAAGTCTTTATTTGCATAGTCTTAAATTAAAAGAAAAAGTATTAAAAGAGAGTCAGGAAAACCAGTTCATTGGGCTATCAATTACATATGAAGTATCACACGATAAAGAAAAAGGAGAAATTGCAAAAACTGCTGGTTATTTGGCTTGTCTGTACCATGTTCTAGGCCTTGACTCTAAAGCAATTCCTTTAATTCTTAAAAGTTTAGCTTTTTACGATGAGTTTAAATTTGATTTTCACAAATCTAATTCTAGTAATGGTGGTTGTTTGGTGAGTTCGCCAGGACCTGAAATAAATCTGATTCTATCTGAGTTGTCAATTTTGTTTAATGACCACAAAGAGTTAATTGAATCTGCAAAATCAACCCAACAAGAAATTAAACCTACAGATGAGAATTCTGTCAGAGAAGAGCAAAAAAACTATTCAGTGGATTCAGTAGATAAGCAAAACCACATCACTAATACTGATGTTCGTTGGTATTATGATGAATCTTTTTATGAGAATGTATTTAGCTCTGAAGAATCAATAAAGGCTGAATCTAAAAGGGAATTGAATAACGAGCGTGGATTGCCAGGAAGGTCGCATTTTCCTTGGACTGACTTTGAAAAAGAAAAATTGGCTGGTCAGTTTCAGTCTGGCATTAGTTTAGAAAAACTATCTGAAGTTTTTGAACGATCACCCACTGCGATCTCAGCTCAATTAAAAAATCTTGGGGTCATCACAGAAGATGAGCATGATGATTATTATGAAAAACATCAAAATCAAAAAATTCAATCTGAGTTCAATAACCAGGGAATTAGTAGTTTGTGGCATATGACTCACAGAGACAATATTGAATCTATACTTAAGAAAGGCATTTTGAGCCATACACATGCTTATGAAAAAGCAAAACCAATTGACATTTCGGAGCTTGGCGTTCAGGAAAGACGTGAAAAGAGGAAACTACATGATTATGCGGTTACATATCTAAATATCAAAAACCCGATGCTCTACACTAAGAAAGATATGAATAATGAACTTTGCTTAATTGAAATATCCTTGGCTTCAATAACTTATGGGAATTTTATTTTTACTGATGGTAATGCAGCATCAAGTCAAACTCAATTTTTTGATAATATCAAGAACTTATCAGAATTACCATGGGAAGTTTTGAAATCAAAATATTGGAGTGATCTAGAAGATGGAAAAAGGAAGCGTTGTGCTGAAGTTATGATTTTTGAATCTATCAAACCAGAGTATATTCAGAAAATACACTGTAGCTCAAATGAAACTCTTCAGCATATTTCAAAATTCAATGTGAAAGCAGTTATCACACCTGAACTCTTTTTTGATTTTGGTCATTCGCGTCTCGATGATGAAAACCATAAATTCCTGGATTTTATATAAATGATATGAGCGTTAAAATTGTAACAGGCAATATTTTTACAACTGAATGTCAGGTACTGGTCAATGCCATTAACTGTGTTGGTGTTATGGGTGCTGGCATTGCGCTTGAGTGCCGTTTGCGGTATCCAGAAATGCATGAGAAGTACATTCAATTATGTGATAAACATAAAATCGATATTGGATTACTTTGGTTATATAAATGTCCTGAGAGATGGATTCTCAACTTTCCTACAAAAAAGCATTGGAAATACCCATCAAAGAAAGAATATCTTCATGCTGGCCTTCAAAAATTATGTGATTCATATCAAGCCAGAGGTATTAAATCTATAGCCTTTCCTTTACTAGGGGCTGATAAAGGCGGTATTCCTACAGAAGAAAGTATGAGCATCATGCAAAGTTATTTAAGAAACATAGATATACCAGTTGAAATCTACAAGTATGATCCAAAGGCAAAAGATGATTTATATGACAAAACCAAGGGGTGGTTGTTAAATCAAGATTTAACTGAGATTTCAGAAACCATGAAACTCAGGAAGGATTATGTTGAAAAAGTTATTCTTGGGATGAAAAGGACTGATATCAACCAACTTAATCAACTTGCTCGTGTGAGAGGTATTGGCATAAAAACCCTGGAAAAAATATTCACCTTTGCCAGCAATGATAATAAAGTCATAAAACAACAAACATTATTTAATGGTTGACTGAGTCACTTTTGTATTAGGTTTTCAAAGATGTAGCAATTAGATATTTGGTAATCAAAAAAATATGACAAAAAATAGAATGTTAATAGTTAATAAGAAATCATTATGACACAAAGCTTATTAGATGAGTTTAAACCTGTTTTCAGTGAGATTCATAGGATTGTGCTTAATTGTGGTGCGTTGTATGAAAAAACTGAGTCTAGAAGTTACTTGAGTTCAAGTCTCTCTGAACTATCAAAATTATTTGAATGTGCTTCAATTATTTCGCTTAAGCGTGAAGTAGTTATGGGGCTTTGTCGTATTGATGATGATTCTAAAAATAAATGGTCTTTCCATGAAATAAAGAAACATGTAAACAATTCAGGTTTTAATCAAAAGTTTGTTTCCCACACAAATGTACAAGTTTCAGCTTATCGTAAGAAAATAAATATAGTTAAAACAAAACATCGAAACTCGTATATTGCACACTCATCGCAACAAAGTTATCTGAATCAATATCCAAGCAAAATGGAGTTATCTGAAGAATTATTAGAATGTGTTCTTTTAGCTATTGAAGTTGGAGACTTTTTTGCTGCTGAGTGCTTGGAATATACATGGGGAGATGTACAAAATGATAACTTTATAGACCTGAGAAAATACTTAACGGATATAAAACTTTAAGATTAATTCAGTCAAGTCTAACAAATTAATGAAATCTGAAATTTAAACAAAATTTAATTTTAAAAATAATATGAAGCCACAAACCATTCAAATATTCCTTCCTGACGGTTCACCTACTAGCATCAAAGAGGTTGAGCTGACAAACAGACTGGTCAAAGTCATTTTATTCCCAAGAACAGCTATGGATAAGGCTGTAAAAAGAGATCTGGTTACATACACAGGTGTATATTTTTTGTTTGGTGAGGATGAGTTAGGCAAATCAATTTTATATATTGGAGAGGGTGAGAATTGTTGGAGTCGAATACAGGCTCATCATCGAAACAAAGACTTTTGGACCCACTGTGTTATTGCCACCGCAAAGACCAATGAATTTACAAAAACAGACAGCAAATTTTTAGAACATTATTGTCTGAAGAAAGCCAATGAAATCAATCGATACATTATTGATAATGATACCGGCTCAAAACTTCCATCAATTACAGAATCAAGAAAGCATGATTTGTTGGATAATTTTGAAAACATCAAAGTCCTATTGTCCACTTTAGGCTATCCAGTTTTTGATGATAAACGAGGTGCAAAATCAAAAAACAGTAAAATGTATTACTGCAAAGGGAAAAGTGCGACTGCAAGGTGCATGTTAACTGATGAGGGTTATTTGGTGCTTAAAGGTTCGACAGCCAATATAGAAGAGACCCAGTCAGCTGGAGATTGGGTTGTAAATATGAGGAAGAAACTAATCTCTGATGGTGTATTAATAAGAAAAGATGATGTGTATGAGTTTGCTTCAGATCAATTGTTCAATTCGCCAACTGCAGCGTCAGTAACCGTTCTTGGAAGAAGAGCCAATGGATGGATTGAATGGAAAGATGAAAATAGTAAAACATTAGATGAGTTAGTAAGAAAAAAATGAATAAGTATGGAAAAGCAGCAATCAGAGCAACTGAAATATATCATTCAAATAATACTGATATAGTTTTAGCCTGGAAGCAATCCACATCTGAAATTTTCCCAACACAAAAAGCTTCCAGAAACAAAGGTTGCCCCAAGTCAGCTTACTTGGGCTTGTGTGAAGAAGGATTGGTTAAAGGCGTACCAATGGGTGTTTATTTAAGAAGGGGATTAAATCTGAATAAACAATATGCCATAGATGCTGTTGAACTATTGAAATCGAATCAAACCCATAATATTAATTCTAAAGGACTTTGGAACTTGGTTATGAATGGAGAACAGAAAACGTCAAATTCACAAATGGATGTTGTCTTAAGCTTGTGGGATCACGGTCTGATTGTCAGATAAACCTATCAATTGAATATATCCTTAATAATCACAATTGGTGGTAATAATGGTGGTAATTTAAAATTCAATTATTTTTGATGAATTAATAATATTTAATATCAATAACTTAATATTTGGTTCATCGTCCGCCGTCTCCACCACATAAAAAAGGCCGCCCTTTGGGATGGCCTTTTTTTATTAGATTCAATGAAATCTAACTTAGCTTCTGTTTGAGAACATCAATCAGCTTGGCAGGGCTGAACCACAGAAACATTTCCGTTACCCATTACAGCATTAACTTGTTGTTGACAATAAGCCAAGGTGGTACCAGTTAGGGTTAGATAACTGTATGTGTAAGTCCGTCCATCTGGGCCAACTTGAACATTGACCCACCTTACTTTGGCACTGAACGATCCATATTCTATGATGTCATCAGCAGGCCCAACACCAATAGGAACACAGTCGGAACAAGCTGCATTCGCATTGAATGATCCGAATGATAAAGTCATGGCGATGACCACCAAAAATAATTTAATTTTACTCATAATAATTCTCTCTAAATAATGTCATTAATAAATTGCCGCTTACCAACATTGATAAGCTTGGGCTTATTTAAATACAGATACCTTGATGAGTTAAGAAGTTAACTGGCACAAACTGGAAAAAAACACAATACTGCAATTAAATCAGACAGTTACAGACAGCAAGAACTCCATTTCACAGCGTTTAACTTTTGGGTTTTGAATCAAATTTCTTTTGAATAGAGGCCGGTTGTTATCATTCGTGAGATTAAAATGCAGTACATAAGAAGCTCTTTTCCTATCCTAACCATAACCAGCTTATAATTTGATGAACTTATTTTAATCACTTCTTACCATGAAAAGACCTGGCTTATTATTAATGTTTTTATTTTTCGCTGTAATAACAAGCTGTTCTGACAAAATAAACCAAAACGAAATTGAAGGTATTATTTCAGGCATTGATGTTTCATTGCATCAAGGAGATATAAATTTTGAACTGGTAAAAAAAGATGGCATTGACTACGTTTTCATCAGAGCTACAGATGGTGTTACTTACCAAGACCAAAACTTTCAGCAGAATTATAAAAATGCCAAAACTGCTGGAATGGTTGTTGGCGCATATCATTTTTACAGAAATCAAGATGATCCTTTAGACCAGCTGCACAATTTTATCAACATTGCTCACCTTGAAACTGGAGATTTAGCTCCTGTCGTTGATATTGAACAATTTCATCAAGCCAAGGGTAGAAATTTTAATGATGATTTAAGTTCTTTTCTCAAAGAACTTGAAAAACACTATCAGATTAAACCCATTATTTATTCCGGTAAAAATTTTGCCAATGAACACTTGCTCAAGTTTTCAAAATACCCATTATGGCATGCTCAATATGAAACGGATGCCCCAGAAGTACCCAAAGGTTGGACTAATTGGACATTTTGGCAATGGTCAGAAACCGGCCGCGTTAATGGTATAAACAAGGCAGTAGACATGACTCGGTTCAACAAAGAAGACTTCTCTTTTCAAGATTATTTAATCAATAACGGTTAGCACAAAGTGTTGCTGGCTCTTCCAGGTATAATTGATTCTTATGCCAACAAATCTATGACATAGCAAGTTGTGAAATCAAACTGACTTAAAAAGAAATCAATGGAGTCAGAGTAGTTGAAATTATTTTACTGCCTTTCAGGTGGATTTTTTTAAACTACAATCATTAGACCTGCCAAGTTCTAATTTTTTCTAATTTAAAAGCCCATCCCCCACCCTTGTCACAAAATCTAAGCAATTTGGCGTGATAGCTTGGGTTATTGTCGCCTTTGTGGCTAACTGATTATTGGGCTTCTCCATAAAATATCGATGTGTCAAATAAATAAGAAGTATGGCACATACAGGAATGACTTTTACAGGTCATTTAATCACATGATTTGGTCTGGCTATGACTGCGAGCTAAAGCACATACCGAAGACCATAAAAATATTTTATAGAGGAGTCACCATGAAAAATATATTAACAGCTTTATTATTCGTTTTAGTATGTAGCACAGCTACTGCACAAGAAAGTGTTCAAGTCGGCACTGAATCGATTGATTCATTTCAGGTCTTCATGAGCAAAAAAACCCAAGTTTCATTCTTACAACAAAAAAATGGAGCTGCATGTGAAACCAATTGTTTTAACTTGTTCGTATCTTGTATTGGCGCTAATCCAACCAATCAATCTGTTTGTTACTTTCGAATTAACCAATGTTTAAATAGATGTAATATCTAGGTTTTGATTTACCCTGACTTGTCACTCAAGTCATGAATCATTAAGTATCTAATATGAGTTATCAATACTGATTGTGTTGGTAACTCACTTAAAGCACTTTACCTTCGAACTAAAAGCTTAAATTCCACGCCAACTTTCTTAATTAATGCGACAATCTGTTTAAATCTCCCCTTCCTAGTAATAAACTACATGATTCTTTTATAGTGTGGAAAATTCAATGAAAACTACTTTGATTACATTTATTTCTTTTGTCTTCACTTTGGTATTTTTAATGACATTAAACAGCACAACATCTTATGCCAACAGCGGTCATAGCAACTACAAAGCCTGCAAACATAACGGTAACACATATGCCATCATTCCGATCAACAATTCGTGTGTTTACAACCACGAACAAATGTCTTCACTTCCAGTTCATCACTCAGCAAAACATAGTCACCTATGTATTCTGACTGAAGAACCTATCAGCGGTTTATAAACACCTCAATTAAATCAATGACAAAATAACTGCTCATGAAAGCTAACTGTACAGCTATCATTTAATGATAAGATTGGTATCTTTGCTGATATCCGGTTTTAATATTAATTCTTAATAGTTACCTATATGTCATTGTTCAAGAACACTTTTCTTGGGCTGTTACTTTGTATTTATTCAACTGTTTCAGCCTTATCTTTCAAACAACCTGATATCGATGATGGTTATGGCAGTCGTACATTTTGGTCAATCGATCAAGACCACAATAATTATATATGGCTAGCAACCACCCATAATGTACTGAAATATGATGGTTACGAATTCAAAGCCATTGAATTACCTGAGAAAAGTCACTTTAAAAAACGGACTTTACATACAGACAGTTCAGGTAAACTCTGGATTGGTTCAGAATACGGAGAAGTATTTAGCTACCATCACGGAAAAGTCGACTCATTGGGTTTATTAGATGGCTCAACTTTCACAGAAAAGGCTTCTACAGCGTTACAAATCAATCAAATCACCTCAGATAAAAATAATAATATTTACTTTGCCAGTAACAATGGCCTGTACATCAAACCATCAACGCATTCGACCATCCAGCCACTGGTTTGGCACAATCAAATCGTCAGGCATGTATTAATCACTGAACAAAAAATTTACGCCACTGTATCAAACAAACTATATCAGTTAACCGGTGAGGCACTCACACCAACAGCAAAAGAGCTGATGACATTTTCAGATCAAGAAATACCTCGCGTTCTGCATCAAACGCAGCATCACGGGATTTTTATTGGCAGTAATCAGTACCTATACCATTTCAATGTTGAACAGAACACTGTCGATGTAGTGAATGAATTGCCTACAAATATCATCATCAGCATGGCATCAGATGATCAGCGCTTATGGGTAGGCACTTTAATGAATGGTTTGTATGCCATTGATTGGTCAAAAAACAATACGCTGAACTACCAACATACGCCAGATAAAATAGGTAGCATCTCGGACAATGTCATCACCTCTTTACTGTTAGATGAATCAGGTGTTTTATTCATTGCTACTTTTGATGGTGACCTCAGTATCTTCGATACCAACAGCATAGCATTTGGTAACTATTCAGAACCACTGAATCACATTGCATGTTTACAGTCCAAAGTGATTTATCATATTTTTGAAAATGATCAACAACAGTTGTGGCTCAGTACCGCTAAAGGTGTAGTCAGTTACTCCCACAGCGATCAATCCTGCCAACACTATGGCTCAGTTACTGCAGATGAAACCACCCTCTCCTACCCTGAAATCAGATCCATCAACCAAGATAAAATTGAACCACATAAATATTGGGTAGCAACCAATAACGGCCTCAATTTATTGAATGAAAAAATTCAACAGATAGACCGGCTAACAAACCAAGTACCCGCGAAGCCAACCTTATTTTCAATAGAGTTCGCAACTGATATCAGATTAATTGGCACAGAATCTGGCTTATATCACTACGATATCAATGATCAACAATCAACGCTGATCACCAGCAGTCATCAAGGTTTAATTGAAGCCGAATATTTTGCCTATGATTTTGCTGAAGCTGGGAGGGTTTATTTCGCCACCACAGTAGGACTTGCGTACTTAGAAGGCGGCCAAACCCACCTGGTAGAAACAGTTAACACCAAGCTTGCTAGTACTGAACTGTCAGACATTTATGTCAACCATGGCTCCATCTGGGTTACAACCATGGAACAAGGGCTTTATCACTTTGATAAGAAATTTAAGCTGATAAAACACTATCAGCTTGGCAAGCACTTTCCAGCCAACACCCAATTATCGGACATATTACCTGGTAGCTCAGATGAATTATGGGTCAGCAGTCAAAATGGATTATTTAGAATGAAACTTACTGAACAAACCATCCATGCTTTTTATACCCCAGATGGCCTACAAGGCAATACATTTAAACGCGGCGCTTCTTTTAAAAACCAGCATGGCAAACTATACTTTGGTGGACTCAATGGCTTAAATGGCTTTCACCCTTTTGACATACACACCAATACCAAGCCTCCGACAGTCGTGATCAATCAATTCAACCTTTTCAACCGTGAAGTGATTGCAGGAAAAGAAGAAAGCGGTTTTTTGATCAATCAACCTATCAATAACCTCAACCAATTGAATTTAAGCCACAATGACTATATTTTTGGCTTTCAATTTGCAGCTTTAAGTTTCTCTGACCCCATGCGTAATCAATATGCGTATATGCTTGAAGGGCTTGACCCAGATTGGAACTACACCACAGCAGCGAATCGTCGAGTTACCTATACCAACCTTGACCCAGGGGCTTATACATTCAAAGTCAAAGCGACTAATAAAGATGGCCTTTGGAACCACACAGCGAAAACCATCGCCATTCAAGTCAAACCCGCACCTTGGCTTTCCTGGTGGGCTTATACTGCTTATGTGTTTTTGGCTGTCCTGTTTCTGTATGGTTTCATAAAACGAAAAATTCACGCTGAAAAAACCTTGTCCAAACGACTTGCGCAACAAGTTGAATCACAAACCGAAAAGATCAATCAACAAAATCACTCATTAACAGAATTAATGCAAAAAAAAGACCTGCTTTTTGCCAATGTGTCACATGAGTTCAGAACCCCGCTGACACTGATCTTAGGCCCAGTAGATACTTTGCTTAAACAGGCAGGAATGACCGAAAACCAAGAGCAATTATCAATCATTAAACGCAATGCCAAAAAATTATTGAATCTGGTTGATCAACTACTATTACTGGCTCGTTTTTCGGAAACGACAGCGCTCGAACAAACCAGTCAAAACACCAGAGATGCCGTACAAACGCTGCTTGCTTCCTTTGAACATGCCATACAGGAAAAGGGTCTAACTATAAACACCGAGAATTTACTAGATGCCCAGATCAGCGCGAGTGACAATGCTTTAGACATCATCATGGGCAACCTCTTATCCAACGCCATTAAATACACACCCACAGGTGGCCAGATAGACATTGAATCCACCATCAATGATCAGCAACTAACACTTTATGTTCGTGATACAGGTGCTGGCATGACTGAAGCTGAATGCGCAACCATATTTGAACGATTTGAACGGTTATCCCAAACCCAAACCATCGAAGGCGTGGGTTTAGGCCTGGCACTCAGTCAGGAAGTGGCACAGCTTAATCACAGTCAAGTCAAAGTAACAAGCAAGCCTGGTCATGGTTCAACATTCAGTGTGACATTTAAGCTTTGCAAAGATGACACTAAAACTATAGCTAATTTACCTGAAGAAAAATTCCCTCATCAAACATCCACCACCTTGAAATCGTTCGATAACCACCATGATAAACACCATGATGAAAATAAGGAAACTGTGTTAATCATTGAGGACAATGCCGATATGAGACACCACCTCAAATGTATATTATCGGCGCAATTTAACACCATGGAAGCAGTGGATGGGAAAAAAGGATTGGCGCTGGCGATTGAAACCATTCCCGATATTATTCTGTGTGATGTCATGATGCCACAAATGGACGGGTTCGAAGTCAGTAGAATGATCAGGTCCAACCCACTGACTTCTCACATTCCTTTGGTGCTTTTAACAGCACTGGATGAAAGCGCCAGTAGAATCAAAGGCTGGCGAGAAAATGTTGATCAATACTTAACTAAGCCCTTTGATGCCAAAGAGCTTTTATTGCAATTGAAAAACATCTTAAACATTCGCAAAATCATCAGTAAAAATGTCCAAGAATCAGTGATCAATAACACGCACTATTCAGACCTTTGCGAAGTTGATCAAACTTTTATTACAAAACTGAAAGAATCTATCGAGACTCATTACCACCAACCAGATTTTGGTTTAACTGAAATGGCCAAGTTCATGTTTAAAAGTGAACGACACCTTCAGAGAAAAAGCAAAGCCCTGATTGGTTTATCCCCCACAGAACTATTGCGCGAATACAGACTAAATCAAGGAGCAAAAACATTATTAATGGGCCACTCAGTTAATGCCACTTCTGACCAATGTGGTTTCAATTCTGTGACTTATTTTGCCAGTAGTTTTAAGAAAAAATTTGGTCACTCACCCAAACAATATCAAAATCTACACAAAGAACAATCGAACCCAAATAATTGAACCAAAGATCACCCACAACCTTAAAATAAGAACCATGGGTGAATAATACATTGCAGTCTACTCCTTATACATATAAACCGTCTCTCTGAGACCCAACCTGCTGAACTGGGGATATGAGACAGTATTAACAGATCCATCCCAAGGATCAAAATAGGTTACAGATTCATCAACACTGTCATAGCCAAGTACCAGAATAAAATGACCGTCAATAAATACCTGGATGGGCCCAAATTGATCTATAAAGCTCAATATTTCATCACAGCCATCTGCTGTGTTCATTGTCCAGCCATTCCTATTAAGCCAATTGTTATTAAAGAAATTGACCAACTGTGCCATTTGCCTTGCTGTTACACCATCAAAACGCCATTCGTGAAACAAACTCGTAACATAACCTTGGCTTATATCAAAACCATGACACCGCAACAGCATTGATAAGGTTGCTGCCCAGCAGTTACCTTCATAAATTTGAATTTCTCCAATAGGAATGATGTCTCTGAATTGCTTTTCTGTCATACCTTCATAACTCATAATAATTTTCCTCATTAAATGTTTTTATATTTAGCTGTGATCTCAAGTTGAGCCACAGTCAACTTTTTATTTCTTGTTGTACGTCATCATTCTTATAACTGTTTATTATCAAGAGATGAAAGTACATGTGGTTACAACAGCATCATTACGCATGTGGTTATACCTGATCGATGTTATGGGGTGAGCATCATCGAAATATGTTTTCGACTGTTCTTTAACCTCAAGTATTATGGGTTGGTCACCAAATGCAGTTTGGTGTTTAAAACTGGTGATGGTCATATCGACTTTACCCCTCATTCCCGAGCCTACCTCTGTATTACCGACATCCAACCCAGTTGGGTCTGATTGACCGCTTATAATTAAAATTGCTTTTTTCTTTTTCATGATAATTTCCTCATTATTTGGAGATTTGTTAATTAAACTGATGACGATCATCAGTCATATGTTTGTTTTATTCAGTTTGGTCATCACCCTCCTCTATTCATAGGTTCAATGCCAACCGCAACAATCACTGGGTCAGGGCTAACAGCCACTAGTTCTAAGCGATCACCAGCCTCTATTTGTTTTGGTTTTACACTGACTCCTAAAGCTTGAATGTCGCTAGACTGATATAAATTTTTAATGTCTGATTGATTCATTCCTTGAGTAAAAAATGTAATTTCTACCTGATAGGCCACGTAAAATGATGAGACACGTGATGCCAATAATCCGTCTGGACCAAAAAATTGTTTGTATAACTGCGCACTTAAACTGGACGATGCCAGTGAGATAATGCTTGAGTCATACCACGAGCCTGGAGTGATTGATATTTGCCCCCAAGACTTCGCTTTAATCACTACTTTCTGGAAGTTGATGTTTGAATCTATTGCTTGACGGGTCTTTGATGCATCATCAGTTGTAGACAATAATTCAGCTGTTTTGACTCCTTTTTTCAAAGGTAACACAATGGTTCCTGGATTGTTAATGCTGCCACTTTCAACTTTTTGTTGCCACTCAAAAGCAGAGTCACTGTAAGTCCAAATTGGACGCCACCTACTTAAATTATTAATTTTAACTACTGTCCAACCATCTGGAGTCTCCTCATTTGCGGGACTTCCTTTCGGAACAGCGATCTTTTTCCTGGCTTTTCTGATCATTTTTTTTAATGGGCCAGATGAAGTTTGTGCCAAATTGAGAAAGTTTCTGTAATTTTGACTGAAACTATCGGCAGAAGCTTGGTATGTTTGTCCTGCTGCAGATGAAACTGGCATGGTATCTGCGAACTTGAATGCATTAATTTGCATCATTCCAACTGAAGCTGGTGGCCAATCCCAGGACAAAGTTGGCATTACTAATTGAGCAGATGAGAGCTTAAAACTTTTAGATTTATCAGCGTGTCCTCTCTGTGTTGCAAATAATTTATCTAGTTGACTTAAATATTGTTGAATTATGGCTGGCATGTTTACTCTCAAAATGAAGTGTCAGTAGAACAAAGCTTGACTTGAGTATTTAGCCAAGCTTTATTCCAAGTAAAAAATGTATTCAATTAACCTGGTTTCTGTGTTCCTGGAAAACCAACAGTCACACCTAAAATCACTGGATCTTCAGAAGTAGAACCTCCAGTTAAAGTGGTTGTGTTTCCTGTTGTACTGATATCTTGAGAATAATGACCACCGCTGCCACCGAAAGTAAATGGACCAATCCTCAACCCAGCTGATGCTTTGATTTCTTCTTCATGCTGCTGATATGTAGATGATTTCATGGTGACGCTGAATGAAGGTTTATAAGCAACAACCAAACCTGTAATCATGGTCGAACATATACCATCTTTACCAAATAGCGCTTGATCACCACTGGCCGAATAAGGAGGCAAAATTTCATAACCCGTGCCAGAGTTGCCTGCAGTCGCCAGTTGTTTTAAGAAACCGCCTTCATACCAATCACCAGGCGTGATTAATACGTTAGTGGCTGACTGAAGCTTAACAGTTACTTCTATGCTGTCATCCGACTCTGAAATATCTGTTTTTGACCAACTACCATTGGCATAAAAACCCCAAAATGGTGTGCCAACTGATACAGAGCCACCAGCCCAAGATTTGGTGATTGAGCTGTCACTTTTTGAAGCGCTTAAGCTAATGGTCTTTTCACCTATAGAACCATCAGTTAATTGTTGGCGCCAATTCTGACTGTTGGTTGAAATTTCAAATGAAGGCTGCCATTGAAGTACACCTGATTGATCTTTAACGACTGCCCAACCTCGAGGTGTATTTCCTCCACTTGGCGATCCAGAAGGCAATTTAATTAAATTCATGGCATCTTGCAATTCTTCGGGCTGATTGGCCTCGTTCAATGCTTGGATTTGGTCAAATATGCCATCAGCTGCTTTTTCGGCGGTTTTAATTTCTTTCATATACGTTTTACCTGGGCCGTCGAACCATGATTCTGGTGTTGGGAATTTTGTTTTGAAAAATGCACCTCCATTTTGTTTGGCCGTGTTGTAAGCTGTATTAGCATCAGTACCCGCATCGACAACAGCTTTTTGTGCTGCCTTTGCTTGGTTGGAGAGTTTGGTTAATTGTTGAGCATGTTCTGGGCTGACTTTAAAGCCAACATGTGAGAAAACTTGTTTATAATTTGAAAATAAAGTTGATTCGCCAACACCACCAAACTCACCCACAGGACTGTAAGTCGGTGCTGCACTCATTAATTGATAAGCCTCAGGTGAAATCTGACCAGCAGCCGCTACTGGCCAGTTAAACGACTGTGGATTGCCAAGCATTTGAAAATAATGAGTGCCATCGCCCAGGATGTTTTTAATGATTTCTCCGTAAGATTGGCTGAATAAATTTTGATTGTTCATAATGTTTACCTTTAAGTTTTTATTAGTTGATAAATGTAGTGAGGCCGCTTTGACCACTGACATGCATTTAAGCTGAAAGCAATTCAAATAAAGCATGTCTTCACACCCGAATTTCACCTTTGATCGATTGAAGTTTTTCAAGCTCTAGGAAAATTCGCTGCTCATATTGAATGATTCAAGGAAAGTAAACCTTACGGATTTATATTGATATATTCCGAAAACCTCTTTATTTGGTAAAGGTCTGATTTATATGATTAATTTATTTTAATTAATTAAAATTAAGAAGACTGCGCCAAGTTTTAAAATGACGGATCGGAAGGTTTTATTCAGCTTGTCGCAAAAGAAATTAGAAGTATCTAGACTGAGTTTTGAATGAGGATGAGTTCTTAATTGATTTAGAAACTGTATTTATAAAACTTTGATTGTTTACTTTTGATTGAATAGTGCACAAGATCACCAAATCAATGTCATTTGAACATAATGAGCAACGATGGTATTCGTGCCTTGTTAAAACATTGTTTTATCAAGCTACGATCATTGCTCACTGAGGTGCCATCCACTGATTTTACCGACGAAGAATCAAACCTCTCTATTCATGTTGGATGAAAACTTCGATATCAGGATCATTCAAAACTTGAGGATCACAGTTGATATATTCAACTAATTTTTGTTGGCCTTTCCTATAGGTATAACTACATAAGACTGAAGTGACAATCAAACCTTTGTCTACAGCATTTATTTTGTTGATGGTCATATTTCTACCCGAAGGTGTAATCGCCCCTTTTTCAAGAAATTTATCACCATCAGAATTGAGGTAAAAATCCACCATTTTAAATTTATCAGAAGTGGACTCTGAAAATTCAAATTTTAAAGTATTAATGCCTTTGGTTAAAATACATGTGTCCTGTGAAAACGCATAAAAGAACTGCATCTTATCACCGGTATTTCCTCTGAAGTCCACCTTAGACAAACTCAGTTGTACTGTCATTTCACTCATTTATATTCTCCTGTTTAAATAAATCTGGGTTTCGAAATCTCATTTGATCAATTTCATTTTTTAGTTTCTTTAATCGTTCACTGGAATCATTAGGCTCATTTAAAACCAAATACAGTGCTTTGATATTTCTGTTTTGTGTTTCATTTTCAATTTCCTGTTTTAGCAAACTCTGTGCTTTCTTAATAAATGCGCTGGGTTTTTCTGGGTTTTCAGATCGGTCACTTAATAAATACAAATTAAAAAAATGAAAAGCAACAGTAAATACACCCACTTGTTCTGCATCACTGTTACTTTGAAATTGTTCATAGGCTTGTTTATATGTTGAAAGGGCGGCCTTTTTTTGACCCAGGTGGTTCATGATTAGGCTTGAAATGGTATTAAGTTTAAGAAGTTGGTTCGCCTCTCGAGTTAACTTTTTATTTTCTGCCGAATACTTGTGATAATAAAACTTTCCTTGTTCTACATGCCATAATGCTTGATCTAAAAAATTATTTTGACGATGATACTTGGCTAAAAGAATGTGACTATTGATCAGTGTTCTTATCCAACTTTGGTTTTTCTCATCAATCAACATTAAATCATTTAAAATAGAAACAGAATGTTTAACATTCGAATGAACTCCTTGCAAATCACCTAGATCATAATCACTTTTTGCTAAACGATAATAGGCTAAAGCCAACCTATAATTCCAATTTGAGTTCTGAGGATCAATTTGAAGTAGTTTTTGGCTTAAATTTAATGATTTCAGAAAATAGCTATTCGCTTCCTCCAATTTGTTGTCCTTATCTAAGGTATTCGCTATCCAAGAGACAGTATCTGCTAGTTCAGCAACGTACTGGCTGTTATTGGGTTCTTTTTCAACAAGTGCTGCCTTTATCTGTTTGGATTGATTTAAATAATTTTGCGCTAATTCATTGTTTTTTAAATTCAATGATATGGTTCCTAAATTATTAAGCGCATATGAGTGTTCCAACTTCCATTTTAAATTTTCAGGTTCAAGTTGTTCCAGTTCGCTGGTTAACTGCAAATATTTTGTCCAATAGATCTTAGTTTTACTCCATTCTTTATTTAAATAATAAATGTACCCATGCCAGTAATTATTCTGGCTACTTTGAAACAAAGTTTGAATATCATCTTTATCCAATTTAAGATTTTTTTGTATATAAGCATCTGAACTAAATAACACCTTCATCGCATCTTCCAACTTTCCTGATCTGATTTTCATTTCAGCCTTGGTATTTAATGCGTTTATGATGTGATTGTTAGCAGAAACAGTGAAATCATTTTCACTTTGTAAGTTGTAGTATTGGATGATTTGTTCACTGATCATTGCCAATAAATCAAGCCGTCCAATTGGAATCAACTCTTCTTTTAAATCTGTAATCAAAAAATGATTCAATGCTTCCGCTTTATGCTTTGTAATCAATAATTTTTGGTTATTTGAATGCAACTGAAACAATGATACAGTTGTAATCAATAACAAGGCAATTAAACTAACCACACCACCTATTTTGAGTTGTTTGGTTTTGTTAAGCTTTTTAATCGATTCAACAACAAAACCTCTTTCACTGTCGTTCAAATTAAACTGTTCAGATTTTTTAAGTAAAACTAAATCATTAGATAAATATTGATTTGATTTATTGTCCTTTAACCAGTGAGCATGTAATGCTTGTATTTTTGCAATATTCGCCAGTTTATACTTGTTATCGATAGCCCATTTTTCAAAAAACTCACACTTCTCAAGTAAAGACTCATGGACAATTGATGCATATGTTTTTCCTTTAATTACTTTGGTTGAAATTAAATTAACGCTCATCAACTCAGTAAGGATTCGTTCAGTTGAGTCATTAAGTATTTTTTTTAATTCTATTTCAGAACAATATAACTTATTGGTATTTCTTTGATCTATTTTGATTAAGTGATGTAATATTTGTTTAAAATCAAATCGTTCCTTCACAGTACTTGATTTATATATTTCATCGAACTGTTTAGCTATAAAGCCAGTAACACGACCCATTTTGAAGTAACTAGAGAATGTTAATTCATTGTGTGAATTTTTATTCACACACAGTTCTCGCATGGTGTAACTAAGAATCGGCAGTGCTAAATCTATATTTTTTATATCATTAATTATTTGTAGATCTAATGATTTATATTTAGCTTCATCATATTCAAATTTTAACCTACTGGCCTTCACAGGCTTCCTGATTATTTCTCTCAACTCTTCTTGATCTGGTGGCAACAAATCATAAGTAACTGCTTTTTTTTTGATATTTTGAAAAGGTTTATACGCCATAATTTCTGCAAAATACTCATGATTTAATGCAATGATCAGTAACACTTCATTACATTCAATTAATTCATTCAAAAAGTTAATAAATAATTGAATTTGAACAGGTGATTTACTTATGAGTAAACGCTCCAATTGATCGACAAATAAAAGGTGTTTTGGTCGCGTATTTTCGTCAGTTGAAGAATCCTTTGTGCATTCAAATCCAGATTCAATTTTCAGTTGCTGTTTCAACAATGTCGTTTCATTTATATCAATGTCATTGCTTACAGTAAATTTTAAAAATGAATCTAAATGATTGCCTAATCGGTTAGCCGGTATTTTAAGAAATGGTATGATCTTCGAATCAATCAAAGAAGATTTTCCGACACTCTGCCCTCCCATAATAATTAATACATGTAGATTGGTATTAAAAGTTTTAATTAGTTCTTTAACTTCTGTTGTCGCTTTATGCCGTCCAAAAAACACATGCTCATGGATTTCTTTGTAGCTTTCAAAACCCAAATACGGGGGACCATCATCCCAATAATGAACAACACCTTGTTTTGATGGCTCAACGACTGATACTTGACTAATAATTACATAACCTTTTTTAGGGATGGTTTTGATATAAGTAGGTTTTCGAGCATCATCTCCTAATACTTTTCTTAATCTTGCTATACATTTATGAACAGGGTTGTCACTGAAAAATTGATTGGGCCAACATATTTCAATCAATCTATCCGCGCTTAAGACTTCTGGCGTCTCAGAACTTAAACAAACCAAAACATCCATTAATTTAGGTTCAATGTAGATTTCTTTTTCAAATGCGCTGAGTATGTTTTGTTTGGGCAATACCAGCCAATCACCCAAATAAAAACCATTGTCCAAGTCTTTATTCATTAAAATTAATCTGACATTAAATAAAGGTACAATATTCTACAATATTATTTTATTGTCAAGTTAATTCATTACTCTTAAATAAGGACATTCTAAATGCCATATAATTACAATTGAATATAGAAATTCAATCAATGAATAGAAGATTTAATCATTAAAAATTTAGGATACTTTAAGGAAATCTAAATTAACTGAATCAAGCTAGCCAAACGCTGAAAAAAGATTAATTTTACGCATAATTTTACGCAATGGGTGTATAGTGGGTTTATGCTTAAAAGCTATGTCATTGATTTACATGATAAAAAAATGGTGCGCTCGGAGGGAATTGAACCCCCGACCTGCCGCTTAGGAGGCGGCCGCTCTATCCGGCTGAGCTACGAACGCAATATGAATGAGTATTCTATTCGCTGAGGGTTTTTTCTGCAAATACAATGGCAATCTTATCAGCTTTTGGACTGCTGGTTAATCGGCTGATTTGATGCAAGTTAGGGTCGGTAAATTCAGCAACGATATACCACCGTGTTTGATCCGTACTTACGAATAAAGTGTTGTCACGACCTGCCCAAAACCGACCTTTGCTGTCTAGCGTAAAGTCCTCTACTCCCAAAGGTAGGGCCATCAAATCCTCTGCCTTTTCTTTATCAGCTCTGCTGTTAATTCGCCATGGTGTGCTGTTTTTATTAACGTAATAAATTCTTTGATGTTCTGCATCGGTTACAAATGTACGGCCGACATTTTTTTCCAATAAACTGGCTTGTTTATTTTGTCCCATAAAATAAAGATCACCACCACTTGAATCATTCAATATAAAGCTCCAGTTTTGGGCTTTTAAGGTCCAATTAAAGTATCCAACCTGTTTCAAATCACTGTAACGTTGACTCTGATAATCTTTATTTAACTCATTATTCAAGATCACTAAATATTGATCTCCTTTTTCATCCACTTGCACCACACTTAAGCCAGCCTGATGCGGCATCGGGGTCGGTGAATATTCACTCAAAGGTGTACTCATGTATGGTTTGGTTTCACCATTTGCCAGGGTGTATTGATAAATATCCATTTGCGTCGATGAATCATTGGTAACGGCATGGGTGTAAAAGATAACTTGTCCGTCATGAGAAAACTTGGGTTGTGAGTCATAACCTGGGTTGTTGGTGATGTTTGTGCCAACTGATAATCGCAATTCACCTTGCGTTTGTTCAATGATATCAAACAATAAAATTTCATTACCAGGTATTACAGGGACTGGGTTCGCCACAGCTGTTTGTGATGCCGATTTTTCAGCAGCTTGAATGTACGCTGAAAAGAACATCAAAACGATTACACAGAGCATTAATTTCACATCATATTTCATGGTATTTTCACAGTAAATTTTAATTACTGCTCCTCATAATCTAACGCCCAAGAAAAAGGCTAAAAAACAAAAAAATGTGGTGATAACAGTATAGACAATAGCAGTGATTAATTCATCGTTTTGTATCATCAACACCGTTTCCATTGAGAAGGTTGACCATGTGGTTAATGCCCCTAATAATCCAACTGTTACAAATAAACGAAGCGCTTCACTGATTTCAATATGATTACTGAAGTAACTAAAAGCCTTGCCCATTAAAAAGCACCCTACCACATTGACCAATAATGTGGCCCAAAAAACAGGGAAATTAAACACCTGACTGACCAACTGGTTGACACCAAAACGAAAACTGGCACCCAATGCGCCACCTAATGCCACTGCTAACAAAGAAATCATGGCCTTTCTCCACTGCGGTCGATTGTATTTGCATCACCTTGAGCAGATTCACGCAACGCACGAATGTGTTTTAATTTTTCAGCTATTTTTACTTCCAGGCCCTGCGCATTATCATCTTTTCCAGGCTGGTAGTAGTATTTTTCACCCATGGCATCAGGAAAACCTGTTTGGCCGTATGCAACACCCTCTTTTGAGTCATGATCATATTGATAGCCCTTGCCAAAACCGGCTTCTTTCATCAGTTGGGTTGGTGCATTTCTTAAGTGCATGGGAACAGGTAAACTGCCAAGCTTATGAGTATCTGCTTGTGCCAGTTTGTAAGCAGTATAGACGGCATTGCTTTTGGGGCAACTGGCTAAATAAGCCACGGCTTGTGCCAGAGCGAGTTCACCTTCAGGGTGCCCTAATCGTTCATAACTGTGCCAGGCATCTAAGCACAACGACAATGCCCTGGGGTCAGCATTACCTATGTCTTCACTGGCCATACGTAAAATTCTTCGAGCTAAATAATAAGGATCACAGCCCCCATCCAGCATCCGCGCCAACCAATACAAAGCAGCATCTGGGTTGGAGCTTCTGACACATTTATGCAAGGCTGAAATTTGTTCATAAAATTCATCGCCACCTTTATCGAACCGCCGGGTCTGGCCACTGGTTACCAGATTGATGTCATGGTCTTTAACCACTGAATCATTGACATAATCCAACAATATTTCTAACAAACCCAATAATTTACGACCATCACCATCTGCAGCGCGGATTAAAGACAATCGTTGTTGTTGGTTGATAACAAGCTTTGATTCGATGACTTTAAGGCTGTTGGTTAGTAACACATCTAAATCTTCATCACTGAGGCTTTTCAGAATATAAACTTTTAGACGCGACAACAGCGCATTGTTTAAAGCAAAAGATGGATTCTCAGTAGTGGCGCCTATCAATGTGATCAGACCACTTTCCAAATGAGGCAGAAATGCATCTTGTTGAGATTTATTAAATCGATGGATTTCATCAACAAACAACACCGTTCTTTTGGGCAATGACTGTTCAGCTTGATTAATCGCTGAACGGATGTCTTTGACCCCAGAGAGTACAGCTGATAAATTGATCAACTGAGCGTCCATGCTGCCACTAAGTATCCGCGCCAAAGTCGTTTTACCTGTTCCTGGAGGCCCCCAAAACACCACAGAATGCAAAGACTGGTTCGTAATCATTAAATCAAGTGGCTTACCTGCACTCACCAGGTGCTGCTGACCTACGACTTCAGCCAGTGATTTTGGTCTCAGTAAATCTGCCAGTGGCTGGTGTTGTGGCGTAACAGTCACTTATGCATCACTGCTTTAAAATTCGGCGCTTGTATTTTCTGAAATCGCTTGCACCACATCAACACCTTCAGGTGGTACAAAGGTAAACAACCCTTTTTCAAAGTCAGGATTCTTTTTGATCTCGCTGAATTCGAATACCATGGTTTGTGAAAAGTTATTGACCACTTTAATTTGTCTGACTTGTTTGTCCTTAATCGCTAGCCAAACAGTTTTCACCTCATCACTGGCTTCTTTGGGCGTCAGACTGATCCAGTCAATGCCTTGATTATTGATCTCATGTTTAATGTGATAATGTTGTTGGGACTTATCATCATTGATGATGACATAAATGGGGTTAAGTTGGTTGCTTTGGGCTTTGACGGTCACCTGCTCTAAATCTTCATCATAAACCCAGACCTGTTTGCCATCAGCAACAATCAACTGCTCAATTGGGTCAAAGTAATGCCAGCGAAACTTATCCGGGGACTGCATCCAAACGTGACCACTGTTCGGATCAAGCCTTTCATTACCTTCTACCAATTCATATTGTAAGAAAGTGGCATTGAGGCCACTCAACCCTTCTCTGACGTCTTGTAATAACTTCAATGGATCAGGAGCTTGTGAATCTTGTACTTGTGTGTTTTGTGCATGAACATTGAAAACCATCCACAAAATTAAAATAAAACTGATTTTTTTCATCATAAAACTCGAACAAAAACTTATTGTAACCAATCAAACTGAATTTAAGCTAAATTATTTGCGTGACTCATGAGGAAATTTTAAATTCCATTGTCCAGAATTGTTATTGAATAAAAATGTTAGTAGATAATTTCTTTCCTTTAGAGCCGAATTTATGAGCATCTAAAATAAGTCACAGTTCAAAACATGTACATTTTACTCTAAAACATTTGATGCTCTTTACAAGATCACATATACTCATAATGTGAACAGGTTAACAATTTATTAACTTATTTTTTTAATCTAAGATTTCATTATTTTTGAATAAAGGGGAAAATATGACACGTTTTTACGGCCTAATTCTGAGCCTAACTTTAATTACAGTTGCAGATTATGCAATTGCTCAAGATCGCTTCTATCACATTTACGTAGACACAGATAACAACACCGCAACAGGTTGTGATGTGGATTTAACCGATTTTACAACTGCAATTAATGGTACTGAAGGCCGTGTAACCATCACCACAAATTCAAACCAACCACCCTCCATTACAAGCACTGCTTATCATTCATGTGATGGCACAAACTTTGATAATGGCATCAATATATCTCCTGCAGCATTGGGACTAAACAGCAGTATGAATGGCTCTGATGTTTTCGAAGCAGAAATTCCGCAATCCATATTAGGAATAAATTCTTCAACCTCAGTGGTTTTTTATTATGTGACTGATTCTGACACAGCTTCAGACATCGTGCTGAGCAACAGTAATGGGGGCCCAATTACTTTAGGTTTTGCCTTTGCTGTACCTGCGCTGGGCTTTTTTGCGCTTGGTTTAATGTTATTGGGATTTCTCTGTTTAACTCAAAGAAACATCAGTAAAAAAATGTCTTTGATGCTGTTGTTTATAGGTTTTAGTTCCGTTGTATGGGCCATGTCTATTGTGGTAGATGGCCAAACTTCAGATTGGAATAACATAAACCCGGAAAATAATGATCCAATTAATGATACCTCTGCACCTGGAAGTTTTGCAGATTTGACCCAAGTTTATTTAACAGAACAAAACGACATCATTTACTTCAGAATGGATGTTCTTGATTTAGAAAACCAAGCGCCTATAGCTGATGATGCCAGCGACACCACACTCGAAGATAACAGCGTCACTATTACTGTCACTGGTTCTGATGCTGAAAACGAACCACTTACATTTTCTGTCGACACACCACCTAACAATGGAACATTGAGTGTTTTTACTGTGGTGAATGACACCACTTCAACTGTTGAATACACACCAAATGCTGATTTCAATGGTAACGACACTTTTTCTTTTGTTGCCAACGATGGTCAAGTTAACTCTGGGCCTGGAAGTGTTGATATCACTGTAACAGGTGTCAATGATGAACCCACATTCACGTCAGGCGGCAATGTTAACCAACTCAAAACGGCAGGCGCATATAATCAAGTCTGGGCATCCAATATCTCAACAGGTGCGGTTAATGAATCGGCACAAAATTTAAGCTTCAACATTCTGAGCAATGACAATGCAGCAATTTTTACGACTCAACCCAGCCTTGATTCAGCTGGTGTTCTGACTTTTGAAGGTGTCACCGATGCTTCTGGTACAGCTAACTTGACCGTTAATTTAACAGATGATGGAGGTACCGCCAATGGAGGTGACGATACTTCAATCACTGAAACATTTACCATCACCTTACAAGGTGTCAATGATGAACCATCATTCACTGCTGGTGGGGATGTAATTGCCAATGAAGATGCAGGTGCTCAAACCGTTGCTGCTTGGGCAACCAACATATCTGCAGGCCCTGCCGATGAAGCTGGTCAAAGCCTTACATTTAATATAACCGTTAATGACAACCCATCATTATTCATTGCTGGACCCAGTGTTGATCCAGTTACCGGCGACCTGACTTATACTACAGCACCTGATGCCAATGGTCTGTCAAATATATCTATTGAATTGATGGATGATGGTGGTACAGCTGACGGCGGAGATGATACATCACCTTCTGCTTCATTCAACATCACTGTTGTAGCGATTAACGATTCGCCCACATTCATTGCAGGTGCCGATCAATCTGTGCTTGAAGGTGCTGGTGCTCAAACCGTCAATAATTGGGCAACTGGGATTTCGCCGGGACCTGCTGATGAAGTGACACAAAACGTCACATTTACAGTTTTGAACGATAACAATACATTATTTAACGTTCAACCCGCGATAGATCCAGCTGGAAATTTAACCTACACAACCAACCCAACTGGTATCGGTTCAGCCACTGTCAGTGTATCAATCACTGATGATGGTGGCACAGCCAATGGCGGTGTTGATACCTCTGCGGTTCAAACATTCACTATCAATATTACCGAGGTGAATGACGAACCTTCATTCACTGCTGGCCCTGACCAAAATGTGCTGGAAGATGCCGGGGCTCAAACAATTGCGGCATGGGCCACTGCCATCTTGGCAGGTCCACCAGATGAGATTGGACAGGTATTAACTTTTAACATCACTGCCAATGACAACGTGGCTCTTTTCAGTACGGCTCCAGTAGTTAACCCACTGACAGGTGATTTAACTTACACACCTGCAGATGATGCTAATGGCACAGCCAACATCACTTTAGTTTTGATGGACGATGGTGGCACTGCCAATGGCGGTGATGACACCTCTACTCCTGCCAACTTCAGCATTACAGTGATTGCAGTCAATGATGAACCTACATTCACCGCAGGTGCGAATCAATCTGTGCAAGAAAATTCTGGCGCACAAACGGTTAATGGCTGGGCCACGGCCATATCAGTCGGCCCTGCCGATGAAGCCAGTCAAACGGGCAGTTTCAATGTAACCAACAACAACAACGCCCTATTCAGTACACAACCTGCCATTGATGCCACTGGTAATTTAACATTTACTCCAGCTACCAATGTCAGTGGTTCAGCCACAGTCAGTGTCGAGTTAATGGATGATGGTGGCACTGCAAATGGCGGCATAGATACCAGTGCCACCCAAACTTTTACCATCACTGTTAATTTCATCAACGATGCGCCTTCATTCACTGTAGGTGCAGATCAAACCGTTGCTGAGGATGCAGGTGCACAAACAGTTATTGGTTGGGCAACATCCATATCAGCAGGCCCGCCAGATGAAGCAGGGCAAGTTGTAACATTCAACATAACTGGCAATACCAATGCAGCACTGTTTTCATCTGGGCCAATAATTGCTGCCAATGGCGATCTAACCTACACGCCTGCAGATGATGCCAACGGTTCAGCCACCATAACATTGGTTCTGATGGATGATGGTGGCACAGCCAATGGCGGCGTGGATACTTCCCCCCCCCAGAGCTTTGATATCACTGTAAACGCGGTTAATGATGCACCTGATGCAATAGATGACACCAACACCACCAGTGAAGACAGTGCTTTGACGGTTGCAGCAGCAGGTGTTTTAGCCAATGACACTGATCCAGATACTGGTGACAGCTTAATCGTGATCGGCTTTGATGCCTTTTCTTCAAATGGAGCTACTGTCACGGTTAATGCTGATGGCAGTTACAGTTATGACCCCAATGGACTATTTGAATTTTTGGCTGTTGGAGAATCTACCACAGACACATTCACATACACCATAAGTGATGGCAATGGAGGTACGGATACAGCCACTGTAACCATAACCATAAATGGTGCAAATGATACGCCTAATGCAATAGATGACACCAACTCCACCAGTGAAGACGGTGTTTTGACGGTTGCAGCCGCTGGTGTTTTAGCCAATGACACTGATTCAGATGCCGGTGATACCTTAACTGTGATCAGCTTTGATGCCTTATCGTCAAATGGAGCCACTGTCACAGTTAATCCAGATGGAAGCTACAGCTATGATCCTAACGGGCAAATTGATGCTTTGGCAGTTGGAGAATCCACCATTGATACCTTTACCTACACCATAGGTGACGGTAATGGAGGTACGGACACAGCTACTGTAGTCATAACCATAAATGGCGCAAATGATACGCCTAATGCAATAGATGACACCAACTCCACCAGTGAAGACGGTGTTTTGACGGTTGCAGCCGCTGGTGTTTTAGCCAATGACACTGATTCAGATGCCGGTGATACCTTAACTGTGATCAGCTTTGATGCCTTATCGTCAAATGGAGCCACTGTAACGGTTAATCCAGATGGCAGCTACAGTTATGACCCCAATGGACAATTTGAATCTTTGGCTGTTGGAGAATCCACCATTGATACCTTTACCTACACCATAGGTGACGGTAATGGTGGCACTGACACAGCCACCGTAATCATAAGTATAATCGGTGCAAATGATGCCCCCAATGCAATCGATGACAACAATATGGTTTTAGCTGATGCTATTTTAAATGTTGTTGCTGCAGGTGTTTTAGTGAATGACAGTGACCCAGATACAAGTGATACCTTTACAGTAATTAGTTTTGATGATTCATCCACCTTAGGAAATGTCACTGTAAATGCTGATGGTAGTTTCAGTTATGACCCTAACGGACAATTTAACACATTACTGGTCGGACAAACTTCCTTAGATTCATTCAACTATACAATAACTGATGGTAATGGAGGCACTGACACAGCGACTGTGACCATTACCGTACAAGGTGTTCTTCCTATCAACACAGCCCCCACAGGTGTTAACGATGCTTATCCTGTCACTGGCAATATAGGTATCAATGTACCTACTCCCAATGGCGTAACTTCTAATGATACCGATCCAGAATCTGATCCATTGACAGTGACTGCATTTGATGCAACAAGTACCCAAGGTGGCAGTGTATCAGTAAATGCCAATGGTAGTTTTACCTATAATCCGCCAGCTGGCTTTACGGGTTCAGACAGTTTTGGCTATACAGTATCAGATGGATCACTAACAGATACGGCTACAGTGGCCCTAACTGTGGCTAATAAGGTCTGGTTTATTGATAATACCGCAGCAGGTGGTGGAGATGGGGATTTACAAACACCTTTTAATTCACTGTCCGCATTCAATGCCTCTGCTGCACCTGCTGCTGGAGATTCCATCTACCTAGCTACAGGTTCAGGCATCTATACTGAAGCTGGCATCACTTTGGCCAATAATCAAATCTTATTTGGTCAAGGAGCCACAGGTACTTTTGACATCAACGCCGGCATCACCCTCGCCACTTTCAGTAATACCACACCAACGTTGGGAGGAACCAGACCCATAATCATCAGTACTGCCAATGGGATAAATCTGGCATCTGGCAATACTTTACGTGGTATGGACGTAGGTAACACCACTGGTATAGGGGTAACAGGAACAGTCGTTGGTACATTAACAGTCAATGAGCTGGCCATCAACGGTACAGGTGGAGCGATCAATATTGGTACCAGTGGTGACCTTTCCGCTGCCAACTTTGACACCATTAATGTGACTCCGGCTGCAGGGCAAGATGGGATCAGATTACGTGGTCTGACAGGTACACTGACTTTTGCCAACCCCATCAATTTGAATGGAACCTCAGGAAGAGGTTTTGATTTTGATGCATCAACTGCTGCTGTAAGCATCACCAATACATTAGATATAGATACCACCACTGGAATTGGCTTCAATGCCGTCAACGGTGGTTCCATATCTGTAACAGGTGCTAACAGCAGTGTTAATACCACCAATGGTCGCGCCGTAAACATCAATGCAACCAGCATTGCAGCCAGCAATGTCACCTTCCAGTCGGTTAACTCTGGAGCTGCCAACGACTTAGGCATCAACTTAGTCAGTACCGGTACTGCAGGTGGTTTCCGAATCACCGGAATCGGAGCCACAGCAGGTTCAGGTGGGACCATTTCAAATAAAACTGGCACCGATGTGGCTATCGCTAATGGCACTGGTATTTATATGCAGAATACCGCAAATGTTCAATTGGCCTTGATGCAAATGAACGACTTCGATAACTTTGCCATCAGAGGCAATAATGTGACTGGGTTCAGCCTGATTGATTCAGTCATAAACGGCAACAACGGTAATTCTTCAGCCAGTGATGAAGCCGCTATTCGCTTTAATAACCTGTCTGGCGTTTCCATTCTCAGCGGTAACAGCATATCTGGTGGTATTGAAGATCAAATACGCATTATCAATGCGGCAGACTCTCTGGATCTAACTATCAATGACAGCAGCAACAACCAAGCAGTTATTGGCCTAGATGGCAGTCCTGCAAGCTTTAACGGTAATGACGGCTTATTGCTGGAAACATCAGGCAATGCAATAGCAACTATTTTGGTTAATGGTGTTGAATTCTCGGGTGCACGAGGTGATAACATCCAAACCAATGCATTAGGTACATCTATGCAAACCGTATCAATCACCAACAATACATTCAACAACACCCATCCGAACATTGCACCTGGCGGAGGCGGTGTGACCCTATCTGGTGCAGGCACTGGCGCGGGTATCAACATCATTTACACAGTGGCTGGTAATACTTTTAACAATGCCAACGGCAATGCACTAACCAGCAATTATGTCTCTGGAAGTGGCGCAGTTGCTGGAACCATAGATGGTAATATGATTGGCACCATGGGCGCCTCATCAGGTTCAGTTAACGGCAGCGGCATCTCAGTTGGTACAGCACAAAACATCGCACACAGCAGCACAGTGAACAACAACACGGTGGCAAACATCGATGGTTTTGCCGGCCTTGATTTTGCTCATGATGGTAACGGTGTTTTTAATTCAAACGTCACCAATAATGACGTGTCAGGATTGGGTGGCTTCGCCTTATCGGCAATGAATTCAACCCTAGCAGGCGGCGGCATCGCCACTGGTACAGCTTGTTTGGACATTGAAAACAACAACCTAGATGCTTCTGGCGCTACTTTCGGATTGAACGCCATATTCATAGATCAGTTGAATGGCGCAGCAACCTACAACTTACCAGGCTTCACAGGCTCACCCAATGGCGAGTTTGCTATTGCCTGTGTAGCTGGAACAGCCAGTATAGATGGTCACGGCCTTTTAAATGGCCAGGGTAATACATTTATCAATGGAGCGTTTCCATCATTTCCTGGTATTATGCTGGATTCATCATTGGTCTGTGGTATGACTGGAGTAGGAACAACCTGTCCTTAAAATCAAAAACCTGGTATGAAACATATTTTTAAGTTAAATAACACATATAGCATGAACAGAAATAAGGGGAAATTATGTCAGAACCATTTTTAGCCGAAATCAGAATGATGGGATTCAACTTTGCACCGCGAGGTTGGGCCTTCTGCGACGGACAAATCTTGCCTATCAATCAAAACCAATCTTTGTATTCTCTGCTCGGCACCACCTATGGGGGTGATGGACGAACCAGTTTTGCTTTACCTGATATACGTGGGCGCACACCGATACACGTTGGTAACAGTGGTAATGGTGGCATAAACCATCTTGAGGGGCAAAAATCAGGAGAAGAAACTCACACCTTAAGTGCAGCTGAAATGCCTCAGCACACACATCAAATGAACGCTGGCAGTGGCGGCACCCCACAGCCGATCCCTACCAATACCGCCAGTTTGGGCGAAATTAACAATGGCTACAACACCGGCACCAATACAACCACTTTACGAAGTGGCAGCATCAGCAATGTGGGTGGTGGCCAAGCACACAACAACATGCAACCTTATCTGGCAGTGAATTTTTGCATTGCCTTACAAGGTCTTTTTCCATCTAGAGATTAAAGGGGATTATTTATGTCAGAACCATTTGTAGGAGAAATCCGAATGTTTGCGGGCAATTTCGCACCGCGGGGTTGGGCATTTTGTGATGGGCAATTATTGGCTGTTTCACAAAATGATGCACTGTTTTCACTCCTAGGCACCATTTACGGAGGTGACGGACGCACCACTTTCGGTTTACCCGATATGCGTGGTCGACTACCCATTCATGCCGGCTCCGGACCTGGCCTATCACCAAGACCCCTAGGAGCTAAAGCCGGTTCCGAAAATGAGACCCTTACAGTCAATCAGCTACCATCTCACAGCCATAATTTTAATGTATCTAGTGACCCAGGGGTCGAGAGTTCAGCAGCTGGGGGGTATTTAGCTGCTTCTCCCAATGTACGTATGTTTCGCCCTACACCAGCGAACTCTTCCTTAAGGACTCAGTCAATAAGTCAAATCGGAGGATCAAGTAGCCATACAAACCTGATGCCTTTTTTGTGTCTTAATTTTATCATTGCCTTATTTGGCATATATCCATCACGTCAATAAAGGAGACTTATCATGTCAGAACCATTTATCGCAGAAGTCAGAATTTTTGCCGGCAATTTTGCCCCCAGGAGTTGGGCATTTTGTAACGGTCAGCTACTGCCTGTTTCACAAAACACAGCACTGTTTTCATTGATCGGAACCACTTATGGTGGCGATGGACGTACAACAACGGCTTTACCCAATTTACAAGGGCGTGCACCCATGCACCCTGGTCGTGGCCCGGGCTTAACCTCCAGACTCTTAGGCCAAAGAGGAGGTACTGAGACGGTTTCTTTAAATGAAGCTCAAATGCCAAACCACAACCATTCTACAGTGGCTGCATTACAACCAGCATCAACCAACACTCCCAACAACACCACCTCATTGTCTAGAAGCGTTGGTGCTGCGGTTTATAACAGCAACCCAACATCAACCACAGCAATGAATGAAAACGTATTATCTGATGAAGGCGGCTCTCAACCACATAACAACATGCAACCTTATTTAGCAATAAACTATATCATTGCTTTGGTTGGCTTATACCCTTCTAGGAGTTAATTATGAACAGAAGAAAATTTACTCAGTCAGTAATGGGCACATTGGGTGTGTCTATGATTGCTAGTCAAGCGTTGGCATCAAAAGCAATTGAGCCATTTAAGTTTGAATATAAATTTAAACAGGGGCAACAAATGCTCAGTGATGAAGGTTTGAAAATGACCTTAGTTGATTACCAGTTACCTACCCAGAACAAAGATCAAAAGCAGTTCGTTTTGACTTTTGATGTGAATAACTCCAACGGCAACTTAAATGAAAAAATTTATCATTTAACTGACCATAAAGGAAAAAAACATCAAATGTATATGACACCCATTAAACAAAATCAGTTACAAGCTGTTTTCAACTTAAGAACACATGCCTGAAATATACTTGGCTTTTCAAAATCAGCTTAAGCATCATAAATCAGACGTTACATTCAAAGCCATATCTGAAAATGATATGGCTTTTTTATCTGAGTTATACCGCTCTACACGCTGGGATGAAGTGATGCAAGCACCATGGGATGATCAACAACGCATAGATTTTCTTTCTCAACAGTTTCAAGCACAACATACGCACTACATCAGTCATTATCCGCACGCAGAAAAATTAATAATTATTAAAAATAATAAGCATATTGGTCGAATTTATCTCGACAGAGATGATGTTTCTATCTGTTTGATTGATGTGGCGTTAATACCCAAAGAAAGAAGTCAGGGTTTAGGCACAGCTTTACTCACAGAACTGTTAACGGAAGCCCAACTAAACAATAAAAAAGTGGTTATTCACGTAGAGAATTTCAACCCAGCTTATCAATGGTATCTCAAGCATGGCTTCAAACAAGTTGAAGATAAGGGTGTTTATCAATATATGGAATGGTATCCTGAAACAGTTGATACACATGTAAAAACAGAATAGTTCGTTAAGGCTTTCAAGTAAAAACAGCTTCGTAATGCACACCTTTATCGTCGCCAAAAATCGGCACCAGAAATAACTCAAATTTACCCATCTTTGAATGTGATACTTTATACACACCCTGCTCGAATATTTCAGGATTATCACAAGCAAAAACCACAGAGTATTGTTCTTTTTGTTGAGCGTTAGTTGGTTGTAAGCCTGCCTTAACTTCTTTTATCTGGCATGGTGAAGGACTGTCATCAACAAATGTAATATTAAATAAGTCTTTAGCATGTTGATCAAACAGTTCTTTAGTAGGTAATTCCATATGGTTTTGAATATAATAAATCGTAATAATATTATAGCTCAGTCACACTTAAAAATAATACCCATCAACCCTAATTCTTAAACGCCATCAACCTATTTTCAAAATGAATTTCCGTATTAGAATTTACTGATAAAAAATGAATGTCTTTGAACAAAAGTAATCTATCAGACTCATTTGGATCACCCTTGCATTCAATAGCTAAAATGGATTAACTGTATAGCCCTGTTGTTGTAACAATGCGTGTGCCGTCATGGCTGAGAGTGACATTTTTACTCCTGGTAACAACAATTGATGGTTAACACCATGATAAGTCGCACTTTGACCACATACGTATATTTTCACACCAAAAGACTGTAGTTCACTGATCAAATCAGCATTAAGATTATTATGGTTCGTTATGCTTTGGTAGTGTTTATTCAAGGTAACATCGTGTACAGCTTTGCCATGTATGACCAACGCTAGTTTGATATTCTCTGCTTTGATTCCAGCAGCATCGTGCATATTCAAAAAACGTGCCGCACTGACTATAGATTTATTAAGCTCACCGGCTGCGGCTTGCTTACCAATATCAAAGCTCACTTTAAATTCAGTATCTAAAGCAATGACTTCCCTACCCTCTACCGCTGCAATCTTGCCATATTTAGGCATTAACTTGCCTGCTTGTAAATCTTCAGGTGCTGCCCATAGTTTGTCCGCACATAAAACCATCATCACGATCATCATCACATTGTATGACTTATTAAATTTAATCATTGTTTACTCCCATTTGATTCAGTCAACAGATGGAGGTGGTGGCGCCAAAACTTCTCTGGCACCATTATGAGCTGGTGCTGATACAACTCCGGCAGCTTCTAATTGCTCGACAATGGTTGCGGCACGGTTATATCCAACTCTTAAGCGTCTTTGTACATAAGATATAGAAGCTTTGCGACTTTCTGTCACCACAAACACGGCTTTATCATAAAGTTCATCCACATCAGATTCAGCACGCTCTGGAATGCCTGTTTCACTGAGCATTTGACCATCATCAGTGAGTTGAACATTATCTAATATGCCTTCTTGATAATCTGCTTCATAATGACTGGTCAAATAATTAACCACCGAGTGAACTTCATGATCATCAACAAACGCTCCATGTACTCGATCAGGTTGTGCCTTGCCAGGTGGTAAATACAGCATATCACCATGACCCAGTAACATTTCTGCACCGCCTTGATCTAATATGGTTCTGGAATCTATTCTTGAAGAAACCTGGAAAGCCATGCGGGTAGGTATATTGGCTTTGATTAAACCAGTAATGACATCAACCGAAGGCCTTTGGGTAGCCAGCACTAAATGTACACCAGCTGCTCTTGCTTTTTGTGCCAATCTAGCGATCAGTTCTTCGACTTTTTTACCAACAATCATCATCATGTCAGCAAATTCATCAATAATGACCACAATGAAAGGCATGGGTTTGAGTGCTTCTTGGACCGATCCAAATGGCGCAGTGGCTTCGTCCCAGAATGGATCCATAATGGGTTCGCCATCATCAATGGCTTTTTGAATTTTTTTATTGAATCCTGCTAAATTCCTAACACCCATCGCAGCCATTAACTTATAGCGTCGTTCCATTTCCGCCACACACCAGCGCAAAGCATTGGCGGCTTCTTTCATGTCAGTTACCACAGGTGCTAACAAATGCGGAATGCCTTCATAAATTGACAATTCCAACATTTTCGGATCAACCATGATCATTTTGACCTGTTCAGGGCTGGCTTTATACAGCAGAGAAATGATCATTGAATTAACCGCAACAGATTTACCAGAACCGGTGGTTCCAGCCACCAACAAATGCGGCATTTTAGCAATATCAGCAATCACAGGATTACCACCAATACTTTTACCCATGGCTAAAGTCAATGGCGAACGCGATTTATCAAAACTAACAGAACGTAAAATCTCACTTAAATACACGATTTCACGACTGGCATTCGGAATTTCAATCCCTATATAGGGTTTACCGGGTATCACATCTACAATTCTGACACTGGTAATAGATAATCCACGTGCCAGGTCTTTAGCTAAGCCCATGATTTTACTGGCCTTGATACCTGCTGATGGATTAACCTCAAAGCGTGTTATCACTGGTCCAGGATAAACACCAACCACTTCTGCTTTGACCTTATAATCTGCTAATTTAAGCTCCAGCTGCCTGGAAAGCACTTCTAATTCTTCATTGCTGTAACCAAATTCTTGGTTTTTCGGGTTGTCTAATAATGACAATGGTGGCAACTTGCCTGGTGGTAAAGCATGAAATAAATTCATCTGCTTTTCCTTGTTTGAGCGCTTACTTTCAGGGACTTCCTGCTCAAACTGTTCAATCACAATAGGCTCTCTATTTTCCTGCACCACTGCATCTATTTTACGAACTTCTTCACGCTCATTACGGGCTTGTTTTCCTGCACGCCAGTCATTAAATTGTTCCCACTTAACACCTAACCACTGAAAAAACTTAACGGTTAATTGCCCTACTTTATCTGCTAAACCAATCCATGATAAACCGGTAAATAGTGTGATCCCAGCCAAGAATGTAGCAGCAAGTATTAAAGTGGCACCAATCCCACCAAAACCAGCAAAAACTGAACTACCAACCACATCACCTATGATACCGCCACCAGAAAAAGGCATGTTACCCGTATCGGCATGTAAATGAGATAAACCACATCCTGTTAATAAAGAAGCAACAAAACCCAGTAGTTTAATAAAGGTGTCTAACCAACTGTCTTCATTTTCTACTTGTGTCTGAAATAAGCGCCAAGCAATGTATAACAAGCCAATGGGAATGAAGTAAGAAAAATAACCCAAAAAATGCAATAAAAAATCAGCAATATATGCACCCGTTAATCCGCCTAGATTATTAATCTTGGTGACGTCAGAAGTGGCGAAAGAGCCTGGGTCTTGAGGGTGGTAAGTTGCCAATGACAACAAAAAGTAAGCCGCCACAGGAACTATGATAAATACCATACTCTCCCTGACACGATTCTTGACTTGTTTTGAAACTTGGCTCAACAGTATTCACATTTGATTTTTGAAGCACTAAGGATAAAGCTTAATGCTTCAACAATCAATCCATCATTAGGTAATTATCGAGTCTATTAAAGGTCTAACAATGCTGGGTGAACCACCTGTCCACCTTTGACATTAATGCCTTTTTGTAATGAGGGTACAGCTGACCATTCACTTTGAGCCAACCTTTGCACATAAGGCAAAATAGCTGCTGAAATGGCATGAGTCGAGGTTCTGGGGACAGCACCTGGCATATTTGTTACTGAAAAATGAACCACGCCATGTTCTACAAAAGTTGGATCAGCCCATGTAGTGGGTTTGGTGGTCGCGACACAGCCACCTTGATCTACAGAGATATCTGCAATCACAGAACCAGGCTCCATACCTTTTACCATTTCTTCGGTGATGACATGAGGTGCTTTGGCACCTGTAACTAACACTGCGCCAATAACCAAATCAGCATTTGAAATCTCTTTCGCCACCAACTCTTGATAAGGGTATAAAGCTGTGACATTAGACCCAAGTGCCATCATCTGAGCAAGGCGATCTTGACGTTTATCAAAAACCACCAAATTTGCCCCACTGGCAGCCGCCAAAGCAGCTGAATTACCACCGGCTGCACCACCACCTAAAACCACAACTTTTCCGCGTTCGGTTGAAGGCAAGCCACCCAACAAAATCCCTTTACCACCCATAGGATGATGCAAAGTGTGAGTACCCACCTGAGTAGCAATTCGACCAGCTATGATACTCATCGGCGCCAATAATGGCAAAGACCCATCAGACTCTTCAACTGTTTCAAATGCCACACCGGTTAAACCGATGTCTAATAGTGACTGGGTTAAAGCTGGCTCTGCAGCTAAATGTAAATAACAAAATAACAAATGATCTTCACGCAAATGTTTTAAATCGCCTGCAATCGGCTCTTTCACTTTAACGATCATTTCTGCCACGCCATACAAACTGGCTGCATCTGGCTCAACATTCACTCCAGCTTGGATGTAATCTTGATCTGTAAAGCCACTCATTTCACCCGCACTGGCTTGTATATAAACTTCATTTCCCGCTCTGACTAAATCAGCAGCGGCAGCAGGTACCAATGCCACTCGGCCTTCGAGTGTTTTGGTTTCTTTGGGTATCCCAATTTTCATCTTTCTGCGTCCCCACAAAAGGTCATTTGGAGATTAAATCAAAGTAGTTATTGATTCAATCAGACAATCAACACAACACCAATGTTGTGCACTCAAAATTTTCGTCTGTATTTTATCTCAATCATCAAATGATTAATACATACTGTTCGCATTACTTTCAGTTATTAACCCAGGTTAAACATGCCATCTAAAAAAACAATCGTCATGTCTTATTTAATCTAATTTACATCGGCTGCTCTTAGGTATATGATTTCATCTTTTAAATTACGGATCAAATAGATGAAACAAGAACACCACAAACTCATCATCATCGGCTCTGGCCCGGCTGGGTATTCTGCAGCAGTTTATGCCGCCAGAGCAAATTTAAACCCTGTAATCATAACTGGCCTAGAACAAGGAGGCCAATTAATGACCACCACTGAAGTAGAAAACTGGCCTGGCGATCCTGGCGACTTACAAGGTCCTGAATTAATGGCACGGATGTTACAACATGCAGAAAAATTTGATACCCAAGTTGTTTTTGATTACATCAATACTGTGGATTTAAAACAGCCTCCATTTACCTTAAACGGTGACCAAGCCACTTATACTTGTGATGCCCTCATTATTGCCACTGGAGCCAGTGCCATGTATTTAGGCTTGGAGTCAGAAGAAGCATATAAAGGTAAAGGTGTGTCAGCTTGCGCCACTTGTGATGGTTTTTTCTACCGCGATCAGCCTGTGGCTGTGGTAGGTGGCGGAAATACAGCCGTCGAGGAAGCCTTGTATCTTTCAAACATTGCCTCAAAAGTGTATTTGGTTCACCGGCGTGACGAATTACGTTCTGAGAAAATTTTACAAGACCGACTTTTTGAAAAAGCCAAAAATGGCAATATTGAACTGGTCTGGGATCACGTGGTTGATGAAGTTTTGGGAGAAGCCAGTGGTGTAAATGCCTTACGTGTGAAAAATGTAAAAGATGACAGTACCCAAACCCTGGATGTTCAAGGTGTTTTTATAGCCATTGGCCACAAACCCAACACCCAAATTTTTGAAGGTCAGTTAGACATGCAACATGGTTACATCACCGTTGAATCAGGACAAGGTGGAAATGCCACACAAACGTCAATCGAAGGTGTCTTTGCATCAGGTGACGTAATGGATCATATTTACCGACAAGCCATAACTTCAGCAGGCTCAGGATGTATGGCTGCGCTGGATGCAGAGCGATATTTGGATGCCAAAGAAAAGGCTTAAAAAACAATGTATTTAACCTACAATGTGGTTAAAGCACATCAAAAACCTAAGCGCAGATTTATGCTGCGCTTTTTAACTCATGATTCTTCCATGTCTTGACAACCAAGCTACGTTTCCTGCTACAGATCATGCATTAACCGACCCTGATGGCTTGTTATGTTATGGAGGTGACTTAAATGTTAATCGCTTGCTTGCAGCCTATCAGCTAGGAATTTTCCCTTGGTACTCTGCAGGTGAACCTATCATGTGGTGGTGTCCATCAGAACGCATGGTACTCTTTCCACAACAGCTGCATGTCAGTAAGAGCCTCAAAAAGTCCATCCAAAAATTACAACCACAATGCTATTTCAATCGAAATTTCACAACGGTCATTCATCACTGTGCAAGCATCCCAAGGAGAGACCGAGGCACATGGATTCACCCTGAGATGGTCGAAGCCTATATAAAACTATTCGAGATTGGCCATGCCTTCTGCTTGGAAGTAGAAGTTAATGGCAGTTTGGCCGGTGGCATTTATGGAGTCATGGTTAATGACATTTTATGTGGTGAGTCCATGTTCTCTACCCAAACCAATGGTTCAAAATACGCCATGTATGGTTTATGCC
>CAZVZJ010000013.1:0-67539 GCA_964631055.1 uncultured Marinicella sp.
GGTTTTGGCTGCCAGCCTGGTTAGGATTTAACACCACTTATTTGATAGCAATTGGAGCCTCAATCATCATTGGTGTTATTGCCTTGATAATCAACCAGAAAGTCACCTCAGAACAGTTCGATAAAGACACCATAAAACACGACGATACCAAGCGTAAAAATAATGCAGTAATTGATGTTTCACTGAACGCTCCAAATCTGGTTACTGCAGCCATATTTTCAGGTGTACTCGCATTGGCGCTTGAAGTGTTATGGACCAGAATGTTCCAACAAGTCTTGCAAAATTCCGTGTATACTTTTTCAATTATTTTGGTCATTTTCCTAACTGCTTTAGCGACAGGTTCTTTGGTGGCACGTTTGCTGACAAAATTAAATCGGCCTCCTTGGGTCATCCTGGCTATTTTAATGACATTGGCTGGCATAGGCTCATTATCAACTCCATTTGCTTTTATTGAACTGACCAATGGCATGCGCTATCTTGGCGCAGGTGAACAATGGTCAACTTATTTATTTTCTGTGTTTACTGGTGCAGTATTGGTATTGTTTCTGCCAGCTGTTGCTGTTGGCAGTATATTCCCCTATCTTTTACGCATAGCAGAAAACAGCGGTGATGCTGGTAAAGTACTTGGTCGATTGTCTGCAATAAATACCGCAGGAGCCATCGCTGGCTCGTTATTGGCTGGCTTTGTCTTACTTAGCTTACTGGGTCTTTGGACCAGTATACTGATTGTTGTTTTAGCTTATTTTTTGCTGGCTATGTGGATCAGTTCCTCGAGTTCTCGCTGGCTAGGCATTGTTCCTATGTTAGGGCTTGCTTCCGCTTTAACTATTGCCAACCCTTCTGATTTTCCCGGTGTTCGATTGAAAAATTCTGAACAGATGCTGGCATCATGGGAAAGTAAAGACGGTTATGTTGCGGTAATTAATCGCGACGAATCTTTACGAATCAAAATCAATAACTTTTATTCCTTAGGTAGCTCAGGAGCATCAGAGCACGAACAAAACCAAACTTTAATCCCGTTGATGCCTCACCCCAAACCTGAAAAACTATTTTATCTCGGCATGGGCACTGGCATTACTGCAGGTGCTGGCTTACGCTTACCAAGCAAAGAAATAACTGTCACTGAACTCATACCCGATGTAATCACAGCTGGTGCTGAGTTTTTCAATGATTTTGCTTTCGGGTTATTCACTGATGAACGTGCTCGCGTAATGGCTCGAGATGGGCGCAATGAATTAAGAGGCAATACCAATAAATACGATGCAATTCTTGCTGATTTATTCATCCCTTGGCGAGCTGGTGTTGGTAATGTCTATAGTTTAGAGCACTACACAACAGCACGTGATCGCCTGCATTCAGGCGGCATTTATGTGCAGTGGATTCCACTGTACCAAGTCACTGGAAATGAATTTTGGATCATCGCCCGGACTTTCCTCAAGGCCTTTCCTCAAGTACAAGTTTGGCGCGGAGACTTTTATGCCAAAAAACCCATACTTGCGCTGGTTGGTTCTGTTGATGCCGCGCCATTGAATTTAGATGCCATAGTTAGTAATGGCATTCATCTCAGCCGTCGTTCAGACTTAGACCCGTTAGCTTACTTAGGACTAACGTTACCCTATTACATGGGTAACTTGAGTGAAAGCAACGAGATTGTTCCAACTGGGCCTATTCACACAGACAACAAACCCATCATTGAATACCAAGCACCGATCAGTCATCGGAATGCTCGAGCTGGGAAAGCACAATGGTTTATTGGGAGTGAATACATTGAATTTATAGATAAGTTACACGAAGCCACTCCACCTGACCAAAACCCTTATTTAAGCCAGGTTGATTCGATTTCACAACAATTTGTTCATGCTGGTTACAACTATCACAAAAGTGCTGTATTAAAAAGCCAAGGAGATAATCAACAAGCAAGGGTCTTGTTCGACAATTTCATGCGCTTAATGCCTGTGCCACTAGACTTCAAAACACAAGCTGAAGAAGATACGCTTGTCAGTGAATAAAAAGCTATATTCAATATATTTTTTCGATGGCAAAATAGACCAAACTGATCAATAAGAATAAATTCTGATGCTAATACCATTGTCAGTTAGACAATAAATTTCATTTAACCTTTTATGTTAGGATACGCTTCTACATGATTTTGGAGGTCATCCACATGACAAAAACAACATTATTCGTCGTTATCATATTTATAAAAATCTGCTTTTCGTCTGTTCAAGCCGAAACTGTTAATTCTGTTGATTTTCTCAACCAAGGTAGTAACCCAAATGCGCCATTTTCAGAAGCTGTACGAGCAGGGAACACGCTGTATTTAGCGGGTAAACTAGGATACATTCAAGCGGAAAGGCGTTTGGCCTCTGGTGGCATAAAAGGTGAAACCAAGCAAGCCATGGATAACATCAAAGGCACAGTTGAAAAATACGGTTATGCCATGAGTGATTTAATCAAATGTACTGCCATTTTGGCAGATGTCGATGAATGGGCAGCTTTCAATGAAGTCTATACCACTTATTTTGAAAAAGGTCGCTACCCAGCTCGCACTGCATTCGCCGCTAAACAGTTGGCATTAAATGCACGTATTGAAGTTGAATGCATTGCCTATAAGGAATAAATTCGACTCAAAGTCAGCATTACATAATCTATAATTTTACTTCAGCTTTACTCACTAGATAGTTCTTTGGCTGGCTGATACCAGCCAAAGAAAACGCCTTCTTTAATTAAACATCGTTCTGTATAAAGGCCAAGCATAAAGCTCATTAACCCAAACCACCTATCGGTAAATGAGAAGTGCGCTTTTTCTGTTGCATCGAAAAGCTGGTGTTGATCGATCGGATGGACGGCAGGCGCAGGATTTTTTCGTAGATCAATTGATTGTAATCATTCATATCTCGAGCCACAATTTTTAGCAGGTAATCTGATTCACCACTGGTGGCATGGCATTCGAGGATTTCTGGCCATTGTTGGATGCCCTGGTCAAATTGATCCACGGTCTCTTGATGATGATTATCCAAACTGATTTGCGCAAAGGCTGTGATGTTCAAACCCAACATGTCTTGATCGACTACAGCGGTGTAGCCTTTGATCAAACCTCGTTTTTCCAGAGCATCAACTCGACGCCAACAAGGTGCCTGTGATAAGGACACTTGTTCGGCCAGATCTTTGTTGGTTATGCGGCCATCACGTTGTAAAGCTTTTAAAATTTTTCTGTCATACAAATCCATAAAGGACAATTTAATTTCATTTATTTAAATTATCAAGCATTATTCATGCTTTAAAGGTGTTTATAGCGCATATATCGAAAACACATTTCGCTAAAACTAGAAGATAATAACCTTCTAAAAAATTGAGCCTAATCATGCATCTGTTTAAAAACCAAGATGAATCACCAAAATCCGATGACAACAATGACACTTTTGATTGGCAAAAAGTAGCCAAAGATGTACTGACATCAAGGGCGCTGGATGACCTGGAAGAATTCGATTTGGTGAAACAGAAAAAGGTCTTGTATCAATTTTCAGCCCGCGGCCATGACATGGCACAAATCATGCTTGGACAGATATTGAATCGCAAAAAAGATGCGGTATCAGGCTATTACCGCTCAAGACCTCTTTTATTGTCATTGGGCTTACCGGTTGAACAATTCTTACAAGCCACCATGATGAAACAAGGTGGTTTCTCAAATGGTCGTGATATTGGTGTGGTGTTTAATCAACCCAATCATGATGGCGCTTGTGTGTTGCCGATGTCAGGTGGTGTAGGTGCACAATACACACCGGTAGCCGGTTGGGCCCAAGCAGTCGAATACCACCGTGAACAACTGAAAAACTCAGATTGGGACGAAGCCATGGGCTTGGTGTTGGGTGGTGATGGTTCAGTTGCCACCAATGGTTTTTGGTCATCTTTAACCATGGCCACCACTTTAGAATTGCCGATGTTGTTTTATATTGAAGACAATGGTTATGGCATTTCAGTACCTTCACATTTTCAAACCCCAGGTGGTAACATCGTTAAAAACCTGGCCTCATTTCGTGGCATCAAAATTTTATCAGGTGATGGCACCAACCCTGAAGAAGCTGCAATGCTGATTAAAGAAGCCAATGATCATGTGAGAAATGAGCGCAAGCCTGTTCTACTCAGACTTACGGTACCGCGCCTGAATGGTCATTCTGCTCAAGACACCCAAAGCTACAAAAGTGATGATCGCATCGCATTTGAAAAACAACATGACCCATTACCCAAACTGAAAAAATTCCTGATCGAAAATAAACACCTCTCTGAATCCAAATGGAATGAACTCGAACAACAAGCCAAGGACCACTGTTACCAAACTTACGAAAAAGTCGATCAACAAGGTTTCGCAGATCCACAAACTGTTGAAACCCATGCTTTTGAAGAACATGACGAAAATGGACAAGCTATACTACAAACACAAGGTGGTATCCATTTAGACAACCTCTCTTTTCCACCTTCTTCACAAGAAGTGATTGCAGAACCTGGTCGTATTAACATGGTCACAGCAATACGCAAAACTTTAGATTTCGAATTAACCCACAACAAAAAAATGTTGGTCTTCGGCGAAGATGTTGGTGCCAAAGGCGGCGTACACGCAGTGACTTTGGGCTTACAAGAAAAACATGGCGAAGCCCAAGTATTCGACACCAGTTTATCTGAAGAAGGCATCATAGGCCGTTCATTGGGCATGTCATTGGCTGGATTACTACCGGTACCAGAAATACAGTTTCGCAAATACGCCGATCCTGCTGAAGAACAGTTGAATGAAACCGGTTCCATGCGCTGGCGCACCAACAACCGTTTCGCCGCGCCGATGGTGGTTCGAATGGCTGGTGGTTATTTCGGTTGTGGTGACCCATGGCATTCACAATGCGCTGAAGTTAAATGGGTTCATGCAATCGGCTGGCAAGTGGCTATGCCCTCTAATGCAGAAGATGCAGTGGGTTTACTCAGGTATGCTTTACGCAACAACAACCCCAGCATCTTTTTTGAACACCGCAAAATGCTCGATCATGCCTGGTCAAGACGACCTTATCCAGGTGACCAATATATCATTCCATTTGGCCAAGGTAAAAAAATACTGGCAGGTGATAGACTTACAGTGGTTAGTTGGGGCGGCATGGTGCATATGTGTCAAACTGCGATTGAAAATACTGGCATCAAAGCTGATTTGATTGACTTACGTACCTTACGACCCTGGGACAAAGACATGGTTTTGGAATCCGTTATACACACTGGTCGATGTTTAATTGTGCATGAAGATAATATTTCAGCCGGTTTCGGCGCTGAAATTGCTGCAGTACTTGCCAAAGAAGCTTTCTTTTATCTGGACGCACCCATAGAGCGTTTAGCCACAGCAGATATTGGCAATCCACATGACCCTAAGTTAATGGCACATGCACTGCCCAATCCAGACAGCATTGCTGCAAGGATCATAGAGTTGGATCAAGTATGAGTGAACATGAAAACAACCTGATTGAAATTAAATTATCGGCCGATCAAACCGAAGGCACCCAGGCTACAGTGGCCCAATGGTTGAAACGTGTGGGTGAAAAAGTCGTCAAAGACGAACCCATCATTGAGTTAGAAACTGATAAAGTGATGATGGAAGTGATTGCTCCAGCCTCTGGAATATTACATGAAAAATTGGTACTTGAAGGAGCACCTGCGGAAGAAAACCAAATATTGGGAATAATTAATGAATCTTTGGGAACTATTGATGAACCAGGGCTGTCCAACCTCTCGAACGAATTAAATATTGAACAGGAAGACCAAACAGAAACGACTCCAAATTATGTTTCTAACGATTTACCTCGTAAAGACCCGTCTGCTGGGTTACCCGATCCTCCTTCTACCTTCATAAGCCCAGCAGTTCGGCGTTTAAGCCAACAGCACAACCTTGATCTCAACCAAATACAAGGCACAGGTAAAAACCAACGCATCACCTCCCGTGATATAAAAAGCTATTTATCATCTGCCCCTACTCAAGTTAACCTGCCAATCTCAGCAACACAGGCGACAAATATCACCCCAACAGAAGCTGGTAGCGAAGTTATTCCGCATACCCAAATGCGTAAGATCATTGCAGACCACATGCAACACAGTGTACAAACCGCTCCGCATGTTACCTCAGTATTTGATTTAGATTTATCGTCCATCATTAAACATCGCAAAGCCAACAAACAAGCATATGCAGACCAAGGTGCAAAACTCACTTTCACCGCATATTTCGTTGCCGCTGCTGTTCAAGCGATCAAACACCAACCTAAAGTGAATGCTCAATTTCACGAACATGGTTTAGAGGTATTTAAACATGTAAACTTAGGATTTGGTACGGCACTGGGTGACGATGGCCTAATCGTGCCAGTGATTCAACAAGCGCAAAATATGAATTTACTGCAAATTGCGGGTGAATTGTCTCGACTCACTGCAAAAGCTCGAAATAATCAACTGACCAAAAAGGAAGTTCAAGGTGGAACTTTTACCATTTCAAACCATGGTGTATCTGGTTCATTGGTGGCCACCCCCATCATCATCAACCAACCACAATCGGCTATATTGGGCTTAGGCAAAATGGAAAAACGTGTGGTGGTAGAAGAACACAATGGCCAAGACATGATGGTGATTAAACCCATGTGTTATGTCAGTTTAACCATTGATCATCGCGCGTTGGATGCCCATCAGACCAATGATTTTTTAAGTCACTTTAAAGCTGTTATTGAAAATTGGCAATAGCCAGAAATCCACTGAATCTATGAAATTTTTTCTGGTTTAAAGCACCAAGAAAACTAAAATAATTGAACAGCAAAATGAAACAAATTAATTTTCAAAATATGTGACTTTATTTATCAAATCATAAAACGGCCTGATTCTTCACTGTTACCTTAAAATTTTTTTCTCAGTAAAATATTAATGTCCCCAAGAAGCTTTACCTATTAACTCCTGTTTAGCTCCTTCGTGCAAAATGCGTTTTAATGAGCCATATGACAGCAATCATCAATGGGTAAAATGCCAATACAGCTGGCCAAATTGATTGGTTAAATTCAGTTGTAAAAATCTGTGGCTGGCCAAGAAAAAGCGAGGCTGAAGCAAAAAAGAAAGAAAAACACATGCGCCACAAGTGTCGAATAACTCTGGATTTATTGGAAATTTCTTTTTTGACAATGATTCGTAACTCACCTAATGCAGCTAAAGTACCAGCAATAACAAAGATGATGAACGCTTGTGGCGGAGATCCATCAACTGTTCCTGTTTCACTGTTTTGTCCAATGATGAAAAATAGTACGCCTGATGCACTAATAAGCAAAGCCACAACCAAACCAATTTTTTCTGCCAAACCACCCTTAAAAGGCTTTTTTCTAGCCGCAATTACCCCAGAAATCAGTAAGTAAAGCGCCAATACTGCAGCCACAAAATTTGGACGTTGACCCTCCGGTAAAAAAGGTGAGACAACAGCGCCAATAAAATAACAAATCAGCATAGAAACAGAAAAAAACTTTCCAGCCATTCGGTGAAGTTTAGCCCCTTTTCGTGAGATGGTTGCCAGCACTCCAGACACTAAACCAATTGCACCGCTGAAGATATGGGCATACAGCAAAATAGCCGCCCCCACATGTAAAAAAATATGCGATGTAGAATCAACAACTAACCTGACAGCTTGGGCAGATGAAGCAAACAATATAAAAAACAAGACTGTATAAATTGGTATTTTAAAGTTTTTTACAGATTCCATAGAAACTCCTTACACTGTTGGCTGAACAACTTACTATGACACTTACCTATATAGAAAAAATCTATCATTGGTCATAAATAACCTTATTCTCATTTGATTTTAAATAAAACAACACATTAATGAGGGCTTCAAATTTAAAAATTATTACCTTACAGCCTGAATTTTTCAAGAAATTCTATTCTTCTTAAACCAAAATAATCCGCTGAAATGGGCTTAAAATAAATGGAAAAATGTGTGATGGCTGAATAACATAATGACCAATTGGCGTTAATTAAATTTGATCATCAACTTTTAAAGCGATCAAAAAATCTGCCACCTTGATCTTCTGCAACTATTTGTTTATATGCTTTATAATTTTCAAAAACATGAAATTGAGTGACTTGGTCCCATGCTATGTGGGTGGGAACACCTCCCAACCAATTATACAAGCCCATTATGTTTTGTGGTTGCGAACCACTTAAGAATACACGTCCAGCAATGTCCTCTACTTGCTTAACTTCCATCATGGTTGGGTATTTAACATCTCCACCGACCACATAAAAAACCACAAATTTGTCTATTAAATCAGTCACATTCATTTTAAAAACTCAATTGAAAAGTTCGTTGATATTCGCAAACAAAAAAGCCCGCAAAATACGGGCTTTGAATCTATTGATTGTTGATTTGTCACCTTATATGGTTCTGCCTAAGAAAACCAAAGACAAGATCAATGCCACCAAGCCTAACATTTCCCTTTTAGGCTCTAAAAAAGCAGTTGTTTTATTCAACAAACCAGTTAAAGACTCATTGGATTTGGTCCATTCCGCTATTTGTGGTTTTGCCAAAAGCAAACCCAACGAAAACATAACAGCAACACACACTACTGAAACAATGAAATTTAAAAAAGCATGTTGAAGCATGATACCAATGTACCTTAAAACCACAAAGATCAACCAATACAATGACAGGAATATAGCCACCAAACCAATCCAACCCTCAGTTTGTTTTAAATAATCAGTTAACTGTTTACTGGCAGGAATCAACTCGCCAATTTTCTGTGCTGCAGCAAGAAGGCCCAATACAATTAATGTGGCCAGAAAAACCCAAGGCATAATACTATTCATGACATCCCTCAATTATTAATAAAAGAAATATTTTATCAAACCCAAGTTAATAATGCACCGACTTGTGTCATTATAAAAGCCAAATCATTTCAACGCGCTGGTTTCAGTTTTATTGTCCATTCAGCTTAAGCTCATAAACGCCGTGATCACATTGATTCCTTGATTCAATATAAGAAAATGACAACAGAAGTGTTAAAATGTCGCTTTCTTTTAAGAATTCGAATATGCGACCATCCAATAGACAAAATGATCAAATGCGCGACATTAAAATCGAACGCAATTTCACCATGCATGCCGAAGGCTCGGTGATGATCACATGTGGTAATACCAAAGTGCTTTGTAATGCCAGTGTTGAGGACAAAGTTCCTGGCTGGTTACGAGGCAAAGGCAAAGGCTGGGTGACTGCCGAATATGGCATGTTACCACGTTCAACTCACTCAAGGATGGGGCGTGAAGCCAGCAAAGGTAAGCAAGGTGGTCGTACTTTGGAAATCCAAAGACTGATCGCTCGATCATTACGGGCCGTGGTTGATTTAAAAGCCTTGGGTGAAAGAATCATTACAGTTGATTGCGACGTACTTCAAGCTGATGGCGGCACTCGAACTGCCTCAATCACTGGCGCTTACGTGGCCATGTACGATGCAGTTAACCAATTGCTCAATACTGGCACCTTAAAGAAAAATCCAATTCACGGCGCCATTGCTGCAGTGTCAGTAGGCATCTATGAAGATCAAGCAGTCTTGGACTTAGATTACCCTGAAGATTCAAATGCTGAAACAGACATGAATGTGGTCATGAACGATGGTGGACATTTCATTGAAGTACAAGGCACAGCAGAGGGCCATGCTTTTCGACGCGACGAATTGAATGAATTATTAGACCTGGCAGAAAAAGGTATCAGTGAGTTACTCGCTCACCAAAAACAAGCCTTATCTGAGTAAGTCACACAAAACCCATGCAAAAAAACTTAAAAATCATGCTGGCCAGTGGCAACGCCGGCAAGCTCAAAGAGTTTAACTCGGCCTTCAATGATTTATATATTGAACTGATACCACAACCCAAAGACGAGGCTTATGAGGTTGCAGAAACTGGTACTACATTTATTGAGAATGCCATCATCAAAGCACGCCATGCCAGCCAATTATCTGGCCTACCTGCTTTGGCAGATGATTCAGGCCTGATCGTCCCTGCTTTACAAGGTCAACCAGGCGTCCGCTCTGCCAGGTATGCAGGAGAATTGGCATCCGATCAAGAGAACCTTAATTTGTTGTTAAACAACATGCAAGACATAGACAGTTCAAATGATCGTGCTGCTCATTTTTATTGCTGCTTGGTTTTTATGCGCCATCACCAAGATCCAGACCCCATTGTTGCCAAAGGAGTTTGGCAAGGAGTGATCAACAAAACAGCTTCTGGCTCCCAAGGATTTGGTTATGATCCCATTTTTTATGTTCCCAACCAACAATGCACTGCAGCCGAACTAGATCCAGCAATCAAACAAAGTATTTCACATAGAGCCCAAGCCATTAAAGTGCTAAACAATCAATTCAATCAACTCATTTTCTAGTATGTTGATTCCACCTAAACTGAGTTTATACATTCATTTTCCGTGGTGCGTCAGCAAATGTCCGTATTGTGACTTTAATTCTCATGCCCTCAAAGATCCTTTGAATGAAAATCAATACCTCAAGGCACTTATTCAAGACTTACAACAAGACCTGCCTCATGTTTGGGGCCGCACCGTTAATTCCATTTTTATGGGCGGCGGCACACCCAGTTTATTTTCCACCAATGCCATGCAACATTTGATGCAACAAGTGCGTGCTTTATTACCCCTGCGGCCAGATGCTGAAGTGACCATGGAAGTCAACCCAGGCAGCAATGAGTTCGATGATTTTTCTGGCTATTTAGACGCTGGCATCAACCGCTTGTCTTTGGGTATTCAATCATTGGATGATCAACAACTGTTAGCACTAAAGCGTATTCACAACAGCGACCAAGCAATAGCTGCAGTACGACTGGCGAAAAAATCCGGCTATACCAATTTCAACTTAGATATGATGTTTGGACTGCCGAACCAAAACATGGCAGCTGCCAAAGATGATTTGCTGCGACTCATTGAGTTAGAACCCACACACATATCCTATTACCAATTGACCATTGAGGCCAATACTTTTTTCGCAGTTAAAACACCCACAAACCTACCTGACCTAGAATTACAACACGACATGTTTTTACAAGGTCAAGAAATTTTATCTGCGCATGGTTATGAACAGTATGAAGTCTCTGCTTATGCGAAGCAAAGCAAGCAAAGCGAACACAACATGAACTATTGGCTATTTGGTGATTACTTAGGTATTGGCGCAGGTGCGCACAGTAAAATCACCCTAGGCCACAACGGTCAAATTCAACGCCAAACCAAACAAAAACACCCGCAAACTTATTTAAACAATGCTGATACAGATCATCGAGTAGTTGAGACTCGGCTGTTAGATGAATCAACGTTACCCTTTGAGTTTTTACTCAATGCTTTGCGTTTGAAACAAGCTTTCAGTTGGGAAAAGTTTCAAGCCACTACTGGATTACCCGCAGCAAACATCAAACAGACATTCAATGATCATGTGCCTGTTGAATGGTACCAAATGAATGAAAAAGAGTTGCAGTTAACTCCCCAAGGATTCTTGATGAGTGATGAAATTTTAAAAAACTTTATCTGATCATTCATGACGTTGTCACCATAAATAGTTACAATAAACAATTACTTTAACGGAATCGCTTTATGACTGACCGAAGACAATTTGTTGGCAAGCTACTGAAAATTTCGGCGCTATCATTAGCGGCTCCCAAAATTGCCAGTGCAAATCACAAACCAACAGTTGATACCAGTATGAAACATTTAATGCCAGCTAATAAAAATGGCATCAGATTACCCAAAGGGTTTCAATCAAGGATTGTCGCAACTGCAGGATTATCACCCAGCAAGAACAGTAAATACTCGTGGCACGAAGAACCTGATGGCGGTGCAGTTTATCAAGATTTGAGCCGAAAAAATAAAGGTGGTTGGATATATGCTTGTAACGAAGAAACTGATACTGGCGGTGTTGGAGCATTAAAATTCAATGCCAAAGGCGAAGTAATCGATGCTTACAGAATTTTAGACAACACTTTATACAATTGCGCTGGCGGAAAAACACCTTGGAACACTTGGTTATCTGGTGAAGAAATTCCTTATGGTATGGTCTGGGAATGCGACCCTTATGGCAACAACCTGGCTCAACCCATTGCATGCTTGGGTAACTTTAAACATGAAGCTTGTGCTGTAGACCCCATTAACCGAATCATTTATTTAACTGAAGATGAGAAGGATGGTCGGTTTTATCGAACAGTTTTGCCTCAATACCCCAGCTATGAAAAAGGCCAACTCCAAGTCGCAGAAGTACAAGGTGATGTGTTTACTGGTGAGGCTAAATTGGTTTGGCATGATGTACCCAAACCTAACCCAAAAAAACCAGAACTTGAAACCCGTTACCAAATCAATAAATCATCGATTTTCAAAGGAGGCGAAGGCATTTGGTATTACGCAGGATTCGTTTATTTTTCAACCAAGGGTGATAACCGCATTTGGGCTCTTGACTTAGACAACCAAAGCATCAAAGTCATTTACGATTTTAAAACAACTCATTTTCCAGTTCTATCTGGTGTCGATAATGTCACAGTTGATAACAATGGCATCATTTATGTTTGTGAAGATGGTGGTAATATGCAAATTGTGATGCTCAATGAAAATGGTCAAGCCATACCTTTACTACAAATTGAAAACCAAGAAAAAACTGAAATTACTGGAGTTGCATTCACCGATGATGGCTCCCGAATGTACTTCAATTCTCAACGCGGCCCCAGCTTCTTTGGCAAAAAAGGCATCACATATGAAGTCACTGGCCCTTTTGATCAATTGCAACAATTATTTACCAGCTGAAGGACTCGTTACTCATCAACTTTTTCATAAAACTCTACCAGGCCGGTTTGTAAATCATAATGTGCTCCTTCGACCTGCAACAAACCTGCAGCAATTCGAGACTTAATAACCTCAGATTGGTTACAAAGATCAGCTACTGAGTTCATAACATTGGCCTTAACAGCATCCGCTGCATCAACCGTGTCCAATCCATCTGCTGCTAAAGAGTTAATCGCAGGCTTAATTTGTTTAACCAAAGATTCAATGTGTTTTGTGACTTTTTGCTCTGGATTCTTCATCGCGTTTAGACTGGCATGAATTGCACCACAGCTTGAATGTCCCAAAACTATAACCAATGGAGATTCAAACATACTGACAGCAAATTCAATGCTGCCTATTTGGGTAGACGCTGCAATATTTCCTGCCACCCGGACAACAAATAAGTCACCCAGCCCTTGATCGAAAATTAATTCAGCAGGCACCCTTGAATCAGAGCATCCCAAAATCACAGCAAACGGTTTCTGACCTTGTTGATTTGCAATACGCGATGCATTGATAGACTCAGCATCATGGATAGTAGAACCAGCAATAAATCTTTGGTTACCCTCTTTTAATTTATTCAGTGCATTTTTCATGGTAAATATTTGGTTTAACTTTGTGTTGATAAAAAATAATGAAAAGTACTGTCTTGCTTTACGTACCCTAATTTTTTATACAGTTTTTGTGCATTTAAATTATCAGTATCAGTTTCCAAGATCAAACCTTTGCTGTCAGTTTCATGCGCCCATTGATTCGCTGCTGCCATCAGCTTTTGAGCCACTCCTGACTGACGGGCGGCTGTTGCCACATACAGATCATTCAGCACCCACATGCGTTGCATACTGACTGATGAAAAACTGGGGTACAACTGAGTAAACCCAAGTAGTTTATCGTTTTTCTCAACCACAAAAATAATCGACTCATTATTCTTCATACGCTGTTTTATGAAGTCAGCCGCAGCTTCTAAATTAGACTCCTGATGATAAAATTGACGGTATTCGTCAAATAATTGTCCAAGAAGGTTTAAATCCTGGAGTCTGGCTTTTCTTACTAGCATGATTGAACTCAATTGAATTAGAACTTAAGATATCCGTCTTATTATATCAATACAAGAGGATTTACCCATGAAATTTAAACACATAAAAGCCACCTTTTGCACCGCTTCTTTAATACTAGGTGGAATCAGCCAAGCCAAAGACGAACCCAAAGTCAGTTTCGCCAGCACTGAAGTTGGTCCAGGTATTTATATGTTGGCCGGTGAAGGTGGATTTACTGGTGGTAACCTGGGCTTGTTAGTTGGTTCTGACGGTGTGGTATTGATTGATGACTCTATGCCTCCTTTTTTAGATATCATGACAAATGCCATTAAGGCGCTAACGGATCAACCCGTTGATTTCTTAATCAATACACATGTCCATGGTGATCACACAGGTAACAACGAATCTCTTGGAGCCTCAGGCACTCACATAGTTGCCCATGAAAACTTGCGACATCATTTAATAACCAAAGGCGTACGGACTCAAGCTGGCATGGCTCCTGCTCCTAAAGCGGCCTTACCCGTATTAACATTTTCAAACGAAATGAGTTTTCATTTCAATGATCAACCAGCCACAGCCATTCATGTTCCCCAGGCACATACCGATGGTGATGCCATCATTCACTTCAGCAAAGCCAATGTCATTCATGCGGGTGATACTTTTTTCAATGGCGTATTCCCTTTTATTGACTTGAATTCTGGCGGCTCTGTAGATGGGTTTATCAATGCGCAAATAAAAATGATCAGCCTCTCCAATGATGAAACCCAAATCATTCCTGGACATGGTAAATTGGCCAATAAAAAAGACCTTCAAGCCTCTATAGACATGCTAGTAGAAGCCAAGTCGTTAATTGCCAAGCAGGTACAAGCTGGCCAAACGCTTGAACAAGTTTTAGCGACCAACCCATTGAAAAAATTCCATGACGACTGGAACTGGAATTTCATATCAACTGAAAGAATGACCACTCAGCTGTATCAGGATTTATCGACACCTAACAAAAATAATGGGGAACACAATCATTCACACTGATTATTTTAAAAACTTCTGCTGTACCATAAAAGCCAATCTACATTGATTGGCTTTTTTACACTTATCCACTGCAATGCGCTTGTTAATGGATTGATCCGCCCCTATAAATGGAGCGTCTTATTTGATCAATAACAGCCATGAAACTGACCTTAACTAAAATTCACAACAATAAAATATTTGAATGGTCAGTGGTCACTGTCATCATACTTTCAGCGCTATTAATTGGCGCCAAAACATACCACCTTCCGCCATATATGATCTCCATCCTCACATATGCGGACATCGCGGTCACCATCTTCTTTTTAGTTGAAATTTTAATTCGATTCATTGCATCTGATGACAAGAAAAACTTTTTTAAAAGTGGTTGGAATATATTTGACACCTTGATTGTGGTGGTCAGCTTAATTCCAATTGAAGACTCGGAAATGGCTTTAATAGGGCGCTTGGTTCGTGTCTTCAGGGTTTTACGAATGATCTCAATCGTCCCAGAACTGAGAATTTTAATCAACTCTTTACTCAAAGCCATGCCGCAACTGTCTTATGTGATGTTACTTTTATTTATCATCTTTTATATTTATGGTGCAGTCGGTAGTTTCTTCTTCAGTGAAATCAATCCAGTACTGTGGGGCGACATTGCCACCAGTATGTTGACTCTGTTCAGAGTCATGACTTTTGAAGACTGGACTGATGTGATGTATGAAACCATGGGCACTTACCCCCTCAGCTGGACCTTCTACTTATCGTTTATCTTTTTCACTGCTTTCGCATTTTTAAACATGGTCATCGGCATCGTGGTTAACGTGTTAGAAAAAGAAAATGCCGCCCATGAACGCCAACAACTACTCGATAATCAAGCTGAAGAGATGACTCAATTGGATGAAATTCAAAAAGAATTAGATGAGATCAAGGCGCTGCTCAAAGCAAAAAAAGCTTGAAATTAAAACCGCAGTTTGGAATAGACTAAGCCCTCCCTACCGGGCTCAACTTACCACAAAAATTTGTGTTTTAAATCTTCATTGGGAACCCTACAAGCAGCCGATTTACCAAAAATATGATACCTGTTTCTGGCGAATAATCGATAGAAATAATCACGAATAGGTCTGGGTATGATTTTGCATGCCTTCAATAAATACCAGGCTCCGCTGAGGTCTTGAGCAATTTCAATGGCTGCATTTGTTCGATAATAGATTTCATCATTTTTGATCAAAAGAAAGGTATCAAAACCAACATTTTCTGCCTGATAGTGCGCAATTAATTTTTGAGCTGTGGGGCCTTGCATGGGTGCAAAAACAAACTGATTAGTAAGGTCGCGTTTAATAATAAAATTAATTGAGCTGTTACAGAAGTTACAAATTCCATCAAAAATTATAATGTGTTGTTGACTCATAACTCTCCAGAAACAATAGGTCAAGATAAGCAAAATAGGGCGGGTGAAAAAAATCTCTATTGCTTATGTTGGCTTTACAAATCACTCAGTAGAAAATTTAATTGGAATCATGAATATTTTTCTATAGCTCATACCCGTTTTTAAAAATTAAATCATCCGCTTCAACTACAGTAATGTATCCATTAACAGACACATTAGGTATAACAGTTGTTCTACCACTTGGCCAATCAACTTTTAATAAATCAACTAATTTGGCATCAGATAAGCCAAAATGAACATTTAAGCTGTCTTGAGAGTGCGCACTTGAACCGCCTTTTACCTGTCTTTTTTGTTGTAGTTTACCTGTTGATGCCGTAACTATGGCCCCAATGGCATCTCGGTTACTTTCTCTGGCTTCAAGTTTTACAATCAACCAGTTACCGCCCCCAGATGTGACATTTTCGAACAACTGTAAACCTCCACCTTGATTGACCACTGCAATGTCTAAATCGCCATCATGATCAAAATCTGATACTGCAGATCCTCTGGCATTTTCTGCATTGATGCCTGCCGCATCAGTTACTGAGCTAAAACTCACCTGCCCTTGGGCGTCAGTTCCATTATTCAGAAACATGAAGTCATGCTCAATTGTTGCTATGGTTGCTACAAATAAATCTTCCCAGGTATCATGATTGGCATCAAAAAAGTTTACACCCCAAGAGTCATTAGCTTGAACACCTGCATCTTTGGCTGAATTATCAGAAAACTGTCCATTACCAGAACCCATATATAAGACATTTCCCAATGGTGGTTCATCTAATTCTGTAGCATATATATCTGAAATATAAATATCCCAATAACCATCATGGTTTACATCCGCAACATCTATACCCATTCCGGCTTGTGAATCATTACCTACACCCACAGACTGAGAAATAGATTCAATAAAATTTATTGAGCCATTGCTTCCTTGGTTTAAGTATAAAAAATCATTTAAGTACGGTTGTGGATCAGTTCCCGTGACATTAACAACATACAAGTCCGGCCAACCATCTTCATTTAAATGAAACCCACCTGAAGCCAATGCCGCTCTATACGTAAGCGACTCAGTATCATCATTGATGCCACTTACGCCAGTAGAGTCTACAAATGTGCCATCACAATTATTGCGGTAAAACCGGTCTTTGTTGACATCAAAACCTGCTGAATTTTGTACCAAGTGACCCACAAATAAATCAATGCATCCATCTCGATTGTAATCTAACCAGGAAGCAGTTTTACTGCGATAGGCCGGTAAAAACCCAAATGGCGTTGGCGCCAGATCACTGATTCCCACCTGGTCTGCTTGCTCTGTAAATTCTACAGAGCCTGAATTTGCCAGCTGGTTAACCAATAATAAATTAGGAGGGCCATCGGGATCATTCAGTCTCAAAACCAAAAAATCAGGGTGATCAGTATAAATATACAAATCTTTGTCACCATCATTATCAAAATCAGCGAACCTAGAACCGGACATTTCTACCGCCGGCAATTGTGGTAACCAACTGCTGACATTTTGAAATGTTCCATCTTGCTGATTTAAATATAGTTTTGGTGGATATGCAGGACCTCCCCCAACCACAAACAAATCATCCCAACCATCATTGTTAATATCTACCCAATTAACCCCTAATCCATGCCCGCCTGATGAGTTATATTCATCACCATGAAGATTTGCAATCATAGTGATGTCTTGGAATGAAATGTGAGCATTATTGTTTTCCGCATATGATAATGCAGTACATACTGTTAAACAAAGAAAGGTAAATAAAGTCATGTTAGCCACAGCTTTTTATTTAGGAGCTGGCAGCTCTTTAACCTTTAAATCAAATTCATCAAGAATGGTATCTTGCATATCCTTTATACTCCGTGGGATTGTTTTAACTTTACCGCTTGATAAAAACACACCAGGTACAGTTTCGTGGTCCATTGAATGATCTCCACTCCATGGGTCAAGGTGATCTTTAAACACTTCAGCTTTATTACTAACCGACCCCAATGCTGATGAAGAGGATCCTCGAGTTCCATAGGCATAACCAATGATCATATCAGGCTGACGATCACCAGACTCATTGATCTCATAGTAACTTTCTGTTCTATAAATTTTAGTGATGGCAGGTTTATTGGTTCCTGGGTCTATAGTAGCTAATAACTTATCACCTATTTCAGTTAACATGTCTGCTTTTTCAGCAGTCTTTAAAATACCACTAGATTCACGGCCTTTCAAATTTAGATATAAGCCATTAAACCCCACACCATAGGCTATTGTTTTCTCCCAATCTACATCGAGAAAGCCCTCTCGGCTGACGTTCTTGTTTTGATTTAAAACCAAATATCCATTTTTGTGTAACCAGGCATTCAAATCCATTTCACGACGCCAAGGTGCAAATCCATGATCTGACATTACAATCAATGTTGATTTATCTTTCAATTGTTCGACCAGGTGACCCACATGTTCATCTATATCGATATATAACTGTTCAAGCTTATTAGCCCAATAAGGGTCTGTCTTTGGGTCATATGCAGGGTGCTCCGGATCGGTAGATTTCCAGGTCATGTGACTGATTTGATCTAAGTGACCTAAATAGTAAAACAAGAACCCTCGACGCTGCTCTAAAAGGTATTTAACTTGTAAGTCCATTTGTTTCATAATATCCTGAGCAGCCAAATTAGCTTGAGTAAAAAACTCTTCTAAATTCAAAACTCCTGATTCTAATGCTTTGGTATCCTCAGGCATACCTTGGGTATAAAATCGGCCCGTTTCTTCAGCTAAGTCTTCTACAAAGTCTACTGGTACGGAAAGCGCAGTATCCGCATTCAACGGATCAAAATTAATGGGCGAAATATATAACTCAAGATTAGGAGATATGCCTCGCAGATAAAACCTAACCATTCCATGTAAATCAGAAAAAACAGGCATCATGGTGAACTCTACTGGAATCCAGTCAGACCATTGTTTTGAAGCTAACTTGATTTCTTCACCATCTAAATCTATAACTATAGAATTTTTACTTGCAGGCGTAATGATGATGGGCAGCTGCATCACTGCTTCTAATTCTGGATCTTTCAATGGATTTAAAGGCCCATTTAATACCGCTTTATAGACGCCTTTTTCAAGCCACGTTTCCTGTATTTCTCCACCATCAATTTTTTTTCTCCCTGCGCCAAATCGGCTAGAGATAAACGTAAATCTGCCATAACCACCATGAATATCAGGAGTTCCCATCCCAGACAGCTCTCTTTCACCTTCACCAACCGGTGGAAAATTAGCGGGCATTCGCATAATAGTCGATTTAATACCATGCGCTTCTAATTCTTTCCAAAACACATCACCCTTTCTCAGATTAACCAATTGCCCTGAATCTATTGGTATATGCCATGATCCCAGTGAAATATGATCTTCAGGGGGAATTACTTTACTCATAGAAAATTCTGGAAGCATGCTATGTGGATCACGGTGTAAAAAATCAAAAATACCGTGCCCACCGGAATCCATCCCTGTCATAAAATCTGACCAGGCCACAGGTGACAAAGGTGGTACAGACGTACCTAATGACATGAAAACGCCTTGTTGACTTAATCGTGAAAAATTAGGCATTTTTCCTTCATCCATAAGCCGTTGAGTCATGCGATAATCCATGCCATCCACACCCAAGATCATTAACCTTTTTTCAGGTAAATCAGCAAAAGGGTCACTACATGAAGATACCAAAAACAGGCAAGTCATATAGATCAATACTCTCGGGACTACTGTCATTTTAAAATTCATTGTTTTTGTGTGCTTATTCAAAACCATCAGCAAAGATTACAGGCGTATAACTTATATTAATTACCTGATTAGCATTGATGTTGTTATGGGTGGTTTGTTTTCCATCAGGCCACGTGGCAACTATTTGATCTACGGCTGTTGCAGCACCTAGACCAAAATGCGCCTCAGCAGGCTCCTGGCCTAAAAAACTGGTACCAGCTGTAATCCAACGAGTCATGGTTTGTTCGCCTACCATAACTTGTAATTTCGTACCGATTGCAAAATGATTTAACCCATTGATACGAGGCTTAATGATCAAAAAATTATGTGGCTCTGGAGAATTTTGTAGTTGTGACTCATAAATGATGAGCGGCAAGGTATGGTTTACATTATTTGCACAGGCATCTGGAACTGATTCAATCATATCCAAATCTCCATCTCTTTCAATATCAACTGCAAGTAATGAGCTCCCCCAATGATTATGTGTCAAGCCTGCTGAATTGCCTTGTTCAGTAAAAACGCCTACATTCATAGTTTGATTGATAAATAATCGCATGGCCTGCTCCCAACCATTTAAATGCCATCCATTTGTTTCTGCTAAATCTAACAACCCATCATTATTCGCATCAAAAAATGTGGCACCCCATCCCCAGCCCCCTTGCTCTACGCCTGCACTTAAAGAGACATCATTACAACTGGGTCCAGTTTCACTAGATTCATTTCTCAGTAACACATTATAGAAATCGTCACGGTAGATATTTGTCGCGTAAATATCTGGATCACCATCATTGTCATAATCACCCAATGTTAACCCCATATCATTCATATTGTTATCACATGCTGATATGCCACCAACTTCTTGAAGCAACGGCAAGCTGCTTTGAATCCCCTGGTTTATCCACAACTTATTCGCAGAGAAATCGATGGTAAAATAAATATCAAGTAAACCATCTCCATTGAAATCCTGAATTATGGGTTGCCAGTAACCACGAATTTCTTGAGTTATTCCACTCGCTAAGGTTGATTCAACAAAACTTCCATTTCGTTGATTGATATATAACCTAATCGGACCTTCCCAGAATGCGGTGACTAAATCAAGAAAACCATCACCATTAAGATCTCCTGCTGCAGCCCCTGAACGGTGTATGGTTCTGTCTGTTACGAATTCATTTAACCCTGCTGACGCAGTAACTTCTGTAAAAGTACCATTGGAATTTTGTTTGAACAATCGTAAAAATGATCCCATGGTGGTGGTACATGCAGTCCTGAAACAATCAGATGTCGTCAACAAATCAAGAATTCTGTCACCATCATAATCAAACCACAAAGATGCCCTCGTCCTGGTAGTCATATTCAGACCTAATGCAGGGGCCACATCCTCAAAATAACCATTTCCTAGGTTACGATAGAGTCTATCCGGTTCACCTTCAGGCCTGGCTAAAAATACATCTATGTCGCCATCAGAATCGAAATCAACCGCACTGGCTCCTATCCCAAAGCCCTCGTGCTCTTGGGTACATTCATCAACCCCTCGATCCACTGTGACATCCGAAAAACTGATGGATGCATTTAAATCTAGCGTGAAACTAAAAATAGAACAGATAAAGAAAAGGCTGAGATATTTACACATCCCAGCCATATTCAAAGTTTTCACTTATAAAACTCTATAGATCATTGCTCAGAAATATGACTTCTGCGAATTTTTTTGAAAGTCATATAAGCAAGCAATAACATCAATAAGGATAAACCATATATTGAAATAGTTGGTATGGCTCGAACAACTCCCACAATAATACTGCCTATCGCAGAGTTTGGTGCACTCGATCCCAGAGATGAATTCAATATGCCTGCATCATTATTAAAAGTACCAAAACCATCCAATACCACATCTACACTGATCGTACAAACTGCATTAGCCAATACTGTTCCACCGGTATAACTGATTACGCCATCACCTGAAACTGCACTAACAGTTCCACCTACACAGTTATTAATGATGTTTGCAGGGTCATTAACTGTCATTCCGGTTGGCATGTTATCTACAAACTCAAGATCAGTGGCATCAACAGGGTTCGCGGTGTTATCAATAGTAAAAGTTAATGTACTTTCAATTAAACCATTATCTTCAACAGCATTAATCTCGTCGGGACTGAAGGCTTTACTAAACAAAGGCGAAGAAAAACTTGTCAAAGTATCACTGGCCATTCCACTGTTGCCTAAAGAGGAGATCAAGTCTTCAGTTGTATTATTAAATACGCCTGATTGAGTAACAATTACATCCACACTAACTATACATGATGCAGAGGCACTCACCTCTCCTCCTGTATACTCAATGCTGGTTGCTCCTGCTGATGCAGTTAGCGTTCCACCTATACACGTTGTTGAAGCGTTTGCAGGGTTTGCGACCTCCATTCCTGGGGGTAAATTATCAGTTAATGCAAGGCTTTCAGCCTCAATAGCATTTGCATTGTTATCAATAGTTAAGGTTAATGTAGCAGGTGAATCAATAGCCACATCAGACGGATTAAATACTTTACTAAAATCTGGCGCAGAGGTACCAACCAAGGTATCAGTTGCCGTTCCGCTGTTTCCTAAGCTGGAAGTCAAATCACCTGTAGTGTTCACGAAACTACCCTCTTGTGTCACGATCACGTCTACACTGATGGTACAAGATGCACCAGCACCGACCATACCACCTCCGGAATAAGATATGCTTGTTGCCCCCGGTGATGAGGTTAAATTCCCCCCTGTACAGGTTAACGAGACATTAGCTGGGCCGACAGTTTCCATATTTGTTGGCAAATTGTCAGTAAAATCTAACATATTGGCAGCAACTGTGTTGGCAGTATTATCAATGGTAAATGTCAAAGTGCTTGGAGAATTAAGCGGTACGTTAGCAGGTGAAAACTCCTTACTGAATAGAGGTGCAGATGAACCAAGTAAAGTATCGCTTGCAGGACCACTGTTCCCAAGGCTGGAAGTTAAATCTCCAGTGGTATTTGTAAAGCTGCCTTCCAGGGTCACAATGACATCGACGCTAACAGTACATGTTGAGGCTGCATTGACAGTACCACCTGTATACATGACACTTGTGGCCGCAGCAACAGCCGTTACGGTTCCACCCGTACAAGTCGTTGATGAATTTACTGGACTTGCGACCTCCATGCCAGCTGGCAGATTATCAGTAAAATCTAAAGAACTTGCAGCTATGGTGTTAGCAGTATTATCTACGGTGAGTGTCATTGCTATTGGTGTATTAACTGATACACTAGCGGCTGCAAAATCTTTACTGAAAACAGGTACATCAAACCCAGTAAGTGTATCAGTGGCCGTTCCACTGTTACCTAAATTAGAGGTCAAATCTTCTGAAACATTAACAAAATCACCTGCTTGAGAAACCACAACATCAACACTGACAGTACATGACGACGCAGAGCTTGCAGTACCACCAGTATAACTTATAGTGTTACTTCCATCAGTTGCTGTTAATGTACCACCTGTACAAGTAGTTGTTGCATTTCCTGGTGTGGCAACTGTCATATTAGCAGGTAAATTGTCTGTAAAATCTAAGGTTGTGGCATCTACAGGGTTGGCTGAATTATCAATCGTAAATGTCAAGGTACTTGGTGTATTTATTGCTACAGTAGAAGGAGCAAAAACTTTACTGAAAGCTGGTGCGTCAAAACCAATCAAGGTGTCACTGGCTGTCCCACTGTTACCAAAAGCAGAAGTCAGATCTCCTGTGGTGTTAACAAATGAACCTGCTTGCGTAACGGTAACATCTACACTGACCGAGCATGTGACTCCCGCAGGTACCACGCCTCCAGTATAAGAAATCACTGCATCGCCACTGGTTGCTGTCACTGTGCCTCCGCCACAGGTATTGACCACATTTGCAGGCGTAGCAACGACCATACCAGCGGGTAAATTATCAGTGAAATCCAGTACGTTATCATCTAAGGTACTCGCTGTATTGTCTATGGTAAATGTCAATGTACTGGGTGAATTAATAGCGACACTTGCTGGGACAAACCCTTTGCTGAACACAGGAGCTTCTGCATTGACATTCAATGTATTCTGTACAAAGCTGGTGGTAAAAGTAGTTGGACCAAATGGCCCAGTTGTTGAGATTGTCTCAGTCAGGATAGTTCCAGTAACTAAAGTATAGGTTGGCGTTGTTAAAGGACAACATCCCGTATTGGCCTCAATGGTGTAATTGCCAGCGGAGCCATAGGTGTGAGAAAAACTACCACGATACGCCCTGGCAGTTATGCCATTAACCACCGTACTGGTTGCGACCAGTGGAATACCAGTTGATGGTCCATTACCATATCTTTCTAATGTCGAACCGTCGCCCCAATCGGCCGCAGGTATCTGATTGTAGTAAGTGCCAAGATTTGCTTCGCTTTCAGTACTGCCAGTGGTATAGAAAGCAGTGATGTCTACATTTATCTCCAATCCAGTATTACCCGTTTGGGTGATGCGTATGCCTGAGATATGAGACGCTTGACTTACAGTTGTTAAAAAAACAGTACAAAATGCCAGTATCGATATAAGTTTAAATTTCTTTGCCATGGTTTTATAGATCATACCTGAATATTTTTCCCCTTTAATCTATTCATGGTATTTTTTGTATATACATCTGAGATGTTACCCTGCACACCATCCCATGGCATACCCCTTTTATCGATTATGACCTTTTAAGGCGTGGTTATCAAGTGTTAATTTTTCATTATTTAACAATTGGTTAAGCGACTTATATAATTCATGAGTAAAAATCATTAAATGTTGGTTGAGAATTTACATTGGAACGCAGCTGGTCACTTCAACCAACTATCCAATGAAAACAAAATCACCTTTGAATGTAAGTCAGAGTTTATACCTTTCTCAGAAGCTAAATATAGATCAAATGGGTATATATTCCAATGAAATGGGCACTTGCCGAAATCAATTCTAAAAATTTCTAAGCCACCTGATTCTTTGGAGTTCGAAAATCAAGACCAAAAGAGTGCTCAGTTTAAGTCCAACTGAGTATTTATAATTGACTGATTTTGTTTAATGCTTCAGTTTTTCTCTGATGTTTAGGTGCATGTTTTAAAAAAGCATTCAGATGTTTTAATGCACTTTCCTTGTCTTTTAATTCATCCACGTACAAAAAACCCATTTCCAAGTGTGTTTCAGCATGGTTGGGTACGCGGTTTAACACCTGTTTAAAAACATCAATCGCACCTTCATGATCATCCATTTTGATTAATAATAAGCCCATATTATAGTACGCCTGCCAATATTCCCCGTCTAATGACAAAGCTTCAAGATAACTCTCTTTAGCAGCAGCAAACATGTTGGACTCCTCTTGACCAATGGCCAAGTTATTCCATGCCTCGACTAAATGAGGTGCCAACTTAAGGGTATTTTCACTGTGCAAAATTGCAGCTGACCAATCTTGTTGGTCTACTGCAATGGCAGCCAAGTTATTATGTGCATCAGCCTGTCTTGGAAACTCTTCAACCAATGCCATCAAGGTTTCTTTTGCTTGCTTGACCTGACCCGATCTATACATAGCAATGGCCAAGTTGTTCCTGGCGCCTGGGTGACTCGAGTTATTTTCCAGCACTTTTTCAAATGCTTTTCTGGCCTCATCAGCCCTGCCTTGTTCAGCCAAAATACTACCCAAGCTCACATAAAGTTCTGTGCGTTGGTTTTTACTCAGCCTGATGGCTTCTCTTAATTGTTGTTCGGCCTCCTCAACACGGCCCATCCGTGCCAATAAATGCCCCAAACTACCATGCAACTCAGCATCATCAACCCTATTTTGCAAACCTCTTCGATAGCTTTTTTCTGCATTCATAGGCTGATTCATTCGTTCTTGCAACTGCCCCAAAAAACGCCAAGCCTGATCTAAATATGGATCATTTTCTAAGGCCTTTTTCAGACGCATTTCAGCCTCGACAAAATCGCCACCTCTGGCTTCCACCAAATGCGCATACACTGCATTTATTCTGGGATGGTCTGGATGTGCTTGTAAAGCAGAAGACAGTATTTCCTGAGCCTCTGTTAATTTATTTTGCCTGGTTAAAAATGTCGCCTTTAATACAGGTATTTCAGGATTGATTGGATCAAGCCCAATGGCCAAATCTGTCAGTTCTATGGCTTTGTGAAAATCACCTCTTTGCATTTCTAACCTGGCCAGAGTCATATAAGTCTGAGTATACTCAGGATCAAGCTCTAAGGCATGCTCCCCATGAGTTATGGCTTCTTCAACTTCACCCAAAGCTTCATGAGCACGAACCAAGTCAATCAAGGCAGCTAAATTTTGCGGATCCCTTCGCAAGACATTTTGTAACTGTGAGACCGCTTGCTCATAGAATCGATCCGCCAATAACATCCGCGCCCGCTCAAGGCCAACGTGCTGCCCAATCATGGTCATTGGATTGGGTCTGTTTTCTCGCTCAGCAACCTTTCCACTACCTACTGACAGGTATCCCAAACTTCTGAGTTTAGCCAGCTCATCACTATCAAGACTTAAACTGGCTTCAGCATCTGCCTCTCGATCATCCATCCACTCAGTTAAATCTCTTTGCATGTCATGAGATACATCGTCATGTTTCTGATAAACATTACTGAGTTCCCTGGGATCTTTCAGCAAATCATACAACTCTGATTCAGGTGCCTCAATAAATTTCCAACGCCCTTTTCGCATCACCCGAAGTTTTTCCCAACCGTAAGTATAATAAGGCAAAAATGTTTCTGAGTAATAAGGCCTGGACGGCTCATATTTAAGTCCAGCTATCAATGGTGTAAGATCTCGTCCTGACATTTGTTCATCAAGCTCGCCTTCAGTTGGCAACTCAAGCATAGAAAGTATTGTAGGCATGACATCCACATGTCCAACCGACTCTTTAACTCGCATTCCAGCCGGTCCACCAGGAACATGCATGATAAATGGAATGTGTAAGGTGGAATCATAGGCCAACAATGCATGAGTCCGCTCGCCATGTTCACCTAGGCTCTCACCATGATCAGCGATAACGATAATTATTGGTGCATCATCACCTGCCGCCAATAGTTTAGGATGCGCAAACAATCGACCAATTTGCTCATCCATGTATGCAATTTCGCCATCATACAATCGGTTTCTATACTCATCACGATAAGGTGGAGGAGGCGAATAGTTGGCATGCGGGTCATAGAAATGAACCCAACTAAAGAAGGGAACATCATCTTGTATGGTATTCAACCATTCCATGGTGGCATTAACCGTGCTTTCAGCGGTTCGATCAGCCACCATTCTGGGGCTTACATTCCGACGATCAGATAAATCATCATCATAAACATCAAACCCTTGCGCCAATCCATACCGCTTGTCCAGAACTGCAGCCGACACAAAAGCAGAAGTTTGATACCCAGCTGCTTTCACTTGTTCAGCCAAAGTATGGACAGAATCAGCCACATACTGTGTTCCGTTGTTTCTGACTCCATGTTCAAATGGGTTCATCCCTGACAGAATACTGGCATGTGAAACCAGCGTAATGGGAGCTGCTGCCCAGGCCTTTTCAAATACAATCCCTCGATTGGCCAGATTTTGTAACGCTGGTGTGGCCACATCTGTGGCTCCATAAGGCTCTAGTCGATCGGCTCTGGTGGTATCGATGGTTACTACTAAAACTGAACGATTGGCAAGCTGGAACTGTGCTGGTATGTTAGCAGGTTGAACGACTTCGGGGCTTTGAGATTTTGATCCATCTAAGTATTGATAGATATAAAAAGCACCTAACCCCAAAACCAATATGGCAGCAATGATTTTTAATGATTTAATGATTCGCTCCGCGTTGCCTTTCCCAATATTGGTTGCTATGATATAGCAATATTTTATTTAGCACAACCATACAACAAGCTGTCTTTTAAACAGGGGAAATTAACGATGATTTATAAAAAAATAAGCGCAGCAATTCTATTTTCATTGCTTTACTTCAGTCAATTCGTACCACTCTCTCATGCTGGAGGAGCTGGGCATTTTCATGCTGATAACGAATCTGCAAAAGCAGTGGTTTCTAAAATTTGGTGGAACCAAAAGAAGAAGATAACTGAGTTCTCTTTGACCGAAGAACAACGGCATAAAATGGACCATGACTTGATTGAGTACATGGGAAAGCACAACAAAGAAAATGACGCTCAAAAAGCAGCTTTTAAGGAATTGGCTAAAACATTGGCTGCAGAAAAAATCGAAAAAGCAGGTGATGCCAGAGATCAGGTAATTAAAGCATCAGAAGATAACATCAAAAGTCAAATCAACATGATGATTAAAGTTTTAGGGCATTTAAATGCTAAACAACGAGCAGACATCAGCAAAAAATTTCCTGCCTTATTTTCTCGTTTGTGGATACGCTCTGCCAATCCTGCATCCATGCAATTGGGTAGATCAGAAGTTAAGAGAAGAAAAAATAACAAGAAATAAGTAAATGTCAGTTTTAAAACCAACCACTGAATTGAGGATCTATTCAGTGGTTATCTTTTTGTTTAGAGTTCAACCTTCAAAACATCATCAACATCACTGAAAAAATCAAAGTACAAAAACTAAGCCCATACCCACCTCGAAAAAAACACCTGGAATATATTTCCTGAATTTTGCTTCTCATCTCAAAAATGATTTTTTTGAACCTGTGTTTCAGTAGATACATAACCAGCAGGATCAGCAAACAGAACATGTCATCATTGTATTTTTGGACAATAACTATAAGTGTATTTCACAAAGTCATTAACACAGCTCCCTCTTTAATAGAAAAATTTGACCTTTTTGGTTATTTTCTAAACATCAGAATTGGCTGAGGTAAAATTTCATTAATAACAAACTAAATATCTTAACCAAACTTCAAATTTTAACTACTTTTTTTCTTCATCCTTATCTGATGCGACATCAAACAAAGCTTCTTCATCTAAATAATAGCCTTGCCATTTTTCATCAACTTGAGCGCCCAGACTGAGATAAAATTTTGCAGCCTCATCATTTTTACTTAGAACATCCCATTTGATTTTACTGCCATTATTTTTAATGCAAATAGCAGCCGCTTGAGCCATTAATTTTTTACCAATCTGTTGAGATCTGTATTTAGAGCCAACAAACAACTCTTTGATAACCATCCATGGTCTTAAATCGTAAGTAAATGGCAAATAATAATAGGTCAATAAACTCACTAATTTTCCATCAACATTAGCAACCAGAACACCAAAATCTTTATCTTTGAAGAGACGCCGAACCAATTCTTTTTCAGTCACTTTAAAATCATGAATGTATGATTCAAACTCAGCCAATCTAGTCATTAACCTAAGTACATCCTTAGCTTCGTGCAGTTTAGGAGCACGTATTTCAACGCTCATTTGTTGGGCTTAAAAAGCTCAAAGCCTTCATCAATCCACCCAGTAATTCCACCAATCATTTTCTTTACCGGTCTATTAAACTGAGCCAGTTTAATGGCTGCTTTCTCTGTGGCATTACAATGAGGGCCAGCACAATAAACAACAAATAATGTATTTTGAGGATACTTGGATAGACTCTCCTCATTAATTTTATTCGTTGGAAGAGATTCAGCGCCTTCTATATGGGACTGGTTATACATCAGCTCACCCCTGACATCCAATAAAATAAAATCAGAACGTTGATTAGTCAGCGCAAAATGCACATCCCAACAATCGGTTTCAAATTTCAACAAACTTTTAAAATGTGACACGACCTCTTCACTACTGGCGACGCCTGTTCTTGACACTATAGATGACATATCAACTCCTGATTAACTTAAAAAACGGGCATTATATTGGGCCAATGGGTTAACAACAATTGGCTTATTAGCCAATATACATTAAAATCAAGCCAACTTTAAAAATACAATTAAATTAATTAAAACATGTATAAAGTTGGCATTTTAATTGATCAAAAACCACCTCTATTTGAACTGGGTATTGCCACAGAATTATTTGCTGTGAAGCGTCCAGAATTCAAGAATTGGTATCAAGCAGAAGTGATTTCTTTTAGCCAGCAACCAATCGAAACCAATGGTGGTTTGAAATTAACGCCTAAAGTAGTCAGTTCGTTACAAGATTACGAAAACCTCATCATTCCGGGTTGGCAAACCGAAGCTCGCGAACCTGAACCTACCATCATTAACGAACTGGTTAAATTTTCAGCCCAAAAGAAGCGCATATTAACTTATTGCTCAGGCGCTTTCTTGTTGGCAGAAACCCAACTACTTAATGGCACAAAAGCGACCACACATTGGCGTTATGCGACCAAATTTAAACAACGTTACCCCAATATTATTTTTTCTGAGGATGTTCTGTATGAATTGAACTCATATTTTGGTTGTTCTGCAGGCAGCGCCTCTGCAATTGATTTAAGCTTAGAAGTGATCAGACAAGACTTTGGCTATGAAATCGCTAATCAGGTAGCAAGAAGAATGGTGATGGCACCACATCGCAGCGGTGGTCAGTCACAATTCGTTGAAACTCCAATGGTCACCCACAATAACCACTTTAGCAACACCTTAGATTGGGCCATTGATCATTTAGCCGAAAGCTTATCTATCAATGATTTGGCCAGTCATGCCAATATGTCCAGAAGAAACTTTGATCGCTTGTTTAGAAAATCTTTAAACATGAGCCCCAAACAATGGTTGGTACGGCAACAGTTGATTCATGCCAAACGTCTACTTGAAACCACTGATAAAAAGATTGAGCAAATAGCGACAGAGTCCGGCTTTGTTAACGCCATGAATATCAGACATCATTTCAAAACTCAACTGGCCATTTCCCCTAACCAGTACAGAACTCAGTTCTCAAAGTAACACCACAAAATAGATCCATATTGTCTATACTCTTTTTTGTTCCCAAGCTCCTGCTTGGGGCTATCTAGAGATTTTATATTTACTGATAACTATGCTCGTTCCCAAGCTCATGCTTGGTAACGCATAGGAATCTAAGCGATAAAACACCTATTATTCATATTTTGAAATAAACGGCATGTCAATTAATATTTAATGGCTTCAGGCATTTTAAAAATATAGCTCTTATTAAATTGATAAACTTACAAATTTCAATCATTCGGTGCCTTCAACAAGTCTAAAACCTATATGCATTCCCAAGCTGGAGCTTAGGAACTAGAAATAATTGAGTATATTTAGGGTTTAAATAACAGCTTTTTCAAACCAGCTGGCCAACAAAATTACAAGGCTTATGAGTACTGTCTAATTGTTCACTGAGGATCTTGGTCCATGCGGTGTTGCAAGCACCTGTGGAACCAGGCATTGCAACAACCATGGTGTTATTTGATATCCCAGCCAAGGCTCTTGATTGTATAGTAGAAGAACCAATTTCAGCATAAGAAACCTGCCTAAACAATTCTCCGAAACCAATTATTTTTTGTACCAACAAAGGTTCAATGGCATCCGGGGTCACATCTCTAGAAGCGAATCCTGTACCACCAGTTATGACAACAACATTAATCTCTGCTTGATGAATCCATTTTGAAACCACCGCTCTGATATGAAATAAGTCGTCTTTGACAATCAACGTTTCACAGACCACATGACCATCAGCTTCAGCCAAGGTTTTTAACTTTAAGCCAGAAGTGTCTGTATCGATTGTACGCGTATCACTGACTGTTAAGATCGCAATGTTGAGGGCTTTTCTTGTCATGTTTTTTGGTATTGAACTTTTATAAAATTCAATTATATCAAGCTTTCAAGTAAATTAACGAGCCAACACATCAATGGCATCCTGCAAACCGTTTAAGTTCAGAGCAAACATGTCTTCATTCATCATTTTTTGCAGCATCTGCGTTGAATGGGTATATGGCCAATATTCTTCTGGCACCGGGTTAAGCCACACAGTTTTATTCCATTGTTCAGTTAAACGTTGTAACCAAACAAATCCAGGTTCTTCATTCATGTGTTCAACACTGCCAAAGGGTTCAGAAATTTCATAAGGTGACATGGCAGCATCACCGACGATCATGACATGATAGTCTTGACCATAAGTGTTGATCACATCCCAGGTACTGATATTTTCTTGCCAGCGACGGCTGTTATCACGCCAGAGCTTTTCATAGATACAGTTATGAAAATAGAAGTATTCTAAATGTTTGAACTCTGCTTTAACCGCTGTAAACAGCTCCTCGCATTGTTGTACATGGTAATCCATTGAACCACCGACATCGAAAAACACCAATAACTTCACTGCATTGTGTTTTTCCGGTCGCATCTGTAAATCCAGTAAACCTGCATTATTTGCAGTGGACTTGATGGTACTGTTTAAATCCAGTTCATCAGCCGCACCTGTTCGAGCAAATTTACGTAATTTACGCAATGCCATTTTCATCGAGCGGGTGTTAAGCTCAGACTGTCCTGATAAATTTTTGAACTCACGTTTTTCCCAAACTTTAGTCGCTCTGTTATGCCTTCCTTCACCACCTATTCTGACGCCTTCAGGATTATAGCCACCATGACCAAAAGGTGAGGTACCACCAGTACCAATCCATTTATTACCGCCTTGGTGTTTTTTCTGCTGTTCTTCCAGGCGTTTTTTTAAAGTTTCCATCAGCTTATCAAAACCACCCAATGCTTCAATCTGAGCTTTTTCTTCATCGCTTAATTGTTTGATCCAATCTGGTTGTAGCCAATCATGAGGTATTAAAAAAGAATCAAAGTCTTCAATCATTTCCAGGTCATGAAAGTAATGACCAAAGGCCTGATCAAATCGATCAAAGTATTTTTCATCCTTTACCATACATAACTTTGATAAATAATAAAATTCATCCACTGACCCAAAGACCACTTGCTTTTCAAGCGCTTCTAACAACACCAACAACTCTTTAACAGTCACCGGCAATTGTGCTTTTTTTAAGGTGTAGAAAAAATCAATCAACATGTTTTTTATCAATCAACCTTGACGTCTCATCATGAATGCCAGTTTTTGCAGCATCTCTACATCCTGTTCATTTTTCAACAAGGCTCCATACAAAGGTGGAATGGCCTCTTTAATGCTCTTATTTTGTAAGGCTTCTATGGGAATATCATCAGCCACCAATAACTTGATCCAGTCGATCAATTCGGAAGTCGATGGTTTCTTTTTCAAGCCCGTCACTTCTCGCACCTCAAAAAACACTTCAAGTGCTGCATTGAGCATGCTTTTTTTCAAATCAGGGTGGTGTACCTTGATGATGGCTTGCATGGTGTTTTTGTCTGGAAAATTAATATAATGAAAAAAACAACGACGCAAGAAGGCGTCTGGCAACTCTTTTTCATTGTTACTGGTAATGATAATGATGGGTCGATGCTTGGCCACAATCGTCTCACCTGTTTCATAAACAGAAAACTGCATTTTGTCTATTTCCACCAATAAGTCATTGGGAAATTCGATGTCGGCTTTATCAATCTCATCAATTAATAACACCACTTGTTCATCCGCGGTGAAAGCCTGCCACAACATGCCTTGTTTGATGTAATTTTTAATGTCATGCACTTTTTCATCACCTAACTGCGAATCGCGCAGACGTGATACCGCATCGTATTCATACAGGCCTTGTTGTGCTTTGGTGGTGGATTTTATATGCCAACTGATGAGCTTTTTACCCATGGTTGCGGCCACTTCCTCCGCTAACATGGTTTTGCCGGTGCCAGGCTCACCTTTGATCAATAATGGTCTTTGTAGTGTTACTGCGGCATTAACAGCCAGCTGTAAATCATCGGTGGCTACATAGTTATCAGAGCCAGTAAATTTGGTCATGGGTTTTTCGATGTATTGTAATGAATGGTCTATTTTAACTGCTGGCATCCGAATGTGCCAATCTGATGTACCTGGTTTAGCTGGGCTTTTTTAATTAAAGTGATTCAAAATCATTGAGGAATATAACATCACTGATAACTCGTAAAATACCTGTTTGGTTTTTATGCGCTGGGTTGGCACAATGATAAGGTATTTCTCCTGGTTCATCGAATAAAATATAAAACTCCCATGGAAAGCCAGTTGGATTGGTACTTACTGATTGTCCATCACCCTCACAACCATCGGCACAGATTAGACTGTCATCACTGGTTCTGAAGTTATGCACACCACCTTGATTGCTGAAGAACACCCTCTCCCCTACATTGATGGTGAGGTCGTTATTACTGAAAGTATTATCAACCAATGCATTAACCGTTGGTGTTTCCTCATCTGGGGCACTCACAATCACCGAACCCACCATGCCAAACTGTACATGAGGTTGGCATTCATAAGCAATTGTACCTGGCACCCTAAAAGTCACTTCTGCAATCCATGCATCGGCAGATGGCGAACCATCACCACCTTCTGCCTCACAACCCTTTGCACAACGAAAATTTCCGACTGAATAAACATTATGTGAACCTGGCCCTTCGTTAATCCACCTGACAGTATCACCTGCTTTGATAGTCACATTTCGAGGGTTGAATGAATTATCACGCACAATCACTTCATGAGTTTCTGCCATCAATGAAGGTATAAACAGCATTGAAAGTACTATGGAAAACAATTGTTTTTGATATGACATAAATTCTCCAAAACGCTCTAAATAAGCATATATTCTATGTAAACCAGTATTAAAAAAGTTAATTTTCTGGTAATTTATCTTAGTTAGGGTATGTTTTAAGCCAGATGTGTGAACTGAATCTCACAAATATAAAGCCGAGCGTAATACATTAACAACATAGTGTTAGAGAGTTAAATCATGAATATATTCAGAAAAAAATACATTGCACCCAGTGAAAAGTCACTGGCACCAAAGTCAACATCGCACCTGAAACCCAATGACAGCATTTTAAAGCTTAAAAAATCTAACAAAAGCTTATCCACTGTTCCAGAGGTCTTAGGTGGCACCATCACAACACCTAATCTCACCCATAGAGTGATGAGTAAAATGGCATTTGGTCCCAGCAGAAGTGACATTACACACATCCAAAGTCTGCCTGGTGGAACAGAAATGGCCAAAATATTAAATTATATTGATGAACAGTTAGAACCTGAAAGCATTAATGACAGTACAGTTGACAATATGTTAACCCAAGGCTTTCAAACCTTAAATAAATCTCAACAACAACTGTTCCAAGAACACCAACACATCCCTGGTGGTGGCGACATTGAATGGGAAGATCACATCAGGCCGGGGCGTGAAACAAGTTTTGCAGTTTTTATCAGGGCGATTAACAGCAAACGTCAACTCCAGGAAACCATGACTGATTTCTGGCACAACCATTTCAATGTTTACTTGGAAGGTGATAATGTACAACCTATGTTTGTGCATTATGATCGAGATGTCATCAGGCCTAATATCTTAGGAAACTTTCGCGAAATGATGTACCAAGTAACCAGGGCTAACTGTATGCTTTCCTACTTAGGTAATGATGTCAATGAGCAGTCTGCTCCAAACGAAAACTATGCAAGAGAGTTATTAGAATTGCACACCATCAGTGCTAAAAATTATTTAGGCCACATGGATTGGCAAGACGTACCAACCGATTCTGAAGGCAGAAGAACTGGTTATGTTGAAGCTGATGTACTTGAATTAGCACGTGCATTAACCGGTTGGTCTTATAACGGTGCCCATTGGCGAGATTATCAATACCTCAATGACGTCCCCATTAATCTTAATCTGGCTCCAACTGGGTTATTTATGTTCAGAGCTGATTGGCATGATGAGGGTGTTAAAAGGGTTATGGGTACTGATTTTACTTTTAACTCCAATGACCCTGAAAAGGATGTTAATGACATCTTAGACATGCTGGCTGAACACCCAGCAACAGCACAATTTTTGGCACTTAAGTTATGCCGAAGGTTCATTAGCGATGAACCATCCCAATCTATCGTTGATCAAGTTGCTGACACTTTACACAACAATTGGCAATCCAATGAACAAATAAAATTAGCCATGGAAGTGTTGTTGAAATCACCTGAATTCTTGAACACCTGGGGCGAAAAAGTCAAACGACCCTTCGAAAAAACAATTGCAACCATGCGGCAAATTGAATATGGGTTCCCATTTGATCCGTCTGAAGAACATTCAGGCTGGCACTATTGGGGATTTCGAGATTCTGGCCAGCCACCTTTCAGCTGGACTTCTCCTGATGGATACCCTGATACCAAAGCTCACTGGCTAGGTGCTTCAAGCAATATGTCTACCTGGAAATACATTCAATGGACCAGCAGATTCAGGCAAAACTCCGATAACGACCTACCTGCATGGAACAACATCCAAGCAATTACAGCTGAAGGCATTCCTGATGCCAATGATCGTACTGCTAATAACATTGTTGATTTTTGGTATGAAAAAGCCTGTGGACACCCGCCAGAATCATCGATTAAAACTAAATTAGCAGAATTCATGTCTTATGAAGATTTTCGTGATCCAGAACCCTCTGACTTAGATGAACCCATAGATATATTCGCCACAGAAGACTGGCCGGCATATAACGAAGAACGACTATACGCAATGGTTTCGACCATATTTCTGACTGCTGAATACAGCTACCGATAAGGAGATAATAATGAAAAAAATTAATCGCAGAAAATTTCTTCAAGGTTCAGGTTTAGTCACCGTCGCTGGCATGGGTGGCATGCAATTGGGTTTTGCCAATCAGATGCTCAAAGGCGGCTCCGGTGGATCAGGCAGGGACTTACTGGTTTATGTATTCCTTAATGGTGGCATGGATGGGCTCAATATGGTTCCACCCCGATCTGGCAATAACTACACAGAATACAGTACAGTATTACGCCCTAATTTACACATTCCGAACTCCATTTCTTTGGCTTTAAACGGTCAAAATGCATTTGGGTTGCACCCTTCTGCCACTGGTATGGCTGAATTATTTAATTCAGATAAAATGGCGATCGTCCAAGCCACAGGCTTATTGGAAGCCAATCGCTCACATTTCGAAGCCACTCGATTCATGGAATTAGGCCTCCAAAGCGCAAATAATCTAGGCAGTGGATGGCTGACTCGATATTTTAATTCATCAGTGCATACGCCTGATGATGCTGTTTTACCATCTATTATTCCATCTTATAACAACACAGATGCAGTGCTGGGTGATCCAACTGCATTGGTGATGGCCAACCCACAAGAATTCAGCTTATCTGATGGTCATTGGGCTTGGGGTGAGATCATGCAGGATGTGCTGGGCGAAATCAGTAATTCACCTTCCACACTGGAGCAACTGGTAACCAGTCAAGTATTAAACGCATCAGATATCATCCAAGCCATTGATTGGGAAAATTACACACCTGGCAACAATGCACAATACCCTGAAGGTTTCTTTGGTGATCAAATGCGTACAGTGGCTCAATTGTATAAAAACGATGTTGACCTTGAAGTGGCCTATGTGCCTACTGGCGGCTGGGATACCCATGTAAACCAAGGGACTGGCACAGAAGGGTTATTTGCAGACTTAGCCAGTGAGCTATCAGCTGGCCTTCATGCCTTGTATCAAGATTTAACCGCCAGCCACAATGGCAAATTCACCATCATCGTTCAATCTGAATTTGGCCGTCGTGCTTATGAAAATGGCGATCAAAGTACGGATCACGGCTATGGCAATCCCATGTTCGTCATTGGTGATAATGTCAATGGTGGATTTTATGGTCAATTCCCAGGACTGGCACCCAATGAATTGTTTGAGAATGCTGATGTTGAAGCCACGGTTGATTACCGTGATGTGGTCAGTGAGATACTGCTCAAAAGACAACGCAACCGTTTCTTAGGCCATATCTTCCCAGGTTATTCTGGCTACACGCCGCTGGGTTTAGCTAATGGGGCCGACTTAACGCCCATTTATGACTTTGATTATGATCCGATTTTCGCCAGCGGCTTCGACTAATCTGAGTTGACTTAATAACTTAAACTGAATAGCCAAGGATGGCTTCACCTTATTTCAATTTCCATGCATCTACCCAGCGCGTCGATACCGGAACCATATCAAAATCATCCACCAGACGCTGATGAAAATCAGCTAAATGAGCCGCACCATAGAAAATAGCAAACGATTTTTGTTGTTCGTTTTTCATTTCTCGGGTCAGTACTTTTAGGGCCTTCTTATTTCTTTCTGCGATGATGGTTGAACCTTCAGAACCTTCCAATGCAGTCATGATGCCATCAGAGCTCGCCAATTCTTTGGCCATTAAGGTTTTCAATGCGTTTTCTCTGTCCGAAGAAAACAAAGCCACCATTAAATCAAGATCACTTGAACTTGACTGTCCAGTTAATTGTTGAGAAAGGCTGGCACGCCAAAGTTTAAAAAACATACTGAAAAAGGATTCTCCTTTGGCATCCATACTGGCTTTGAACTCATCTGGACTGAAATCAGCATGAACAAAGTGTTTAGGCGTGTAATCAACTTCTTCCATTTGAAAAGACAAGCCCAGTACATCTTTCATGCCTAATTGAATATTGGAGATCAAGCTCTTATCTCCATTTTGTATACCACCTTTGGGAATGTAAGTATCTTCTGGGGCCACTAATTCATAAAGAACAGCATCATAAGACTTAAACAATTCATTCAAATCTTGATAATATTGTTTATCACCAACATGCACAGCACCCACCAAGTCCACATATCCCTCACCACCACTTCTTGGTTGATAACGAACAATGGAAACTTGTAATGCTTTGTTATTGGGCTGATCTACATATTTTATAAACTCAGGTTCGACAATGGCAGTTTGATAGGCAGTTGCGACATTGAACAACAAACTGCTGACAATAATGGCGACAAATTTAAATATTTTCATGATTGAGCTTTTTAGTGATTGTGTATACAGACAAGATATGCGGCCAAATGTTCATGCATCAATATCAGGAATCAACATATTTTCAAAACACATCAACATATCCTTAATCAGTAATTTACGTTTTTTCAATCGTTTTATCTTTAATTCATCAATTTGACCTGAATCAATCAAAACACCAATGATCTCATCCAAATCACTGTGTTCAGTTTCCAACTCCGCGATGCGTTCAATTATTTCACTTTGACTTAAACTCATGGATAAAATTAAAAAAAGATTGAATGTCATAAAATTTTACCCTATCGTTCACTTCATTTCTTCATTAATCTCTCACATGCTTAAAGACAACTTCGATTTTAATAAGCTAGAACACAAACTCAGGCGTCAAATCACCAAAGCATCTATTGATTTCAGCTTACTTGAAGCTGATGACAGAATCATGGTTTGTTTATCCGGTGGTAAAGATTCTTATGCCATGTTGTCACTGTTACAACTGATTCAAAAGAAAGCACCCTTTAAATTCGAATTAGTGGCGGTCAACCTAGATCAGAAACAACCAGGCTTTCCGGAGCACATATTACCAGCTTATCTAGAGGAACAATGCCTTGAGTATAAAATCATTGAAGAAGACACCTACTCGATCGTTAAAGACATCATTCCTGAAGGCAAAACCACCTGTGGCTTATGCTCTCGATTACGACGTGGTATTTTGTACCGTGTGGCTGATGAATTAAACTGTACAAAAATTGCCTTGGGGCACCATCAAGATGACATGGTAGAAACCTTATTTCTGAATATGTTCTTTGGCGCAAAACTAAAAACCATGCCTCCAAAATTATTAAGTGATGATGGCAGGCATGTGGTGATAAGACCAATGGCACATATCAGAGAAAAAGACCTGGTCGACTATGCCAAATACAAAGACTACCCCATCATTCCTTGTAACTTGTGTGGGTCACAAGAAAACCTACAAAGGCAAGCGATTAAACATATGCTGATGCAGTGGGATCAAATTCAACCAGGGCGCGTTAATAACATTGCCAAAGCCATGGGTAATGTGACCACATCTCATATGTGTGACCCAGAACTGTTTGACTTTAAAGCGCTAAAAAAATCAACTTTGACTGATGCCATTAAAAAATCAGTAGTTAAAGCCATTGACTGACATAAGCTTTCTAACAGGGTTTTGAATCGGTCACAAAATACCTACGCCCATTCAATAAGGTATGATTTTCTTTATTAGTGGTTAGTTTATATTCAATGACCTTGCCACTTTCAAAGTTTAAAATCAAAAATGTAGTATCTCCTGGTGTTGAGATTTCATATTGACCAACGTTACTTTCGTTGTCATTCACATAACCCATGCCAGCTGAATCATCAAAACTGCTGTGCGAGTTTGCATAGAACATAAAACGGCCATTACCACATAATTGAATTTCAATCTTGTCTGAAGTCCCAGAATATCCACCACCATAATCACTGCCGCCTGAAGTGCGCATATAAGTTAGCTTTTGGCCAACTATATAATTTTTCCATTCTTGTGTTTTGCTTGATTCAATGGCTTGATAAAACTTCACAGAGGCGGCTAATTTTTTCGCTTCATCCTGATGTATTTGATCGAATTGATTGCTTGAAGTTACAATCATGACATTAACACCCTTGCCTTTCTGATCAATCACAGCCAAAGCAAAAGCCTTGACTGACTCCCCATTGAAAGTTCCTTGATAATGTACTTCTAAGCGATCACTCCCGATGTTTTTGAACTCACCAACTGGTTTCAAATGCACGCCTTCCTCTATGATGCCAGCTTGAGCCATTTGCTTAAGTTCAGCCACGTTGTTTGCTTGATTCTCTGACATAAGCATCAAACCAGGAATCGATTCATGCCCCATGAGAATTATTTCACCCTCTATTTGGGCAGTCCACCCTGGTGGGACATCAAAGCTGATGCCTAATTCTTGGAAATCAACGTGTGAAGGTAATTGTTGGGCATCACAGTGTCCTATCAACAAAACCCAAATCAAGAAACACTGTGATTTTATTGCATAACTCATTTTTTCATACTCCAAGGTTAATTAATTATTCAGTATTCTCATAACTTAACCTTTCAAGTCATTTTGTACCTGACATTTTCCAGACAAAAGTCAGACAAAGTGAATTCCAAGCCATCAAAAACAACTTAAACCCCAAATATCAATAGATTCAACACTAAATAATTTGTTTTCATCCCAACAGGGTGGTTTGTATTATTTTTTTATAAGAGACTAGTCATTCAATTCAACTAATTTGAGCAGAGGTCTTAAATGAAAAACATCACAATGTTACTTTTTTTAATTTCTATGAATTCTATGGCAGCGAGTATTGAGGTGGTGGTCTCTGGACAAAGATACGATGGCATTCACCGCACTCAAAGTGGTGATTTTTTAGCAACCACAGCAGAAGAGGGGCAAATCATTCGATTTGATGTCGCTGGAAATCAATCAGTTTTAGCCGAAAACGGAAATTACTTTTTGGGTGTTAAAGAAGACAGTAACGGTAATATTTTTGCCACAGATCCCTTTGTAAATAGAATCATTAAAATTAACACCGATGGCCAAGAAGAAACTTTTACAACCGCCATCAATATTCCAGCAAGTCTTGCGGTTGCACCCGATGGAAGTTTATATGTTGGTACAAATCCTTCTGATAACACGAAAGGCATTTATCAATTGAATCAATCAGGCGTTGAAAATTTATTAATCAATGACAACAGTGTTGTAAACAATCCTTTGGCAGCCACCTTTGACAGTGATGGCAATTACTACTTCAGTAATTCATCTACAGCTGAAATTTTTCGTTATACACCTAATGGAGAGGTCAGTTTGTTTGCCACTCTACCAATCAATGCACCCGGTTTTCGCTTGGGTCATTTTGTGTTTATTGACGGTTATTTATACGCCCCCGGATTTCCTGATAATCGCATCTATCGAATCAGTCAAGAGGGTGACATTGAAATAGTGGTGGGTCCTGGAGCTGCTGGAGAGGCTGGTGACTTCCAATTGAACGGCCCAGCAGGTGTTGCAGCAGGTAATCAACCTGGCGAAATTTATGTCACTAATTACAACAGCCGTGTCATCAACCGAATTCAACTGGATGCTATAGACTCCACCACCATCACAGAACCTGCAGGGTTAAGTGGTTTATGGTATGACCCTGAATTAGATGGGGAAGGTTATAACATTATTTATACCAACAGCGGCTTATTGGTATATTTTTATGGCTATAATGATTTAGGGGAACGTCTGTGGCTAATTTCAGAGCTATACACAGACGAATTGAATTTTGGACAATCTATTGATTTATCATTATTGGAAATCTCTGGAGGGTCTTTCCAAGTGCCCGCTCCTCCTGCTGAAAATGCTTCTGTTTGGGGTAATTTAAGAATCCGTTTCAACGACTGTATATCTGGTGAATTTATACTAGATGGTATAGACGGAATTAAAATTTCACAAACGCAGAAATTAGCTGACATAGCTGGTGTAGTATGTGACTGATAATCCCACTTCATATGATTTCAATGTAATGGTGTAAAATAGTTCAATGAAGTACTGAATGATGAATTTTATTCATGATTAAAAGTCGCTCAATAACTAAAAAACCATATAACTATTTTAACTATAAGTAAATGAACATCAAAACAGCTGGCTTAATCACTTTAGTTTGGATTATTCTTCAAAGCTTATTTCTATTAATAATTTCATTGGATGCTGGTTCATTTGAGGTCCTTACCAAGAGAAGGGTTCTTTCTACTGGAGTCAGCTTTCTAATCTGGAATACATTAACAATAATCCTTTATAAACTAATTAAAAAGTCCGTCATCAATAGAAATTATTTACTTCTGACCATCATTTTTATAGCTGTATACATTGTTTTTCAGCCCATATTGACCACATTGGTAAACTTAATTCCGCACTACATCAAAGGCAAACCATTAGAAAGCATTGTATACATCTTTACCAACACACCTTTCATTGCCTACTACATTAGTTTCATTCAATACATCTTCGTGTTTTTTATGTGTTTGGGGCTCATTCATATTAAAAATTCCAATCAAATGAAGTTAACCTCAATTGCTTTAGAAAAAAAAGCCGCCACTGCTGAATTGAATTTATCAGAAATGAAAATGCAAGTATTAAAAACTCAATTAAGCCCGCATTTTTTATTCAATTCTCTTAACTCCATAAGTGGACTCATCCGTAACTCCAAGAGCAACGAATCACTCGATGCAGTTGCCAGTTTAGGCGATTTACTTAGGTACTCTCTGAATGCCAGTAACAACTCATTCATCAGCTTGGCTGAAGAGGTTGAATTTACTAACCACTATGTAGATCTACAAAGACTGCGCTTCCAAGATTTTTTCACTCTGAAGCTTGATTGCAATTCATCTCTAAATCACCTCATGTGTCCTCCATTCTTACTTCAAACTTTAATTGAGAATGCTTTTACACATGCAGTTGTTAACAAAAAATCTGTTATTCAAATACTTGCAAAAATATATAAAAGTGGTAAATATTTAAAATTCGAAATAAAAAACACTTTCCCAAGTAATGAAGACCCTGTAGAAAATGGTATTGGCTTGGCTTTACAGAACTTAACGGAAAGATTAAATTTACTTTACCATGGTAACTTTAAAATTGAACAGTATGTTCAACAAGAAACTTATATATCAAGTGTTCAAATTCCACTGAGTAAGAAAATCTATGACACCAGCACCTGATAACAATAACATGATAAAAAAAATAAGTGCCATTATAGTGGATGACGAAGTACTGGCTCGAATCAATATTCGAAAAGCGATAGAAGCCCACCCTAAATGGCAAGTTCTAACAGAACTCTCAGAAGGCAGCCAGCTTTATACCGCTCTTGAACATTCTGAGCCTGATGTCATATTTCTCGATATACAAATGTCAGGTGAAAGTGGTATTGAAGTGGCCAAGAAATTATTACAGCTTAAGATCAAGGCGTTGATAATTTTTATCACTGCTTTTGATGAATTTGCTGTTCAAGCTTTTGAGCTTTATGCCATTGATTATCTACTCAAACCATTTAATAACAAAAGATTCAGTCAAGCACTGTTAAAAGCTGAACAGTATTTAATAAACAACTTATCTTCCCATTCAATAAAAGAATGGCAAGCGAAACATTTTGGCACCCAATCTTATATCGATAAAATCATGATCAAATCTTCTGGATCAATTCGAATCGTTTTAACTGAAGAAATATTCTTCTTTGCCGCCAGTGGTAACTATGTTGAAGTTCATCACGAAGATGGAATTGATCTTCAAAGGATCCAATTAAAATTCATAGAAACTCAGCTTAACCCTGAAGAATTTTTTCGAATTCACCGCTCTGCAATAGTCAAGCTCTCTGAAGTTAAAGAACTTAAGTCATTAGACGAAAACCAATATGCCGTTGTATTGTCCAATAAAAAACAAGTGAAGGTGAGTTCAAGTTTAAAAGGCGCTTTAATGTCTAAACTGGGAATAGAATAAATGACTTATAGTAAGATCTGGCAAGGCCTTCCTGACATTAGATGGTAACTATACAATTACATCACCTACAACACTGTGTTACTGGTTTACTTTCATAACTCGATCGACAGATGATCCAAGTTAAACGCAATATGACATACAAACATGTGTGTTCAAAGGAGTGTGTAAGTAAGTTTGAATTACTTACAAACGGTCTAAGTAAGTTTCACCACCCAATTGAATGATTTGTTGTTTGATCCAATGTGATCGTTCTCTCATGTAATCTGTTGGCGGCTTGATGACATAAGTTTTCGGTGCCGGTAAACGAGCAGCTAACAAAGCTGACTGAGTGGCATTCAGAGATTCTGCCGGAACACCAAAAATCATTCGAGCCGCTGATTCAGCACCATAAATACCATCGCCAAATTCAACCACATTCAAATACAACTCCAGTATGCGTCGTTTTGGAATCATGACTTCTATGGCCGCCGTGAAATAAACTTCAAGGCCTTTTCTGATCCAACTTCGACCAGACCACAGAAATAAATTTTTGGCCAGCTGTTGACTGATGGTACTGGCACCGCGCATTTTCTTACCTGCCTGACCTGCTTCAATCACTTGTTGGATGGCTGCCACATCAAAGCCCCAATGATCAGGAAATTTTTGATCTTCAGACGCAATGACTGACATCGCCAAGGAAGGAGAAATCCTCTTGAATTCACGCCATTGGTAATTCAGTTCAATGGAAGGATATTCATCACTATATAAGCGCTGCAACATAAATGCAGAAGTGGGTGGATTAAACCAACGCAAAAGCAGCACCACACTTAAAGTAATCAAAAACCATGCCAGTAACAGTCGGATCAAACCCCGCTTGATTTTAGCAATAAAGGTGCGTTTTTTTTTATTTACCATCGAAGATATTTCAACTATATATAGACATATCCATTTTAAGTTAGCAACCAACTACAGTTCCAAGTACAGAATTTTGTAAATTTAAAACGACATTCATTCTGCATTTACGGCTCCAACCTAAAAAAACAACTTATTTGAACAAAGCTCAGTATATCATTGGATGCTTTCTCTATAACATCTACAACCATTCAATATTCAATAAAAACAAATGCTTAACAGCATAAATCTCCTGATTTAGCCGGTGAATACCGAATATTAACCAAGGTAGTATTAGCCATAAAGCATAAAACGATATTATTCTTTTCAGCATTGATTTATTTATTAAAAAATCAATTCCATTAACTTAAATTTACATAGGAAAAAAAATGAAAATAATATTATTATTAGTTGTAGCTGCAATAACCACTATTACCAACGTATCAAATGCAGATGTACCTAACCCGCCAGTTAGAGAATTACCGCCATTACCAAATGATTATATGTTTACTGCCAAAATCACGTATCGTGTCGTTTATACCGATAATAACGGGGGTGTTGTTTCATTTATAGGAACCAGAGATATATCGCAGCCTACTATGGCTCTATGTAATGATAGATATAATCAAGCCGTTTGGAGCATTGGACTTGGAAACATAGTCAGTGTATCTCATTGTCGTTAAAAATAAATCGCTGCAATTGTTTAAGAGTATTCAAACAATGAATACTCTTTTAAATCAATAACTTAACCCAAATTGCCGAACTTCTCCATAGCTATTCATTGATTAAACCAGCTGATTCACCTTAAAATTAGTTTAATATTCTTTTGGAAACCCAATGAATCATTCAACCTTTCTTATTTTCAGCATACTCTTTTTATTTACGGTAAATGAAACTTCTTTCGCACACCAAATTATCACAAATAATCAAAACTGGTGTGATGGCGAAGTTGTGTACCTCAATGACATCATTCACGAATTTAATAAACACGAACTATTAGCCATGAATGACTATGCCACTGAAGGATCAAGCTCATCTCAAGAGCCAATTCACTCAGACCAACCACCAAGTCACGATATCGATGATGATTGGAATTATGCGAAAACTGTCATGACTGGTTATTGTAAAGAACAAAGTAGCCTATATTCAATTAACCCGAATCTAACAATGCCAATATTTCTTGGGCCTGATACATTTTTTGATAATTACATCAGGGAACATAGCAACAACAGCTCTGATGAACCTGTTCTAATTGATCACCATGAGACTTATAAATTAGCTCATGGCTTGGTGGTTGTTTGTGCTGTGTGTAGAGGTCAATTAACTCAAGTCAGTGAAAGCCCTGGCTTGGAACCATAGAAACTTCAAGATATAAAACGCATCAGCTTTGTAAACTTATCTAGCTGTGAGGTTAAAATACTTCTTTGTTCTTCATCCAACTGACAGTTGGCTAAGATGTAATGCGCTGTTCGCACCACATACCGCCAACGTGGTTTTTTAGGTAATGAAGCAATGTTTAGATAACGGTCCATTGAACGTGTTCTTATGCTGCCATTATCTATAGATACTCGCCAAATTTTACTTTTTTCAGCCAGGCTGGCTTTATCACTTAAAGTGCTGATTTCCCACGTATCAATAGACAGACACATTAAATTAACAAGTTCTTTCCTTACTTTAAGCTTATCATCGGGTTCATCAGAGTCATTAAGTAGTTCACTTATTTTTTGTTCTACTGTACCCATTTGTTCGATCAAATGCTGAGAATCCTCTATGCCTATATTGGTTACTGACTGAGAAACCTTTTTAAAACTTGAAGACAGCTCTTGAAATTGAGTAATATGCCGCAGTTTGAAACTCAACTTTTCCACTTCTTTTTCAGAGTCTTTCCTGTTAATACTGACTATGATGTAATCGTCTACCAAATTTAAAAAATAAATAGACAAATCACAAACTAACTGCCTACTATTTATATTCAACGCTTCTCTTTTAAAAAAATACGGCTCTTGAGTACCATCTTCTGCATGCACCAATTGAAAGTACTTAATTAATTCAGGGCAGCTATCATCAATCTTTTGTCCACTAAAAGATGATACTGATGTTTGATATAAATCTGCAAATGGGGTATTAACAAAAATCACATAACCAGCTAAATCAAAACATATAATAGGTTCTGTACTGGCACTAAAAACCCCTTCAATTTGAAGGTGAGATAAACCCAATAACTTATATTTTTCTTTATGTTTTTTGATGTCATTTTTCAATTGTAGGTTTTCAATTTTTTTTCGTTTATTGATGAGCCAAAAAACTACAGCCAAAACAATTATTATTGCAACAAACAAAGACATATAAAGCCTTTGTTGAGTCACTTTTAACTGTTGGATTTGATAATCTTTATCTAAAGACTCTAATTGTTTTTCACTTTCTTGAAATCGGGTTTCACTTTGTAACCGAATTAGTTGTTCATCAATTATTTTTTTATTAATACTCTCTTTTAACTCTGCATGTTTTTTTAAATAAGAAAGCGCTGATGATTGATCACCCAAAGCCTCTTGAATTTGAAATAATAAGTGTAACGCTGTAGCTTGAGTCAATTGATCAGAATAAAATTCTGCCATTGCTAAAGCCTCAGAAGCATAAGTGATGGCTTGAGAATATTTACGGGTATTTAACAATGAATCAGCCTTGGTTACACGTAAACGTAAATAAGGCTTTATTTTATGTTGAATTTCTAAGGCTTCTGCTTCTGCTAAAAAATCAAGTGCTTGATCGTAAAAATGCCCCATATTTTTAAGTTCAGCAATAATAATAAGCGCTCTAACCAAATCGTTTGCCAGCTCTAATTCTTGATAAGTATTGATTGATTTATTCAGTGCTTCATAGCCTTTGTCCAAACGACCCAATTGTCCCCAAACCAAACCTATATTTTCATAAACATCAGCAATTCTTGAAGCCATGTCTCTATTCTCAATAGAGCTATATAGCTGAACCGTTCTTTGGTAAAATCTTAATGCTGCTTGTGGATCATTCAAGTCTCGATAAAGATTCCCTATGTTATTAACTGTAGTGGCAATCGGCAACTTAGCCCCAATTTTTTCTTTAATTTCTAAACTTTTAAGAAAATACTCTGTTGCTAATTTATACTCTCCCATACTTTTATATATTATACCAATGTCATTTAAGCTCCTGGCTTCCCAATTACTATTACCCTCATTTAAAGCAATATTAAGAGACTTATTGGCATAATTTAAAGCTGTTTCATAATCGCCTGAATTCAAAAATTGTTTTCTTTTAAATCGAAAGAAAATGAACTTCACCTCAACTTCATCAGTTAATTCAGTCGATTCAACCAGGTCTAAATATTTTGCAGCCGCTTCAACATAACCACTGTGAAAAAAATAATCAATCAAGGTAAATATTTCATCAATAAACTCTTTATGTTTCCCTGATTTTACTAACGCTAAAAAGTATGACTCACAACTTTGTTTTTCACCTGTATAAACTTTTAAGTACCCATCTTCACAACCCAATTTTTCAACCTCTGCCGCAAACACTGAATTAAGCACGAAAAAAATAAAACAAGAAAGTTTAATATAAATACTATTAATTGATTTTTTGAACATTAATACCCTTTGGATTCAATTGAATCAGCCATGTAAGATAACAAATTAATGAGTTGTTGCTACATATAATTTATTGATTCATACCCATTAACAGATATAGATATGACTGTAACTTCATTGCTCAGGAATAATTAACTGTGGGTCCAAACGCAAGGATGTTCCAATGTTTATGCGCCAATCCAAATGAGGGCCTGTGGCACGACCTGTAGCACCGATTTCACCAATTTTTTGTCCTTGTTCCAGCACTTGGCCTTCTGTCACATTCACTTGGCTGAGATGTAAGTAAGTGCTGTTCAAGCCATAACCATGATCAATGATGATGGTACCACCTGTGTAGTAGTGGTCATCTACTGACATGGTAACCACACCACCGGCTGGGGCGATGACTGGCGTTCCTGTCACATTGGCAATATCCATACCATAATGTGGCCGCTTGGGTTCTCCATTCAATATCCTGCGTGAGCCATAAACGCCACTGATACGTCCTTCGGCTGGCCAAATGAACTGTTCGAGGAAAGATTTTTGTTCTGACCACACTGCACGAGCAGTTTTAACTTGTTTTTGTTCTCTGGCAATTCTGGCCAATCGTTCAGCAGGTGGGTTGACTTTATTGGCAGGTAATCCATCTATACGTTCAGTTGGAAATTCGCGAGCTTTGACCGGCACAGTAGTCTTATAGGTATGGCCTTGATATTTAACCGAGACCACCTTATTTTTATCATCAAATCGACCGAAACCAAAGATGAAATATCCCTCACTGGTCACTGCCATTTTAGTGTTATCAACAAACACCTCAGCTTGTGGATTGGTTTGTGCAACAATCAAGGCGCCTTGAACCGGTTCGCCTTTGAGCTTAAGAAAATATTCTTCTGCATCAACACTGAAAGTCAAACAACTGAATAACACAAATAATACACTTCTCATGGCATTGGACTATAATTAAAAACTTTATTTTAGCATTAAAAATTTGCTGGCTATACAGGAATAACAATTGGTAAGTATGAATTTGATTGGCATTGAAACATCCACAGAAAACTGTTCAGTTGCTTTATTACATGATGGCAAGCTAACCACTCGCGATAAAATAGCTCCGCAAAAACATGCCGAATTGGTGTTGGGCTATTTAGATGAGCTATTAAGTGAAGCCTGTCTTAAAAAGTCGCAAGTAGATGGCATTGTGTTTGGACAAGGTCCTGGTGCATTTACTGGTGTCAGAATCGCGATGTCGATTGTACAAGGTTTGGCATTGGCCCTGGAAGTTCCAGTGATTGCAATCTCTACCATGAAAAACATGGCCTACCAAGTTTGGCAACAAAATCCTGAAAGTAACCAAAAATTACTGATCGCCAATGATGCGCGTATGGGTGAAGTTTATTGGGCAGCGTTTGAATCGGTAAATGGTCAACTACTGCGCCTCAGCGAAGATGCTTTAAATAAGCCAGAAGAAGTTAAAACTCAAGGTTTTGATGTACTTGCTGGCAGCGCCTTGCAAAATATGATTCAGAATGATTCTGGTGCTCAGATTTTGCCTGAAACCTTACCCAATGCTCGATCACTGTTGGAATTGGCAAGCCATGATTTCTCACAACATGCTCAGCATATCAACCAAATCAAACCTTCCTATATCCGCGAAAAAGTTGTTTTTAATTGAGCAATAAATTGTTATGTTTTACCATGGAAAATGCCATTTTGTAACAACACTTCTGATCAAAATTTAATTTCGAAAATACTCGTACTTTTCATGTAATTCACCTGCTTGTTGATCGCTCAATTCAACGCCATCTAACCACAGCCTCTTCAGTTTGGGCATATCTTTCAAAATTTCAATTATCCCATCATAAGTAATGTGTTGCTGGCCTGCTATGCCGCCAATGGATAAATATTTTAAATTCTCAAGTTTTGTTAAGCACTTCATATCAATGTCTCGCAACTCAGTTGCCCAAATATCCAGAGACTCTAATTGGCTCATGTTTGAAATCAATTCAAATCCATTGGATGTTATTTTAGAAGCTCCAATTTCGAGACGGTTAATTTGTGTTGATTGTGCCATGATAAATGCTAACTTATCATCAAATTCAGAACCCTCAAGATCCAGACTTTTAAGTTTGTTCATGGCAAGTAAAGCTTCAAGTGATTTTTGACTGATTTCTGCACCTTGCGCCCCCAATTCCACCAAATTGGGGATCTTAGAAATTTCAATTAAATCTGCTTCTGACATATAATGATTACATCTGAATTCCTTTAAATCAATGGCTTCAGAAAAGTACATCAATCGCCCGGGGTGAATAATTTCGAGCAAATCCAAAACTTGCAACTCAGGTATTCTTATAATTTCTCGCATCGCTGTCCTGGTTACTGAACTCCATATCCAAAGTTCATGAACAGCTTGCAAGCTTGAAAAGCCTTTGGCAACTTGAGCAGTCACCAGCTTTTGATCTAAACACGTCAGTGATTTAATCAAACTTTTTTGCGAATAAGCTTTTAAATCCTTTTCTGAATAAGGTCCTTTAATTACAATCTTATCTTCAATTTGTTGTTTAAGGTCTCTCATATATCCATGCTGGCCGATGAATCTCTTACTATTATTTAGGCATCAAGCCTTATTTTAGTTAATTAAAAAACAAGTTCCCAAAGACAAAAACGATACGAAACCAACCAAGTCTGTTACTGTTGTTAACACAACGCCACCAGCTATCGCCGGATCTATACTCATCCTTCTCAAAACCACTGGCACCAAAACACCAGCCAACGCACCTGCGACCAAATTAATGGCCAATGCCATGGCAATCACCATGCCCAAAGCATAATCTTGAAACCACAACACAATGATTCCTGCTACCACTGCCGCCCAGATAAAACTATTGATTACACCAATCATCATTTCGCGGGTAAGTAAATATCTTATATTACCACTACCAACTTGTCCGGTGGCCATGCCGCGAATCATCAGTGTTAATGTTTGTGATCCAGCAATGCCACCCATTGATGCCACCACTGGCATAAGTACACCCAAAGCCACAACTTGTTGAATACTCGCTTCATAAAAGCCTATTGCAAATGCCGCTAACAATACGGTCAACAGATTAATACCCAACCACACGGCGCGTCTTCTTGAAGAAGTTAAAATCGGCGCAAACATATCGCCTTCTTCATTCAAGCCGGCCATCCGCATGACCGAACGTTCAGCTTCATCGCGGATCACATCCACAATGTCATCAATGGTGATACGCCCTATAAGGATATTTTTATCATCTACAACTGGCGCTGAAATCCAATCGTTGTGTTCAAAATCCTGAGCCACTTCACTGGCTGGTGTTTTATCTAAGATGGCCGGTGCATCTTCATCCATGATGTCTTTGATATTGGTTTTTGGATCACTGACTAACATGGTCTCTAAATGCACTCGGCCCTTGTAATGACCTTTTCGCCCAACCACAAATAAGTCACCTACGGGTTCAGGGATGCTGTCACGAAATTGCATATAACGCATCACCACTTCAATATTGACATCTGAACGTACGGTTAACACATCAGGATTCATCAAACCACCGGCTGAATCCTCATCATAAGACAAAACCTGATTCAACAAATCCCTGGAGTTTTTATCCATAGAGAGAATCAATTGATTCGAGGCTTCTTCTGGCAAATCAACAATGATATCGGCCATATCATCTAAATCAAGATCACGGGTGGCCTCAACCAACTGTTCGGTATCCATGCCCTCAATCAGACTGTCTCTGACCTCATCATGCAAAGAAACCAGCACTTCACCCTGCGCTGCTTCATCTACAAGTTCCCAGACCGCCTGGCGTTTATCACCAGGTAATGACTCCAAAAACAAGGCCACTTCAGCACCAGGGATACCATTCACTATACGCGTGACAGCACCCATGCGCTCTTCTTTGAGCGCCTCATTTAATGCCAATATATCTTTTTCGGTGGCCTCATTAGGCACTGATTCAACCATGGAAAATCCTGTATATTTAACTCAATGTAATGAGTTTAATTCGTTATTGTAAAGGAATGATGAGCTGAAAGTGAAAAATTAAAATAAGAGGTTCGATGATTGTGTCACGAATAATTTTGAATTAACTCAAGCGTCTGCTCTCTATCAGTTAAAGACAAAATCAACAAAAGATCCCCTTCTTGCGCCCAATCCAATGCCCTTTGAGTACCTTCTAGTACTGAACCAGCCTTCATAATTTGGTGCGTTTGAAGCCCGCTATCAATTGCATGTTGTTTGATTAAATCTGGAATTTCCCCTAAGCTTCTGCCTCGTAAATATGCCTCCATTTCACATACAACCAAACAATCTGGGCTCGCCAATAACGCCGAATTCGTTAAGCCTTTAATGAGTTCATCACTTCGATCACCTGCTTGTCCTAATAACACCAATCGCCTTTTAGCTGGCATACTTTTTAGGGTCTTCGCCATGGCAGCCAGACCATGTTCGTTGTGAGCGAAGTCAACCAAAACTTGAAAGTCTTTAACCTGAAATAAGTTACCTCGCCCTGGGTTGTTCTCAGGACTGCTGTCAAAAGACTTCAATCCTTCTCTGATCACAGCCAACTCAACTTTCATGCTGAACATAATGGCTACAACCACCAATGCATTATGGATATTGTGCTTGGCAGCACCTTGCATGGTTATGGGCACATCATTGACATCAACCACCTCTTTTTCTTTGTGGCCAACATAACAAATAATGCCCTGCTTAACGAAGACTGCTTTACCGCCTTGTTGAATGTGTTTCGTTATGATTGGGTTGTTAGAATCCCAACTGAACCAAACGATTTGATTGTTTAAATCATGAGCAAATTCAATCACACCGGCATCATCGGCATTAAGGATCAAATCTTGTTCCATGCTCAAGGCTTGCCGCACTACAAACTTTGCAGCAACCATATCTGACACTGTATCCATGCCATAATCACCCAGATGGTCAGCCGCGACATTGGTGATCGCCGCACAATCTGCTTGAATAACACCCAATCCGCGCCTTAGCATACCGCCACGTGCGACTTCCAACAATGCCACTTCGGTATCTGAATGGCGTAACAAGGTTCTGGCTCCACCTGGCCCCGAATAATCACCTGTATCTAAAATCTGTTCATCTATGCGGATGTAATCGGTTGACGTAATACCACACTTTTTTCCTGCACTTTTAATGATATGAGCAGCCAATCTGACTGTGGTAGATTTACCGTTGGTTCCAGTAACCAAAGCCAAGGGAATGGCATCTATATCAAACCAGTTGATGTCATCAACAGCAGGTAATTGATTGATTGGGTAAACTTCGCAAGTGGCGCCATATCCCACTGACACAAAATCATCATCACTGAGGAAGCGAACACCATGTTTAGCTGCAGATTGTTGAATGGCAATCAAAGCTGGATTGGCTTCTTGCGCAATCTCTTCTCTTAATCTTTGCAGCTCATCATTTGGGTCTTTTGATTCTGTTCCAAAAATCTTATTGACTGCTCTTTGCCAAGCCACTTCGTTCACTTCTGTAGCTGCATATAAAACATCAATCGGCGCAGTAAAACCTAAGCTGGCCCCAGCACGATAAATTCTACTGAAAATAGTTTGCTCTGCCCACCCCAATGCTTTTAACAGGAGCTTCAATTCATACTGCCAACAGTCAGCAATATATTCATGATCGAAGCCGACAATCAAAACATCAATCACTGCACCGGCTTTTGAACTGAATATATTTGGCCCTGTTAATCGCCGAGAATCATCTATTTTAAGTCGTCTTTCAGTCATTGTCTTCTTGACGAGCAATCCTCACACCCCGGTCATCTTTGATTAGCTCAAATGCACCAATATCTAGGTCATTGCTGCCTGTTGGTTTAATGACATTCGAAACCACAGGTTGAATAGCGTCTGTACTTTTTGAGGATGATTCTGAATTAAAATTAATGATTTGTTTCCAACATCGAGTAATGTCATCACCAAATATAAGCAATAAGTCTCCTTCACATGACATTGACAATGCCGCATCAACCGCTTTGGTTTCATCCGCAACGATTTCAATTTGACTTTCTGTCACACCCTTTTTGATTAATTGCTTCCTTAGCATCTGAGGCACTTCTTGTAGATCTCGACCTCTCCGGTTGTCATCGGCTTTTAAAACATAACAATCAAAATGGCCAGCTGCCTCATCTGCAATCGCATTGATGTCCTCATCACGTCGGTCACCCGGAGCAGCTAAAACACAAATCTTTCGACCCATGACTTCAAACCTATCTATGGTTTGGCATACCATATTTATGGCTGCTGGGTTATGAGCATAATCTAGAATAACTTTAAACGGATGCTCATCGTATTGATTCATGCGACCAGGGGCTTGGAAGAAAGAGGTGTCAAAAGTTCTTAATCCATGGCGGATTTGCTCTAAGTCAATATTCATAGCAAATGCCATGGCACTGGCAAACATGGCATTTTGTACATTGTGAACAGCTTTGCCTTCAATGGTCGCAGGAATCAGATGAGTCCATAATAAAGGTATGTGGCTGCCAGAATCATAAATCGTGATCATATCACCATTGATACCTTGTTCTAACACAACAGCTGTGCCACCTTGTTTGATGTGTTCTTTAACCAATGTATGAGCTGGATTCATGGTCACATAACACAGTTTTTTAGCACGGGTATAATCAGCCATTTGTAGACAGTGTGGATCATCCGCATTTAACACCGCTGTATCTTCAGCAACTTCAACAACCACCCTCTTAATTTCCGCCAATTGCTCTAAGGTATCAACACCTTTTATGCCTAAATGATCCGAAGCAATATTTAAGCAAGCAGATACATTGGCATAGTTATAACCTAAACCAGCACGCAAAATTCCTCCTCGAGCTGTTTCCATTACAGCCACATCAACAGTTGGATCACGTAAAACAATATTGGCTGCCATGGGCCCAGTCATATCGCCTTTCACAGTCAAATGTCCATCAATATAAACACCATCTGTAGACGTAGAGCCTACATGATGGCCTGCAATTTTTAAAACGTGAGAGAGCATCCTTGAAGTGGTGGTTTTACCATTGGTACCAGTAATGGCAGCAATAGGAATTCGACTTGGTGTGCTTGGTGGAAATAACATATCCATTACTTTGCCTGCCACATCACGGGGCTGGCCTTCGGATGGAGCCACATGCATTCGAAAACCTGGCGCTGCATTTACTTCAACAATGGCACCTCCAATTTCTTTGTAGGATTGGCTGATATCTTGGGTTAAAAAATCAACGCCGCCCACATCTAAACCAACTGCCATTACAGCACGAATCGCCATAGCTCGATTGTCAGGGTGCACCTCATCTGTTAAATCTATGGCAGTGCCTCCAGTTGATAAGTTAGCAGTTGAGCGTAAGAAAAATACTTCACCCTCAGGCAATACCGAATCTGCATTATGACCTGCTGCTGTCATCAGTTTTTCCGCCTGCCTATCTAATTCCAACATAGTCAAAACTTTTTCATGACCAACACCCCGTCTGGGGTCTTGATTCACCAATTCAATCAACTCAGCTATGGTGTTTTTACCATCGCCAACCACATGCCCAGGTACTCGCTTAGCCACTGCAACCAATTCACCATTAACCACTAACATGCGATGATCAAAACCTAAAATTAATGACTCAATCAACACAGCTCTTGAGGTTCCTTTTTCTCGAGCAAATTGAAATGCAGCTTCAACTTCTTCATCAGTGCTGATATCAATAGTAATACCTCGCCCGTGGTTGGCATTCAATGGTTTAACAACCACCGGATAGCCCATTCTACGAGCAGCACGTACAGCCTTTGCTTCTGAATAAACCATACTCTGAGTTGGTAATGGCAAACCCAAATCGCGCAGCAAATTATGAGTGTCTTCCTTATCACAGGAAATTTCTACCGCAATGTTAGTGGTTTTACTGGTGATGGTGGCTTGTATCCTTTGTTGATATTTACCATGCCCAAATTGAACCAATGAATATTCATTGAGACGCAACCAAGGAATGTTTCTTTCTTCTGCCGCTTTAACTATGGATGCTGTACTTGGGCCCAATTCTTTGCGTTGAGCAAACCGAATGAAATGATTCAAGTCTTCTTCAAAATCAAAATCGTCTTCAATAAATTCTTGCAACTCTGCTTTAAGCTCACTATGCATTAAGCTAAAGAGTAATTGACGACCCAATTTGGCCGCTGCAAGGCCCACGTCCCTTTGTTTATATTCAAAAACCATGTTATAACAACCAGGCTGACCTTCTATTGAACGGGTCTTTCCAAAAGTCACATCCGATCCTGCCATGGCTTGCAATTCAATCACCGTGTGTTCTAACACATGTCCCAACCATGTTCCTTCATCTTCACGTAAGCGCCTGATAAACCCACCAGGCTCCCCATAAGAACAACCATGTTCAGCCAATCCAGGCAATGCCTTTAAATAGGCATTGATAAAAGATTCTCCTAGTTTTGCTGTTGGCCAGTGCTCCAACACCCCCAAGTCAATTTGTTGTCTGATGACTGGAAAATGAGCATATAAATTGGGGCCGACATAGACATTGGTGGTTAATATTTTCATTAATTCCTCACTTTTATTTTTATTATTTTCATCAGGTCCATGAATTTAGACTTGATATGACAATATTTATATCACAACTCCTTCCCATTACCTAGGTTCATTACATAACTAATTAATCAGGTGCAAAAGCTTCACGTGTATTGATGTCATATTTTGCCCCACTGGCTAACACATGAAGCTTCATTCCAATCAATGTAATACAGTCTCGATGGCGTGCATCATGCATTGAAGAATGAGATAACTGATCAGGGTTAACTACGGTAATTGCCCCAGAACCGACCACTTCAAAGATGCCATCAGGGTTGATGAAAGCGGCGGTATCCTCATCAATGCCAATACCGGACACAAATGGATTATAAGACAAGGCACTCATTAAACGACCGATGCGATCTCTTTGTCTGAAATGCTGATCAATGATAACCTTATTGGTTAAACCCAGTCCAGGTGCCATGGTCGCACCATCTTCTCTGGGCGTCGGCCCTTTGCGACCACCAGCTATCATGTGCTCCGACATGATCGCGGCTCCTGCAGAAGTCCCAGCCACATGAACCCCTGCTGCATTCATTGATCGTATCATTTTCGCTACAGGGGTACCGCCAAGAATGGTTGAAAGGCGCAGTTGATTTCCACCTGTAATAAAAATACCCGTCGCTTTGGCCAAAGCATCTTGAATTTCTTGTTTAAAACAATCCTCTCGTTGATCTACTGGAATGAACTTAGATGAGGCGCCCATAGATTCGAATAGTTTCACATAGTCAGGACCAGTTTCTTCTAATTCGGAAGCGGTCGGAATAACTAAAATATTTCCTGAATCTCCACCAGAAAGCTGACAGAATTTTTCTAAAATGACAGGGTCATTTTCTTTTTCTACTGCACCACCGATGGGTATAACCCAGCCTCGACCAACTTCATTATCATCTCTTGCAGGACACATAAATTTTCCTTATCTAACTTTATTGTTTTTCAAACCCACCAAAAACCAGTGTCTGGTGGTTCTTTTGATGCCACTGGCCCAGGGCCATTACATCTTGAATGTGATTGTCTTTATCTAAAATAACTAAATCAGCGTCGTATCCCACACCAATTCGCCCCTTTTGCTTCAACCGCAACAGGTTGGCAACATTTGCCGTAAATACGGGCACAACTTGATCAGGGGCAAAGCCCTCAAACAACAACTCTGTTAACGTTTCACTTAACGCTGAATTACGCCCAAAATCCATATGCAGTAACTCACCCTGTTCATCAAAATGTGGCAAACAACCACCACCGTCTGACGAAATGGTTAATCGCTCCATTGGGCAGCCTGTTTCCTTATACAGCTTAAATGAATCAACAGCATTTAAACCATCTTCTCCCTCAGCCACTGGAAATGCAGTGACATCAATATAACAACCTTTATGACTCAGTTCACAAGCTTGTTTAAATAACGCTTTTTTACGGTTACAGTGTGTTGGATTCAAAGTTCTGGCTGGAATTTCTGTTTTTGCCAATAGGTCATTAATCAAGTCCATACCTCTTTCGCCATCACCAAGGTGAAAATGTACGATTCCTGCCTTGCCAGTCATCAAACCTGCTACATGGGAATCACCAGCAATTCTAGCTACTTCATCAAAGGTGGGTTGACTGGAGCGGTGATCTGATATGGCCAACTCGCCCACACCCAAAATCGGTTCAATATGCACGATGTCTGACCTAACCGACTCAGTCAATGTGGTTAATGGCACATGATAACCACCGGTGTAGCAATAGGCACTTAATCCTGATTCCCTCAGTGCGTATACCTGGGCCACCAATGATGAAGTTGTTCGGGTTAAATCATCAGTACCTAACAATCCCACTACAGTGGTCACACCAGCTCGGGTGTATTCACTTAAATGTACCGCAGGCACTTTACTGTTGAAACCTGTTTCGCCACCACCACCAGTAATGTGTGCATGTCCGTCAATTAAACCAGGAATCAGTTTTTGGCCTGCATAATCGGTATTTGAAGCCAACAAATCTTCATCAATTGTAGGTGGTTTTGAACTCACACCAACAATTTTACCCGCAGCTACCAAAACGTGACATAGACCTAAATCTTCAGGTGCATAAACATGCACATTACGTAATAAATGTATCATTGAATTTCAATTATTGGAATAGGTTTTCTTCGAAAAGTGTATGTTACCTCATTGCTTTTTTTATAACCACAGGTGGTCATGCATAATTAACAGAAATCAACGATTTGCGTGGAAAGTAACAAGGTATTGCTATATTTTCGATGAAAAAACGTATAATCACTGCTATTGTTAATACCCATCAAGTCATCATAAAATTAACCCATAAAGTGAAATCTAAATTATTATTCAGCCCCATTGAATTAAAAGATCTAGCTCAAATCATGCAAATTGAGCAGCAAATCTACCCCAACCCTTGGTCAACTAAAGTCATGTATGACTGTATCCAAGCGGGTTATCAGTGCCTTAAAGGTGAATGTTCAGAACACCCCGGTGAAATCAGTTGTTACGCCTTAATGATGATTGGCTTTGAAGAATCGAACTTACTCAATATTGGCGTTAACCCAAAGTTTCAGCGTCTGTCTTTAGCCACCCAAATGATGAAAAGGCTTTTTTTAATCTGTCGCATCAACCACGCCAAACACATGTGGTTAGAAGTCAGGGAAAGCAATCAAGCCGCCATCAACTTATACCAAAAGTTGGATTTCAAGCCCATTGGAAAAAGAAAAAACTATTATAAATACACCGACGTCAATGGTAAAAAAATCAAGGAACATGCGATTTTGATGTCTAGAAAGATAAGCACGTAAATAAGATTCTCTCAATATCAAAGCTGATTTATGGTTGATGTATAACACAAGTCGCAGGAAAACAATGCACGACAAAGTTGTTAACGTAAATCATTTCTCAATGACGTTTTCTTAGTTTGGTCTAAGTGTTTCAATAATTTGCGCATCCACCCAGAATATGTCTACATTTTCATACTTACCTGTTCCCATATTCCGATTGAAAAAAAGATACTTACCATCCGGCGTGACACTTGCAGCGGCTTCCCAAGCACTTGTATTTATCTTATCTCCCAAATTTATTGCATCGCCCCATGAGCCGCCTTGTTGTTTAAAGCTGATATAGATGTCAGAATCACCATATCCTCCTGCTCTTTTACCATCAAATATTAAATAAGACTCATCTGGTGCTATGAAAGGGTGAAAACTTTTGCCGGTATTAATTTTTTTGCTAAGTAATTTTGGCTCTTCATATTTGCCATCTATTAAACGTGAATAGCGAATTGAACCTGTAAAGTCTTTTTTAAATTCGTCGAAAAAATAAGTTTCCTTTGAGGAGGCAGTAAGACGCATGATCGGTATGTCTTTGAAAGGCGAACCAAGACTTTTCTTCTCTGACCAGCCCGTTCCGATACGTTCTTTATAGCTTCTGCCCAAATGCATGGTCTTACCATCAGGAGAGATAAAAGGAGTTCCCGCCCTAGGTGATATAACTGACTCGTGCCATTGGTTATTTTTTTGGCGAAAAACAACTAGTGTAGGCTTTTCATATTTGCCACCTTGCCTAATGAGATAAAACTCTTTCATATCAGGTGTAAAGACACCATTAAATTCATAATATTCTGTAGTGACAATATCAGAAGCAAAAACTTCAGGAGTTAAGCCCGGTGGTTTTTGACCAAGATAAGGGCCTTCGAGTACTGGAAATTCATCTTGAATAAATGCTGGCAAAATTCTTTCCGCCGTTATCTGTAAAGTTGAGGGGTGCCTTTCATGACCTGTAACCACCACCATCAATTCAAGCTCTTGGATCAGAATGATATAATTGCCACCACCGCCCTGAGCCGATGCACTGAAATAGCTTTTATCGCCAACTTTCAAATCTCCACTCCACCAGAAGTAGCCGTAACCCTGATTAGAGACATCTTTACCACCTCCGAAGACCTCAACATCTTCGGCAGAATAGTTGAGCCTGCGGATCGCTTGCGTCATAAAGGCTGCCGGAATCAGCTGTTTACCATTCCATTTGCCTTTATTCATAGCCAAGGTGCCAATTTTCGCCATGGCACGTGATGTTATACTCAATTTCCACCCTCCAGCTGGCAGGCCACTCTCACCAGGCAACCAGCGATAAGTTGTTATGCCCATTTTGCCCAAAAATTCGTTTTTGATGAAATCTTCAGCAGTACCTGGTACCACCGCCTCAATGACTTGCATCACCAATTGAGGCCCAGCACTGTATGCAAATTTTTCTGATTCTGCGGTAATGGGGTCACTGTATTCAAACATCGCTTGAACCTCTCCCTGACCTTTGAGTGCATGTGGATTTTTCTGCATTTTTTCTGTGTTTTCATCGTTGATGCGAATACCTGTAGTCATGGTCAGTGCTTGGCGTAAAGTAATTCTATCTGCTCCTTCAATAAATGTGCTCGGATCCAGATCTTTCAGAAAACTGGCAATGGGTTTTTCCAGGTCTGACATATTTAGATAACCCAGCTGGATTGCACGGCCGAGTGCCAAGCCAGTGTAAGTCTTGGTCGCTGACGCCTGTGGATGGGTCAAGTTTATGCGACCCCATGAATAATAAGATTCAAATACAAGTTTACCTTTATGGGCGATCAGCAAACTGTCGATTTTATCGTGTTGGCCCTCGGCGATCTCCTCAGCCAGTTTAACAAGCATGTCTTTATCACCTCCTCCATCAACGCCCAACTCACCAACGATAAGCCCGTCATTTCTGTCCATTGGTGCTGTATCAATAAACGCTTTCTCAAGTTCAGGAACATCCCAGAATTTAAGGTCGGCATCATCGATGGGCCACTCTGTCGCCACATAATTCACGTTGGGATTTTTCCAAAACCCATTTTTAATTTGGCCAGATAGAGCCTCTGGCGCGAGATCCCTACTTTTTTCTGGATTTTCGTTAGCAACACAAGCAACACTCATTAGTAATGCCGCCATGAATGAAAGTTTGGGTTTAAAATTTATAATCATTCTTGTTCTCTCCATATTGTCATTGTTAATGCCGTCATCTATACGCCTGTTCAATCCTATTTATGTTTATCTTTGACTCATTTACCTCATTAAAATAAACAGTGTAGTCAAGCAAAAAACTGTATAGATAAGGAATCAGTGGTTCTAATTATTCGGCAGACATTGAGCTCTCAAGCCTTTGTAGTAAACTCTTGGCAAGTGAATAATCAGGATCAATTGTCAATGCTTTTTCGAACATGGCTTTGGCATTATCAAGCTGGCCTTGTTCTCTCCGTACAACCCCCATGCCGACATGAGACTCCTTAGCTTCGGGGTAAACGTGTAAAGAATATTTAAAGATTTTTTCTGCAACCACTAATTCCTTGCTAATGATCATGTCAGCACCCAGGTTAAATACCATCGATATAGGTGGCTGGATTTCATACCCGTATCGTTTAGACAACTTATCGAAATGCTGTGTTACCTTATCCAAAGTGTCTAAGTTTTCTAATGGATTAAAATCAGGGTATAACGCGAGAAGAAACTTTATGAAATCCATTGCTGGCACATGACCCTGGTTGATCAATTTTTCCACTTTATAGGTAAAATGGTCGAAGTTATGCTCCGCTAAAACATGAGAAAATTCAGAAACAGTATCTGGTGTATCGCCTGGAAAATCATCATCGCTGTAAATAATGTGGAGAAACCTTTTTTCCGCAAGGGTTTTTAACGGACCTGTTTTTATTTTTTGTTGAAGTACTTCTGGGATGTGGCTAAGGGATGGACTGCTTGCTAAATAGGCATTAAAAAGAAGAGGTTTGTTCAGTAGTGTGTAAATACTGAAAAATCCACTGTTAGAACCGCCATAAAGCATGGTGAATGGTGCAGTTCGGTATTTATTATCAACATAAGGCATCAGCTCTGTCTCAAAGAAGTTAATATAACCATCCGGAATGGTGGTGTCTTGGTTTTCCCTGGTTGGTAACAAAATTCGATTACCTTCGGGGAAATCTATCCCAATGATAATCATCTCTGGGATTTGGGTCTCGCCCATATAATCCAGTGTAGATGCTAACATCGCAAACCGAGCTCGGTAATGTGAGCCCAACATATAAAACACGGGATAGGTTTTTTTGGAACTGTCATAGTTCTCAGGTAAGTGGATTGACAGTGGAATGGTTTTATTTAATACTTTTGATTGAAGTGATGATATTTTGCCTAAGGTAACTACTGGCTCACTGTGTTCTGCCAAAACAGTACTTAGTTTACTGGCCTTAACTGCAATGAAAACCTGTAACAGCAAAAAACATAAAATCAAACTTTTCTTTATATTCATAAATTTCTCTCTACACATAAGAACATCTGTCTTCAAAGACAGGTTCAGTTATTTCGACTAAAAAATTAATTGTAGAAGGAGAAAAATTAAAACACCTGACGTCCTTATGACTTCTGTCTGATTTCTACCTGATTTGGGATTATTGTTTAAATATCAATTGGTTAAAAAACCAAACTTAGTTACAATTTAATTGAAAGCCAAGATGATCAATCAGGCTAAAACCTTGATTTAAACAACAATCCTTATCCATATAAGAGGTCATATGACTAAACAATATTGGGTGGATGATTTCTTCATTGATTTATCCAGAAACCAAATCACTCAAAAAGGACAACCACAAATACTTGCTCCCAAAGCACTGGCAGTTCTGACTTATCTGGCTGAAAACAAAGGCCAAGTCGTCAGCCATGACGCTTTGCTCAATCATGTTTGGCAGGGTTCTGTGGTTTCACCCAATACTTTACAAAGAAGCATTGCACAATTAAGAAAAGCATTGGGTGATGATGGTAAAAATCAAACCTATATCAAAACCCATGCCAAAAAAGGATACAGCCTAGAATCAGATGTCAAGTGGACCAAAGATCCAGCACCAACAGACATTAACATCACTAAAAACAATGGTGCTTTAAATACATCTACCGACCCTAAAACACCCTCACCGTTATTGAAATTGACTTTCGGCTTGATCGGATTTTTGCTTTTAACTTGGCTGATGTATCAGTACTTCCATTCTGAATCACCAAAAACATTAACCTTCAACACCATACGTTCGTTAACAGCTACTGATGACAAGGAATTTGATGCCAACTACTCACCCAATGGTGACTATATCGTTTTCAATCGCTATTTAGATAAAATGTGCGTCAATAAACTGTGGGCTAAAAACCTCAAAACACAACAAGAGTTCCAATTAACCAAGGACTGGGGTGCTTATGGCGCACATAGTTTCTCTGAAGACGGTAAGGAGTTGGTTTTTTTAGCCACCGAAGCATGTAATGAACCCGTAACACAAAGAAACTGTTACGATTTAGTCAGTCTAGATTTTGATCAGGCACTAACGACCCCCCAAGACCCCAAACTCATTCTTCAGTGCCAAAATTCAGATGTCAGAAAGCCAATTTGGCTTAACAATGGTTGCATTGCCATGCTGCAAAGAAAATCGAATCGCTGGAAATTAATCAGCTACTCAAAAAATGAAAATGAAAGTACCGATTTATATGAGCTGAAAGATGGCACTGTAATCAATTTTACTTACTCTTCTCAAGAAGACTTGATTGCTGTCACCAGCATCCATAATGATGATCAGCAATATATTGATATGCTCACACCAGATGGCCGCTTGCTTTCTAGTAATCAAATAGCCATTACAGATGACATTCCTCAATTCAGACTGATTAATCCAACCTTCAACCCTTTAAATCAACAACTTATTTTCAGTACCGGCAGACAGCTTTTTAACCTTTCTTATGAAGGTCAAGTCACTAAGATTAGCCTACCTTTTGCCGATCGAATGGCACAACCCATTTTTCACCCTAACGGGGAAAGCATGCTCATGCTTAAAGGCCCATATGACAGCGACATTGTGCTATTAACACTTGATGAAATAACCAATCAAAGCAGTTTCAACCCAACTGCACAATACCCCAGTTTTCAACGAACTAATTTAGGTGACGGGCAGGCCAAATTCCAACCCAATGGTGATTTAATAGCATTCAGCTCTGAACGCTCTGGAGATCAACAGCTTTGGATAAGTGACAGGGTCGATTCCAAACCGCTGACATATTTTCCAACAGATACTTCTATAGGCGGTTTAGACTGGGCTGCTGATGGTAAGAGCATTTTAGTCAATGCAAACAATGTTCTGACTCAAGTATATCTAGACTCGAAACAACAAACATACCCACTTGAACACCCTGTTTTGATACTGTTTCAATGGGACAGTAAAAACGACACTGCCTTAGTACTTATAAGGGTTCAAGGTGCCTTAAAGATTGTTGAATACAATTTAGATAACATGGAATTGAATGAAGCAGCAGATCAAAAAGCACTGTGGGCTCTCAAAAGTGATGATGGCAGGTTCATTTACAAAGATCGCTTAAAACAATTTTGGCAACCTGGACCTGTAGAACCTCAATTGATTAAACCATTAAAACAGCAAGGTGGAAAAGCCAAATCATTTGTGATCAATGGTAACACCATTTACGACATCAACGATGCAAACCAGTTGTGGTCGTTCGACCTAAACACCCAGACTTTTCAAGTTATAGGCAAAGTAACTGACGCTGTAGACAACCTGAGTGATATTAACCAAGAGCAACTTTTAATGACCATTCAAGTTTCGGCTAAAAAAGAAGTGGTTGAATTAACCACCAGCGAATAACCACCTGACACAAACAATTAAAAGCTCTGTTTGATCAAACTTAATAATCATGTCCAAAAAAAAGCCTGTGCAATCACACAGGCTTTTTTGATCAGATATTGACCGTAGCTTTATTCAAAACCATTTTTAAATATCAAATCATTATCAGTCAATATATATAAAACAAAACCGTCATGATCGGTAGACCTTAATGATGTTGTGTCATCCACTTCAAAATCAAGTCCAGCATCAGCTTGTCCACGCACAAACTGCATTTCCACTAAACTCATCAAGCCAGCATCGTTCATAATGGCATTATCCAACACCTGCGCACTGCCACCAAAAATAAATGAATATTGTTGATCAGTTGGTACAGTTTGCACAGCTTGGGTCAAAGGTGAAGCCGCAAACAGCGGTGCTGCCCACAACAAATTATCTGCCTCAACCGCCTCACCGGTAATTTGTCCAATCACATCGACATAACCGTCACTGAATTCAAATGCATTGAAATCACCCAAAACATATAAGGGTTTTTCAGGATCTTCAGTCAAGATATCATCCACCATGACAGCCACAGAATTGGCTTGGTTAAAACGTTTATTTCTCACACGATCACCGTCTGTGGCATCATCAATACTTGAACGAGAACGTAAATGCACCACCAATAAATTCAAAGGCTGTGTTCCGGCACTTAAATTCACATCTGCTTCCAAACGCAAAGGAGGTCTGTCATGTAACAATGAGCCATCAAATGGGTTGATCTCAGCTGCACCTAATTGAGTGACAGTTATGTTACTCAATGAACCTGCTTGGTAAAGGTAAGCCACATTAATGCCACCTACGTCATTACCTTCAATCAGAGTTGGTATGTAGGAAGCACCACCAGCATTACTGATGGCTGCCGCTAGATCTTGTAGTACTGAAGTATTTTCAACTTCCTGTAATGCAATGATTGTTGGTTCATTCAAATCTTCTATAAAGTATTTAGCCAGTTTCGTCAACCGGACCGCGTACTCAGCCGGATCAGCAATCTGGTCATCATCAGCAGTACCTGGATCATCTACATCATTGAATAAGCGGAATAAATTAGCTGATGCCACAGTTACTTCATCACCCACAGCCTCTCTAACTGCTCCAGGAATCACATTTTCATTGATGATATTAAGCTCAGAAGGTTGTAATTCATAATCGCCAAAACCAAAGGTTATAACACCTTTCATTGACACTTCAGTACCTGCAGATAAAGCTTGGAAAGGCAAAGTCAAGCCTTCTACACTCATTTCAATTAATTCAGGATTTCCATCAAAAACAGGTAAGCCTGGCAAACCCGGAAAATCAATTCCTGGCTCACGGAACGCTCGAGCACTCCCTGCTTTCACCACGGCATCACCACGATCACTGCCGAAAAATCCAGCTGAAGCTGCACTGAT